>CALXSE010000004.1 GCA_944391085.1 uncultured Kiritimatiellota bacterium | reverse complement strand
ATTATGCGTGCCGCCTTGGATCCCGCCTACCTCGAATTCCTCTTGAATCTTCAGCGAAATTAGATGCGTTTGCCCTGGCCTCCTTCCGCAGGGCGGGCCCCCGTGGCCCTTGGGGGCTGGCAACCCGCGCCCCCGGGGAAACGCGGGGTGTGCCCGGGGGGCGCGACAAGGGCCGCCCGCGGGCAATGGGAATAAAGGTGGGCAGGCGGCCAGGCACGATGCCTTCGTTTTACAGTCCGTCTTCGGGCGTGTCCTCGCGCGCAAGGTCAGACACGACGCCGTTCAGCCACGCGCTCAGCTTTTCGGGGTCATTCAGAACGTTTTCAGGAACCTCCTTCTCCTCTCCCCACTTGTTTTTCCCATCCTTCAGTTGGATACCGTTTTCCAGGAGGGCAACCTCGTAGTTGCCATACTTGGCCTGAACCCATGACCCGGAGTCACGCGTTACCCAATCAGTGGACAAGCATTCCTTCTTTTTCCGAGTCGCCGCGCAAACCCGCGCACGGCCGCGAAAGCGGCGCGGGGATGCGTAAGGCGTGTCGGGGCTTCGTCAAAAAAGTGTTTGTGTTGGAGCCCGCTCCATTGAGTATCTTTGGCGTCGTTTTCAGGAGGAACCATGGATACGCAATCGACTTCTGCCGCGTTTGGGCGGCGCGACTTCTTGCTAGGAGGCCTGGCCGCGGCCGGGCTTTCCGTGGCTGGAGAGACGGCCGGGCTTCCCACGGCGGGGGAGACGGCGGGACTTCGGGGTGTCTGTGACATCCACGTCCACGCCGCGCCGGATACCCGCCCTCGCCTGGGGGACGAGGCGGATTTCGCGTTGGCGATGCGGGCGGCGGGCTATCGCGCCGTCCTCTTCAAGTCCAACGTTTGGAGCAATCATGACCGCGCGTGGCTGACGCGCCGTCTGGTGCCCGGCATTGAGGTTTTCGGTGGGCTTTGCCTCAATGGCGCCACCGGGCCGGCGCTCAACACGGGGGCCGTGGAGGCGGCACTCGCCACGGAGGGCGGGCTCTGCCGTTGCGTCTGGCTGCCCACGCTCGACGCTGCCTACCCGCGCGCGCTCGAAGGGGTGGGCGGGGGGATTCCCGTCACAGAGAACGGGCGTCTGCTCCCCGCCGTCACGCGCATTATGGAGTGTTGCGCGGAGGCGGGTATCGCCTTGGCCTCGGGGCATAGCTCGCCCGAGGAGACGTTGTCGTTGGCGGCCCGTGCGCGCGAGGTGGGGCTGGAGCGGTTTGTGGTGACGCACGCCAATGCATCTATTTGGCGGTTGAGCGCGGATCAGATCCGCCGAGCCGTGGATTTTGGCGCATGGGTGGAGTTTTGCTTCCTTCCCTGTCTGTGGGGGCCGGGCACGGCGTTGGCGCGGCACGAGCGGCAGCCAACGGAAACATTCGCCGCGCTTTGCGCGCTCGCGCCCGAACGCGCGTTCGTCTCCACCGACCTGGGCCAAGCCGCCATGCCGCACCCCGTGGAGGGAATGCTGCGCGCGCGGGCGGCCTTGGAGGCGGGCGGGCTGGACGGGCGGGCCATTGATTTGTTGTTGCGGCGGAACCCCGCCCGAGTCATCGGTTTGGACAACGACAGGAAAGGAACATCGACATGAAACGACAACACCCCTCCATGCCCGGTGCCGGCCGGCGCGGCTTCCTCAAGGCTTTCGTCCTCGCGGGGGCGTCCGCGCCTGCGCTGCGGCTCGTCGGCGCGGAGGCGCCCGCGGCGGCCGTCGCCGTCGAGCGCGTCCCCGCCACGCCCCTGGGCCAACGCACGTTGGGCGCGGGACGGGCCGCGCTGACGGCCTCGGCCCTCGGCTTCGGCGTGATGGGGCTCAACCACCACCGCGCGGGCCGCACCCCGACCGTCAGGCCGCCATCCGGTTGTTGCGTGAGGCCGCGGAGCGCGGCGTGACGCTCTTTGACACTGCCGCCGTCTATGGCCCCTGGACCAACGAGGAACTCGCGGCGGAGGGGCTCGCGCCCTTCCGCGAACGCGTCTTCGTGACCACGAAGTTCGGGCACGAGGTCGTCGACGGCAAGGCCACGGGGCGGCAGGATTCCTCGCCCGCCGCCATCCGCCGGGAGTGCGAGGCCGCGCTCCGCCGCCTGCGCACGGACTGCATCCCGCTCTACTATCAGCATCGGGGCGATGGGGTCACGCCGCCGGAGGAGGTGGCCGGCACGATTGCCGAGCTCATGCGCGAGGGCAAGGTGCGCCGCTGGGGGATGTGCGAGGTCTCGGCCGAGACCATCCGCCGCGCCCACGCCGTCTGCCCCCTCACCGCCGTGCAGAGCGAGTGGCACCTGATGTGGCGCGAGCCGGAGCGTAACGGCGTGCTGGAGGCGTGCCGCGCGCTCGGCATCGGCTTCGTCCCCTACAGTCCCCTCAACCGCGGCTTCCTGGGGGGCGACCTCAACGAACATTCGGACTTTGGCTCGGGCAACGACAACCGCGCGGGGGTGCCGCGTTTCACCCCCGCCAACCTCCGCGCCAACGGGCGCTTCGTCGCCGCGCTCCATGCCTTTGGCCAGCCCCGGGGGATGACGCCGGCGCAGGTGGCCCTGGGCTGGCTGCTGTGGAAGGCGCCGTGGGTGCTCCCGATCCCCGGGACGACCAAGCGGGCGCACCTGTGGGAGAACCTCGGGACGCTCGACTTCGGCCTGCCCGACGCCGATTGGCGGGCGTTGGAGGCGACGGTGAGGGCCATCCCCGTCCAGGGCGCGCGCTACGGCGCCGTCGAGCAACGCCGGGTGGATCAGGGCTGAGCGCCCGCCAGACAAAAGAGCCCCCGGCCCTTGGGTGGGCCGGGGGCTTTTTCGCGGGGCGCGGGCGGTCAGCGGGCGGCGCGGGCGAGGTCGACGGCCTCGTCGAGGGCGGCGGGGGCGTTGCCCACGTGCTCGGCGCCTTTGCGGTGGCTGGCGAGCTGGGCCTCGGCGCCGGGAAGGACGCTGAGCATGGAGACGGTGCAGAGTTCGCGTTCCTTGTCGGTGAGGAGGCCGCGCGCGAAGACGTCGCAGAAGAGGTGCTCCTTGAGGAACTGCTCGGCGCCGGGGGCGAAGGTCTGCCAGGGGGCCTCGGGGGCGTTGGGGTCGGAGCCGAAGAGGGCGGCGCGTTTCTCGCGGCCGATGCGCTCGCGGTCGGCGTCCGCGGGGAGTGCCGCGGCGGCGGGGCCCTCGGGGTCGTCCTTGCCGGCGGCCTGGCGCTCGGCGAGGACTTGGGCGAAGGCGGCGTTGGCGTTGAGGCAGCGGGGGAAGCCGAGGTAGGCGTAGAGCTGGAGGAAGACTTCCTTGATCTCGTTCACCGTGAGCCCGGCGTCGAGGCCGTCCGCGCAGGCGCGTTTGAGGCCGGGGAGGTCGCCGGCGGCGGCGCGGCCGGAGATGCGGGCGAGGGCGGCCTCGCGCGCGGTGAGGTGTTTGGGCGCGGCGGGGCGGGGCTGGGCGGCGGCGTAGTCGGCGTCGCTGACGGGCTCAAGCCAGGTGTTTTTGTTGGTCTCTGGGTGGCACTCGACGGAGAGGTGGGCGAACCAGCGGTCGGCGGTGGCGCCGTGCCAGTGGTCGGTGTCGGGCGGGATTTCGACGACGTCGCCGGGGCGGAGGTGTCGGGCGGGCTTGCCGCGCTCCTGGTAGAGGCCCTCGCCGGCGACGCAGACGAGGATTTGGCCGCCGGTGTGGCGGTGCCAGTTGTTGCGGCAGCCGGGCTCGAAGGTGACGTTGGCGATGGGCACGCCGGTCTGGTCGGCGTGCTCGGTGAGGCGCGCGAGGTAGCTTTGGCCCTTGAAGTATTGGGCGTAGGCGTCGTTGGGCGCGCCGATGGGGAAGGCGGGGGTGAAGTCTGGCATGGGGGTGGCTCCGATTAGGGTTGTGGCGGCGAGTGCGGCGGCGAAGAGTGCGGCGGCGTGTTTCATGGTGGGCCTCAGCGGTAGGAACGTTGGTAGATGGCGACGACGTCGTCGTTGGAGAGGGGGGCGGGGTCGCAGGCGAAGAGGGCGCCGAGGGTGTCGCGGGCGTTCTTGGCCATGGCGGGGAACTCGTCGGGCACGATGCCGTAGTCGCTCATCTTGAGGGCGTCCACGCCGCAGGCGCGCTGGAGTGCGGCGAGGGCGTCGAGGAAGTCCTCGGGCTTTGTGGCGGTGGGGCGGCCGAGGGCCTGGGCCAGGCGGACGAAGCGGCCGGGGCAGGCGCCTTTGCCGATGAGGGCCTTGTAGTAGGCGAGGGAGACCATGATGAGGCCGGCGCCGTGCGGCAGGGCGTGGTGGAAGGCGCTGAGGGCGTGCTCGATGGCGTGCTCGCTGGTGAGGGGGCCGGTGGACATGACGAAGCCGCCGAGGGTGTTGGCCAGGGCCATCTGCGTGCGGGCCTCGAGGTCGTCGGGGTGGGAGACGCAGCGGGGGAGGTGGGCGGCGATGCGCTCGACGGCGGCCAGCGCGTAGAGCTCGCTCATCAGCGTGCGGGGGCCGGCGAGGTAGCCTTCGACGCTGTGGAAGAGGGCGTCGAAGCCCTGGTAGGCGGTGAGGTGGGCGGGCACGGAGGCCATCAGCGTGGGGTCGACCACGGAGAGGGCGGGGAATTGGCGGTGATCCATGAAGCCGGGCTTCTCGCGGCGGTCGTCGTCGGAGATGACCGCGCCGTCGTCGATCTCGCTGCCGGTGCCGGCGGTGGTGGTGACGCAGACGAGCGGGAGCGGGTCGTTGGGATAGCGCTTGTTGCCGCCGGTGGCGGTGAAGGCATAGTCCCACAGGTCGCCGGGGTTGCGGGCCATCACGCCGATCATCTTCGCGGCGTCCATCACCGAGCCTCCGCCGAGGGCGACGATGAAGTCGCACCCTTCGGCCTTGGCGCGGGCGGCGCCCTCCATGACGGTGGGGCGCAGGGGGTTGGCCTCGACCTTGGGGAACTCGGCGACCGTGGCGCCGGCCTTGGCGAGCTGGGCCAGGAGGCGGTCGTAGGCGCCGGTGGCCTTGGCGGACTTGCCGCCGGTCATGACGAGGAGGGCCTTCTTGCCGGGGAGCGTCTCCTCGCCGAGCTTGTCGAGCGCGCCGGGGCCGAAGAGCAGGCGCGTGGGAATGTCGTAGACGAAACTGTCGTTCATGGCGTCAACCTTTGTTGGGAATTAGGAGAACGGAAAACGGGGAACGGAGAACGGAGCGCGCGGCAAGCGCGCGACGGGCTGGCCAAAAGGAAGCTATGAAACACCTTTCGAGTTTCTTTGTGGTTCTTCGGGCTCTGCAAACATTCCACAGGTGCCCATCTGCCACTTCGTCGCCCCGCAGGGGCGCTCCGTTTTCCGTTCTCCTCTCATCAGAAGTTCTTGCCCAGCGCGTAGGCCTGGTCGGCGAAGGGGGAGTCCTTGGCCTCGCCGGCGGCGCCGAGGCCGGTGGCGACGAGGACGCCGCCCTCGGCCCAGCCCACGTATTCGGCGGTCTTGCGGAACTGCAGGACGGCGGCCGCGGCGGTGTCGGGGTCGGTGTCGGCGAGGGTGACGATGAGGGCGGCCTTCTTGGGAATGTTGAGGTCGTCGCCGCAGGCGTAGAAGCGGTCAATCGCCGCGGTGAGTTGGGCGGGGAGGCCGAAGTAGTAGATGGGTGCGGCGAAGACGAGCGCGTCGGCCTTGGCGATGGTGCGACGGATGTCGGTGAAGCCGTCGTGGAAGGTGCAGGTGCCGCTGCCGTTGTGGCAGTGTTCGCAGGCGACGCAAGGGTGGATGTCCAGGTGGGCCGCGTCCAGGCGCGTCACCGTGTGGCCGGCGGAGCGGGCACCCTCGGCGAAGCGTTCGGCGAGGAGGTTGGAGTTGCCGTTGGGGCGGGGGCTGCCCGTCAAAATCAGGATGTTCATGTTCGTTCCTTTCTCAGAGGGAGTTCCCAAGGTTGTAAGCCTGCTGGGGCAGGTCTGTCGCGTTGATGGCGCCGGCGGGCCAGCAGCCGGGGGCGATGAGGCGCCCGGCGTCCGTCCACCCGTGGTAGTCCAGGAGCATCTCGTAATAGTCCGTGAGGACGCGGCGTTTGCGGGCGTCGCTGTCGGCGTAGGCCATCATCAGGACGCACCGTTTGGGCGTGTGCAGCCGCCCGGCCAGCGCATAGAAGCGGTCGACGACGGTCTTGAGCTGCGCCGAGAAGCCGAAGTAGTACATCGGCGTGGCGAAGGCGATCACGTCGGCCTCCACCAGCCTCTCGCGCAACGCCTCGAAGTCGTCCTTGAGGACGCAGGGGCCGTCCATGCCGCAGGCGTTGCAGGCGCGGCAGGGGGCGACTTTGGCCTCCGCGGCGTCGAAGCGGAAGACCGTGTGGCCGGCGGCGCGGGCGCCCTCGGCGAAACGCGCGGCCAGGGTGTTGGTGTTGCCGTTTTTGCGGGGGCTGCCCGTCAGGATGACGACTTTCATGGCTTTCCTCTCCTGTTTTTCCCCGGCCGCTCCCGCGCCGGCCAGGAAGGCCCTTCTGCCGATGTTCCCTTGCACGTTGGTTCCCTTTCCTTTGGAAAGAATGTGCCCCATGGTACAACTTGGAGCGGGCTCGAGGTCAAGCCCTTTCGGCGGGTATGGGAAAGGCCCCGCCCGGGGCGGGGCCCTGTGCGTGCCGGGCGGCTTATTCGCGGCCGACGGCGAGGGTTTTGAAGCCGAGCTTCCGGAGGGCGCCGAGGTCGAGGATGTTGCGGGTGTCGAAGACGAGGGCGGGCTTGCGCATGGCGGCGTGGACGCGGGCCCAGTCGAGCGTGCGGTAGCAGTCCCACTCGGTCATGAGGAGGATGGCGTCGGCGCCCTCGGCGGCCGCGTAGGGGTCGGGCTCGAGGGTGACGCCCGGGAGGTGGGCGAGGTCGCGCCTGGCGTTGGGGAGGGCCTTGGGGTCGGTGACGACGATTTGGGCGCGCTCCTCGGCGAGGAGGTTGGCGACGGTGAGGGCGGGGGTCTCGCGGGTGTCGCCGGTGTTGGCTTTGAAGGCGAAGCCGAAGAGGGCGACGCGCTTGCCGGCGAGGGTGTTGAAGAGGGCCTTGACGGTGCGCGCGACGATGCGGCGTTGCTGGGCCTCGTTCATGGCGATGACGCCCTCCCAATAGGCCGCGCAGTCGTCGAGGCCGTAGGTGCGGCAGAGGTAGACGAGGTTGAGCACGTCCTTTTTGAAGCAGGAACCGCCGAAGCCGGGGCCGGCCTGGAGGAACCTGGGGCCGATGCGCTTGTCCATGCCCAGGACGCCGGCGACCTCCTGGATGTCGGCGCCGGTGGCCTCGCAGAGGGCCGAGAAGGCGTTGACCGAGGAGATGCGCTGGGCGAGCATGGCGTTGGCCGCGAGCTTGGACATCTCGCTGGACCAGACGTTGGTGGTGAGGATGCGGCGGCGCGGGACCCAGGCGGCGTAGACGTCCACCAGGGCCTTGATGGCGGCCTTGCCGCGGCGGTCCTGCGGGCCGCCGATGAGGACGCGGTCGGGCTCGAGCAGGTCGCGGATGGCCGAGCCCTCGGCGAGGAACTCGGGGTTGGAGAGGACGGTGAAGGTGTGCTCGGGGTGGGTGTGGAGCACGGCGGCCATCGCGTCGGCGGTGCGCACGGGGAGGGTGGATTTCTCGACGACGATCTTGTCGCGGTTGGCCTCCTGCGAGATGGTGCGCGCGGCGGCCTCCCAGAATTGGAGGTCGGAGGCGTAGCCGGCGCCCTCGCCGAAGGTCTTGGTGGGGGTGTTCACGCCCACGAAGATGATGTCGCAGGCCTTGATCGCGCCGGCGACGTCCGTGGAAAAGAAGAGGTTCCTGCCGCGGCAGGAGCGGACCACCTCCTCGAGCCCCGGCTCATAGATGGGCAGGTCGTCCGAGTTCCAGGCGTCGATGCGCGCCTGGTCGATATCCACCACCATGACCTTGCGGTCGGGGTTCTTCTGCGCGATGACGGCCATGGTGGGCCCGCCGATGTACCCGGCGCCGATGCACGCGATGTCACGGTTCATGTTTGGCCCCCTTTATGGTTGGATTGGCCTACGGTACGGCCCGGCGGGCATTGGCCCGGGGAGAGGATACGCCCCTGGCATGGCGGCGCGCCCCCATAGGCGGGCCTGGCGCGCCGCGCGCAGCCGCTGCGCATCGAGCGCCAGGCCGGTGAAGACGAATGCCCAGACGATGCCTCCGATGGAGGACATGGAAAAGAAGGTGAACTCGCCCAGGTTGGCGATCGTCAGGACGAAGAAGGCGCTTGCGCCGATGTATGCCCGGCGCGTCAGCAGGCCGTAGAACGAGACCAGGAGGAAGAAGACGAAGAAGAACATCCCCAGGATCCCGCCTTCCTCCAAGACCGCCGTGACCCAGACGCCTTTCTCGATGGGCGCGGAGAGCAACTGCGTCCACGACTGGATCTCCAAGCCTTCCATTTGTTTGGAGACCTGGAAGCCGTTCCCGATGAGCGGGCTGTCGGCGAAGTTTGCCATCGACACGTCCATCAGGCCCTGGCGGGAAGAGGTGAGCGCGGAGAACGAGGTGTCCGTCACCACGGCGTCCTCCCCGCGCACCTTGAAGGCGAAGGCAAGGACTTTGTCGCGCATCTCGGGTGTGGCGAAGAGCGCCACGCCGCAGATCATCCCCGCGATGAAGAGCGTGCCGAGCGCACGCCCTTTCCAGCGGGAGCCCACGCCGTTCGCGCACATGAAGACAAAGGTCGTGAAGCTCATCCCCGCCAGCCAGGTGCCCATCGCCGTGCGGCTGGAGGTGTAGTAGACCAGGACCGGGGCGGCGACGAGGAGCGTCAGATAAAGCGGTTCCCATCTGCGGATCGAGAAGAGCAAATCCGCCAACAGGACGGTGGCGATGACGCTGACGGCCGGCCCCAGCGCTTGGGGCTGGAACGTCACGCCCATGAAGAGGCCGACGGACTCGACGTCAAGCCCCTGCTCCAATGCTTGCGCCGCACCTATTTTTCCGATCCCCGGGAAGGGGATAAGGGCAAGAGACCCCAGGATCAGGAAACAGGCGAAAACCAGCACCACGCTCCGCAACGTCTGCGGGCGGACCTGTCTATCCACGCAAGCCGTGCAGGCCACGCCCCAGAACGCCAGGAAGACAATGACAAAGAGGAACAGCTTCAGATAGCTGATAAGCGGCTGCCATCCCTGCGAGGAGGCCAATGCTTGGAACCCGACGTACAAAAAGATGGAGAGGATCGGCGCCAAAATCTTGGGGATTTTGTGCGCCGTCGACTGCAGGATCAGCACGCCTGAGGCAATGCCGTAGACCAGGCGCGCCGAAATGGAATACACGTTGTCCTTCGGCGCGATGAAGCCGTTCGTCACCGTCAACACCGCCGTGGCCAGGATGGCATAGAGCAACAGCTCCGAACGGTTCTTGACGAATGCCGCCAGCAAAAACGGGAAAATGAGCAGGAACCCCGCGCCCCCCGTCGCCTTCATCGACGCGCAGAGGACGCCAAACCCAATCAGGCCCCACACCAACCACTTGACGGAATAGACGGCTTCAGTTTTTCTCATGGCAGAATCGTGTCACGGTTTATGGAACCCGGCATGACGGGATGTCCCGGTAGGCGGCGGCGAGGGCGCGGGCGACGGCGGGCCAGGCGTAACGCTCGCGCACCAGGGCGCGGCCGCGTTCGCCCATGGCCTGCAGGGCTTCGTCCGGCTGGGCGAGGCGGTCGGCGAGGGCCTCGGCGAGGGCGGCCTCGTTCAGCGCGAAGGTGGCCCCGCACCGGGCTTCCTCGAGGACGCCCCAGGGGGTGGCCTGGGAGGCGAGGACGGGGAGGCCGAAAGCAAGGGCGTCCGGGACGACGCCGCCGAAGTTCTCCGTATAGGAAGGCAGGATCGCGGCGCGGGCGGCGCGGTAGGCCGCGTCTTTGTCCTCCCCGTAGAGGGAACCGGTGAAGGTGAGGTCGGCCTGTTCCGCCTCCGCGAGGGGGGCCCGTTGCGTGGTCACGCCAACCTGCCGCGCCAAGGCCTCCAGTTCGCCCATGTGCCCGGCCTGGTCGGGGCCCACGCAGAGCACGTGCCACGCGCCGGCCTTACCCTGGCGCTTGAGGCGTGCCCAGGCTTTGATGAGCAGGTCAAGCCCTTTCACGGGGTAGACGCGCCCGACAAAGAGAACAAGGCGTCGCCGTTCGGCGAACGGGGGCACGTCTTCAGGCAGCGTCGTCCCAAGCGGCACCTCGGCGATGGGATTGTGGAACCCGAGGGCGCGCACCCAGCGCGTCTCCTGCGCGGAGGTCGTGTGCAGAAGGGCCGCTCCGCGCAGGGCCGCGCGTTGATAGAGCCGCCAGGGCAGGATCTTTTTCCAGCGCTTGTGGGCCATCGCCCAGGGCGCGAGCATCCCGTGGGGGGACCAGACGACGGGGATGCCGCGGCGCTTGGCCCAGAGGTAAGGCCGCAGGAGCCAGGGTGTCCAGAGGGCGTGGAGGTGGACGACGTCGGGGCGCCAGTCGGCCTCGGGCGGCTTCTCGCTGACCGTCGCCGCGCCGGCAGGGTAGGCGTCGGCGGGGTTGTGCCGGCGCACCCACAGCCGGCAGTCGTGCCCCTGGGCGGTGAGCGCGCGGAGGGCCTCGCCGCAGAAGACGGAGGTGCCGGCGGCGCGGGCCATGCCCGTGATGACGTGGAGGATCCGCATGTCAGTCGAGGAAGGAGAGTGCGCGGTCGACCCAGTCTTCGGTGGTGTAGGCCATGCCCAGGCGGTGGCTTTCGCGGCCCATGGCGCGGAGGGCGTCGTCCGGGAGGGCCATGGCGCGGCAGAGGGCCTCGGCGATGGCGTCCTCGCTCATCGGGTCGAAGGTGAAGCCGTTCTTGCCGGGCTCGAGGAAGGCCGTGGTGGCCTGGACGGTGTTGGAGCAGAGCAGGGGCAGGCCCATCTGGGCGGCCTCCTGCACCACTACGCCCCAGGGCTCGAAGACGCTGGGCAGGACAAAGGCGCCGGCCTGGGGGATGAAGCGTTGGATCTCCTGCGGGCTTTTGTAGCCCAGATGCTCGATGCGCGGGTGTTGCGTGCGTTCGTCCCACAGCGGGCCGCCGCCGATGCAACAGAGCCGCCAGTCGCTTCCCGGCATCCGCTCGAGGGCCTTTAGGAAGGCGCGTTCCATGCGGCGCATGTTCTTGACGGGCACGTAACGGCCGATGTACAGGAAGGTGTGCGGCCACGGGTCGCGGTCCGGCGCGTAGAGCGCGGCGAATTTCGTCGTGTCGGCGGTGACCATGCCGGTGCGGATCCTGTCCTTCGGGAAGCCGATGCGGCGCATGTAGCTGGCCTGTGGCTTGCCCGCCCCCCAGGCGAAATCGAACAACGGCACAATGGCGAATCTCCCAACGAGCAGGTTCGCCCACTGGCGCCATGTGCCGCGCCAATAGGTGTCCGCCAGCATGACCGTCCGCGTGCCTTGCGCATGGAAGCGTTTGGCCAGCTCAAGGAACCCGGGCTTGATCCAGCCGGCGCTGATGTACAGATCCGGGCGCCAATCGCCCAATTCGGCAAGGAGGGATTCCGCCGTCGGGTGCGTGTCGAAATCGAAATGGCGGGCCTTCCCGTAAAGCGGGTGCCCTTCGTCCCACCGCTCCGGCAACATCGTCCAGCACACGATGTCCGCGCCCCGGTCCGCAAGTATCCGAAGCGGCGCGGCCAGGTAACCGGCGATTTCGATGTTTGCCATCATGATTTTTGGGTTTTTCTTCATGCCTGACCTCCGCGCGTCCAGCGCTCGACGATGCTTTGATAGGCGTGGCGAGGGATGCCATGCGTGTTGCGCAGCCTGGATTTCACGTATGGGTGCACGTTGAGCGCCCACTGGCAATGCTTCAGGATCACGAAGGCCCCCCGCCGCCAGAAGCGGCACCAGGGCGAGAAGCGCGCCAGCTCGTCCCGCCCCAGCACGCGTTTGCAGAACTCAAACCACAGCAAGACCACGTCCGAAAAGAGGCGGTTGAGCTTTTGCCGCTTCCACGGCACGTCCGTCACGTAATGCACGGCGGAGGGCTTCGACAAATCCACGCTGCCATGCCAGACGCTGAAGACGCCCCACTGCGGCGGCAGCGGCGCCGTCCGCCCCTGGCAGACCAGGTTCAGGACGGTCTGATCCACGACGCGCGGGTTCGGGAACTCCTTCATGAACGCCCGGCACCGCGCCGCGATGCGCGCCTCCCGCATCGTCTTGAGGTTCGCCAGCATCAGCCCCATGCAGAGATAACCGGAGGCGTCGACGTCCAGCCCGCGCTCCCGATACCACGCGAACTCCGGGTTCTCCGTCCCCATCGGGGTCGGCGGGTCGACGCTCGCCAAGATCAATTTGCTCTCGTCGCGCAGATCCCAGAGCTCCCCCGGGCTTCCCAGCCACAGGGTGTCCCCGTCGAAATAGATGGCCCAGTCCAGATCCGGCAGCAGCTCCTCCATCATCATGCGCGAATAGGTCACCACCGAGCCCCGCCAGGCGCCGAACCCCTCGAACATCTCCTTGTTCAGCCGATGCCGCACCAGGCTCACGGCGTCCGTCGCGTTCGCCCGCCGCACCAGCGCACAATATTCCTCGTAGTGCGCGTCGCTGACGCCAAGGTCGAACAGATGGAGCGTCAGCCGTTCCCCCGGGCGGAGGTAAAAAGCGGCGCTGGCCGCGGATACCGCGGTCGGGAAAACATAG
This sequence comes from uncultured Kiritimatiellota bacterium, assembly GCA_944391085.1. Lineage (GTDB taxonomy): Bacteria > Verrucomicrobiota > Kiritimatiellia > RFP12 > DVOR01 > Spyradenecus. The sequence continues at coordinate 113,799 of CALXSE010000004.1, read as the reverse complement.
TTGTCGTCCGTCCCATACACCAGATGAATGTCTTTTGTCTCCATTGAGGCTCTCCAACGTCTGTCGCTGACCAGGCTCGATGCCGCACGGCACATCGCCCCCAAACAATGGTCGCATTATAGCACATCGGGTTGCGCGGGGGGCGGGGGAATGTGCTATCCTAAAAGGGAAACAAGCGAGGGTTTTCCTTATGGCAGAAGCGAACGCGATTTACCTGAGCGCATTCTTCTCGGAGGCGGACATCGTCGTCGAGCGGACGGTGCCTTCCTTCTACAACATGGTCCATGCGCTGGTCGGGCTGGTGGCGGCCAACCATCTGCCCGGCGTGAAGGCCGAGCCGATCGTCGACGCGGTGCTTCGCCGCGAGCGCGTCTCCCCCACCGTCGTGGGCGAGGGCGTCGCCCTGCCGCACGCGCGCATCGAGGGCATCGAGCGGCCCTACCTGGCGCTGGGCGTCTACCCGGCGGGCATCCCCTTGGCCGAGGCGGAAAAGCCGGTGCGCCTGGTCTTCCTCCTGCTCGTGCCCGAGCATCAGCCCGCGCGCTATCTCCAGATTCTCCGCGCGCTGGCCAACCTCCTGCGCGAGCCCGGCGCCGTCGACCGCATCGCCGCGATGGCAGACGCGGAGGAGATCATGCGCTTCCTGCGGCGCAGCGAGCTGAAGCTGCCCGAGTACATCTGCGCGGGCGACCTCATGACGGCGAGCCCCGAGAGCCTCTCGGCCAACGCCCCCCTGGCCGGCGCGCTGGAAAGCTTCATGGTCGGCGACAAGGTGGAGCTGCCCATCGTGGACGACGACGGGCGCCTCGTCGGCGCCGTGGACACCCACGCGATGCTCGGCTGCTTCATCCCCAAGGGCCTGCGCAAGCTCTTCCCCGGCGCGAAAGGGGACCTGGATTCCAGCATGGCCGCCCTGGCCCAGCGCCTGCGCGACGCCCACCGCACCCGCGTCCGCGACGCCATGAACACCGACGTCTGCACCTGCCAGGTGGACACCCCGGCGCGCGAGATCGCCGCCGAGCTCGCCGAGCGCAACGCCGTCAAGTGCTACGTCCTCGACAAGGAAGGCCGCCTCATCGGCGTCATCCCCCTGGCCCAATTCTTCAGCCGCATCCTCCGCGACTGAGCCCTGCCATGGCCACGCGCCTGCGCCCACCCCCGGCGGCCGACCTCCTGCGAGGGGGGCGGCAGTCCTGGCGTTGGCTCCGCTTCTGGTTCCCCGCCGAGGGCGAGACCCTGCGGATGGGGCGCATCGTGGGCATCGCCGCGGCCGTCGGCGTCCTGGCCGGGCTCCTGTCCATCTGGTTCTTCTCGATGATCGAGTGGGTGCGCGTCTACGCCCTGGAGACGCTCGGCGCCATCCACCTGCCCATGGCCGAGGGCGAGGTCGCCCTCGCCCACCCCCAAACCCTGCCCTACGCGCTCCTTGACCGCCTGCACCCCGGGCTCGGCGCCTGCGCGGCCGGCCTGATGCGCCTGCTCCTGCCCGCCTGCGGCGCGCTCCTGGCGTGCCTGCTGGCCCGCCGCTTCGCCCCCAGCGCCGGCGGCCACGGCACCGACACGGTCATCGCCGCCTATCACCGCTCCGACGTCGACATCCCCGTGGCCGTCGCCCCCGTCAAGGTGCTGGCCTCCTCGCTCGTCATCGGCACCGGCGGCAGCGCGGGCGCGGAGGGGCCCATCACCCAGATCGGCGCCACCTGCGGCGCGTTCGTCGGCCGCGTGCTGCGCCTCTCGGCCTACGAGCGGCGCGTCCTGTTGGCCGCCGGCATGGCCGCCGGCATCGGCGCCATCTTCCGCGCGCCCATGGCCGGGGCCCTCTTCGCCGCGGAGATCCTCTACCGCGGCTTTGACCTGGAGGGCGACGTGCTCATCCCCTCGATGGTCGCCTCCACCATCGCGTACATGACGTACGCCTGCGCTTTCGGGTGGGAGCCGGTCTTCGCGACGCCCGGGGAATCCTTCGCCTCGCCCGTCAAGTTCCTGCTTTACGCGCTCCTGGCCTTCCTCGTCGCCGCGGCCGTCCGCTTCAACATCCTCTTTTTCCGGCAGACGGAGATCGCCTTCCGCAGGCTGGGGCTGCCCCCCTGGGCCAAGCCCGCCGTCGGCGGCCTGCTCGTCGGCGCCGTCGGCCTCTGCTTCCCCCAAATCCTCTCCACCGGCTACGGCTTCATCCAGCGCACGCTCCTGCCCAACGGGGCCGTCTTCGAGGCCTTCGGCCCCCACGCCATCGCCTTGCTCCTGGCCCTGGGCGCGCTCAAGGCCGTCGCCACCAGCTTCACCGTCGGCAGCGGCGGCGCGGGCGGGATGCTCGGCCCGGCCCTCTTCAGCGGCGCGATGTACGGCGCCGGCTGCGGGGCCCTCTTCGCGCTTCTCTTCCCGCACCTGGGCATCTCCCTGGCCAACTGCGCCATGCTCGGCATGGCCGGCTACCTCACCGCGGCCGTCCGCACCCCGCTGGCGGCCATCCTCATGGTCAGCGAGTTCACCGGCAACCACAACCTCCTGCTCCCCTCCATGTGGGTCTGCGGCCTGGCCTTCCTCCTCACCCCCGGCTGGACGCTCTATAAATCCCAGCTCCGCGACCGGGACTCCTCCCCCGCGCACCTCCGCCGGCACGCCGGCCTCCGCCACGACGTCGCCGTCCGCGTCAAACGCAAACCCGCCAAGAAGAAGCGCCGCTGACGCGGCCTGCCCCGCGCCGCCCCCGCGAAAGGGCCCAAGGAACCGTTTTATGACAGAGACCCCCGACATGCTCCCCGAGGCGCTCGCGGACGAAATCCGCCGCCGCGTCTTCGCCCCCGGCCTCATCCGCCTGACGCAGACCCTCACCCGCCAGGGCCAGCCCTTCCGCATCTCCCTCCGCCCCGTGCGCATCAAGGGCGAGGATTTGTGGCAGGCCGAGATGCGCGACGGCGCCCAGGCCAAGACCCGAAACCTCTCCGAGCCCGCCGCCCGCAAGGGCCTTGAGGACATCCTCGCCCAAGGCGGCAAGCGCGAGCTCCACCTCGTCACCGTCGAGGGCGACCTCCACGTCCGCGTGAACAAGCGCGGCACCCCCCTCGTCTCCCGCGGCAAGCCCAAGGCCGCGCCCGCGCAGCCCGCCGCGCCCGCCGGCAACGACCGCGCCAAACGGCAGCCCCTCACCGACTTCGACTCCGCCGCGCTCCTGCGCGTCTTGGGCATCGCCGGCGCGGATGGCGCCATCCGCGCCTCCATGCGCGGCAAGTACGACCAGGTCAACGCCCTCCTGCGTGCCCTCGAGCCCCTCCTCCCCGAGGCCCCGCCCCCCGCCTTCTTCATCGTGGACTGCGGCTGCGCCAAAGCCTACCTCACCCTCGCCCTCCACGCCTACCTCACCCAGGCCAAAGGCTGGCCCAACGTCTCCACCCTCGGCGTCGACCGCAACCCAGGCGTCGTCGAGAGCGCCCAGGCCATGGCCCAGGCCCTCCGCCCCGAGGGCGAGGTCGCCTTCCGCTGCGCCGACATCAAGGACGTCCTCCCCGACCGCGCGCCGGATCTCGTCATGAGCCTGCACGCCTGCGACACCGCCACCGACGACGCCCTCCTCCTGGCCATCCGCGCCAAGGCCCAGCGTATCCTCTGCGTCCCCTGCTGCCAGCACGAGCTCCACCACGCCCTCGCCGGCGGCGGCCCTATGCGCGCCGTCCTGCGCCACGGCATCCTCCGCGAACGCCTCGCAGACCTCCTTACCGACACCTTCCGCGCGCAAATCCTGCGCATCTGCGGCTACCGCGCCGCCGTCATGGAGTTCGTCTCGCAGGAGGCCACCGGGCGCAACCTGCTCATCCGCGCCCAACGCGGCCTCCGCCCCGGCCTCGGCGAGGCCATCGCCGAATACGAGGCGCTCCGCGACTTCTGGGGCGTCACCCCCTACATCGCCCAGGCGCTGGAAAGCGACAAAGACGGCGCGGGGCCCCAAGGGCGCCGCGGGAAAAGCTGAGCGCCGCCCGTCCGGCCCGGCCCTCGCCGGGCCCGGCGCATCGGGGCGCAGGCCACGCAGGGTTGCGCGGCAAGGCCTCATGGGGATGGTGGGCGGTGACGGACTCGAACCGCCGACAGCCTGAGTGTAAATCAGGAACTCTAACCGACTGAGTTAACCGCCCTGGTCATAATTTGGCCATAACAGCCCCCTCGAAATACGCCTATCTGCTTCTCGTTGAAGGGTCTGCGATGGTGCCGGGGGAGGGACTCGAACCCTCACGCTTTAGGGGCGGCAGATTTTGAGTCTGCTGTGTCTGCCATTTCACCACCCCGGCATGGAGCGGGTGAAGGGAATCGAACCCTCGTGACCAGCTTGGAAGGCTGGGGCTCTGCCATTGAGCTACACCCGCTGGAGGGTTGAAACCGCCTCACTGATTTGACGAACGATACCATATCCGCGCCCCGTGCGTCAAGCGCTCAGAGAAACGGGCTGGGGAGGATGTGGGTGCGCTCGGCCTCGAGGCGCCAGCGTTCGGCCATGCGGCGGACGCGGTCGGGGTGCCGGGCGGCGAGATCGTTCAGCTCGTTGCGGTCGGCGGCGAGGTCGTAAAGCTCCCAGGGGCCCCGGGGGCCTTTGGCGACGAGCTTCCAGTCGCCCTCGATGAGGGCGCGGTTGCCCTCGTGCTCGAAGATCAACGGGTGGGCGCGGGGCGGGAGGTCGCCGCCCAGGAGCAGGGGCAGGAGGCTGACGCCCTCGGGGGCCTGGCGCCCGGCGAGGGGGAGGGGCCGCCCGGTGAGGTCGGGGAGGGTGGCCATGAGGTCGACGAGGTGGCAGGGGGCGCGCACCCAGTCGGGGCGCGGGGGGAGGGCGGCGGGCCAGTGGAAGATGGCGGGGGTGGCGACGCCGCCTTCGTGGACCCAGTGCTTGTATTCGCGGAAGGGGGTGTTGGAGACGCAGGCCCAGGCGCGGCCATAGCCGCAGGTGACGGTGGGGCCGCCGTCGGGGAGGGGCGGGGGCGGCTCGCGGCCGGTGGCCTCGGCGCAGGCGCCGTTGTCGGAGAGGAAGACGATGAGGGTGTCTTCATAGGCGCCGGCATCCTTGAGGGTGGTGACGAGCCTGCCGACGGCGGCGTCGAGCTCGGCCACCTGCGCGGCGTAGATCTCCATGCAGCGGGCCTCGAAGCGTTTGCGGCGGACGGCGGCCCAGGGGGTGGGGAGGGGCTGCGGGGGCGTCTCGGGCGGGACAAGGCCGAGGCGCTTCTGCTTGGCCAGGCGGGCGTCCCGGACGGCCTCGTAGCCGGCGTCGTAGCGGCCCTTGAAGGGGGCGATGGCCTCGGGCGGGGCCTGGAGGGGCAGATGGGGGGCGGTGGGGGCGAAGTAGAGGAAGAAGGGCTTGGCGGGGTCGCGGGCGCGGATGAGGGCGGCGGCCTCGTCGGCGCAGGCGCGGGTGAAGTAATAGGCGGGGTCGGCGGCCCGGCCGCCGGGGAGGGGGGCGTCGTCGCGCACGAGCGTGTCGGTGCGGTAGTAGCTGTCCGCGCCCAGGAGCTTGCCGTAGAAGCGCTCGAAGCCGCGGCGGCGGGGCCAGTTCGCGTCCGAGAAGCCCTTCTCGGCGGGATCGGCCCAGCGGGTGACGTGCCATTTGCCGACGGCCCAGGTGGCGTAGCCGGCGGCGCGCAGGGCCTCGGCGAGGGTGAGGGTGTCCGGGCGGAGATCCCCGGCGTACCAGCCGTTGATGAAGTAACGCGCGCTCCAGGCGGCGTTGCTGGCCATGTGGCCGACGCCGGTTTGATGGGGCCAGAGGCCGGTGAGCAGGCTGGCGCGGGCGGGGCAGCAGCGGGCCGCGTTGCGGAAGTGGCTCAGGCGCGCGCCGCCCCGGGCCAGGGCGTCGAGGTGCGGCGTGGGGATCTCGCTGCCGTAGCAGCCGATGTCCGAGAAGCCCAGGTCGTCCGCCAGCACGATCACCAGGTTCGGCCGCCGCGCCGCGCCCGCGCCCAAAGGCCAGGCCGCGCCCGCGCCGGCCGCCGCCAGGGCCGCCAGAAAGCCGCGCCGTGTCAGTTTGCCCATTTCGTCGCTCCTCCGCGCATGGGTGCATTATACAAAAAAGCCCCGCCGGGCCGCGGGGTTTCGCGCGTGTCACGCAGAAAGGATGGTCGGACCGTCGGGATTTGAACCCGAGACCTTTTGCACCCCAAGCAAACGCGCTACCAGGCTGCGCTACGGTCCGTTTTGGTGGGAGATACTGGACTCGAACCAGTGACCTTCTGCATGTCAAGCAGACGCTCTAACCAACTGAGCTAATCCCCCATGGGGAAAACGTGTCGTAATATACCACATCCCATCCCGCGCCGTCAAGCGGAAATTATGCCAGGAAGACCGCGTCCACGTCCAGGAGCACGCGGGGCCCCGGCCCCATGCGCCTTTCCTGGGGGATCGCCGTGCGGCAGGCGCGGGCGATGCGCTGGGCGGAGGCGGCCTTGAGCAGGATCTGCCAGCGCCAGCGGTCTTCCTTGCGCTCGAGCGGCGCGGGCAGGGGCGGGGCCACGTCCAGCCCCGGGAAGCGCGCGAGCGCCCGGGCGGCCTCCTGCGCGGCGCGTTCGACGGCGGCGGGATCCTCGCCCGTGAAGGTGAGGGTGGCCAGGCGCACGTACGGCGGCAGGCCCTGGGCGCGACGGAGCGCCAGCTCGTCCGCCGCGAAGCGTTCGTAGTCGCATGCGCAGGCGGCGACGATGGCGGGGTGGTCGGGCTGGAGCGTCTGCACGACGACCTCCCCGGGGAGGACGCCGCGGCCGGCGCGGCCGGAGACCTGCGCGATGAGCTGGAAGGTGCGCTCGGCCGCGCGGAAGTCGTAGGCGATGTTCAGCGGGCGGTCGGCCGAGAGGATACCCACGAGGGTGACGTTGGGGAAGTCGAGCCCCTTGGCGATCATCTGGGTGCCCAAAAGGATGTCGGCCTCCTTGGCGCGGAAGGCGGAGAGGAGCTCGTCGTGGCTGTGGCGGCGGCCCGTGCTGTCGGCATCCATGCGGATGACGCGGGCCTGGGGGAGGATCTTGGCGAGCGCCTGCTCCACGCGCTGGGTGCCCGCGCCCAGGGGCTTGAAGAGCGGCGCGCCGCAGGCGGGGCAGCGGGTGGGCGGGCGCTCCCAATGGCCGCAGAGGTGGCAGCGCAGCGTGTCGTCCTTGGCGTGGTAGGTGAGGCGCGCGGGGGCGCAGCGCGGGCAGCGGAGCGGCTCGCCGCATTCGGCGCACTGGTAGGTGGGCGCGTAGCCGCGGCGGTTGAGAAAGAGGATGGCCTGCTCGCCGCGTTCGAGGCGGAGCCTGAGCGCGTCGATGAGCGGCGGGCTGAAGAGTGGCAGGGGCCGGCCGGGCTCCGCCGCCTGGCGCAGGTCGATGCGCGAGACGGCCGGGAGCGCCGCGCCGCCCACGCGCTCGGGCAGCCGCGCCAGGGCGTACTTGCCCAGCTCGACGGCGTTGCGCCAGCTTTCGAGCGAGGGCGTGGCCGAGCCGAGCACGCACCGCGCGCCTTCCAGGTGGGCGCGCATCACCGCCACGTCGCGCGCCGAATAGCGCGGCGACTCATCCTGCTTGTAGCCCGTGTCGTGCTCCTCGTCCACGATGATCAGCCCCAGCGCGGGGAGGGGCGCGAAGACCGCCGAGCGCGGCCCCACCACCACGCGCGCCTGCCCGCGGCGGATGCGGTGCCACTCGTCGTGCCGCTCGCCGTCGCTCAGCGCGGAGTGGAGCACGGCCACCTGGCCGCCGAAGCGCGCGGCGAAGCGGCTGACCGTCTGCGGGGTCAGGGAGATCTCCGGCACCAGGACGATGGCCCCGCGCCCTTCCTCCAGCGTCCGCGCGATGGCCTGCATGTAGACCTCCGTCTTGCCGCTGCCGGTGACGCCGAAGAGGAGCGTGGGGCGGTCGGCCCCGAGGATGGCCTCCAACGCCCGCGCCTGGGAGGGCGTCAGCGGCAACGGCCTGGAAGGCAGGATGCGCCGGCCCGCGAGGGGGCTGCGCGGGGCCTCCTTCCGCTCGCACGAGACATAGCCCATCGCGGCCAGGCGGCGGATGGTCGCGGCCGTGGTCTTGAACTCCTCGCACAGGCGCGCCAGCAGGCCGCCGTCCACCCGCACGATGTCCTCATAGAGCGCCTTCTGGCGTTTGGAGAGCGGCGGCAGGCGCGGCGGCGGGGGCAGGATCGGCGCCACCACGAAGCGTTCGCGCGCCTGGCTGCGCCCCTCGCGCACCGGCGCGGGCAGGGCGCTGCGCAGGGCCAGGGTGAAGCCCACGTCGTAATACGCCGCCATCCACCTCAGCAGGTCGATCGTCTTCTCGGAGAAATAGGGGAGCGGGTCTTCCACCGCCTCGATGGCCTTGAGGCCCCCGGCCGGCGCGCCGCCGAAGAGGTCTCCCTGCTCGGCCCCCGCCGGCCTCGGCGCGTACGGGCAATCCGCCGACAGCGCCACCACATAGCCGCGCCGGTAGACCCGCCGCCACGGCACGGTGACGCACTGTCCCACGCGCACCCCCAGCGCCTCCGGCGCGGCGTAGGTGAACAGCTGCCCGGGCACCTGCTCGATCGCCACCTGCGCGTACAGGGCCCCGCCCGCGGCGCGGTTCTCGGTCACGGCGTGCGCTGCCATAGGGTCTTGCCTCGCCTGGTGGGGCGCATGGGGCGGGGATGGGAAGAGGGCGGGCGCATGGGGCGGTCAGTAACGGTCGAGCTCGTCGAAGGCGGGCAGGGGGAGGTGGGCGTCCGGCGTGCCGGGGGGGATGGGGTCGACCCAGAGCTCGCCGAAGGGCGCGGTCTGGGTGACGGTGACGTGCCGCAGGCGCAGGAGCTCGAGCAGGGCCACGAAGGTGACGATGACCTCGCCCTTGGGCGCGCCGGGCGCGAAGAGCTCGGCGAAGGCCAGGTGGTGCCGTTCGGCGACGCGCGCGAGGATGCCCTGCATCTTGTCCGGCACGGACCAGCGGCGCATCTTGAGGTGGCCGAAGGAGACGGTCTCGGCGGCGCGGGCGAGGACGTCGCGGAAGGCTGCGAAGAGGGTGTCGGCGCCCACGTCGCCCAGGCGCAGGGGCGCGTCGCCGCGCCCGGGCTCGGGGGCGGCGCCTTTGGGGAAGGTCTCGGCGCGGAGGGCCTCGCGGCCGGCGAGGGCCTCCGCGGCGTCCTTGCAGCGTTTGTAGGCGATGAGCTGGCACATGAGGTCGAGGCGCGGGTCGGGCGCGTCGTCCTCGCCTTCCTCGCCCTCGGGCTGGGCGTCGCTTGGCAGGAGGGTGCGGCTTTTGATGAGCATGAGGGTGGCGGCCATGACGATGAACTCGCCGGCGAGGTTCACGTCCAGCGCGCGCCAGCGTTCGAGGTAGGCCAGGTACTGCGCGGTGATGCGCTCGATGGGGATGTCGGTGACGTCCACCTCTTCCTTGCGGATGAGGTGCAGGAGCAGGTCGAGCGGGCCCTCGAAGGCCTCGAGGCTGACCTTGTAGTCATCGAACAGCGGCAGCGTGGTGTCCATGGGGAGGCGGGCCATGGCCCGCGGGGGAGGGTTCGTCTTGCCTGCGCCGGGGCGCCTCAGTCCAGGCCGACGGCCCTGCGGGCGGCGGCGAGGGTGTCGCGGGCGGCCCTGCGGGCGCGCTCGGCGCCGGCGCGGAGGGTGGCCTCGACCTCCTCGGGGTGGGCGGCCAGGTAGTCGCGGCGCTCGCGGAAGGGGGCCATCTTGCGCTGGTAAATCTCGAAGAGGGCCTTTTTGGCGTGGCCGTAGCCGTAGCCGCCGCGGAGGTAGTTCCGGCGCATCTCCTCGGCCTCCGCGTCGTCGGCGAAGAGGCGGTAGAGGGCGAAGACGCGGCAGGTGTCCGGGTCCTTCGGCGCCTCGAGGGGGGTGGAATCGGTGGCGATGCGCATGATTTTGGCCTTGACGTCCTTGGGGTCGTCGAAGAGGCCGATGGTGTTGTTGTAGCTCTTGGACATCTTCTGCCCGTCGAGCCCCGGGATGACGGCGACCTTTTCGGCGATGAGCGGCTCGGGCAGGCGGAAGACCTCGCCGAAGGTCTGGTTGAACTTCGCGGCGATGTCGCGCGTCACCTCCACGTGCTGCTTCTGGTCGCGCCCCACGGGCACCAGGTCGCTCTGGTACAGCAGGATGTCCGCGGCCATCAGCACCGGGTAGGCGAAGAGGCCGTGGCTCGCCGGGATGCCGCGCGCCAGCTTGTCCTTGTACGAGTGGCACCGCTCCAGCAACCCCATCGGCGTGACCACGGAGAGCAGCCACGCCAGCTCGTGCACCTCCGGCACGTCCCCCTGGCGGAAGAGGCACGCCTTCGCCGGGTCCAGCCCGCAGGCCAGGAAATCGAGCGCCACGTCCCACGTCGCCGTGCGCAGCCTCCCGGCGTCGTGCACCGTCGTCAGCGCATGGTACTGCGCCACGAAGACGAAGGTCTCGCCCTTGTCCTGGCTGTCGATGATCGGCTTCATCGCCCCGAAATAATTGCCCCAATGCAACTGCCCAGAGGGCTGCACGCCTGTCAAAATCCGCATAACGAACTCCTTTGGCCCCCCATTCTAGCAAAACCCGCCCCCCGCCGCCCAATTCCCTGGCCGCCGCGACATCGGGCAGTCCCTTGGGGAAACGCCGGCCGCCATGGGGACGCGGGCGGGCGGCCGATTGCCTTGCCGGTTGGTTTGCCGTCCCGGGCGCAGGGGGCTTTACCGGGCCTCCCCTTTGGCGCGGTGGAAGCGCCACCAGAGGGCGTACACCAGCAGGATGAGGGGCTGGGTGAGGAGGAAGGCGGGGAAGAACCACGCCGCCGGCAAGTGGCCGAAGAGGAACCCGCCGCAGAGGGGGCCGATGGCCATCCCCAGGTCGATGCCGATATAGTAGGTACCGTTGGCGAGGCCGCGGTGGCCGGGCCGCGCCAGGAGAATGACGGAGGATTGGCAGACGGTGCACATGATGCCATAACCGCCGGCCATGAGGACCGCGGCCAGGGCCATCATCCAGAAGCCGCGCATGAGGGCGAGCGCCAGGAGCGCGCCCGTCGTCGAGGCGACAGAGGTCAGGAGGAAGACCCAGAAGGGCACGCGGTCGAAGACGCGCCCCAGCCCCAGGCGCAGGGCCACGAGGACGCCGGCGTAGAGCGGGAAGAACCACGCCACCGAGAACTCCAGCCCCTCGGCCTCGGCCAACGGCACCAGGAAGGCCTGCGTGGCCATGTAGGGCATCGCGAAGAGCAGGATGATGAGCGCCAGGGGCGCCACGCGCCATTCGACGATGCCCAGACGGCGCGCCTCCCCGGCGGACTGCGGCGCGGGGAGGCTCAGCCCGCGATCCCGCACGCACCAGGCCAGGAACGCGAGGCCGGCCGAAAGCGCGGCCGAGAGCGCGAAGGCGCAGGCGTAGCCCGCGCGATGGTAAAGAAAGACGCCCGCCGCGGGGCCCACGGCCATGCCGATGGCCGTCACCATGCCGTAGAGCCCCATGCCGGAGGCCACGCGCTCACGCGGCAGCAGCTCGGAAATCCACGTCGACAGGCTCAGGGAACAGCAGGCGAAGCCCAGGCCGTGCAGCACCCGCGCGACCAGGAACGCCCCGGGCGAGCCGGCCAGGAGGCTCCCCAGCGCGGCGGCGGCCATGGCCAGCGCGCCGGCGACGGTGAGGGCGCGTTTGCCCACCCTGTCGGCCAGGTTCCCCACCACGGGGCGGCTGATGAGCGAGGCGCCGTTCATGAGGCCGCCGGCCAGGCCCATGAGCGCCTCGCCCGCGCCGAGGGAGCCGGCGAAGCCCGCGGCCAGCGGCGCCACCGACATGGGGCCGGTGAAATAGAAGAAGGTCGCCGCCAGCAACAGCGCGAAGTCCCGTTTCCGCTCTTTGGTCATGCGCCAAAGATAGCGCCGCCCAGCCGCCCTGTCAAACCTTGGGGCAAAGGCGGCGGAGGGCCGCCTCGGCGGCAGAGGCCTCTGCGGCGGGGAGGTTCCGGAAGCCGACGAGGCCTTCGGAGGCGTGGGCGTGCCCCCTGTCGGCCCCGCGGGCGAAAAAGAGGTCGGAGCGGCCGTTGCGGTGGTCGGCGCGGTCGATGAACTCCAGTTCGGAGGCACGCCAGTCGCGCGTGCGGAAACGCCCGATGATGAGGGCGCGCTTGTCGGTGACCGCGTAGACCCAGTGCGGCGTGCGGAGCCGGGTCCAAAGCGGGGCGCCGAGCATGCAGACGCCGATGCTGACGAAGGGGACAAAGAAGATGCAAATGCCGATTATCAACGGCAACGGTTCCTCGCGTCCGTCCTCGGCGAAGAAGAGCCCGTAGATGAAACCGCTCATCACCATGGCCGTGATGAAACTCCATGGAATGCCGAAGAGCATGGCGGCGAGGGTTTGCCTGGAAAAGGCCCACGGCACGGGCTTGCCGGCCCACACCAACCGTTCGTTCAGGTCAAGCCGCCGCTCGACGCGCGTGTTCAGCTCGGGGGTAACCATCGGGGGCTTGCCTTTCCTTTGCTCCGCCCGGGGCGGGCTCAGCTCTCCGCGGGGGGATCGATGAGGGTGAGGACGCGCAGGAGCTCGGAGACGCCCCAGGCCTGGGCGCCGGTGCCGCAGGGCTCGTGGGGGGCGTCGCCCATGACGCACTCGGGGAGCTGGGTGACGCAGTCCTGGTTGACGAGGTGCTCGGCGCTGGCGAGGATGGCGTGGGCGATGGCGCGGACGGGCTCGCCGTGGATGCGGAAGAGGGCCTCGGCGAAGAGCGGGAAGGGGAGCGTCCAGCCGGTGCCGTTGTGGTAGGCGGGCTTGCGGCGGGTGTCTTCGTCGCCCTCGTAGCGGCCCCAGTAGGGGTTGTGGGGGTCGTTGAGGGGTTTGCCGTCGCGGACGATGGGGAGGGCGCGGCGGACGGGGCGGTCGGCGAGGGTGCGGATGGCGCCGGGCAGGATGAGCTGCGCGGTGGCGTGCAGGACGGATTGGGCGAGGGCCCTGTCGTCCTTAAGGAGGCCGAGGGTGACGGCGTAGAGCTGGTTGGGGCGGATGGCGTCGTCCTGCTGGGCGTGCCGGGCGCCGACGCCCCGCTCGGCGTAGAGGCAGTCGGAAAGGCCGCCCTCGGGGAGGGGGAAGAGCTCGCGGAAGGCGCGGCGGACGCGCCCGGCGAGGCGCTTCCACTTGGGGGAGACCTCGCGGCCGAGGAGGTCGAGCAGGCGCACCCAGAGGGCCTGGATTTCGACGGCATAGCCGTTTCTGGGCGTGCCGGCGGGGTAATTGGTGTCCATCCACGTGTAGTGGGGGGGCGCCCAGACGAGGCCGGTCTCGGGGTCGGCCTTGATGCCGTTCTCGGTGCCGGAGACGTAGTGCTCGGCGATGGAGACGAGGATCTCCCTGAGGGTGCGGCCGCCGCAGTCCAGGCCGAGGACCTTCTGGGCGCCGTGGACGGCGATGGCGTCGTCGGCGCAGACGGCGAGCCAGAGGGGCGCGTCGACGGTCTCGCGGTTGGCGTCGTCCTCGCCGCGGATCATGTTGGGGATGGTGCCGTTGCGCTCGAAGCGGCCGAACTCGCGCAGGACGTCGAAGACGGTGTCCCAATCCCCGGCGGCGGCGACGCCGCGCAGGGCGATGAGGGTGTCGCGGCCCCAGTCGAGGAACCAGGGGTAGCCGGCGATGATGGTCTTGTGGCTGTCGCGGCGGACGATGTAGTTGCGCATGGCCAGGGCCATGGCCTCGCGCAGGGGGAGGGCGGAGGCCTTGAGCGGGCCGCGGAGCGCGGGGATGGCCGGGACGCCCGGGGAGGGGAGGCCCGCCACGAGGACGGCCTCCTGTCCGCGGTCGAGCTCGATGTGGAACCAGCCGGGGCTCCAGAGGTCGCTTGCGCCTTCCTGCCCGCGCGCGGCCTCCTCGGGGTGGGGCACGTTGTAGGTCCACTGGGCCTCGGGGTTCCATTCCGAGCCGGCCATGGAGAGGGCGAGCCTGACGCCCGGCTCGGGGGCGAAGTCGAAGCCGTCCGCGCGGTTGGTGAGGGCCTTGGGCCAGTCGCGCTCGGGCCCGGCGTAGGCCTTGGTCTTGCAGTGGAAGTTGCGCCATTCGATGTCGGGGCGGAGCACCAGGCCGACGGTGACGGCGGGGTCGCGGAAGGGGCCGGTGTTGCGTTCGCGCCTGAAGCGGAGCACGACGCGGTTTTCGCCCGGCTCGAGGGCCGCGCGCAGGGTGATCGGGACGCGCCGGCCCATGCCGCAGGGGGCGGAGAAGCGCCACTCGGCGGCGGAACCGTCGGGCGCGACGGTGACGTGGACCAGGCAGGGGCCGGCGAGGGGCGCGGAGAAGCCGTTGCAGAGGATCCAGGCGCGGCAGCGGGTGAGGAAGACCTGGCGGTCGTCGGGGACGCTGGGGTGGCGGTTGAGGGCCAGGAGGCAATCGTACTGCGAGCGGATGTCGCCCCACTTCAGGCGGATTTGGGCCATGGCGCCGGTGCCGTTGGTGAGGAGCGCGCGGGCGGTGGCCAGGTCTTTGACCTCCAGGCCGGAGAAGCGGCGTTTGACGCGCCCGGTGGTCTCGCCCAGGCCGAGGGCCCAGACGGTGGAGCGGTGGCGCTGGGCGCCGGTGGGGGTGTAGATCTCGGCGTCGAGCGTCAGGCGGGCGGTGCTGCGCTGGGGGCCGAGGTAGGCGTCGAAGGCGCGGTGGACGGGGAGCATGAGGCCCTGCCCGCCATCCCCCAGGGAGATGGAGTGGCCGTTGCTGACGGCGGCGCCCTCGGCGTCGAAAAGGGTGACGCGGAAGGGCGAGGCGGCGGTGACGAAGAGGAGGGCGCCGGTGGGGACGATGACCTCGCGCCGGAGGTCGGTGGGGAGGCGGAGGGTGACGGCGCGCTGGTTCGCGAAGGCGTTGGGGTCGGCGATGAAGCGGTTGGCCAGCGCGTCGAGGTCCTCCTTGTAGAGGTCGACCGTCCCTTCCGTCCATTGCAGGGTGCGCAGGGCCATGACGCGGCGCAGGCGGCGCGCCATGCCGGCGATGGGGGAGGCGCCGCGCTGGCTGGCCGCGCCCTCCACGGCCGCGAGGTCGCCCGGGCGCGAGGAGAGGCAACGCACCTGGCCGGGCCTGAGCGGCATCCGCAGGGGGTTGACCAGGCAGGGCTTGCCCTCGATGAGGTCGTAGGCTTCGCGGTAGGGGAAGCCCGAGGCGTCGAAGGAGACGCTCTGGGGCTGGCGCCAGTCGAGGTTCGCCAGGATGAGGAGCGGCTCGTGCCCGGGGCGCGATCGCGTCACGGCCAGGACGTTGCCGCCGCCGCGCTGGGCCATCGCGAGGGTGGCGCCGGGGCCGAAGAGGGGGTGGCAACGGAGGATGGCGTTGAGGCGGCGGATGAGGTGGCAGGCGTTGTCCGCCGCGCCCCAGTTGAGGCCGCCGCAGCCGTGGACGTCGATCTTCTCCTTGGCGTACCATTCCACGCCGGCGGTGATGCCGAAGGCGCCCTGCTGCGAGAGCATGGCCGAGAGCATGAGGCGCAGGCGGGCCCAGGCGGGGGAGGTGGCGGCCAGGCGGTTGTTGTCGTGCGTCTCGGCGAAGTGGACGAGCGGGCCGCGCTGCTCGGAGAGGCGCAGGGTGTTGGGGAGCATGGCCTCGAAGGCGCTGCGGTCATAGGTCTGGAAGACCTCGGAATAGGCCCAGTCCAGCCCCGAGTCGCCGATGAGGGCCTCGGTCGTCTCCATCGGGCCGCCGAGGCCCTCGAGCAGGAAGACGGTGTCGGGGAACTCGCGCCGCACCAGCGCCACGATGACGTCCCACGCCGCCTTGGGGATCATGTAGCCGGCGTCGCAGCGGAAGCCGTCCACGCCCAGCCGGCACCAGTGCAGGAAGACGTCGGCGATCTTGCGGCGGAGGGCGGGCTTGGAATAGTCCAGCTCCACCAGGTCTTCCCACGTCACGCCCCAGGCGCCGGGCGAGTGGAAGGAGCCGTCCACGTTGCGCTTGTACCACTCCGGGTGGTGGATCTGGAAGGTCGCCGCCCAGCCGGTGTGGTTCGCCGGCAGATCCATGAAGAGGCGCCCGCCGTGCGCGTGCGTCGCCGCCACCAGCTCGCGGAACTGATCCAGCGGCGTGGCCGAGGTGTCGAACTCCGCCAGCGCCGGATCCACCGAAAGGAAGTCCAGCCCCGCGAAGGGCGAGCCGTAGCGCCCCATCCGCGCGTAGGTCGTCGGCGTCGGGTGGATGGGCAGGAGCAGGAGGTTGCGGAAGCCCAGCCCCGAGAAGAAGTGCCCCAGGTGGCGCGCCAGCGAGCGGAAGGTCCCGCTCGGCGGGATCACCGTGTAGCCCGCCCCGTCGAGCGTCCGCTCCTCCTCGGCGAAGGTCCTGAGCGCCGTCGGCGAGGCCATCGACGGGCCGAATTGCCGGGTGAAGGCCGCGTAGACCATGTTGCCGCCGGCGGTGTGCGCCGGGGCCACCTTGATGACCGTGTCGCGCCCCTCGGGCCATTCCGGCACGGGCGTGTCGTTCGGGATGAAGCAGGCCTTGCCCGCGAAGACGCCCACCTCCAGCAGCGCCACGCGCACCCGCCACTCGCCGCGCCCGCACGGTTCCATCGGGATGTCGTGCCAATCGTCGCCGCTGATCAGCCGCGCCTCGTCCACGTGGGCCAGCACCTCGCGCTGATGCACCGAGGCCGCGCCCAGGTTCGTGCGGAAGACCATCCGCCCGCCCCCCCGCCCCTCGCGGAAGGCCCGCACCTCCAACACGTCTCCGACCCAGCGCAGCAGCTGGCTTCCGGCCGCAGGTTCCTGTCTCATGCGCAACGCTCCATTCCCTCGTACCATATCCCTCGTACGACTGGGCGCATCATACCAAACAGGCCCGGCCCGCGCAAATCGCGCGGGCCGTTTGCCTTGGGAGGGATACCGCCGCCGGGAGACGGGTGGCGCGGCCCGTCGGCGGGAAGCCCCCCGCCGCGCGCGCCTGCCCCTCGGCTCACAGCCCGATGCGCGCCTCTCCCTCCGCCGCGCCGCGGCGCCCGGCGCAGAGCATGGGAGACGTATCCTTTGCCCGCGTCAGTCCTTTTGGGAAAGCAGGCACAGGAGCAGGCCCCACACGATCAAGGTGCCGCCCCCGGCGGCCGACAGCGAGACGCCCCACCCCCAGCCCCACCCATAATGGGCGCAAACCGTCCCCCACGCCACCGGGAGCAGCACCGTGTTCAAGACGAAGGAGATCGATAGCGCGACCGGGGTGGCTTTGCCCATGCAGAGGGAGAGGCCGTAGAGGGGAATCCCTACCAAGCCGGCGCCGAAAAAGAGGGCATAACCGACCCACTTCGCCCCCGTGGCGTCCGCCACGTGGACGCAGAAGGCAACCGAAGCCGCAAGGAATGCCGCCATGATCCCCAGGCACACGGCCCAGCCGAGCAGAGTCAACAGGCGCTTCAGGCCTTTGGGGAGGGAAGTCATGGGCGGAACCTCCGGGAGGCGCGCCCCGCGCACCCGGTGCGCAGGGCGCGTCCCCTTATTTGGCGACGACGTTGACGAGTTTGCCGGGGACGACGATGACCTTGGCGATGGTGAGGCCGGCGGTGTGTTTTTGGACCTCGGGGGCCTCGCGGGCGGCGGCTTCGAGCGCGGCGCGGTCGAGGCCCGCGGGGAGGGTGACCTTGCCGCGCATCTTGCCGTTGACCTGGAGGATGATCTCGAGGGCGTCTTCCCTGAGGGCCTCGGGGTTGACGGCGGGCCAGCCGGCGTCGAGGACGGAGCCCCGGCCGCCGAACTCGGCCCAGAGTTCCTCGGCGATGTGGGGGGTGAAGGGGGCCATCATGCGTGCGAGGGTGACGACGGTCTCGCGGAGGAGGGCTTTGGCGGCGGGGGAGGCGGAGGCGTCGATCCTGGCCTTGTCGAGGGCGTTCATGAGCTCCATGAGCTGGGCGATGGCGGTGTTGAAGCGGAAGCCGTGCTCGATGGCGTCGGTGACGCCCT
Source organism: uncultured Kiritimatiellota bacterium (assembly GCA_944391085.1). GTDB lineage: Bacteria > Verrucomicrobiota > Kiritimatiellia > RFP12 > DVOR01 > Spyradenecus. The sequence continues at coordinate 95,943 of CALXSE010000004.1, read as the reverse complement.
GGAGGGTCTGGTGGAGCTTGCGCCAGAGGGCGCGCTGGGCGGGGTCGAGGGCGGCGCCGTCGACGGGCGCGTCCTGCGCGGGGACGATGGGCTTGGCGTCGTAGGCCTTTTTCCAGAGGCGGCAGAGGAAGCGGTAGGGGCCCTGGATGGCGGTGTCCTGCCACTCGGCGTCGAGCTCGGGCGGGCCGATGAAGAGGGTGTAGAGGCGGACGGTGTCGGCGCCGTAGGCCTCGATGAGCTCGTCGGGGGAGACGACGTTGCCGACGGACTTGGACATCTTTTTGAGGACGCCGTTCTCGTCGCGCTTGCAGATCATGCCCTGGGTGAAGAGGGCCTTGAAGGGCTCGACGCAGTCGAGGGCACCGGCGTCGTTGAGGATCTTGACGACGAAGCGGGAGTAGAGGAGGTGGAGGACGGCGTGCTCGACGCCGCCGATGTATTGGTCGACGGGCATCCATTTGTCGACGAGGGCCTTGTCGAAGGGGGCCTGGTCGTTGCGCGCGTCGATGTAGCGCAGGAAGTACCAGCAGGAGCAGAGCCATTGGGCGAGGGTGTCGGTCTCGCGCTTGGCGGGGGCGCCGCACTTGGGGCAGACGGTGTTGATGAAGCCTTCGTGGCGGGCGAGGGGGTTGCCCTGGTCGCTCTTGAAGTCGACGTCGTCGGGGAGGCGGACGGGGAGCTGGTCTTCGGGGACGGGGACGGCGCCGCAGTGGGGGCAGTGGACGATGGGGATGGGGGCGCCCCAGTAGCGCTGGCGGGCGACGTTCCAGTCGCGGATGCGGAAGTTGGTGGTGGCCTCGGCGAAGCCGCGCTCGGCGCCGTGGCGGATGATGGCCTGGATGGCCTCGTGGTTGGGCATGCCGTCGAAGTCGCCGCTGTCCACGAGGACGCCGTCTTCAACGTAGGCGGCGGTCAGATCCTCGAGGCGGAGGGTGCGCCCGGGGTTCTGGATGACGAGCTTCTTGGGGATGCCGTACTTGGCGGCGAAGTCCCAGTCGCGCTGGTCGTGGGTGGGCACGGCCATGACGATGCCGGTGCCGGAGTCGGAGACGACGTAGTTGGTGACCCAGAGCTGGATGTCCTTGTCGCCGTTGTAGGGGTTGGTGACGTGGAAGCCGGTGAAGACGCCTTCCTTGGCGAGGGCGTCGGAGAAGCGTTCGGCGGCGGGGATGTTGGCGAGCTTCTCGGCGAAGGCCTTGACCTCGGCCTCGCGGGGGGAGCCGGGGAGGAGCTTCTTGAGCAGGGGGTGGTCCGGCGCGATGGCCATGAAGGTGACGCCGAAGATGGTGTCGGGGCGGGTGGTGTAGACGGGGCATTCGTCGCCGGTCTCGGTGACGGTGAAGGTGACCCTGGCGCCCTGGGATTTGCCGATCCAGTTGGCCTGCATCTGGCGGACCTTCTCGGGCCAGCCCTCGAGGAGGTCGAGATCCTTGAGGAGGCGGTCGGCGTATTGGGTGATGCGGAAGAACCACTGCTTGAGGTTTTTCTTCTCCACGGGGCGCCCGCAGCGTACGCAGTGGCCGTCGGCGGTGACCTCCTCGTTGGCGAGGTTCGTGCAGAGCGGGCACCAGTTGACGGGGGCCTCCTTCTGGTAGGCGACGCCGAGCTTGTAGGCCTGGAGGAAGACCCACTGCGTCCACTTGTAATAATCGGGGTGGCAGGTGGCGATCTCGCGCCCCCAGTCGTAGCCGACGCCCCAGCTGCGCACCTGGCGCTTCATCTCGGCGATGTTCTCGAGGGTCCATTTGTGGGGGTGGACGTGGAACTTCTTGGCGGCGTTCTCCGCGGGCAGGCCGAAACTGTCCCAGCCCATGGGGGAAAGGACGTTGAAGCCGAGCATCTTCTTGTAGCGGGTGATGACGTCGCCCATGATGTAGTTGCGCCCGTGGCCCACGTGCATGTGGCCGCTGGGGTAGGGGAACATCGTCAGGCAGTAAAACTTCGGCTTGCCCTCGTCGCGCACGTCGCACTTGAAGGTGCCGTGCTCATCCCAATAGCGCTGCCACTTGGGCTCGATCGCGTGAAACGGGTACTTCTCTTCCATGTCCGGGTCCCTTTGGTGAAAATCGCCCATGAGTATACCACAAACCATGTGTTATAATACGCGGCATGAGGATTTGCGTCTTGGCTTCCGGCAGCAAGGGCAACGCCGCCTACGTCGAGGGCGGCGGCGTGCGCCTGCTCATCGACGCGGGCCTCTCCTGCCGCGACCTCGAGCGGCGCCTGGCCGCCGTCGGCGCGAGCCCGGACGGCCTCGACGCCATCCTCGTCACCCATGAGCACGAAGACCACGTCCGCGGGCTCGACCGCTTCGCCGCCAGGCACGGCGCGCCCGTCTTCGCCAACGAGGGCACCGCCGCCGTCGTCGAGCGCCAATGCCGCCTGTCCGGCCGCGAGGCGCCCCCCTTCACCCTCTTCGAGTCGCGCGTGCCCTTCGCCCTCGGCGGCCTCACCGTCACCCCCGTGCGCATCAGCCACGACACCGCCGAGCCCGTCGCCTACACCCTCGACGACGGCGCCGCCCGCCTGGGCTACTTCACCGACCTCGGCTTCGTCTCGGACGAGGTCGCCGCCGCCCTCGCCGCCTGCGACGCGCTCGTCCTCGAATCCAACCACGACCTGGAGATGCTCCGCCACTCCGGCCGCCCCTATCCCCTCGTCGCCCGCATCGCCGGGGAATCGGGCCACCTCTCCAACGACCAGGCCTGCGAGGCCGTCGCGCGCTGCGCCGCGCCGACCCTGCGGGCCCTGGTGCTGGCCCACCTCTCCGAGGAATGCAACCAGCCCGGCGTCGCCCGCGCCTGCATGGCCCGCGCCCTCAAGGCCCGCGGCCTCTCCCCCGCCCTCGCCGTCGCCGAGCAATCCTCCCCCCTCCCCTTCCTGGAGCTGTGACATGCGAAACGCCGCCGAACTCGCCGCCTGCATCGATGTCGCCATGCGCCGCCGCCCGGCCGACCTGCTCATCAGGGGCGCGCGCCTCTTCAACCTCGCCACCGGCGAGCTGGAGCGGGCCGACCTGGCCCTCTGCGGCGGGCGCATCGCCGCCGTCGGCGAAGGCTACGAGGGGGCGGAGACCCTCGAGGCCGCGGGCCTCACCGCCGTCCCCGGCTTCGTTGACGCCCACTGCCACGTCGAGTCCTCCCTCGTCACCCCCTACGCCTGGGAGCGCCTCGTCCTCCCCCACGGCACCACCGCCGCCGTCTGCGACCCGCACGAGCTGGCGAACGTCGCCGGCACGGCGGCCATCGACTTCTTCCGCGCCTCCGCCGCCGGGATGCTCCTGCGCCTCCAGGTCCAGGCGCCCTCCTGCGTGCCCGCCCTGCCCACCGAGGAGGCCGGCGCCGCCCTCCCCGCGTCCGCCCTCGCCCCCTATGCCGGGGACGCCGCGCTGGCCGAGTTCATGAACGTCCCGGGCGTGCTCGGGAAGGACCCGGACGCCCTCGCCAAGCTCGCCGCCTTCTCCGACCGCCCCGTCGACGGCCACGCCCCCCTTGCCGCGGGCGACGCGCTCAACGCCCTCTGCGCCGCCGGCGTCGCCAACGACCACGAGTCCTGCTCCGTCCCCGAGGCCCTCGGGAAGCTCCGCCGCGGCATGGCCGTCTTCCTCCGCGCCGGCTCCGTCGCGCGCAACCTCGCCGACCTCGCCCCCCTCCTCACCCTCACCCTCTGCGATCGCCTCTGCCTCTGCACCGACGACCGCGACCCGCTGGACATCCGCGACGAGGGCCACCTCGACGCCGCCATCCGCGCCGCCATCGCCCAGGGCTGCGACCCCCTGGCCGTCTACCGCGCCGCCTGCCTGACCCCGGCGCGCGTCTTCGGCTGGCGCGCGCGCGGGCTCCTGGCACCCGGCTTCCTCGCCGACGTCGCCCTGCTCTCCGACCTCAACGCCTGCAAGGTCGAGCGCGTCGTCTGCCGCGGCAAGGTCGTCTGCGACGCCGCCTTCGACGCCCGCCCGCCCGAGCCCGACGCCGCGCCCTTCCGCGGCTCCGTCCGCTGCCGCCCCCTCGCGCCGGGCGACTTCGCCGCGGCCCCCCAGCCCCGCGTCATCGGCGTGCGCGAAGGCTCGCTCCTCACCGACGACCTCGCCTGGGGGGACGCGGCGGGCGACCGCCTCCCCTGCGCGCTCGTCGAGCGCCACGGCGGCAGCGGCCGCGTCGGCCTGGCCTGGGCCCACGGCTTCGGCCTCAGGCGCGGCGCCATCGCCTCGACCGTCGGCCACGACAGCCACAACCTCTGCGTCGTCGGCGCGGACCCGGCGGACATGGCCCTGGCCGCCAACGCCCTGCGCGACTGCGGCGGCGGCTTCGCCGTCGCGATCGGCGGGCGCCTTGCCGCGCTCCTGCCCCTGCCCATCGGCGGCCTGATGTCCGACCGCCCCGCCGGCGAGGTCGCCGCCGCCCTCGCCGCCCTCCGCGCCGCCGCCCGCGAGACCGGCGCCGCCCTCGCCAACCCCTTCCTGGCCCTCGCCTTTTTGCCGCTCCCCGTCATCCCCTTCGCCCGCCTCACCCTGGACGGCTTCCGGAAAGTGTGACCCCATGAAACAGCTTATCGCCGCAGACATCGCCGCCGCCATGGACAACGCCTCTTGGATCAGGCGGATGTTCGAGGCCGGCAACGAGCTCCGCAAGGCGCGCGGCGCCGAGAACGTCTTCGACTTCTCCCTCGGCAACCCCGACGTGCCCCCGCCCGCCAAGGCCCGCGACGTCCTCCGCGCCCTCGCCGACGACGCCGTCCGCCCCTGCGGCCTGGGCTACATGCCCAACGCCGGGCTCCCCGCGTTCCGCGCCGGCCTCGCCGCCAAGCTCTCCCGCGAGCAGGGCGTCCCCCTCGAGGCCGGGCACGTCATCGCCACCGTCGGCGCGGCGGGCGCGCTCGTCGCCCTCTTTCGCGCCATCCTCGAGCCCGGCGACGAAGTCCTCGTCCCCGCCCCCTACTTCGTGGAGTACGGCTTCTACTGCGGCCACTTCGGCGGCAAACTCGTCCCCGTGCCCATGCGCGGCCCCGACTTCGCGCTCGACCCGGAGGCCCTCCTGGCCGCCGTCACCCCGCGCACCCGCGCCATCCTCCTCAACTCCCCGAACAACCCCACCGGCGCCATCTACCCCGAGCCCGCCCTCCGCCGCCTGGCCGCCGCCGTCAACGCCCTGAACGCCGACCGCGCGCGCCCCCTCTTCCTGCTCTCCGACGAGCCCTACCGCGTCTTCGCCTTCGACGGCGCGGCCGTGCCGCCCTTCCTTCGCCTCAGCCCCTGGGCCGTCGTGCTGGGCTCCTTCTCCAAGAGCCTCTCCCTGGCCGGCGAGCGCGTCGGGTACGTCGCCGTCAACCCCGCCCTCGACGGCGCCGACGCCCTCCTGGCCGCCGTCACGCTGACCAACCGCACGCTCGGCTACGTCAACGCCCCCATCCTCGGCCAGCGCCTCGCCCTCGCCCTGCTCGACGAATGCGTCGACCTCGCCCCCTACGCCGCGCGCCGCCGCGCCATGGCCGACATGCTCGCCGCCGCCGGCGTCCGCTTCGCCATGCCCCAGGGCGCCTTCTACTTCTTCCCGGAGGCCCCCGGCGGCGACGACCTGGGCTTCTGCCGGCGGCTCCTCGAGGGCGGCGTCATCGCCGTCCCGGGCCGCGGCTTCGGGATGCCCGGCCATATCCGCCTCTGTTCCGCCGTCCCCATGGAGACCATCCTCCGCGCCCAGCCCGCCTTCGCGGCGGCGTGCCGCGCCTGAGGAAAGCGCGGGCGGCGACGCGGACGGAGGCAAGCGATGGCAGACCCCCTGACCCAACCCGGCCCCCCGCCCGACCGCGGCCGCCCTGCCCCGGGCCCCGGGCCCCGTCGGCCCTCCGCCAGGCGGGACGCCATCTTCGCCCTCGCCCTCTGGATGGCCCGCGGCGACCATCCCACGCGGGCGCTGGCGGAAGGGCCGGGGCGGGCCTTCGCGCTGGAGCTGGTGGGCGCGGCCCTGCGGCACAAGGCGAGCCTGGAGTGGGCCCTTGGCCGCTGCGTCAAGCGGATGCCCCAGGGGGAGCTGCGCGCCGCGCTTCTCGTCGGCGCCGCCCAGCTGCTTGTCCTCCGCGTGCCCGACCACGCGGCCATCTCCGAGACGGTGCAGGCCGCCAAGCCCATCGGCAAGGGGGCGGCGGGCTTCGTCAACGCCGTGCTCCGCCGCCTCCAACGCGGGCGCGAGGCGTTCGCCGCCGAGCTGGCGCGCCAGCCCGCGCCTGTCCGCCTGAACCTGCCCCGGCCGCTCTGGGAGCGCTGGCGCGGGCAGTTCGGCGAGGCGCGCGCCCGCGCGGTGGCCGAGGCCCTCGCCGCGCCGCCGCGCACCGTCCTGCGCCCGCTCCCGCCCTTCGGCCCGCCGGCGGGGTGCGCGCCCCACCCGGACGACCCGGCGTTCTTCCTTGTGCCCAACGGGGTGCGCGTGGAGGCGCTGGAGGGGTTCGCCGAGGGGCGCTTCGTCGTCCAGGATCCCGCCACGCGGCACGCCCTTGACCTGCTTGACGTCCGCCCCGGGCAGCGCGTCCTCGACGCCTGCGCCGCCCCCGGCGGCAAGACCGCCCAGATCGCCGCGCGCCTCGCGCCCTGGCCCGTGGGCACGCGCCTGGTGGCCAACGAGCCCGACCCCGTCCGCGCCGAGACGCTCCGCGACACGCTCCGCCGCTGCGGCTTCCTTGGCCGCGTGGAGGTTTCCGTGCGCCCGGCGCAGGAATTGGATGGGGCCTTTGACCGGATCTTGCTGGACGTGCCGTGCTCCAACACCGGCGTCTTCGGCCGGCGGCCCGATGCCCGCTGGGCCTGGACGCCCAGGCGTTTGGCGCGCGCCGCGGCCCTTCAGCGCGCCATCCTCGGCGCCTGCGCCCGCCTCCTCGCCCCCGGCGGGATCCTGGTTTACTCCACCTGCTCCGTCGAGCCGGAGGAGGACGGCCTCCAGGTCCGGGACTTCCTCGCCGCCAACCCCGGCTTCGCGCTCCTTGACAGCCGCCTGACCCTCCCCACGCCCACGCACGACGGCTCCTTCGCCGCCGCCCTCCGCGCCGCGCCGGGCCGTTGACGCCCCGGCGGGAAAAAGCGGGGCCGCCCGGAAGGGGCGGCCCGCCTTGGGGATTGCCGGGGGCTCAGGCGAGCTTGTCGCGGAGGAGCTGCTGGACGAGCTGGGGGGAGGCCTTGCCCTTGGAGCGTTTCATGACCTGGCCGACGAGGAAGCCGAGGGCGGCCTGCTTGCCGGCCCTGTAGTCGGCGACGACCTTGGGGTTGTCGGCGAGGGCGGCCTCGACGAGGGGCTCGATGGCGCCGGCGTCGGCGACCTGCGCCAGCCCGCGCTCCTTGACGATGGCGGCGGGGTCGCCGCCCCTGGCGAAGAGCTCGGGGAGGAGGGCCTTGGCGGTGGGGCCGTTGATGGTCTTGGCGTCGAGGAGCCTGAGAAGGTCGCCGAGGGCCTCGGGGGTGAGGGCGGAGTCTTTGACGTGGGTGCCTTCCCTGGCGGTGAGGGCGAGGACTTCGGCCATGACCCAGTTGGAGGTGAGCTTGCCGTTGCCGGAGCGTTTGGCGGCGGCTTCGAAGAAGTCGGCGAGGGCGCGGTCGGCGGAGAGGACGCCGGCGTCGTATTCGGGGATGCCGTAGTCCCGCATCATGCGCTCGCGGCGGGCGGCGGGGGCCTCGGGGAGGTCGTTGGCCCAGGCGTCGATCTGGGCCTGGGTGAGGATGACGGGGGGGAGGTCCGGCTCGGGGAAGTAGCGGTAGTCCTCGGCGTTTTCCTTGGTGCGCATGGTGAAGGTTTCGCCGAGGTCGGGATCCCAGCGGCGGGTTTCCTGGACGATGGCGCGGCCCTGGCCGAGGGCCTGCGTCTGGCGGGCGATCTCGTATTCCAGGGCGGCGTGGATGCCGCTGAAGGTGTTCATGTTCTTGATCTCGACCTTGACGCCGTAGGCCTCCTGGCCTTTGGGGCGGAGGGAGACGTTGACGTCGGAGCGCATGTTGCCTTCCTCGAGGTTGCAGTCGCTGACGCCGGCGTAGACCATCATCTCGCGCAGGGCGGTGAGGTAGGCGATGGCCTCGTCCGGGGAGCGGAGGTCGGGCTCGGAGACGATTTCCATGAGGGGGAGGCCGCCGCGGTTGAAGTCGACGCCGGAGCAGCCGGGGCGGTGGGTGAGCTTGCCGACGTCCTCCTCCAGGTGGATGTGGTTGAGGCGGATGCGGCGGCCGCCGGGGAGGTCGACGTGCCCGCCGAGGCAGAGGGGGGCGCCGTTCTGGGTGATCTGGTAGTTCTTGGCGGAGTCCGGGTAGAAATAGTTCTTGCGGTCGAAGCGGGAGCGCTCGGCGATGTCGCAGCCGAGCATGAGGCCGGCCATGACGGTGAGGCGGATGGCCTGGCCGTTGAGGGTGGGCAGGGCGCCGGGGTAGCCCAGGCAGACGGGGCAGACGTGGGTGTTCGGGGTGGCGCCGAAGGCGGTGCCGCAGCCGCAGAACATCTTGGTGCGGGTCTTGAGCTGGACGTGGGTCTCCAGGCCGATGACGACTTCGTATTCCATGGCGGTCTCCTTAGCGCAGTTCCAGGGCGCGCGCGGCGCGGAAGAGGGCGGGCTCGCCGAGGCCGGGGCCCAGCAGCTGGAGGCCGACGGGCTTGCCGGCGGCGGTCCTGCCGGAGGGGAGGGAGAGGGCGCAGCAGCCCGCGAGGTTGGCGCCGACGGTGAGGACGTCGGAGAGATAGTTGCGGATGGGGTCGTCCTGGTAGACGCCCAGGGGCCAGGCGGGCTCCGGGGTGACGGGCGCCAGGAGCAGGTCGCACGCGGCGTAGGCGGCCTCGAAGTCGCGCCGGATGAGGGTGCGGACCTTCTGGGCGCGGTTGTAGTAGGCGTCGTAGTAGCCGGAGGAGAGGACGAAGGTGCCCAGGAGGATGCGCCGCTTGGCCTCGGCGCCCAGGCCGCGCGCGCGGGTCTCAAGGTATTGCCCCAGCACGTCCTCGGCGGGGACGCGCGCGCCGTAGCGCACGCCGTCGAAGCGGGCGAGGTTGGCGGAGAGCTCGGCGGTCATGCAGATGTAGTAGGTGGGGATGCCGTAGTCGGAATGGGGCAGCGAGACCTCGCGGAGCGCGGCGCCGAGGGCCTCGGCGCGTCTGGCCGCGGCCTCGGTGAGGGCCCGCACCTCGGGGTCGAGGCCGTCGCCGAAATATTCTTTGGGCAGGCCCAGGGTCATCCCCGCCAGGGGCCTGTCCGCGAGGGGCTCGCCCCACAGGCGGGCCAGGCGCGTGGGCGGCACGGCCAGGCTGGTGGCGTCCATCGGGTCGTGGCCGGAGATCGCGTCCATCAGGAGCGCGGCGTCCTCCACCGTCTTGGTCATCGGCCCCACCTGGTCGAGCGACGAGGCGCAGGCGACGATGCCATAGCGCGAGACGAGGCCGTAGGTGGGCTTGACGCCGACGATGCCGCAGTGGCTGGCCGGCTGGCGGATGGAGCCGCCGGTGTCCGTGCCCAGGGCCGCCAGCGCCAGGCCGCCGCCCACCGCCGCGGCGCTGCCGCCGGAGGAGCCGCCGGGGATGCACCCGCGGGCGACGGGGTTCTCGGTGGGGCCGAAGCCGGAGGTCTGCGTGGTGGAGCCGAGGGCGAACTCGTCCATGTTCGTGCGGCCCAGGAAGACGGCGCCGGCGGCGCGGAGGCGCGCGGCGACGGTGGCGTCGTAGGGCGAGACGTAGCCCTCGAGGATACGGCTGGAGGCCGTGCACGGCTGGCCGGCCACGCCCATGTTGTCCTTCATCGCGATGGGCGCGCCCAGGAGCGGGGCGTCCTCGCCGGCGGCGCGGCGGCGGTCGGCCTCGGCGGCCTGGGCCAGGGCGCCCTCGGCGTCGATGGTCACGAAGGCGTGGATGTCGCGCTGCGAGGGCAGCATCGCGTCGAGCAGCGCCCGCGTCAGCTCAACCGAGGAAAAGCGTTTGGCGCGGAGCCCCTCCAGGGCGCCGGCGAGGGTCAGGGTCTTGATGTCGTCCATGGGGTTCACTCCACCACGCGGGGCATTCGGATCTCATCATCGATGCGCGCGGGCGCGTTGCCCAGCACGGCCTCCAGCGGCAGGCCCGGCACGGGCTCGTCCGCGCGCAGCGGCGCCCCCGCGTCGTGCCCGTGCAGCGTCGCGTCCAGCCCGTCCAGCTCCAGCCCCGCGATGCGGTCCACGTAAGCGACGATGGTCTCCAGCTGCCCGCCGAAGCGCGCGCGCTCCTCCTCGGTCAGCCTCAGGCGCGCCAGCAAGGCCACGCGGTCGATGTCAAATCCGGCCATAAAAACCTCCGAAACTTAGCTTTTCAGTATACCACAAAGCGCACGCCGCGCGGAAAAATCACAAAGAGGTACACGACGCAAGGGAGACCACTGCGAGCACGGAGGGCACCCAGAGGCGCACAGAGACTTGCACGGCGCAAAGGAAATCACAAAGGACGCAAAGGAGACACAGAGGGGAAAACGGGGAACAGAAAACAAGGGCAAGGGGCGCGGCCCCTTGAACCCCGGCAGGGGGAAGCTCCCCCTGCACCCGCGGCACGTCCGTCGGACGTGCCTGTCGCACGGCGCGGCGCCCGCTAAGCGGGCGACGGACTGGGCGGGCAGAAAGGAGGACGGGCTGTGGGGCGTTGACCGTCCCAGTTGTCCCAGTGGTCTCAGTGGTCCCAATGCGGCGTGGGGTGCGGCGCGCCCTGGGACCTCTGGGACTTCTGGGACCACTAGGACGGCTCCCTGCCGTCGCCCAGCGGCGGCGCTCTCTGTTCTTTGTGACCGTTGTGCCCTTTGCGATTTCCAAGTCTCTGTGCGCCTCTGGGTGTCCTCCGTGCCCACTGTGGCCTAAAATCGCGGGGGCTTGCGCGGCGGCGGCGGGAGTGGTATTGTATGGGCGGGCTTGGGAGAGACAACCCAACGCCCTTTGCGGCAACGCAAAACGTGATGACTGCTGAAACTTAGGAACTTTCGATGGATCATCCGTCCGTGCGGTGCAGGCGCGTGCGCGCTTGCCCCTTTTCGACGTTTTCCATCAGGCTTCCTAAGGCCCCAGCAGAGACGCCGAAAGGGGGCTTCCCTTCCCGCCCAGCCCTTCTTCGGCCAACCAACCGGGCGGGAAGGAGAACTGAGACAACATGAAGAAAGCACTCTTCACGGCGGCTTTCGCCGCCCTGGCCCTCAGCGCCCACGCGCTCACCACCGGTTGGGACGAACTCTCCAACGGCGTCGGCGGCATGGATCGCTACAACGGCCAAACCACCGGACAGACCATCTGGGCCAACGTCAGCGGCACGCTCGCGGCCAACGTCGTCCTCAGCGGCGATATCGGAAGCGGCACCATCCTGGCGACCGGCGGCAACGGCTATGGGACTAACAATGCCATCGTCGTCGCCATCCAGGACGGCCAGTGGACGCTCTCGGTGCTAGGCACGGAAGCGGCCTCCTACACCATGGGCGACCGCACGGTCTCCGCCGGCTCCAACGCCGTCGGCATCGCCGTCACGCGCGGCAACGCAGGCACCGGAAGTGACAAGGTGGAGGTCAGCATCAACGGGCAAGTCCTGGCGACCGTCGAGAACCTCTCGTTCAGCGGCCCCATCGGCTCCTATGCCTGGGGGCAGACCGTCACCCAGCAGAATCGCTACAGTGGCTCCGCCACCTATGAGGTCTTCCTGCTGGATGGCAACGCCAACGTTGCCCTTGACGCTTCTGCCATCGCCGCGGACTTGGCCGTCCTGCCCGAGCCGACGGCGCTGGCGCTGCTCGCGCTGGGCGTGGCCGGCGTGGCGCTCCGCCGCCGCGCGGCGTAAGGCGTTCCAGAGCACGCCAAAAAGGGGCCCCGGCGCGTGCCGGGGCCTTTTTCGCTTGCATGGGGGGCGTGCGCTTTGTATAATGCACGGCGTTTTTGAGCGCAAAGGGATTTCCCTTTTGGGTGTGGGTTGGGTTATAGTGTATCTGAGCGCCCTGTAGCTCAGTGGATAGAGCAGCGGTTTCCTAAACCGCGTGTCGCAGGTTCGATTCCTGTCTGGGCGACCATCTTTGGGAGGTTCTTATGCGCAAGGCGATTGTCCTGGTGTTGGCGTTGGCGGCGGTTGGCGGCGCGGCGTGGTGGTGGCTGTCGCGCCCCGGCGCGCCGGAGGCCTCGGTGGCGTACAAGACCGCCGGGCTGACGGTGGGGCGGGCGACGCAGACGATCCGGGCGACGGGGACGATCGAGCCCGAGGACCTGATCGACATCGGGGCGCAGATCACGGGGCAGATCATGGCGTTCGGGACGGACGCCGAGGGGAAGGAGGTGGATTACTGCTCGGTGGTGAAGAAGGGGCAGCTGCTGGCGCGGATCGACGACGTGACGTACAAGGCCGAGGTGACGATCGCCCAGGCGACGCTGGCGAGCGCGAACGCGCAGCTGGCGAGCGCGAAGGCCGACGTGACGCAGGCGACGGCCAGCCTGCGCCAGGCCGAGCGCGATTGGACGCGCGCGCAGAAGCTGGGTGTGGGCGACGCGCTCTCGCAGAAGGATTACGACGCCTACCAGAGCGCCTATGAGGTGGCCGCGGCGAACCTGGACGTGTGCAACGCGGCGGTGGCGCAGGCGGCCGCGAGCATCGCCCAGGCGCAGGCGCAGCTGGAGAAGGCGGAGCGGAACCTGTCGTACTGCGACATCCTCTCGACGGTGGACGGGGTGGTGATCGACCGGCGGGTGAACATCGGGCAGACGGTGACGGCCTCGATGAGCACGCCGTCGCTCTTCCTGGTGGCGAAGGATCTGCGCAGGATCGAGATCTGGGTGCCGGTGAACGAGGCGGACATCGGGGAGATCAAGGTGGGGCAGGAGGTGCGCTTCACGGTGGACGCCTTCCCGGGGCGGGACTTCCGGGGGCAGGTGGGGCGGATCCGCCTGAACGCCTCGATGACCTCGAACGTGGTGACGTACACGGTGGAGGTGACGACGGACAACCCGGACGGGCTGCTCCTGCCGTACCTGACGGCGAACGTGAGCTTCGTGCTGGCGGAATCGGCGCCCGACGCGCTGCTCGCGCCGGTGGCGGCGCTGCGCTGGCGCCCGGAGGGGTGGGAGCCGCCGCCGGAGCTGGAGGGGCGCGACCTGGTCTTTGTGCAGGACGCGCAGGGCGCGCCGCGGGCGGTGCCCGTGGAGCCGGGGGTGAGCGACGACGTGCACACGGCCATCGCCGTGGAGGGGCTGGGGCCCGGGGACAGGGTGATCACCGGGACGATGACGGCGCTGGAGGTGCAGCAGGCCGCGGACGAGGGGCGCAACCCCTTCCTGCCCCAGCCGCCGAAACGGATGCCGCCGGGGCGGCGGGTGCGCTGAGGGGGCGGGGCGATGGCCGGGAAGACGCTCATCGAGCTGCGGGGGCTGGAGAAGACCTACCGCCTGGGCGGGGGGCTGGCGGTGCCGGTGCTCCGGGGGATCGACATGACGATCCGGGAGGGGACGCTGCTGGCGCTGATGGGGCCCTCGGGCGGCGGGAAGTCGACGCTCATGAACATCCTGGGCTTCCTGGACGTGCCGACGGGCGGGCAGTACCTGCTGGACGGGCGGGACGTGACGACGCTCTCGGCGAACGCGCGGGCGGACCTGCGCAACGCGCGCATCGGGTTCGTCTTCCAGAACTTCAACCTGCTGGCGCGGACCTCGGCGCTGAAGAACGTGCTCATGCCGCTGGAGTACGCCAAGCGGCGCAAGGGCGCGCGGGAGGAGCGGGCGTGGGCCGAGAGCCTGCTGCGGCGCGTGGGGCTGGGGGATCGGATGGAGTACCAGCCCTCGCAGATGTCCGGCGGGCAGCAGCAGCGCGTGGCCATCGCGCGGGCGCTGGTGAACCGCCCCCGGATCCTGTTCGCCGACGAGCCGACGGGGAACCTGGACTCGAAGACCTCCGAGGAGGTGCTGCGGATGTTCCAGGAGCTGAACGAGCAGGAGGGGCTGACCATCGTGCTCGTGACCCACTCGCCCGAGGTGGGGGCCTTCGCGAAGGAGGCCTACCACATCAAGGACGGGCGGATCGTGGGCGGGACGTACACCGAGAAGTGAGGGGAGGGCGCGATGATCCTGGCACAGCTCCTTTCGGCACTCGTCTCGCTGCGGCGCAACGTGTTGCGCTCGCTGCTCACCATGCTGGGCATCGTCATCGGCGTGGCGGTGGTCATCACGATGATGGAGATCGGCGCGGGCGCCTCGGACTCCATCAAAAGCTCCATCTCAAACATGGGCACGAACGTGATGATGATCTGGCCGTGGGCCACGCAGACCGCGGGCATCAGCTCGGGCTCCGGCGGCGCGGTGACGCTGACGGAGGGCGACTGCGCGGCGATCAGGGCCGAGTGCCTCTCGGTGGAGGCGGTGACGCCCTCGCTCTCGCGGCGCGGCATCCAGGCCATCGCGGGGAACCGGAACTGGACGCCCTTCACGGTCTACTCGGGCAACGAGGACTATTTCACGGTGCAGTCGTGGGGCTCGCCCGAGAGCGGGCGGTACTTCACGGCGCGCGAGGTGGACGTGGCCGCGTGCGTGTGCGTCATCGGGCAGACGGTGCGGCGCGAGCTCTTCCCCGGCGAGGAGGCGGTGGGGCGGGATCTGCGCCTGAACAACGTGCTCTTCCGCGTCATCGGCGTGCTCCCGACCAAGGGCGCGAACATGATGGGGATGGATCAGGACGACACGGTCGTCGTGCCGTGGACGACGATGCGCAACCGCCTCTCGCGCTCGGGCGGCTCGGCCACCGGCGCCTCCGGCTCGACGAGCTCGTCCTCGACGGAGTCGGACACCTCGGACGTCTACCCGGCCTCGTCGGCCACGACCTACCCGGAGCAGGACTCCGTGCAGGCGGAGAACTACCTGCTGCCGGTGCGCTTCAACAACATCAACCAGATCACCGTCTCGGCCAAGACGCCCGAGCAGGTGCCCGACGCCATCGCGCAGATCACCGAGGTGCTCCGCCGCCGGCACAAGATCGGCCCCGGCGAGGCGGACGACTTTGTGATCCGCGACATGTCCGAGATGCTCAAGACGATGACGGCGACGAGCGGGCTGATGACGAGCCTGCTGCTGATCGTGGCGATGCTCTCGCTGGTCGTCGGCGGCGTGGGGATCATGAACATCATGCTCGTCTCCGTCACCGAGCGCACGCGCGAGATCGGCCTGCGCATGGCGGTGGGGGCGCGCGGGGCGCGCATCCTGTGGCAGTTCCTCACCGAGTCGGTGCTCCTGTGCCTGCTGGGCGGGCTGGCGGGCATCGGGGTGGGGCGCCTGGCCAGCGTGGTCATCGCGCACGTGCTGGGCTGGCCGGTGCGCGTGAGCCTGGGGGCGATCCTCCTCTCGGCGGGCGTCTCGGCGGCCATCGGCGTGGTCTTCGGCTTCTACCCGGCGTGGCGCGCCTCGCGCCTGAACCCCATCGACGCGCTGCGGCATGAATGAGCGCCGCGTTTTGTGCTATCATAAGACCATGAGACGGATGTTGTTTGTTTGCGCGGCGCTCCTGTCGGCGGCCGCGGCCTGCGCGCAATGGGCCGACCGCGGCGCGCGCCGCCAGCCCATCCCGCCGACGGGCAACGCCGAGCTGCGCTGGCTGGACGCCGCGCTGTACGACTCGGGCTTCATCTTCAACGACGAGGTCCGCCAGGCCTATTACGACCTCTGTATGCGCCAGGTGGCGCCGGCGCTCCACTTCAGCGAGGCCACCTGGCTGTGGCTGGAGCAACACCCCGCCGTCTTCAACGCCTGCTTCAGTATCGAATACCCGCCCAACCCCAACGTCATCCACAACTTCGTCAAGCTCGCCAAGCTCGTCGGCCCGGCCTACGCCGAGAAATACCAGCAGCTGCTCATCGCCTTCGCCGTCGCCAACCGCTCGCGCCGCATCCTCGACAGCTCCCTCACCGCCGACCGCTACGGCACGCTTCAGACGCGCAACCTTACCTTCGACCCCAAGCGCAAGGCCGAGCTCGAGCAGCAGGTCAAGACCCGCCAGGGCTGGGCCGTGAACAGCGACGTCACCCCCCCCGAGGAATCCGCCCTCGCCCATGACAAGGACGGCAGGCTCTTCCAGGACGAGGCCGAGCGCCTCGGCCGCCTCCGCGCCCTCCACGGCAAGTATGACCTCGGCGGCGACCAGGCCGCCAAGGCCCTCGTCGCCTGGCTCAAGAAGAACCCCCGCACCCAGGTCTCCGAGCTCGTCGGCATGAACGCCGGCGCCCTGCGCGGCAAGACCGGCGTCGACCTCGGCGGCCGCGAGCCCAAGCGCCTGCCCTGGGAGAAGATCGCCCACGCCGCCGGCCGCTTCCCCCCCCGCACCGACGGCACCATCGCCGAGAACCTCTGCCTGCGCATCCTGCGCTACGAGGAAAAGGGCGCCGAGCGCTCCAAGCTCTTCCCCCTCTCCAAGGCCCCCTGGCCCCTCCTGCTCCTGCTCACCCAGCCCGACCCCGTCGACGAATCCACCTACTGGTGGACATACTACAAGCAGAAGGGCAACGTCCCGGGCTACGCCACCTATTCCTTCGACTACACCAAGCCCGAGATCCGCTACAGGGACGCCGCCTGGCACCCCGACGCCACCCCCCGCATCCTCGCCGACGGCGGCGTCTGCGGCCGCCTCTCCACCCTCGCCGAGTTCGCCCAGCGCTCCATCGGCACCCCCGCCGCCGGCATGGGCCAGCCCGGCCACCGCGCCTTCATGACGTACGAGTACGCCGACGGCAAGTTCCGCGCCACGCTCAACCACTCCGTCGACACCATCGCCGTCTCCACCGTCGGCTGGCAGCTCCCGCCCCTCTACGGCCCCGTCACCGACCCCGCCACCAAGCTCACCGGCTTCGCCCGCATGACCCCGCAGAACAGCGACAATGCCCTGCGCAACAACGTCCGCTGGCACATCGGCCTCTGCGAGGCCATGAACATCGGTCTCCGGAACTGGGAGGACTCCCGCATGGCCCTGCACGTCCTCGACCTCTACACCGCCAACGCGGACCCCGCCCTCAACGCCAGCGCCGACCAGCAGGAGGCCCTCCTGCGCTCGGCCATGCTCACGTGCATCGCCAACACCGACGCCGTCTTCCGCCTTGCCCAGGCCCGCAAGGGCAACGCCGCGCGCATCCTCGACCTCATGGAAGGCTTCGGCAACTTCTTCGTCTCCGTCTCCGACGGCGCCACCGGCGCCACCGCCCTCGCCCGCAACACCGACTTCGGCGGTACCCAGGCCGGCGCCGACCTCACCGCCCTCCTGCGCAACCAGTTCTCCATCAACACCTCCCCCAGGAACCAGAAGAAGATCACCAACGAGTGGGCCCTCTACGTCCGCAACGCCATCTTCCAGGGCGCCTTCACCAACATCCCGGACGCCAACGACCCCCGGTACGGCGGCGACCGCCTCGCCTGGTTCAAGGACAAGAACGCCTACTCCAAGGCCGTCGCCGACGAGCTCAAGTACCAGAAAAAGCTCGGCAACTCCCCCTTCCTCGCGGAAGTCCAGCGCCTCAACGACAAATACGACAAAGTGCGCCTCGACTCCCAACGTGACCGCACCCGCAGCGTCAAAGCAGAACGCCAACGCCGCCAGGCCGAAGAAAACGCCTGGTAAGGCCCCCGCAACGAAAGCCAAACGACATGTTCCTCTTCCACCGAAAGCCCAAACCCGTCATCGTCCCCAGAACCCAGCACAACATCTCCCGCCGCGACATCGACCCAGACGCCCTCAAGGTCCTCTACCGCCTCTCCCAACTCGGCCACGAGGCCTACCTCGTCGGCGGCTCCGTCCGCGACCTCCTCCTCGGCCGCAAGCCCAAGGACTTCGACGTCGGCACCGACGCCCGCCCCAACGAAATCAAGCGCGAGTTCCGGAACTGCTTCCTCGTCGGCCGGCGCTTCCGCCTCGCCCACATCGTCTTCGGCAAAAAGGTCATCGAGACCGCCACCTTCCGCAAGGCCCCCGACCCCAACGCCGCCCCCGACGACCAGGGCCTCTACCAGGCCGAGGACAACACCTTCGGCACCCCCGAGGAAGACGCCCTCCGCCGCGACTTCACCGTCAACGGCCTCTTCTACGACATCCGCACCTTCTCCGTCATCGACTACGTTGGCGGCCTTCGCGACCTCAAGGCCCGCCGCATCCGCGCCATCGGCGACCCCAACATCCGCTTCCGCGAAGACCCCGTGCGCATGATGCGCGCCCTCCGCTTCGCCGCCAAGCTCGACTTCGACATCTGCCCCGCCGACCTCCGCGCCATCCGCCGCTACGCCCCCGAGCTCGAGAACGCCTCCACCTCCCGCCTCTGCGAGGAAATCCAGCGCCTCCTCGTCCGGGGCGCCACCCGCCGCTGCCTCCGCCTCGCCCACGAGACCGGCGTCCTCCGCGCCCTCCTCCCCACCCTCGACGCCTGGCTCCGCGCCTCGGGCGCCAATCGCGACCAAACCTGGGCCGCCCTCGCCGAGCTCGACCGCTCCGCCGCCGCGCGCGAGCCCTCCCCCGCCGTCGCCTTCGTCGCCCTCTACTGGCCCATGATCCGCGAGACCCTCGCCAAAACCGCCCCCCAGGCCCCGGAGACCAGCCCCAAGCGCGCCCGCGCCGAGCGCCACCAGGCCTGCCGCGCCGCCGCCCTCCAGGCCTTCGGCCCCATCATCCACAAATACCGCCTCCCCCGCGCCGTCTGGATGACCGCCCTCGACATCATCGAGCACCGCGACCGCTTCGGCCTCTCCCCCAAAGGCACCGCCTCCGACGGCCGCTTCGTCCGCCACCCCCTCTACCCGGACCTCCGCCAGGGCGCCGGCATCATCGCCGCCCTCGACCCCGCCGCCCCCCTGCCGGACTTCGCCGCCTGGGACGCCCTCTACGCCCGCCTCGCCCCCAACGGCGTCCTCCCCAACCCCCATGCCGCCCGCCGCCGCCGCACGCGCCGGGGCGGGCGCAAACCCGCCCACGCCTCCCCCGCGGCCGCCGAGGCCTGACCCCGCCCGGCCGGGGCCAAAACCGCCGCCGAACGATTTCGCTTGCATGGGCGGCCCGAATATGCTATTGTTTCATTTCACATTGGGGACAAAAGGTCTCCGGAACCGTTTTTCGTCGATCAACGCAAGGACATCAGACCATGCCGAACATCAAGAGCGCCGCCAAGCGCGTGAAGACCGCCGCTAAGGCCAACCTGCGCAACCGCTCCGTCAAGAGCGAGCTCCTCACCTACCGCAAAAAGGTCGAGGCCGCCATCGCCGGCGGCGACAAGACCGCCGCCTTCGCCGCCGTCTCCGCCTACGCCTCCAAGCTGGACAAGGCCGCCAAGAAGGGCGTGATCAAGCGCAACACCGCCGACCGCAAGAAATCCCGCACCGCCCAGGCCATCGCCAAGATGGCGTAAGCCCG
This sequence comes from uncultured Kiritimatiellota bacterium, assembly GCA_944391085.1. Classification (GTDB taxonomy): domain Bacteria; phylum Verrucomicrobiota; class Kiritimatiellia; order RFP12; family DVOR01; genus Spyradenecus. The sequence goes on along the minus strand of CALXSE010000004.1, from coordinate 76,591 downwards.
GCCCGCGATCGACGGCACAGGGAGAGGCGCCCGCCCGGCGGCGCGCCTCTTCTTTTTTTGCCTTCGCGCGCCGAGTCCCCCGCGCGGGGAGGTCGGCGGCCCCGCCGGCCGCATCCCATCGCGGGAGGTGGGAGACGAACCAAAGGGGATGGGCGCGGGCGGCGGCCTTGCGGGGAGGAGGGGCGCGGGCGGACGACGCCTGGGAAGGCGCCGACGGGACGCGGGGGCACGGCGGCCACGGGAAGAAGCGCCCTTTTCGCGTGACGGTCCGGCGTGGGGCGCGCATGGGCCTGCCGGGGCCGCCTCATCCCGTTGCCCGGCGCGCCCGCCCGGCGGCGCAGTGGTACCGGGCCAGCGGGTCTGTCTTGAAGGGTAGGGCGGCGCGGGCGTGCAGGGGCGCCGTGCCCGCCGCGTTTTGGCGTCCAGTCCCGGGTATGCCCCGGTGGGTCAAGCTGTCTCGCCGGCGGCGGCCGTCAGTTCAGGCGGCCGGACATCTTGAACTGGAAGAGCTGGGAGCGGATTTCGTTGATGAGGGCCTCGTCGTAGGTGAACTTCTCAACCTTTTTGTGGTTGATGTTGGCGCGGACGAGGACTTTGGGGTAGAGGGGCGTGTCGTCGTCGGGCTCGCCCTCTTCCTTGAAGAGCCCGGTGTCCACCAGCAGCTGGAGGGTCTGGCGGAAGAGGGTCGGGTCCATCTGGTAGTAATACTTGCGCACGTCGCCGAAGGAGGGGGCCGCGTAGTCGATGTTGAAGTCGTCGCCCACGGTGACGGACTTGCCCTCGAGGATGGTGATCTGCCCCTCGTTGCGCATGTCGCAGCGCACGCGCGGGGCCTCGGGGCCGGCCTGGTAGTAGATCTGCAGCCAGCTGAGGCGCGAATCCACCACCTGGAACTCCTCCGGGTGCTTGTACCAATAGGGTGAGCAGCCCGCCAGGGCGAACAGCGGCAAGAGGGCCAGAAGCAGAAGTCTCATGGTGCGCTCCAGGGTTGGTAAACGAACAAAGGCGCCTCGCAGGCGAGGCTCAGGGTGGGGGCCGCGGCGCGGTTGAGCGTCGCGCGCCACAGCGTCTCCAGCGCCAGCCCCTCCACCGGCCAGACCAGCCCGCGGGCGGTGACGCGCTGGGGGCGCAGGGAGATCAGCGAGACGGCCCCGCCAGGCCGCACGGCCAGCGTGTGCGCCCCCGCCGGGAAGAGGTCGAAGCGCCCCGACCGGGTCAGCACGGCCGCGCGCGCGGCGGTCTCGTAGACATGGGCCAGGTTGGCGAGCGTGTGGTCCTCGCGCCGGCCCGTGACGGCGAAGTAGTCGAGCCGGGCGTCGGGCGCGTGGCGGCGGCACCAGCGGATGGCCTTGGCCAGGTCGCACGTCTCCTGCTCGCTCTCCCGGTAGAGGAGCCCCGGCGGGACGGCCCCGCGCAGGGAGTCGCCGTCGCCCACCACCTGCAACAGGGGCGGCGCGCCCGCGGGCGGCAGGCGGTCGCAGCAGACGCACCCGCCGCAACGGGCCAGCGCCGCCCGCTCGCCCGGGGTCTCGGGCGGGGCGCCGTTGGCGATGACGGCGATGCGGGCGGGGGCGGTCATGGCGCCAGCTCGTACCCCAGCTCGGCGAGGTCCCGGGCGAGGCTCCCGGGCAGGGGGCCGCCCTCCACGGTGAAGGCGTCCGGCCCGGCCTGCTCCACGCGCGTCACGCCCGGGCAGCCCTCAAGCAGGCGCCGCACGGCCCCGCGGCAATGGTCGCACATCATCCCTTTCACGGTCACGGTCGTCATGGCAGGCTCCTTTCTCCCTTTATTGTAGCACACCGCGCGCAGGCCGTCCCCCGCTCGCCGCGCGCCGCCGGATTTGGTATCATGTATTCCCATGAAGCGATTCTTCGGCATTCTGTTGGCAATCGCCGCGGGCATGGCCCACGCGGCCGGGCCGGTCATCGACGTGAACGTCTCGGGCGTCCTGCGCCAGTCGCTCTCGATGGCCGAGGTGCGCGGCGAGGGGAGCGCGGGGCAGGCCTTCGTCTCCACCCTGCGCAACGACCTGCTCCGGTGCGGCTGGTATCGCCTGACCGAGGGCCGGGGCCAGGTCTCCGTCTCCGGCACGGCGTCGGGGGCGGAGGGCGTCTCGCAGAACCTCACGGTGGGCTGGCCGGGCAAGCGCTTCGGGTGGGCGCGCGCCGCCGCCACGCCCGCGCAGGCCCGCCGCCACGCCCATGAGCTGGCCGACGCCATCGTCAAGGCCACCACCGGCGAGGAGGGCATCGCCAGAAGCCGCTTCGCCATGGTCGCCAAGACCGGCGTGCGGCGCGACGGCCAGGCCATCGAGGACCTGTACGTCTGCGACTACGACGGGCACAACCTCACCCGCATCACCGCCGACGGCGCCCCCATCGTCGGCCCCCGCTGGTCGCCCGACGGCCGCTCCATCTATTTCACCAGCTACCGCCTGGGCTACCCCGCCGTCTTCGTGGCGGACGTCGCGAGCCGCCGCGTCGCCAAGCTCGCCTCCTTCCGCGGCCTCAGTACCGGCGCGGTGCCCTCCCCTGCGGACCCCGGCAAGGTGGCCCTCATCCTCTCGCACCAGGGCAACCCCGAGCTGTACGTGATGGACACGCGCACCCGCGCCCTCACCCGCCTCACCGAGACCAGGCTCGCCGCCGAGGCCAGCCCCGCCTGGTCGCCCGACGGCACGCGCATCTGCTACGTCTCCGACCGCTCTGGCTCGCCCCAGCTTTACGTGGTGGACGTGGCCACGCGTCAATCCCGCCGCCTCACCCTTCGCGGCGGCGAGAACGTCCAGCCCGACTGGGGCCCCCGCGGCATCGTCTTCGCCACCAAGCGCGGCGCGCCCTACCGCATCGCCCTCATCGACCCCGACCGCGGCGAAGGCTCCACCCGCTTCCTGACCCCCCTCAACGAGCAGTTCGAATCCCCCTCCTGGGCCCCCGACGGCCGCCACGTCGTCACCTCCCGCACCCAGGGCCGCCGCGCCTCCGTCTGGGTGCTCGACGCGGTCGAGGGCGGCGCCGAGCCCTACAGCCCCTTCTCGGGCGGCGGCGCGGACTGGCTCAACCCCGCTTGGAGCAACTAACCACAACAAAGGAGAACCCGATGCGTACCCCCATTTGTCTCTTTGCCCTCGCCGCCCTCGCCTTCGCGGGCTGCGCCACCAAGAGCGGCCCCGGCCTCGGCGGCGCCGCCGACGACGGCGCCTACGCCGGCGACGGCCTCTCCGTCGACCCCAACGCCGCGGCCTACGACCCCAACGACCCTAACGTCGGGGCCTTCGCCGAGGGCGCCTCCGGCAACTTCGAGGATCGCTACGCCCGCGTCACCGACTCCGGCCTCCAGCCCCTCCTCTTCACCTTCGACAGCTACGAGCTGCCCCCGGACGAGCTCGCCAAGGCCGACGCCGCCGCGCAGTACCTCCTCAACAATCCCTCCCACGTCATGATCATCGAGGGCCACTGCGACGAGCGCGGCTCCAATGAGTACAACCTCTCCCTCTCCGAGCAGCGCGCCGGCGGCGTCCGCGACTACATCGCCGCCTACGGCATCGACCCCGCGCGCCTCCAGACCCGCGCCTTCGGCGAGGAGAAGCCCGCCGACCCCGGCCATGGCGAGGAGGCCTACCGCCTCAACCGCCGCGCCGAGTTCGTCCCGTACAAGTGAGCCCCGGCGCGGGCCCTCGGCCCAGGGCCGCCGCCCGCGCGGCCTCCGGCCAGGGTTGACGGCCCGCGCCCCCCGACCCCCGCATGTCCTTCGCCGAGACACTCGTCATCCTCCTCGTCGCGGTCATCGTCCTGGGGCCGCGCCGCCTCCCGGAGGCCGCCCGCAGGCTTGGCCACTGGATGGGCGTGGCCCGCCGCGCCGGCGACGAGTTCAAGCGCCAGATCCTGTCCATGGATCAGGCGCTCGACGACCGTCTCAACACCGCCGTCTCCGACCTTGACGCCCTCGTCCCCTCCGACGAGGCGCTCGCCGCCAAGCTTGACGCCGCCGTCGCCGAGGCCGAGGCCGCCTTCGGCGCGCCGCCGCCTGCCTCCCCGGACGACGCCTTCGGCGCGCCCCCCGTCCCCGGCGGTCTCCCCGCCGAGCCCGAGCCCCCGCCGGGGCCCGAGGCCGCGGCAGGGCCGGAGCCCGCGCCGTCTTCCCCCGGGGCGCCCGGGCCCAAGCCCGACCCCGCCGCCGCGGAGGCGCGCCCATGAGTGCCGGGCAAAGCCGCGCCGCGCGCACCTTCCGCCGGCTTTTCACCGAGACGCCCGAGGATCGCGCCCATGAGGAGGCGTTCGACCCGCCGCGCCCCTTCATCGAGCATTTCATCGATTTGCGCGACTGCATCATCCGTTGCGCGCTTTCGTGGGTGGCCGCCATGCTGCTCATCGCGCCCTTCGCGCCGTGGGTGATGAAGGCGCTCCAGTGGCCGCTCCGCCAGGCCGGGCTCGAGGGGCAGGTCACCGTCCAGGGGCTGGAGGTCGGCGCGGGCTTCAACATCTTCATGTCCACCCTGCTGTGGGGCGGCACCATCCTTGCCCTGCCGGCGATCTTCTACTTCGTGGCCCGCTTCGTCTTCCCCGGGCTGCGCCGACACGAGCGTAACCTGATCCTCTTCACGCTCGGCGCGGGGCTGGCGCTCTTCGTCGGCGGCGTCTGGCTTTGCTACGGCTTCACCCTGCGCCTGGCGCTGCGGATGCTCATCGCCTTCAACGGCTGGATGAACGTCCCCACCACCATCCTTGAGGCCAACAACTACGTTTCCATCGTCCTCAAGATCCTGCTTGCCTTCGGGCTGGCCTTCCAGTTCCCCCTCATCCTGCTGGCCCTCGGCTGGCTTGGCATCGTCAGCTCCGCCGCGCTCCGCCGCCACCGCGGCCTGGCCATCATCCTCATCTTCGTCGTCGCCATGTTCCTTACGCCGCCGGACGTCCTCTCCCAGATAGTCATGGCCGTCCCGATGTGCGTCCTTTACGAACTCACCATCTGGCTTGTCCGCCTGCGCGAGCGTCTCGTCCAAGAAACGGAGTGACAGACCCATGGGCTTTGAATCCGGCTCCCTTTCCTTCCACGCCTTCTACCTCTCCAGGGACTTCGTCCCCGGCGACGTCGAGGCCTTCGCCGCGCGCCCCCTCCCGCCCCTCAAGACCCTCACCGGCGACCAGCCCCTCCACGGCTGGGCCGGCCCCCTCCACGCCCTTGACCAGGATCTCACCGAGGCCCACTGCTGGCGCGGCGACTGGCTGTGGTTCGCCCACGTCACCGCCCGCAAGGCGGTGCCCCCCAGCTACCTCCGCGCCACCCTCCTCGCCGAGCTCGAGGTCGAGCGCCGCGCCCGCGACGTCGAGATCCTCCCCCGCGCCGCCAAGACCGAGGTCCGCGAGCGCGTCACCGAGGCCCTCCTCCGCGACGCCCAGCCGGCCTTCGCCTCCATGGAGTGCGCCATCGACCTCCCCCGCCGCCGCCTCCTGTCCACCGCCCTCTCCGACAACGCCCTCCAGCTGCTCTGCCCCTTCTTCCGCGAGACCACCGGCGTCATGCCCGTCCTCTGCTGCCCCGAGTCCGCCGCCTACCGCCTCCGGGGCCTCGACGCCAACGCCCTCGAGCCCCTGCCCCTCACCCCGAACCCCGCCGTCCAGCCCCCCGCCCAGCCCGTCCTCGGCGAGGAGTTCCTCACCTGGCTCTTCCACCGCTGGGAAAAGGAGAGCGCCGTCTTCGACCTTGAGGGCCAGCGCTGCGGCCTCCTGTTCGAGGGCCCCCTCACCTTCTCCGCCGACGACGCCCCCGGCTGCCACGAGACCCTCCTGCGCAACGGCACCCCCCTCGACACCCCCGAGCTCGGCACCGCCCTCTGGAACGGCAAGCGCCTCCGCCGCGCCAAGCTCACCCTCACCCGCGCCGACTGGGTCGTCACCGCCACCGTCGACGCGCAGGACTTCGCCTTCCGCTCCCTCAAGGTCGTCGAGCCCAAGGGCGACGCCGCCCCCGCCCCGGGCGCCGAGCCCGACGCCCTCCAGGGCCTCCCCTCCCTCAACGCCCCGGGGCGGCAGCCCGCCGCGCCGGAGCCCAGGCGCAAACTTGGCGTCGACGAGCGCCTCGACCGCGCCGCCTTTTACCTTGACGCCTTCCTGGCCCTCTACGCCCAGTTCCTCGCCCTCCGCGAGGATCCCGCCGCCTGGCGCGCCGCCCTCGCCCCCCTCCACGCCTGGGTCAGGGCCCGCGCCGGCCAGGCCTGAGGCGCCCTTTGCGCGCCCGTTTGGCCGCCTTGCGATTTTTCTCAAAAAAAGGCTTGCGCTCGGGAAAAGGGTTTGGTATCATTTGGGACGTTTTTGAGCGTGCGAACTTAGCTCAATTGGCAGAGCTCCACCTTGCCAAGGTGGAGGTTGAGGGTTCGAGTCCCTTAGTTCGCTCCATCCTTTTGGGGGTGTAGCTCAGTTGGTAGAGCAAGTGACTCTTAATCACTGGGTCCACGGTTCAAGCCCGTGCACCCCTACCATCCGAGGATGGAAGCGCCCAAAAACGCCAGTGAGGCGAACTTAGCTCAATTGGCAGAGCTCCACCTTGCCAAGGTGGAGGTTGAGGGTTCGAGTCCCTTAGTTCGCTCCATCCTTTTGGGGGTGTAGCTCAGTTGGTAGAGCAAGTGACTCTTAATCACTGGGTCCACGGTTCAAGCCCGTGCACCCCTACCATTTTCCAGGGGGCCGGCGGACGCCGGCCCTTTTCGCGTCCCGCCGGGCCGGGGGAGGGTTGACAGGGTGGGGGATTTGTGGTATTGTGCGTGTGTTTTCTATCTGAAGTAGGGAGCGTGGGCGGGAGCCTGCGCTCTTTTGGCAAAGGAAAAGGAGTTGCGCGATGGCGACGAATGCGGAGTTCGCGGCGGTGATCGGGTACCTGGAGCGCGAGCGCGGGGTGGACCGGGAGACGATTTTGCAGGCCATCGAGGGCGCGGTGGAGCAGGCCGCGCGCAAGAACACGAAGGTGTCGGCGGATTTCACGGTGCGGATCGACCGCAAGACGCTGGAGATCCAGGCGTGGGACATCTACCCCGTCTCGGACAGCGAGCACGGGCCCGGGATCCTGACGGTGGCGCAGGCGCGGCGCTTCGACCCCGGGGCGAAGGACGGCGACACGGTGAAGGTGCCCTTCCCGGCGGCGCGCCTGGGGCGCATCGCGGCGCAGACCGCGAAGCAGACCATCATGCAGAAGATCCGCGACGCGGCGCGCTCGAACGTCTACAACGCCTACAAGGACCGCGTGGGCGACATCGTCACCGGGACGGTGAAGCTGATGGCCCGCAAGGACGTCTACGTGGAGCTGGGGAAGACCGAGGCGGTGCTGCCGGCGAAGGAGCGCCTGCCCGGCGAGGACTACAACACCGGCGACGTGGTGCGCGCCTACGTGCTGCGCGTGCAGAACGAAAGCTCGGGCCCGGCCATCACCCTCTCCCGCGCCTGCCCCGAGTTCGTGAAGGCGCTCTTCCGCCTGGAGGTGGCCGAGGTGGCCGACGGGGTGGTCGAGGTGGTGGGCGTGGCGCGCGACCCCGGGCGGCGCTCGAAGGTGGCGGTGCGGAGCCTGGACCCCTCGGTGGAGCCGGTGGGCGCCTGCGTGGGCTTCCGCGGCTCGCGCGTCAAGAACATCGTGCGCGAGCTGAACAACGAGAAGCTGGACATCGTGCGCTACAGCGACGACCCCGAGCTCTACGCCCGCGAGGCCCTCAAGCCCGCCGAGCCCACGACGCTGACGGTGGACGAGGAGGCCCACGCCATCCACGCGACGGTGCCGGCGGACAAGCTCTCGCTGGCCATCGGCCGCGCCGGCCAGAACGTGCGCCTGGCCAGCAAGCTCACCGGCTGGAAGATCTCCATCGACGCCGACGCCCCCGTGGCGCTCGGCGCGCTCGACGACGAGCAGACCTTTGAGAGCAAGCGCGACGAGATGGTCCACAGCCTGGCCGGACAGCTTGAGGTGACCCACGCCGTGGCCGAGCGCCTGGTGGACGTGGGCTTCCATTCGCCCGAGGGCATCCTGGAGGCCGAGCAGGCCTACTTCCAGGTGGCCACGGGGCTGGACGAGGCGACCGTCGCAGACATTTACGGCCACGCGCAGGCCATCGTGGACGCGAAGGAGGTGTAAGCGTATGACGAGGGTTTCCGATTTCGCCAAAACGGCCGGCCTGCCCGCCGGCATCGCCCTGGCGCAGGCCAAGCGCCTGGGCCTGGAGGTCTCCTCCACCCTCTCCGCCCTCGAGGCGGACGAGGCCGAGGCCCTGCGCGCCTGGGCCCAGGGGCTTGATGCCGCCGCCAAGGAGCGCCTCGTGGCCGACTACGAGGCCGCCCGCAAGGCCCGCCGCGCCAAGGCCGAGGCCGCGCGCAGGGAAGAATCCGCCCGCAACCGCGAGGCCGTCGAGGCCCACCGCCAAAAGGCGCTGGAGGCCGAGGCCATCGCCAAAGGCCGCCCCGCGCCGGAGGCTTCCAAGCCCGTGCCCGCGCCTGAGCCGCCGAGGCCCGTGGCGGAAGCGCCCAGGGCAGAGCCCCCCGCGCCGGAGCCGGCCAAGCCCGCGGCGGAGGTCCCCAAACCCGCGCCCGAGGCTCCCACGCCGGAGCCGCCGAAGGCCGCACCCGAGGCCCCCGCGCCGGAGCCGGCCAAGGCCGTTCCGGAGCCGCCGAAGGCCGCGCCCAAACCCGCGCCCGCCCGGCCGACGCTGACGCCCACCCGGCCGACCCTGACGCCGACCAAGCCGGCGGCGGCCCCCATCCGCGCGACCCTGGCGCCGACCAAGCCTGTCGAGGCCCGGCCCGTTTCGCTGGGGCTTTCGCCGACGCGCCCGCCGAAGCCCGCGCCCGCGAAGGGCGAGCGCCCCGCCCGCGCCGCGCGCGACGACCGCAAGGGCCGCCGCGACCTGCCCGCGCCGAAGGGCCGCACGCCCGCGCCGCGCGCCGCGCAGGCCCCCGCCGCCGTCATCGAGGGGCGGACGTTGCAGATCCACGGGCCGATGATCGTCAAGGATCTGGCCGAGTTGCTGGGGATGCGCCCGAACGAACTGATCGTGGCCCTGATGGGCCTGAACGTGCTTGCTTCCATCAACCAGACGCTCGAGCCGGGCATCATCCAGAAGGTGGCCGAGGCCCGGGGCTTCACGGTGGAGGTGGAGGAGCGCAGCAAGCGCTCGGCCGACCGCAAGCCGCAGCTGAAGAGCGAGGACGCCGACGACGAGATCCCGGAGGACAAGCCCGAGGATCTCAAGCCGCGGCCGCCGGTGGTGACCTTCCTGGGGCACGTCGACCACGGCAAGACGACGCTGATGGACTACATCCGCCATACGCACGTGGCGGCGGGCGAGGCCGGCGGCATCACCCAGCACATCGCGGCCTACACCATCCAGGTGGACCAGACCGACGACGCGGGGAACAAGCGCCTCATCACCTTCGTGGACACGCCCGGCCACGCGGCGTTCGAGTCGATGCGCGCCCGCGGGGCGAACATCACCGACATCGCCGTCATCATCGTGGCGGCCGACGACGGCGTGATGCCCCAGACGCGCGAGGCCATCAAGCACGCCCGCAACGCCGGGGTGCAGATGCTGGTGGCCGTGACGAAGTGCGACAAGCCCGAGGCCAACCCCATGCGCGTCTACCAGATGCTCCAGGCCGAGGGGCTCACGCCCAGCACGTGGGGCGGCGACATCGAGTGCTGCGAGGTCTCCGGCACCACGGGCCAGGGCGTCGAGGACCTGCTCGAGACGATCCTGCTGCAGGCCGACGTGCTGGAGCTGCAGGCGAACCCCGACCGCCGCGCGAACGGCGCGGTCATCGAGTCCCAGCTCGAGCAGGGGCTGGGGCCGACGGCGACGCTGCTGGTGCAGGGCGGTACGCTGCATGTGGGCGACGTGGTGCTCTGCGGCGAGTATTACGGCAAGGTGCGTTCGCTGATCGACGAGCGCGGCAAGCCGGTGAAGAGCGCCGGGCCTTCCATCGCCGTCAAGTGCACGGGCCTCTCCGGCGTGCCGGAGGCGGGCTCCGAGTTCCGCGTGATGCTCAACGAGAAGCGCGCCCGCGAGCTGGCCGAGAAGACCGCCGAGCAGAACAAGCTCGAGACGCTCTCCGCGGCGCAGAGCTCGGCCATGGCCGATTGGACGAAGATCCTGGCCGGCGGCGAGAAGGCGCAGCTCGACGTCATCGTCAAGGGCGACACGCAGGGTACGGCCGAGGCCGTGGTCGAGTGCCTCAAGGGCATCGAGAGCCAGAAGGTGACGCTGAAGGTGCTTTACTCCGGCGTCGGCTCGGTGACGGCGGCGGACGTGCAGCGCGCGAAGGGCGCGCTCATCGTCGGCTTCGGCGTGAACTGCGAGCCGGGCGTGCAGTCGATGGCCCGCCAGAACGGCGTGCGCATCAACACCTTCCGCATCATCTACGAGCTGATCGAGCACGTCAAGCGCTGCATGCTCGAGCTGATCCCGCCGGAGTACAAGGAGGTCGTCCGCGGCCACGCCGAGGTGCGCCAGGTCTTCGACATCAGCAAGCTGGGCAAGATCGCCGGCTGCCAGATGCTCGACGGCACGTTGCGCTTCAAGGGCAAGTTCCGCATCTTCCGCGGCAAGCACCAGCTCTACGACGGCCCCATCGCCACCATGAAGCACTTCAAGGACGACGTCAAGGAGATCGCCCCCGCGCAGGAGTGCGGCCTGGGCTTCGGCGCCTTCGAGGGCTTCCAGGAAGGCGACATCGTCGAGTGCTACGAGATGGAAGAGCTGCCCAAGACGCTCTGAGGAGGCCCCCATGCCCGTCAATCGCCTGGAGCGCGTGAACGCCCTGCTGCTGCGCGAGATCGCGGACGACCTTTACCGCGTGCTGCAATCCGACGCCGAGATCGACGTCGCCGGCGTCACGGTGACCAAGGTCTCGTGCGCGCCGAACCTGCGCGACGCCACCGTCTGGGTCTCCATCCGCGACGCCGAGGAGCACCCCAAGTACCTCCGGCGCCTCTCCAAGCACGCCAAGGAGATCCAGGCGCTCATCAACCGGAACCTCACGCTGCGCTTCACCCCGCACCTCCGCTTCCGCCTCGACGTGGGCATCGCCAAGGGCGACCGCGTGCTCGACATCCTCAACCACCTGCCCCCGCCCGCCGGCGAGGAAGGGGCGGCCCCGTGAAGGACGTCTTCCCGGACCCCGACGGCATCCTCCCGGTGGACAAGCCCGCGGGGATGCCCTCGCACGTCATCGTGACGACGCTCCGCCGCAAGTTCGGCTTCGCCAAGGTCGGCCACGGCGGCACGCTCGACCCCGACGCCACCGGGCTCCTCCTCATCCTCCTGGGCAAGGGCACCAAGATCTCCGACCGCGTCATGGGCGGCGACAAGACCTACCGCGGCACCATCCGCTTCGGCGTCGCTACCACCACCCAGGACCGCCTTGGCGACGTCGTCTCCGAGGCCCCCACCGACGGCCTCACGCAGGCCGCCGTCGAGGCCGCCATCGCCAGGGACTTCGTGGGCGACCTCTTCCAGAAGCCCCCCATGTACTCCGCCGTCAAGATCGCCGGGCAGCCGCTCTACAAGCTGGCCGTCCGCGGCGAGGAATGCGAGCGCGAGGAGCGCTTCGTCCACATCTACGCCTTCAAGGTCACCGCCTTCCGCCCCGCCCCCGAGAAGGCCGAGGCCGACTTCGAGGTGCGCTGCTCCAAAGGCACCTACGTCCGCACCCTGGCCAACGACCTGGGCGCGGCGCTCGGCTGTGGCGCCCACCTCTGCGCCCTGCGGCGCACCGCCTCGGGCAAGGTGACGCTTGAGCGCGCCACCCCCTTCGCCGACCTGCTCGAGATGCCCCGCGCCGAGATCGAGGCGCGCGTCATCCCCTGCTCGGCCTACCTCTCCGGCGCCTTCTGATGGAACCCGCCCCCACCGAGCCGCTAGACGCCCTCCCCCCCGGCGCGGCCGTCGCCGTCGGCACCTTCGACGGCGTCCACCTGGGCCACCGCGCCCTCCTGCGCGAGATGGCCGCCTTCGCCGCCGCCGCGGGCCGTCCCGCCTGGGTGCTCACCTTCGCCGGCTCGCCCCTCGCGTTCCTCGACCCCGCGCGCCAGCCCGGCCTGCTGATGGACCGCGAGGCCATCCTCCGCCAGCTCCGCCTCTGCGTGCCGGGGGTGCACGTCATCGTCCAGCCCTTCGACGCGGCCTTCGCCGCGCTCCCCGCCGAGGCCTTCGCGCGGCTTCTGCGCGGCGCGTCCGTCTTCTGCGGCGAGGATTGGCGCTTCGGGGCGGGGGCCGAGGGCACGCCCGGCTTCCTCCGCGCGCGCGGCCTTGACGTCCACGTCGTCCCCTACGCCCGATGGGAGGGCGGGCGCATCTCCTCCACCCGTGTCCGCGCGGCCCTGGCCGAGGGGCGGCTCGACGCCGCCGCGGCGATGCTCGGGCGCCCGTGGGCCTTCACCGGGCGGGTCGTGCGCGGGCGCGGGCTGGCCGGCCCCACCTTCGGCGTGCCGACGGCGAACCTGGCCTACGCCGGGCGCGCCGGCGAGCGCATGGCGCCCCTGGCGCGCGGCGTCTACCGCGCCGAGGCCATCCTCCACGAGGTCTCCTGGCCCGCGCTCGTGAACTTCGGCGTGGCCCCGAGCGTCAAGGGCGAGCCCGAGCCGCTTTTCGAGGCCCACCTCCTGGGCGCGGGGCTTGACCTGTACGGCGCGAACCTGACCCTTTCCTTCGATTCGCCCCGCGTCCGCCCCGAGCGGCGGTTCCCCACGCCGGACGCCCTGCGCGCCCAGATCCGGGCCGACCTTGAGGCCTGCCGATGACCGCGCCTTCCCGCGGAGACGGACGGCGCAGGGTGCACGCGTGGGCCCTGTTCCTGCGCGGCGTGCGCGACGGCCTGCCCATCGGGGCGGGCTATTTCGCGGTGAGCTTCGCCTTCGGCATCCAGGCGCGGGCGGTGGGGCTGGGCGCGTGGGAGACGTTCGCGCTGTCGGGGAGCAACCTGACGAGCGCGGGGCAGTTCGCCGGGCTTTCGCTCATCCAGGCGGGGGCGTCGCTGGCGGCGATGGCGCTGACGCAGCTGGTGATCAACCTGCGCTATTGCCTGATGTCGTGCGCGCTCTCGCAGAAGCTGGCGGCGGGGACGCCCTTTTGGCACCGGTGGCTCATCGCCTTTGGGGTGACGGACGAGATCTTCGCGGTGAGCGCGGCGGCGCGCGGGAGCCTGCGCCCGGCGTATTCCTACGGGCTCATCGCCGTCTCATGGCCGGGGTGGGCGGGAGGCTCGGTGCTGGGCGTGCTGGCCGGGAGCGCCCTGCCGGGCTCGGCGACGAACGCGCTGTCGATGGCGCTCTACGCGATGTTCGTGGCGATCGTCGTGCCGGCGGCGAAGGCGGACCGCCGCGTCCTGGGCGTCTCGCTCGCGGCGGCCGCGCTCTCCGCGGGGGCCTTTTTCGCGCCGGGGCTCTCGGCGCTTTCCGAGGGGATGCGCGTGGTGCTGGCGACGGTGGCGGCGGCCGGCGCGGCGGCTCTCCTGTGCCCCGTGGGGGAGGGGCGCGATGGCTGAGGCGTGGCCGTACATCGCGGTGATGGCGGCGGTGACGTACGCGATCCGCGCGCTGCCCCTGGTGCTCCTGCGCCGGGAGATCCGCAACCGTTTCTTCCGCTCGTTCCTGCACTACGTGCCGTACGCGACGCTCGCCGCGATGACGGTGCCGGCGGCGATCGTCTCCGCCCAGCACCCGCTCTCAGGCGCGGCGGGGCTGGCGGCGGCGGGGTTCCTGGCCTACCGCGGGCGGAGCCTCCTGCTCTGCGCGGCGGCGGGCTCGCTGGCCGTCTGGCTGGCGGAGCGGTGCCTGTGATTTGTCATTTGCGCGGGCGTTTGGCATAATGCTTCCGCAAGCATACTGAAAGGAGCCCTCTATGGCAGAGAGCATGGCGGATTTGCAGAAGAAGATCAAGTCCCAGAACTTCCAGGCGAAGGCGACGCAGGCGGCCGAGCGCGGCGCGCTGGACGTGGCGCTCTCGCTTTATCGCCAGGCCCTGGCGCTCAACCCCTTCGACGAGGGCATCCGGCGCCAGTTCCACGAAGCGCGCGTGCGCCATTTCGCCGCCAAGAAGAAGGGCGGCCTCGGCGCGGCCTTCGCCGAGATGGGCGCCCAGATGAAGATGGGCAAGGCGCAGGCCCTCATCAAGAAAAACCAGCCCGAGGAGGCCCTCGCCCTCGCCGAGGAGGCCCTCGACGCCAACCCCCTTTCCCCCAAGCTCAACGAGCTCTACTTCGACGTCGCCCAGCGCACCAACCACCCCGAGGCCATGCTCTCGGCCATGGAGGCCCTCTCCTCCTCCTTCCCCAACGATATGGAGCTCATGCTCCGCCTCGGCAAGACCTACATGCAGGCCGGCGTCTACGGCCGCGCCCGCGACTGCTTCCAGAAGGCCGCCCAGGCCAAGCCCTCCGACCTCACCATCCAGAAGCTCCTCAAGGACGCCATGGCCCGCGACACCATGACCGCCGGCGGCTGGGAGGAGAACGCCGGCAAGCGCGGCGGCTTCCAGGCCCTCATCCGCGACAAGGAGCTCGCCGCCAAGCTCGACCGCGAGGCCAAGGCCCAGGTCACCGGCGACGACGCCGAGGCCGTCATCGCGGAGGCCAAGGCCAAAATCGCCAAGGAACCCAAGAACGTCAACTACTACCGCGCCCTCGCCCGCGTCTACATCCAGAACAAACGCTTCGACGAGGCCCTCGCGACCTTCGCCGACGCCAAGAAGATCAACCCCTCCGACCCCGAGCTCGACCGCAACTGGGCCGACACCAAGATCAAGGCCTACGAGGCCGAGATCGAGGCCCTCAAGGCCCAGGGCAAGGACGACGAGGCCTACGACAAGGCGGTCGAAAAGGCCCAGTTCGCCTTCGACGACCTCCTCCGCCGCGTCGAGGCCTACCCCAACGACCTGGGCCTGCGCTACGAGCTCGGCGTCATGTACTACGACAACGAGGCCTACGACGACGCCATCCAGCAGTTCCAGCTCGCCCAGAAGAGCCCCAAGCACCGCCTCGAGGCCCTCTACCACCTCGCCTGCTGCTTCAAGGCCAAAGGCCAGCCCGACATGGCCGTCATGCAGCTCGACGCCGCCAACAGCCAGCTCCCCACCATGGACGACCTCAAGAAGCGCGTCGTCTACACCCTCGGCCAAATCGCCGAGGAGGCCGGCGACCTCGACAAGGCCTTCGACTACTACAAAGACGTCTACGCCGCCGACATCGGCTTCCAGGACATCGGCGAGCGGATGCAGCGCCTCCACGCCGCCAAAAAGGACTGACCCCAGGCCGCCCGCACGGGCGGCCTTTTTTTGTACCCGCGCGGCCCCCCGGCCGAACCCGCGGCGGAAGCCCGCCCCCGATTGTGGTACAATGCCCCAACACTTTTGAGAAGGAACCCGCCATGATGACCATCACCGAGAAAATCCTCGCCCGCGCCGCGGGCAAAGCCTCCGTCGCCCCCGGCGAATCCGTCTGGGTCAAGGCCGACATCCTCCTGACGCACGACGTCTGCGGCCCCGGCACCATCGGCGTCTTCAAGCGCGAGTTCGGCGACGAGGCCAAGGTCTTCTCCAAAGACGGCATCGTCATCATGCCCGACCACTACATCCACACCAAAGACGAGAAGGCCCACCGCAACATCGACATCGACCGCGCCTTCGTCAAGGAGCAGGGCCTCCCCCACTTCTACGACCCCGGCACCCCCGGCTACGTCGGCGTCTGCCACGTCGGCCTCCCCGAGAAAGGCCACGTCCGCCCCGGCATGGTCATCTTCGGCACCGACTCGCACACCTGCACCCACGGCGCCCTCGGCGCCTTCGCCACCGGCATCGGCAACACCGACGCCGGCTTCGTCATGGGCACCGGCAAGCTCCTCGTCAAAGTCCCCCACACCCTCCGCTTCATCCTCAACGGCCACCTCCCCCCCTACGTCACCGCCAAGGACGTCATCCTGCGCATCATCGGCGACATCGGCGTCGACGGCGCCACTTACTGCGCCATGGAGTTCCGCGGCCAGGCCATCGACGAGATGAGCGTCGAGGAACGCATGACCCTCTGCAACATGGCCGTCGAGGCCGGCGCCAAAAGCGGCATCGTCCCCCCGGACGCCAAGACCCTCGACTACGTCCGCGCCCACTCCGGCGAGCAGGACATCGCGCTCCTCGACGGCGACCCCGACGCCCCCGTCCTCGCCACCTACACCTACGACGTCTCCACCTTCGTCCCCTGCGTCGCCAAACCCCACCTCCCCGAAAACTACGCCCCCGCCTCCGCCTGCCGCGGCGTCAAGGTCGACCAAGTCTACATCGGCTCCTGCACCGGCGGCAAGACCGAGGACTTCCTCTGGGCCGCCAAGGTCCTCAAAGGCCGCAAGGTCGCCGTCCGCACCTGCCTCGTCCCCGCCACCTGCCAGGTCATGCGGGACCTCACCACCCTCACCATCGACGGCCAGACCCTCGAGCAGATCTTCGTCAACGCCGGCTGCGAGCCCATCCAACGCCCCAGCTGCGGCGCCTGCCTCGGCGGCCCCGTCGACACCTACGCTCGCACCAAGGGCTCCGAGGTCGTCGTCTCCACCACCAACCGCAACTTCATCGGCCGCATGGGCTCCAAGGACGCCCCCATCTACCTCGCCTCCCCCGCCACCGCCGCCGCCACCGCCGTCGCCGGCCACATCGAAAGCCCCTGGGCCATCCTCGGCCTCGACCGCCCCGAGCCCCCCCGCACCCCCCCCGCCAAACAAGACGGCCACCCCAACGCCATCCCCCCCGCCGCCCACGCCAAACCCGTCTCCGACTTCAAGGTCACCGGCAAGGTCTACGTCCTGGGCGACAACATCGACACCGACCTCATCATCCCCACCATGTACCTCAACCTCGTCCCCACCATCCCCGAGGAATACCGCAAGCTCGGCTCCCACGCCCTCGCCGGCCTCCCAGACACCTACCCCGTCTTCTCCTCCAACCCCGACGGCTCCACCCCCTACGCCATCATTGTCGCCGGCAAGAACTTCGGCTGCGGCTCCTCCCGCGAACACGCCCCCATCGCCATCGGCGCCGCAGGCTGCAAAGCCGTCGTCGCCGAAAGCTACGCCCGCATCTACTTCCGAAACGCCGTCGCCTCCGGCGAAGTCTTCCCCCTCGAAACCCCCCAACCCCTCACCGCCGAGTTCAAGACCGGCGACGAAGCCACCCTCGACCTCGCCTCCGGCACCCTCACCCGCCTCTCCGACGGCAAGGTCTTCCCCCTCGCCGCCGCCGACGCCGTCGCCCCCGTCATCGCCGCAGGCGGCCTCTTCAACTACGCCCGCCAAACCGGCATGGTCCGCAACGCGTGAGCCCCTGGCTCAGGGCGCGGCGAAGACGCGCGGCGGGCACGGTTTCCCCTCGGGCGGACAGTCCCGCGCCCGCGCGGCGGGCGGCACCCCGGCTCCCGAGCCAACCCATCAAAAAGGCCCCAGGCACACGCCTGGGGCCTTTTTTTGTCTCTCGCCCTCATTCACGCCGCGCGGCGGCGGAGCGCCACCCCCGCCACGCCCAGCGCCAGCAACGCCAGCGCCGTCGGCTCCGGGACGTCGGAATACGTCACAGTGATGGACGAGCTCGTCAACGTGTCAGGCGAGAAGGTCGTGACCCAGATGGAGTTGCTTGTGGGGTAATCCTTGAGGGTCAGCGTGGCGGTTTGTTGGGCCATGCTGGCATCTTGGAAGGTGATGGTGCAGGTCTGCTTCTCGACGTTGAAGACAAACGTAAGCGTCCGCTCGGTGCCCGTGCTGCCAAGTGCGCCGGCGAGACTGACTCGCTCAGAACTGGAGGAGTCCGCGAAGGAGATGAGGTTCGCGTTGCTCGTGTTGCTGTCGAACGCGGGCGCGTGGCGGAACTCCAGCGCGTTGTTCTCGGTGTACGAGCTGGAGCCGTTGAAACCGAGCCAGAAGAAGTTTTGCCGGGAGGAGGACTGCGAGGCGAGCGTATACGTATAGGTGACGGTGATGTCCTTGGAATAATCGACATCCTTGAGCTCCTGGGAGCTCGCGCCAGTCCAATTGACCGTCACGGCGCTGGCGAGGCCGGCGGCAAGGAGGGAGAATGCAAGCAAGGCTTTCTTCATGAGTGGATTCCTTTCTCTCTTCGGGAATGCCCGAAAACACCAGAAGCATAACATAACCTACGGGGGGGGGGCAAGCTTTATTTTGTCAGTCCCGCCCGCGGGCCGCCGCGCGGGCACCACAATGGGCACAAAGGGGTGCAAAGAGGAGAACGGAGAACGGAAAACGGAGAGCGCCCCTGACGGGGCGACGGGCGGGTATTCACGCCGCGCGGGCTACCACAATGGGCGCAAAGAACCACAAAGGACACAAAGTTTTTTGGTCGCCCCGCAGGGGCGTGTCCCAGTCGTCCCAGAAGTCCCAGTGGTCCCAGCACGGCGTGGGCTGGCGACGCTGTCTGGGACCACTGAGACCACTGGGACAGCTGGGACAGCTCGCCCGTCGCCCGCTTGGCGGGCGCTGGCACGTCCGGCGGACGTGCCGCGGGTGCAGGGGGAGCTTCCCCCTGCCGGGGTTCAAGGGGCCGCGCCCCTTGCCCTCCGTTCCCCGTTTTCCGTTCTCCCCCTTCCTCCCCTTTGTGTCTTTTGTGATTTCCCCTGCGTCGTGCGTCTCTGTGTTCCCCCGTGTGTCCTCTGTGGTCTCTGTGATCTTCCCCCAAGGGCGTGCGCGGGCTCAAAAGTTGCGTATGGGCGTGGGGGTTTGTTATTGTATGGAGGAATACGGATCGAAGGAGCGCTTATGCTGAAACTCTTCAGGAGGGTGATGGACGCCCTGTCGTGCGACATTGGCATCGACTTGGGCACGGCGAACACGTTGGTCTTCATCAAAGGCCAGGGCGTGGTCATCCGCGAGCCTTCGGTCGTGGCCATGCAGCAGGGCACGAAGAAGATTTTGGCCGTGGGCGCGGAAGCCAAGCGGATGCTCGGGCGCACGCCCGGGAACATCGTGGCCGTGCGGCCGATGAAGAGCGGCGTGATCGCGGACTTCGACATCACCGAGGCGATGATCCGCTACTTCATCGCCAAGGCGCGCGGGCACAAGCTGGTGCGCCCCCGCGTCGTCGTCGCCGTCCCCTCGGAGATCACCGAGGTGGAGTGGCGCGCCGTGGAGGAGGCCGCCAAGCACGCCGGCGCGCGCGACGTGACGCTCATCGAGGAGCCGATGGCCGCGGCCATCGGCGTGGGCCTGCCCGTGGAGGAGCCCGCCGGCAACCTGATCGTGGACATCGGCGGCGGCACGTGCGAGGTGGCCCTCATCTCCCTGGCCGGCATCGTCCAGGCCAAGAGCGTGCGCGTGGGCGGCGACACGATGGACGAGTGCATCGTGCAGTATATGCGCCGCGTCTACAACCTGCTCATCGGCGAGCGCATGGCCGAGGACATCAAGGTCTCCATCGGCTCGGCCTACCCGCTGGACGAGGAGATGAGCATGGAGGTGCGCGGGCGCGACCTGGTGGCCGGCCTGCCCAAGACCCTGCGCGTGACCTCCGAGGAAATCCGCGAGGCGCTCAAAGACCCCGTCACCAGCATCGTCGACGCCATCCGCAACATCCTCAACGAGGCCAAGCCCGAGCTCGCCAGCGACCTGGTCGACCGCGGCATCGTCCTCTCCGGCGGCTCGGCGCTCCTGCGCGGGCTCGACCGCCTCATCGCGGCGCAGACGGGCCTGCCGGTGATCGTGGCCGACGACCCGCTCTCGGGCGTGGCCAACGGCACTGGGCGCGTCCTCGACGAACTCGATTTTTACAAAGAGCACATCGTCCACCGCCACTGAGCGCGGCGCGCGCCTAAGCCATGCGCCGGACGTCGCTGTGGGTGTTGCCGATCCTTGCCGCGGGGCTGTTCCTGTGGTGGAACGGCGCGGCGCGGGAACTCTGCGCCGAGGCCGTCTGGCCCTTCCGCCGCGCCTCGGGGTGGGCCGCGGGGCAGGTCGCCTCCCGCCTCGGCGCGGCCTGGCGCGGCCTCTGCGACGGCCCGGCGCGCGACGCCGCGGCCGAGGAGATCGAACGCCTGCGCGTGATGCTGGCCGAGGGCGAGCGCCTGGCCCGTGAGAACGCCGCCCTGCGCGGGGCCCTGGGGTGGGAGGCCGCCCAGCCCGCGCGCCATGTGGCCGCGCCGGTGCTCGACCACGGCGGCGGGCTGGGCGTCTGGCCCCGGCTGACGCTGGGCGTGGGGCGCGCGCAGGGGGTGGAGCCGGGCGCGGCCGTCGTGGCGCCCGAGGGGCTCGTGGGGCGCGTCGCCCCCGGGGTCACCGCCCACACCTGCCAGGTCATCCTGCTTTCCGACCCCGCCAACCGCGTGGCCGCCGCCGTCCCGGGCGTCGCGCGCGGCATCCTGCAGGGCGACGGCGGCGAGGATCTGGGCGCCGGTCCCGGCGAGACGCTCCTTTACGCGCCGCGCCCCCTCCTGCTGCGGTACGTGGAGAAGGAGGCCTTCCTGCCGACCGGCCAGCAGGTGGTCAGCGTCGGTGCGGGGGGCGTCTACCCCGCGGGCCTGCCCATCGGCACGGTCATCGGGCTGCGGCCGGACGCGACGGGCCTGGCCGTGGAGGCGCTCGTGGAGCCGGCGGTGGACCCGACCCTGCTGGACGTGGTCTTCGTGCGGGTGCGGGAGGGCGGCGATGGGCGCTGAGCGCTTCTGGGCCGCGGCGTGGGTGACGCTTTTCCTGCCGGCATTGGTGGGGCTGTGCGGGGCCTTCCTGCCGACGGCCGCGGCCCTCCAGCTGGCGGTCGCGCCGGGGTGGGTGGCCTGGTGGGTGCTGACGGCCGGGCCGCGCCTGCGCGTGTGGGCGGCGCTGTGGGGCGGGGCGCTGCTGGAGTGGGCGTGGGGCGTGCCTCCGGGCGCGTGCGTGCTGCCGTTGCTGGGGCTGTGGGCCGGGGCGCGGGCCTTCCGCGAGTCGATGCCCGAGCGCCCGCGCGCGGTGCATGGTCTGGTGGGGGGGATGGTGGCCGTGCCCGCCCTGCGCGTGTGGCTGTGGCTTTACGCCGTGCCGTGGGTGGGGCCGGAGGCCGCCGGGGCGCTGCGGCCCGGGCTGAGCGCCCTCTGCGCGGCGCCGGCGGCGGGCGCGCTGGGCGGGTGCGCGGTCTTCGCCCTGGCGCGGGCGTGTGATTTCCTGGCGCTGAGGCCGCCGAGGGAGGAGGCCCGCGCGGATGCAGGTTGAGGGGCAGCAGGCGGGCGTCTCGGTGCGCGCGTGGAAGCTCTGGCTGCTGCTGGGGCTGTTCGCGGCGGGGCTGTGCCTGATCGCGTGGCGGCTGTGGCACGTGCAGGTCCTGGACAGCCCGCGGTACGGCGCGGCGCAGTCGCTGCAGAGCTTCCGGCGGGTGCAGATCCCCGGGTTGCGCGGGCGGATTCTGGACAGGGACGGCACGGTGCTGGCGGACAACCGCCCGGCCTATGCCGTGGCGATCTACTGCGAGGAGCTGCGGCAGCCCGGCGCGTGGGGCAACACCATCCTGGCCATCGACTCGCTCATCGACCAGCTCGCCGCGCGCCTCGGCCTGCCCCGCCAAATCTCGCACGACGAGGTGGCCCGCCACGTGCGTAGCGCCCTGCCGATGCCGCTTTTGGCGTGGGAGGACGTGGACTTCCGCGCGCTGGCCTACCTTTCGGAGTGGGCCGGCGAGCTCCCCGGCGTGGCGATCCTGCCCCTTCCCCGGCGCGTCTACCCGCAGGGGACGCTCGCGGCGCACCTGCTGGGCTACGTCGGCGCCTCCGCCGCGCCCGACGACGGGGGCCGCCGCTGGCATTACCGCCGCCCCGACCCCCACGGCCGCGCGGGGTTGGAGCGGCAGTACGACGGCCTCCTCTCCGGCGTGAGCGGCGAGGAGCTCCTGCGCGTGGACTCGCGCGGCTACACCCATGAGCGCCTGGTGAGCGCCCGCGCCCGCGCCGGCAGCGACCTGACCCTGACGCTCGAGGCCGCGCTCCAGCGCGAGGCCGAGGACGCCCTGGGCGGGCGCGCCGGCGCGGTCGTCGCCCTCGACCCGCGCAACGGTGACGTGCTGGCGATGGCCTCCGCGCCGACCTTCGACCCCAACGCCTTCATCCCCGCCATCCCCGCCGCCGCGTGGAAGGCCATCCTGGGGGACCCCGCCTCGCCCCTGCTGAACCGCGCCATCCAGGCGCAGTACGCCCCGGGCTCCGTCTTCAAGCCCTTCGTGGCCATCGCGGCGCAGGAGCGCGGCTTCGACCCCGACACGCTCTACCTCTGCACCGGGGTCTATTCCGAGCACCGCCAGCGCCTCCGCTGCGCCGCGCGTTACGGGCACGGCGAGCTGGATCTGCGCCAGGCGCTGATGCGCTCGTGCAACCCCTATTTCTGCCACGTGGGCGACGTCGTGGGCATGGAGGCCATCGCCGCCACCGCCGAGCAGGCCGGCTTCGGCTCCCAGACGGGGATCGACCTGCCCGGCGAGGCCGACGGCCTCCTGCCCACGCCCGAGTGGAAGCGCCGCCGCTTCGGGCGCGGCTGGGCGCTCGCCGACACCGTCCAATGCTCCATCGGGCAGGGGTTCCTCACCGCCACGCCGCTACAGGTGGCCCACGGCGTGGCCGCGCTGGCCGTCGGCGGCGCGCTGTACAGGCCGCGGCTTGTCTCCTTCGGCCAGGCGGGCGGGGATCTGCAGCGGCGCCTGCCGTGGACGCCAGAGGCCGTCGCCACGGTGGTCGAGGGCATGGAGATGGCCGTGCGCGCCGGCACCGGGCAGACGATGCAGGTGGAGGGCGTGCGCGTGGCCGGCAAGACGGGCACCGCCGAGTATATCGCCGGCGGCGCGCGCCGCAAGCATGTCTGGGCCGTCGCCTTCGCCCCCGTGGAGGCCCCCACCATCGTCGTCTGCGCGATGTTGGACGACGGGGTGGGCGGCGGGCGCGACGCGGGGCCCGTCGTCCAGCGCGTCCTGGCCAAGCGCCTGCGCGCCCGGCCCAGCCTCGTGGCCCCGGACGCCGAAAGCCTTCAGGATTGACCATGCCGCCTTCCGCCATCCTCTCCGTCAGCGGCGCCACCGCCATCATCAAGGACAGGCTCGACGACCTGCCGCGCATGACCGTCGAGGGCGAGGTCTCCAACCTCCGCCCGCCCAACGCCTCGGGCCACCTCTACTTCACGCTCGGCGACGCCGCCGCGCGCCTGAACGTCACCTTCTTCGCCTTCCGCCAGAAGGCCCAGGGGGCCGTCCCGCCCTTCGCCAACGGCGGCAAGGTGCGCGTCACCGGCAGGATCTCGCTCTACGCCCCCCACGGCTCCTACCAGCTCAACGCCGAGCGCCTCGAGCTCGCCGAGGGCCCGGGCGACCTGCTCCAACGCTTCGAGGCACTCAAGCGCAAGCTTTTCGCCGAGGGCCTCTGCGACCCCGCCCGCAAGCGCCCCCTCCCGCGCCTCCCGCGCCGCGTCGGCGTCGTCACCGCCCCCACCGGCGCGGCCATCCGCGACATCCTCAACGTCCTCGGCCGCCGCTACCCCAACCTCCACATCCTGATCGCCCCTTGCCGCGTCCAGGGCCCCGAGGCCGCCGCCGAGATCGCCGCCGCCGTCGCCCTGCTCAACCGCGCCTTCGGCCCCGGCTCCCCGGAGCCGCTCGACGCCATGATCGTCGGCCGCGGCGGGGGCTCCCTCGAAGACCTCTGGCCCTTCAACGAGGAGGTCGTCGCCCGCGCCGTCGCCGCCTCCGGGATCCCCGTCATCTCCGCCGTCGGCCATGAGCCGGACGTCGCCATCACGGACTTCGTGGCCGACCTGCGCGCCCCCACGCCCTCGGCCGCCGCCGAGCTCATCTGCGGCCGCAAGGAGGATTTCGAGCGCGCCCTCGCCGACGCCAGGGAACGCCTTCTCAAGGCCCTGCGCGTCGCCTGGGCCGCCGCCCGCGCCGACCTCCGCCGCCACGCCTCCTCCGCCCTTTTCCGCGACCCGCTGCATTACCTCGAGAACCGCGCCCAGCGCCTTGACGCCCAGGAAGCGCGCCTTTCCCGTTCCCTCGAGGGCGCCCTTGGCGCCGCCCAGCGCCGCCTCTCCGCCCGCGAGCTGGCCCTCGAGCGCGCCGGCGCCGCGGCCTTCCCGCGCGCCCAGCGCCGCCTGGCCGACCGCGCCCAACGCCTCGGCTTCGCGCTCACGCAGGCGCTCGACCGCCGCGCCGCCGCCCTCGCCGCGCGCGCGGCCAAGCTCGGCGCCCTCGACCCCTTCGCCGTCCTCCGCCGCGGCTACGCTCTCGCCGCCGACGCCGCAGGCCGCGTCCTCACCGACCCCGCGCAGGCCCGCCCCGGCGACCGCCTCACCCTCACCCTCGCCAAGGGGACCCTCGCCGCCACCGTCGCGGAAGCCGAGTGAGCGCGGCCCGGCCCCGGACGGCCGCCGCCTTTTTCAGGACTTATGCGTTCCGCCAGGCCCTTCCGCGCAAGGCGTTTCCTTCTGAAAACGCTTGGGATACGCCTTCCGAGGCGGGGCCGCCCGCGAAAAAGTGTTGACTTCTCCCCGCCGTTTGGTGTATCTTATGCGGACTTTTGGCGCCACCGGGGCGCCGAAGACGGATTTCTGAACCTATCCAAAGGATGATTATGGAAGCATACGCAGTGGTTGAGGCAGGCGGCGTGCAGTGCCGCGTGACCGTCGGCAGCGTGATCGAGGTGAACCGGATGGCCGGCGAGCCCGGCGCGGACATCGAGCTGACGGGCGTTCTGGCGCTGAACACCGGCGACGAGCTGAAGATCGGGATGCCGACGGTTGACGGCGCCAAGGTGGTGGCCACCGTGCTTGGGCACAAGCGCGGCGACAAGCTCATCCACTTCCGCAAGAACCGCCGCAAAGGCTACGAGCGCCGGGTCGGCCACCGCCAGGAGCTGACGGTGCTGAAGATCAAGTCCATCGCCTAAAGGAGGAACGAACATGGCAGGCAGCACCGGTAACGGACGCGACAGCAACGCGAAGCGCCTCGGCGTGAAGCGTTACGCCGGGCAGTATGTGAAGGCCGGCGAGATCCTGGTCCGCCAGCGCGGCACGAAGTTCGCCCCCGGGGCGAACGTGGGCTGCGGGCGCGACTTCACCCTCTTCGCCCTCATCGAAGGCACCGTCGCCTTCCAGAAGAACGGCAAGGTCGTCACCGTCCAGCCCCTGGCCCAACAGGCCTGAAGACAGGTTTCGGGAAAGGCCATGAAGAGCAGGGTGTTCGTCGATTCGGCCACGGCCGAGGTGCGCGCCGGGCGCGGCGGCGACGGGAGCGGGAGCTTCCGGCGCGAGTCGCACGTGCCCGAGGGCGGCCCCGACGGCGGCGACGGCGGGCGCGGCGGCGACGTCGTGCTCCGCGCGAGCACCCATGCCGACAGCCTCCTGCGCGTCTTCTACGAGCCCCGCCTCTTCGCCGAGAACGGCGTGGACGGCTCCGGGCAGAAGATGCACGGGCGCAACGGCAGGGACCTGGTCGTCGACGTCCCCTGCGGCACCGAGGTCTACAACGCCGAGACGGGCGCCTGGCTGGGCGAGGTCGTCGAGCCCGGGCAGACGCTCGTGCTGGCCAAGGGCGGCCGCGGCGGCTGGGGCAACGTCCACTTCAAGAGCGCCACCAACCAGGCCCCCGAGAAGTTCATCCCCGGCGGCGAGGGCGAGGCCTTCACGGCCCGCTTCGAGCTCAAGACCATCGCCGACGCCGGGCTCGTGGGCTTCCCCAACGCCGGCAAGAGCTCCCTCCTCGCGGCGCTGAGCGCGGCCAGGCCCAAGATCGCCAACTACCCCTTCACCACCCTCCACCCCATCGTGGGCACCGTGGTCTACGGGGACTACGCGACGCTGCGCGTGGCCGACATCCCCGGCATCATCGAGGGCGCCTCCGGCGGCGTCGGGCTGGGCCTCACCTTCCTCCGGCACATCTCCCGCTCCCGGATGCTCGTCTACGTCCTGGACATGGCCGACGAGGAAAACCCCGCCGAGGACGCCTACCGCATCCTCCGCGCTGAGGTCGAAAGCTACGACCCCCAGCTCGCCGCCCGCCCCGCCCTCGTCATCGCCAACAAGATGGACGAGCCCGCGGCCCAGGCCCGCTACCCGGAGGCCGCCAAGGCCCTCGGCTTCGAGCCCCTGCGCCTCTCCCTCGCGGCCGAGGGCAAGCCCGGCCTCGACGCCGTCCGCCAGGCCCTCCGCGACGCCCTCCGGCCCACCCCCCAGGGTGCCCCCCAGGCCCCCGCGGACGCCCCCCGGGGCCCCGTCGACCACACCGAGGTCACCCCCGAACGCCTCCGCATGGCCACCTTCCTGAAACCCTGAAACCCCATCTAACACCAAGGAGTCATCGAAATGTCCCGAATCTGCGAAATCTGCGGCAAGAAGCCCATCGTCGGCAGCCGGATCGTCCGCCACGGCCTCGAGAAGGCCAAGGGCGGCATCGGCCTGCACACCACCGGCATCTCCAAGCGCCGCTTCACCCCCAACCTCAAGAACGTGCACGTGCGCACCGCCAACGGCACCACCTGCCACATGACCGTCTGCGCCGCCTGCATCAAGGCCGGCCGCGTCACCAAGGCCTGAGGCGCCCCGCGCCCCGGCCCCCCGGGGCGCGCCGCCCCTTGACACGCGCAACCCCTTGTGCTATCTTACATGAGATTTTTTGGCGCGAAGCCCCAGGGCAGGTAGCGAGGCCCCGGGCCCGGAGGACGAGAGCCCCGTCCCATACGCTTCGGCCAGAGCGACAACCGCCGGCCCCGCCCGGCACCGACTTGAACGATCCATCGAAGGACAACCGAATGCCTACGATCAACCAGCTCGTGCGCAAAGGGCGCAGCCCCCAGCGCAAAAAGAGCAAATCCCCCGCCCTGGTGGGCTGCCCCCAGCGCCGCGGCGTCTGCACCGTCGTCAAGACCCAGACCCCGAAGAAGCCGAACTCCGCTCTGCGTAAGGTCGCCCGCGTGCGCCTCACCTCCGGCTACGAGGTCACCGCCTACATCCCCGGCGAAGGCCACAACCTCCAGGAGCACAGCGTCGTCCTCGTCCGCGGCGGCCGCGTCGCCGACCTTCCCGGCGTGCGCTACCACATCATCCGCGGCGCGCTCGACAGCCTCGGCGTCAACGGTCGCGGCCGCTCCCGCTCCAAGTACGGCGTCAAGAAGGACGCCGCCGCCCAGGCCAAGAAGAAATAAGGAGGCGCGATAAATGAGACGTCGTCAAGCCATCAAGCGCGTCCACCAGACCGACCCCCGCTTCAACAGCGAGCTCGTCGCCAAGGTCGTGCGCACCCTCATGAAGTCCGGCAAGAAGACCACCGCCGAGCGCATCGTCTACGGCGCCATCGAGGAGCTCGCCAAGGAGACCGGCAAGGATCCCCTCGAGGTCATGGACGCGGCCATCAACAACATGAAGCCCAAAGTCGAGGTCAAGAGCCGCCGCGTCGGCGGCGCCACCTACCCGGTGCCCGTCGAGATCCGCCCCGGCCGCCAGCTCGCCCTCGCCCTCCGCTGGATGGCGCAGTACGCCTCCGCCCGCCGCGGCGTCCCCATGCCGCGCGCCGTCGCCCTTGAGCTCATCGACGCCTACAACAACACCGGCAACGTCCTCAAGAAGCGCGACGACACCCACAAGATGGCCCAGGCCAACAAGGCCTTCGCCCACTACGCCTTCTGAGCCGCCCGCCAGGCGCGTCAAAGGCCCCGGCCCCGCCGGGGCCTTTTTTCGTATCCCCTGCGCCCCACCCGCGCGGCCCACGGGACGCAAGGCGGCGCGGGCCGCCGCCGGGCGCCGATACCATGGCCTCGTTCGATTTGCTATACTACCCGAACATGGGAGAAGAAGAGAAGCAGGAGGCCGAACGGCCCTGGGCCTTGGCGCCCGGCGAAACGGTGGGCCCGTGGCGCGTCGCGGCGCGCCTCGGGCGCGGCGGCATGGGCGAGGTCTACGCCGTGGACGACCCCGGCGCCAACCGGCGCCTGGCGCTTAAGCTCTTCGTGGCCGACGGGCACGACGCGCGCTTCCTGCGCCGGCGCTTCCGCGACATGGCCCAGGCCCTCCGCGCCGTCTCCCACCCCCACGTCGCCCGCGTGCTCCAATCGGGCGAGCTCGCCGTCGGCGGGCGCGACCTTCCCTTCGCGCTCATGGCGCTGGTGGGCGTTTCCCCCGAGACGCGCGAGGCCGTCCTGCGCGACCCCGCGGCGTTGTTGGACGCGCGCGAGCCCCCGCCCGGCGGCGAGCGCGTCTCCCTGACGGCGGCGGATCTGGTCTCCACCCCGCGCGGCCTTCCCCCGGCGCTGCTGGAGCGCCTCTGGGACGAGACCTCCCAGGCGCTCCGCTGGCTCCACGCGCACGGCATCGTCCATGGCGACATCAAGCCTGCGAACATTCTGCTCTCCGCCGGGGGGCACGTCACGCTCGCGGACTTCGGCCTGGCGCGCATCCAGGAGGGCGCGCCGCGGCCGCTGGGCTATGAGCCCACCACCTCGTCCGTGCTGCGCCACGCCATCCGCGGCACCCCTGAATACCTGGCGCCCGAGCTCTTCCACGGCGGCGTGCCCACGCCGGCCTCCGACCTCTACGCGCTCGGGAACGCCTTCTTCCTGCTCTACGCCGGCGTCCCCTACGCCAACACCCCGGCCACCCGCCTCCTCATCGCGAACGACCTGCCCGAGCACTGGCGCGTCCGCTTCCGCGCCCTCCTCGCCCTCGAGCCCACCGCCCGCCGTTGGCCGCGGGCCTGCCGGTGGTTTGGGCGGCGGGCCTTCCTGGCGATGGCCGGCGCGGCCCTGGTCGGCATGGGCGGGGGTGGCGTGTGGGCGTGGCGGAGCCTTGCCGGGGGGAGCGCCGCGCGGCGATGGGCCAAAGGCCTGCCGCTTGCCCTCGCCCCCGGGGAGCGCGCCGAGGTCGGCCCCGCCCCGGGGACGACCCTCCCGCTGTTCACCCTCGCCAAGGGCGCGGCCCTGACCTTTGACCTCTCGCGCCAACAGTGGCGCCTCGGCGCGACGCAGGCCGACGAAGACTCCGCCCTGACGCTCCGGGGCCCCGGGCGCCTCACCTTCCCGCAGGGCCAGGACCGCGCCTTCCGGGGTCGTCTGCGGCTCACCGCCGGCGCGGACGCGCATTTCGAGAACCGCAGCGGGGGCCGCCCCGCCGTCTCCACCGAGCGCGGCTGCACCCTGTCGATGGAGACGGGCAACAACCGCTACCTCTCCGCGCAGTTCCGCGCGCTCGACCTCTCCCGCGGCGGCGCCTTCCGCTCCCAAGGCGACCGCCTCTACCTCGACTACCGGGAGCCCGATGCCATCCTTTTGGGCCAGGACGCCACCTTCGAGGCGCACTACGTGGCCTGCGGCGCGCGCGTCCATGCCGTCAGCGGCGACTGCCGCCTCACGGGGATCGGCTACCTCTGGCAGGGGCTCCGCCTCTCCGCGGCGGCCGGCGCCACCCTCACCGTCTCCGGCCGCAGCCTGATGTATGACTATTGGAAGACCTCGTTCCTGGAAATCTCCCGGAACGAGGGCGCCGTCATCCTCGCGCACGAACTCTTCGGCCCCCTCTGCGCCCTCAACTTCCTCTCGGGGCGCACCGTCATCCGCGCCGCCATCGCCCAGGACCTCAAGGCCAACTGGTGCGCCAACAAAACCTGCCACGACTGGCGTCTGGCCGGCGGCGCCACCCTCGCCGGCACGGGGAGCGCCACGTTCGCCCAGGAGGCCCGCCTGCGCGTGGAGCCCGGCGGCGTCCTGGAAGGCGGCGAGGACGGGCGCGGCACGCTCACCCTCTCCCGCGCCACCCTCGAGGCCGGCGCGGTCGTCGCCTGCCGGGGCGGGCGGGTGGCCTTCGGCGAGCTGCGGGCGCGCGGCGAGATCCGCCTCCGCCTCGCCGACGCCAAACCCGGCCCCCTCCTGACCTGGGAGCGCCTCGACGGCGACGCCCCCGATTTCCGCGCCGAGGGGCTCCCGCCCGGCCGCGCCCTCCGCCGCGAACCGAACGCCCTGCTGCTGACATGAAGCCGCCCGACACGCCCAAGACTCTCCTGCGCCGCCTCGCCGACCCCGAGGCCGCCCAGCCGCAGTGGGCCCGCTTCCACGCCCTCTACGAGCCGATCGTCCGGGCCTGGCTGCGCCTGCGCGGGCTGCGCGGCGACGCGCTCGACGAAAGCGTGCAGGACGTCTTCGTGCGCCTCGTCCGCGTCCTGCGCGACAACCCGCACGACCCCGCCCGCGGCCTCTTCCGCACCTACCTCGGCAAGATCGTCCACAGCGTGGCCTGCGACCGCCGCCGCGCCCTCCGCGCCCACGGCCTCGAGATCCCCGTCCCCGTCGACTGGTGCGCGGCCTATCCCGCGCACGACAGGCCCCTCGACGAACGGCTCGACGCGCAATTCCGCCTCGTCGCCTACGAGGCCGCCCTCAAGGAGCTCCGCCGCGACCCGCGCCTCACCCCGTTCCAGCGCGACGTCCTGGAATCCTGCATCCTCCGCGAGGAGACCCCCGCCGCCCTCGCCCGCCGCCTGCGCCGCCTCCCCAACACCGTCGTCCAGACCCGCCGTCGCCTCCTCCTGCGCCTCCGCGCCAAAGTCGACGCCCTCTGCGAAGACTAAACGTGTCACCTTCGGCCATTCGCCGCGTAAGACAAGGATGAGGCGGGCCCGGCCCGTCCCCTTTCATCGGCGAACCGGAAGGAGCGACACATGACTATCCACAGAAAAGAAGATCGGCGCTGCGCGACCTGCGCATGGTGGCCCGGCAGACGGGAACCCCGCTACATCGGGAGCAAACTGTATGGCGTCACGGCCTCGGACGACAGGGACGTCTGCCCGGTGGCCCACGCCAGGTACTCCGCCTCCGGCACCTGCTCCCGGTGGCAGCTCTGGCCGCCGCTGCGCGGCTGAGCGAACTTAGAAAAAATCTCAAGCGCCTGTCATCTTTCGGCGGCGCGCGCGTGTATCAACAATGACGTCCCCTCGTGGATACCTTGCGGATTGGCTCGCCCTCCGTTGGGTCGACGTGAATGGTTGGATGTCGTTTGCTTAGGCAACCAAAGGAGTCATCATGACTGACAGCAACAACTCCTCCAAGCCGGATTTTTCAATCTGGAGCCTGGAGAAAATCCGTAGGCTATTTGAGGAAAAGTTCGACAAAGAACGGGAATCATACAAAGAGAAACGTCCAAACATTCTTGTTGTCGGGTTTACGGGGAGCGGCAAGACAACCCTCTGCCAGAAGATTTTCGGGGATGAAATCGTCCCTGACGGGGAAGTCGGTTGGGAGGGAGAACCCAAAACCAAGAACTTCAAGTTTTATGAGAATGACTTCGTCGGCGTCTGGGATTCACGCGGCATGGAGTTGAATGAAGGATTGGATTCCTTCAAAGACTCGCTTCGTGCGTTCATTGACGAGCGAAACAGCCAGCCGAATGTGGACGACCACATTCACTTGGTATGGTTGACCGTCCAGGGGTGTGGCGGCCGCCTGGACCCAAAGGCAGAAGGCGACCTCTTCCACAATATCCTTGACCCGAAACGGACGTTTTTGGTCATCACAAAGTCAGACATCACAAAAGACCGGCAAAAAGAGGGGCTTCTAAAGGTCGCGACCGAAAAAATCGGCATCCCCGAGAAACAGATTGTCTTTGTGAGCGAGCGCGATGACGATCCCGGCGTCTTGGATTTGATCCGCCGCTCGCACGAGCTTTTGCCCGAGGCCTACAAAATGGCGTTCGTCGAGGCGCAAATGCGCGACGTCGAGATGAAACGCGAACAGATCCTCGGTAAAAACGCCAAAGCCAAGGCTCTCATCGTTGCCGCCAGCGCCGCCGCGGCAACGATTTGTGCGGCGCCAATCCCTATCGCCTCCAGCACCATCCTGGTTCCCACCCAAATTGGTTTGATCGCCTCACTCGCCGCGCTGTATGACGTAGGTTCGGGGGCCGCGCTCAAGCAGTCCGCCCTGCCACTCGTCGCCCGTGTCGCCGGGATGTGGGCGGCCTCGGAACTGTCAAAGCTCATTCCTGGCCTTGGGTCGGTTATTTCGGCAACGGTCGGCAGTTCGCTGACGATTGCGCTCGGGTGGTATGTCCAAAAGCAGTTTGAGGCGATTGCCCTTGCGAACGCTGAAGGCCGAGAGCCTCCGGAACCGTTCTTCGACTGGAACGAATTTCTGAACTTCAGAAAGAACTTTCGTCAATAAGTAGGAGAAGCGCGAGACTGCCATTCGGCAGTCTCGCCATTAAACAGAGGCAAACCCATGGCCAATTCTTTCACCGACGATCAGGTACAGCGGCAATTCGCCGCCTATTCCAAGAAGATGTCCTCCCCTCAGAGGGTTCAAAGCAAGGTTCTCGACGAGGAGAGCAGGATTTTTGGGCTTTTCTCACGGGTCAATCGATTGAAGCCTTTCTTGGAGGATGCGCAGACGATTTTCGCGTTGCTCAAGGATTTCCTCTCCGGTCGGTACAAAGACGTCCCTTGGCGTGTCATTGCGGCCTTGGCGGGGGTGTTGCTCTATGTGTTGACGCCGATCGACCTTATCCCCGACGTCCTTATCCCCTTCGGTTGGTTGGATGACGCGGCGGTTTTCACGCTGGCCCTCAAGCTCTGCGGCGGGGACATTGAGGCCTATCGGCGCTGGAAGCGCCCGTAAGGTCTCCTTGGAAAGGAATGGGCAATGGCCTTCAACGAAGCGGACAGCGATTTGCGCGGGTTGCTCTCGGATGCGACCGATGAAGAATTAAAGCCTTTGGCGGCGTTCTTTTTGCGCGAAGACCCCACGTGGCACGATTGCCTCAAGGCGAACGTGATGGTCAAACAGTATCCCAAAGAGCCCAGCCGCTGGTGGCGGGCGCTTGGGGAGGCCATTCAGATCGCCGCGGCATCGTTGAACAAGGCGGACAGTTTGGACAACGCGCCTCGCGATCCTTGGAGGCCGTGGATGCTCATCCGTTTCCTCTTCCAAAGCGCCATTCCCGCACGCCCCCTCTGCTATCACGCCTTTTTGTGTGGGCTGACGAAGAAGGCGGGGATGGCGATTGAGCAGAACCAACCGACCAAACTGTTGGAGATCGCGCTGGTCTGTCATTTCTTTGGAACGAAATGGGAAGAGGACGCGACGTATCGAGAGGCGTTGGTCAAAAGGATGGGCGATGCGCGCCTGACCGTGTCGCTTGACGCCCCGCAGGCCCAAAAGGCCGCACAGCAAATCCTCCTGACG
Source organism: uncultured Kiritimatiellota bacterium (assembly GCA_944391085.1). Classification (GTDB taxonomy): domain Bacteria; phylum Verrucomicrobiota; class Kiritimatiellia; order RFP12; family DVOR01; genus Spyradenecus. The sequence continues at coordinate 43,421 of CALXSE010000004.1, read as the reverse complement.
AATGGCGTCGCGGCCTGCAGACTGGTGGATTGCCTAGCGCAAAAGTATTGTCCTTATTATGTTTATGTTCTTTATGAGTTCCCACAGTCGCCAATGCGACTGCTGGGAAACAACCTTCTTTACCTTGCGCTGTTGTTGATCCAGCTTCGGCAGAGAAAGCGTTGTCGGGAGCAAGGGGTGGCGCTGGAGCCGAATCTGTGATTGACAAAAGACTGCCTTCCGAAAGACGAGAAAGGGGGTGAGCGCGATGGGTTGTTTACGACAGGTGATTGGTGCGGTGATCGTGTTGTTGGCGATTGTGTTGGGGAGAAAGCGGTAAGGTGGCGGTGCCGTTTGGGTTTTGATTTAGGTTCTGTGTGTATGAGAGAAGGGCGCGTCCCAAGTGGGGCGCGCCCTTGTTGGTGGCAAACGTGGCGGCTCAGCCGATTTGGAGGCCTTTGGCCTGGAGCTGGGCGGCGTTGAGGGCGTAGGCGGCGTGGAGGAGGAGGGCGAGGGCGGCCGTATTGCCGCCGCCGTTCCCCCAACACTTCACACAACCCCACCGCCGCCGTTTCCCTTCTGTCTGCCTACGTGCCACAGACGCCGACTTCCGCGCCGAGGGCCTCCCGCCCGGCCGCGCCCTCCGCCGCGAACCGAACGCCCTGCTGCTGACATGAAGCCGCCCGACACGCCCAAGACCCTCCTGCGCCGCCTTGCCGACCCCGAGGCCGCCCAGCCGCAGTGGGCCCGCTTCCACGCCCTCTACGAGCCGATCGTCCGGGCCTGGCTGCGCCTGCGCGGGCTGCGCGGCGACGCGCTCGACGAAAGCGTGCAGGACGTCTTCGTGCGCCTCGTCCGCGTCCTGCGCGACAACCCGCACGACCCCGCCCGCGGCCTCTTCCGCACCTACCTCGGCAAGATCGTCCACAGCGTGGCCTGCGACCGCCGCCGCGCTCGCCGTCGCCGCCATCGCCTTCTGGATCCTCCTCCCCCTCCTCCGCCGCCCCAAGGCGTGACCCGCGCTTCCTTCTTCCTTTGTCTTTTCTTCTTCCCGCTAGGCACGCAACGCCTCGTGGGCGATTTATTTTCCGCAAGGTTACGGCTCGGGCTTGCGCAAATGGGGGGGGGTGGTATAATGGTGGCATTTTGGGCGTACAAGGGTACGCTTGGATTTGGATGATTGTGAGCGATGAGGCGTGGTCATGGACGAAGCAGAACGGAAGCAGGCGGATGGGGCTGCGTTTTTCATGTCGTTGGGGAGTGGGGCGCGGCCGGCAGGTGGGGCGAAGGCTTCTTGGGGTGAGGCTGGCGGGGCCTCCGGGATGGCGCTTGATGTGGCGGGGAATGGGGCCTTGGCGCGGACGCCGCGCAGGCCGGATGGGGGTGGGGAGCCGTTGTTGCCGCGAACGCATGAGGCAACGGAGGTGGCGCCGATGGAGCCGCGAGACCCGGAGGGTTTCGCGGGCGTGCTGGCGCGGACGGATCGTTTCTTGGGGCGAACGTATTTGGAAGGGTTGGAGGCGCGATGGCCGGTGTTGCGGGAGGGGGAGGCCTCGTGGGAGGCGTTTTTCACGGAGGGGCGGCGGCAGGTGGCGCTTTTCCGTCTGCGGCATTTGGTCTTTCGGCCGGATGAGGATCCGCGAGAGCGGCTGAAGCCTTTCTATCTGGGGGTTCATGGGTTGCCGGGGCATCCCGCGCTTTTCTTCGTGTTGGACAGCGTCTACGAGCCGCTCACGCGGCAGACGACGATCGCGTTGTATTTGGGCATCCGGGCGCATACGTGGGATCGCGGGGAGATTTCGGGGCAGTTCCGGGATTTGGCGCAGGGGTATTTCCCGGGGACGGATTTCTCCACGGAGTTGCAGGGGGAGGAGACGGAGGCGTTACAACGGCGGATTTTGCGTCGCGGCCGGTGCGAGATCGCGATGGTCTCGGCCATCCCCTCGGCGAAACACGACGCAAAGGGCGAGCCGCTTCGGCAGGGACTGGAGAGTTTGGTGGACGTGATGTTGGGGCATAGTTACACGGCCATCTTGGTGGCGCAGGCGGTGCCTGCGGAAGGGGTGGCGCGCCGCCGCCGCGTGCTGGAGAACCTTTACACGGAGCTGTCGCCGGCACGGCAGGTGAGCCAGAGCGCGCAGACGAGCGAGAGCAAGTCCATTGGCCTCTCCTATTCCAAGGGCATGGGGCGCTCGGAGACGGATTCGTACAGCACCACGCATTCGCGGGGCTTCTCGCGTTCGGAGACGGAAAGCCACGGGCATTCGACGAGCCACTCGTATGGCTCGTCCTCCTCATCGTCTTTCGCCGGGGAAAATGGCTCGTCTTCCTTCGGGTCTTCGAGCAACACGACGAGCAGCGACTCGTATCAGCACAGCGTGACGGTGGGCGTCTCGGAATCCACCGCGGAGACGCGGGGCAAAAGCCTCGGCGTCTCGGTGTCGGTGACGGAGGGCGCGAGCGAGACGGAGACGCGCGGGGTGACGCGCGGGGTGACGTTGGAGACCACGAACAAGAATGTGGGCGAGCTGCTCGACCGCCTAGAGGCGGCCTTGACGCGCATACACGACGCGGAGGGGTTCGGCCTTTGGGAGTGCGCGGCCTACTTTGTGGCGGACAACGCGACCAACGCCCTTTTGGCCGCGAACGCCTACAAAGCGCTCGTCTGCGGCGATGCAAGCGACGGCGAGCGCGCCTACCTGTGCCTCTGGGACGGCGCCACCGGCGCGCGCGCCTACGACGGCACGGAGACGCCACGTCAGGCGGCGCTCTTGGCCTCCATTCTGAATGGCGAGCACCCCTTGCTGCGCGGCGGGCGCGAGGACTCGCCCTACTGGGAGATGACGCCGGGGGCGCTCGTCAGCGGCAAGGATCTGCCGTGGTTCTTGCCGTTGCCCATGCAGTCGGTGCCGGGGTTGGTGGTGGACGAGATGGCAGCCTTCGAGCGTTCGGTGCTGACGACGGAGACGACGCGCCGCGGCCGGCGGCGAACACTGCGCTTGGGTGACGTGTACCATTTGGGCAAGCGGGATGGTGCCCATGACGGCGTGGGCCAGGGCGGCGGGCGCGCCGTGGAGTTGGATTTGGACGTCTTCACGGGCCATTGCCTGGTGACGGGCGCGACGGGCTCGGGCAAGTCGAACACGGTCGGGGTGTTGCTGGAGGGGTTTGTGCGCGCGGGCGTGCCCTTCTTGGCCATTGAGCCGGCCAAGGGTGAGTACCGCAACGACTTCCGCTGGGTGCGCAACGCGGATGGCTCGCCCATCACCCTCCTCACCACGCACCCTTGCGTGGGGCGGCTTCTGCGGCTGAACCCTTTCCGGTTCCCGGCGGGCATCCATGTGCTGGAACACATCGACCGCCTGCTTTCGGTCTTCTCGTCATGCTGGGAGTTGCTGGAGGCGCAGCCGGCGTTGCTCAAGAAGGCCGTGGAGCGCGCCTATGCCGATTGCGGCTGGAACCTCTTCCATTCCCGCTTCGAGCGGGGCACGCCCCTGGCCTATCCCACCTTCGCCACGCTTGTCAACGCGCTGCGCACGGTCATCGCGGAGTCGGATTACGACGCGCGCGCCAAAGGCATCTACACCGGCGCGCTTGTCACGCGCGTGGAGTCGTTGGCCGGCGGGCTTTTGGGCGAGGTCTTCCGCGGCACACAGGATGTCCCTTACGAGACGCTTTTCGGTTCTAACTGCATCGTGGACCTGAGCCGTTTGGGCTCCTCCGAGACCAAGGCCCTCATCATGGGCATCTTGGTGATGGCGTTGGCGGAGCACCATGCCGACGAGGCCCTCCGCACGGGCGTGAGCAATGCCGCGCTCCGCCACGTGACCGTGCTTGAGGAGGCGCACAACCTTCTGCGCGACACCTCCTCCGTGAACGAGAGCGGCAGCACGACCATCTCCAAGGCCATCGAGACCCTCGGCAACGCCATTGCCGAAATGCGCACCTACGGCGAGGGCTTCCTCATCGTCGATCAGTCCCCGGGCGCGCTCGACATCTGCGCCACGCGCAACACCAACACTAAGATCGTCATGCGTCTGCCCGAACGCCAGGACTGCGAGGCGATGGCCAAGGCGCTGGCGCTCGACGAATGGCAGGAGCAGGAACTCGCCAAACTCAACCCAGGCGTCGCCGTCGTCTTCCAGAACACCTGGCGTGCCCCCGTGCTGACCTTGGTGGATCGCGCCCCCGAGCACCGCGCCGAGAAGGCCCGCATCCCCGAGGAACGCTCCGACCCAGAGGCCTACTGGGCGCTCCAGTTTGAGATCGCCCGCCGGTTGACCGCCTGGTGCGTCCTTGTCGACGACCAGGCCGAGCGCGCCGCTCAGGCGCTCCGCGCCTGGGTGGCCGGGCCCGCGCGCAAGGAACTTTGCGAGCGCTTCGCCCCCGGCGCGTGGGACGCCCAGCAGGCCGCGTTCGCGGCCATCGACGCCCGCTTGGCGCAGGCGCGCGCGCTCGCGTCGAACGGCGCGGCCCTCTTCGGGGTGGCGGCGGACGAGGCGGAGGGGCTGCGCGAGGCGCCGTCCGTGCCGCTTGTCGAGAGCGCGACACGCGAGGCCGCCGCGCGGCTGGAGGCGTTCTTCGATGGCCTCACGCCGCAGAACCGTTTGCTGCGGCTGGGGGGCGTGCTCACGGAGCTTCTGGGGCTGCAGAACTTCTGGCGGAGATGGGAGGCCTTCGCCTTCGCCCGGGCGCAGGGCGCGAAGGGCCGGGGCGCCCCGGACGAGGCCGAGCGGCAGAAGGTCTGGGCGGAGTTTGAGCGTCCGGTCGCCGCGTTGGGCCTCACGGAGGGGTTGGAGGCGGACGCGGCCAGGGACGCCTTGCGCATCGTGGCCGGGGCGTTGCTTGACTATGCGCGGAAGGGTGGGTGCGTGGCCGCCGGGGGCTCCAAGAGAGAGCTTGGGCAATTGGACACGCTGCACAACGCGCTTTTCCCGAAGGGGGCCGTGGTTTGAGCGCGCATGGCAAACGTCGGCGCGCACGCCGCTCGGACAACGCAGACACACAAACACACAAGGATACCGCCGATGGACACAACCGTTTGTACGATTCTCTTGGATTCCTACGCCCCAGAGCATCACTTGGTGGCGATGGATGGCCGCCTCATGACCGTGCAGGACTTCCAGAACCTGGGGGCCATCCGCCAGCGCGTCTACGCGCGGCCCTTGGGCAAGGGGTGGGGCTCGTTGCTGAGCGCCCGCGGCCGCGCCGGCTACGCCGTCACGATCTATGGCGACGCCTTTGAGCGCCGCTACTTCGAGGGGCTGCTCCGCTTCCACCGGGCCAACCGGGATGGCACCTATGGCGAACTGACGACCAAGCCTTTGCCGGAGGCGGTCGACCTGCCGCTGGAACGCCGCTTTGCCGAACTCGACGCCGCACTTGGCCAGCCGCCCTACCTGCAGCGTTCGATCCAGGTGGCGCTCTTCGGGGCCTATGCCACGCAGGCTTGCCGCGAGCGCGTCGAGCGGGAGGTGGGGGAGGCGATGGACGCGGGGGTGCGCGCGGCGCAGTCGCATGGCTTGGGCGTGGAGTGCGTCTTGGCACCGACGCCCGAGGCGTTGGCGGCGTTGGCGGCGGAGGGGACGCTGGGCGCCGTCGTGGCGCGCCCCGATGAGCTGTCCGCGGTGATCGGCGCGCAGGGGGTGGCCGATGGCGTGCGCCGGGCGTTGCTCGCCCCGGGCGTGACGCAGGGTGCGCCGGAGATGGTGAACGACGCGGAGGAGGTGGGGGAGGCGTGGTTCCTTTGGGGCCTGCCCGATGAGGCGGCCGTGCCGGGGGCGTTGGCGGATTTCCTGCGCCACGCCTACGCCAAGGCGCATTTCCGGGCGTTGCTGGAGCGCGCGGACTTGCCCGGCGACACGGTGGAGGCGCAGGCGCGCCTGGCCCGCTTGGGCGCTTGCCGGCCGATGTTGCTCCTGGCGCCGCCGGAAGAGGTGGAGCGCGGCGGGGCGACGCGCCGCGCGCTGCGCTGGAGCGTGCCATGGGAGGAGGCGTTCCCGGAGATCAAGGGCGGGTACGTGCCGCGCTTCACCGTCCATCCGGGCGAGGAGTCGGTGGCGGTGGAGGTGGTCGGCGAGGAGATCGTTTGGCGTGGGCTGGACGTTTACGGCACGGCGGAGGTGGCCTGCGCGTGGAACGGCGCGCTCGACCGGCGGCGCTTTGCCGTCTCCTGCGTCCCTTCCACGGAAGTCTCCACGGAGAGCCGTCTGCGCGTGGCCGACCCATGGATCACGCGGCAGTGGGCGCGCGCGTTTCTGCGCGATGGGCGGCTTGTCTCCGTGCTGTGCCTCGCGGGGACGAGCGTCAGCCTGGAGCCCACGTGGCTCAACCGCCACGGTGAGCGCCTCTCGGGGGAGGGGATGACGTGGGTCATCGCGCCGCGGGCGAAACGTGCGCACAGGGCGTTGCCGACGGCCACTTTCGCCGCGGGGCGGCTGATGGTGGAGGTGCCCGAGGCGGGGCGGTATGACGTGACGCTCTCCCTTGGCGAGCAGCGGTTGTCCGTCGAGGTCGTCGTTCTGCCGAAGCCGACGGGGATTGGCTTCGACCTGCGTTCGGATGACGCGCAGACGCGCATCGTGCGCGGCGGGGAGGCGACGCGTGTGCGCCTTTGCCCCGGCGCGGCGCTGGACATCCACGCGTATTACCGTTATTCCGAGGAGGACGAGCGCCTGTTCGCGGCGATCCGGGAGGAGTGCCCGTCGTTCGACCTGGATCGCGCCTATGCCCCGAACGTCGGCGTGGCGGACGAGGCAATCGGCGAGGTCCCTCCTGGCGAGCTGACCCATGACGCCTCGGGCACGGCGACGTGGCGCCTCACGGCCGCGGCCGAGGCGTGTGGCAAGGGCGACAAGACGGTGCACGTCATGGACACGTTCGTCTCGGCGACCAAGCTTTTCACGCACAAGGCGCTGCCAACCGTCGTCTTCTCCGTCAGGGTGGTGCCGGATTGGACGCGCTGGTTTGCCTTGGGTTCGGCGGTGGCCACGTTTGTCTGCCTGCTTTGCTTCCGGTACGCCGATTACGGTTTGGACAACGGCCGGGTGGCGGTCTACCTGATTGCCGGAGGCGCGCAGGGCATCCTCTTCTTGACGAGGCTTGTCGTCAATCGGATGCGTGCGGTACAGGCATTGGGCGTGTCGGTCATCCTCGCCCTTTTCCTCTATGAACTGATTCAGGAGTTGTCATGACTGGTGCGGAAGATGCGGAAGGCGCCGAGGCCCAGGACGGCCTGGCGGAGCGTTACGTCGAGGCGCAGGGCGAGGAAATCCGCGCCGACGACGAGGCGAAGGCGCAGGCCGAGGAGAAGGCCGGCGAAATCCGGGAGGCCATCGACAGCGGCGAAACCTCGCGCGAGGACATCGAGGCCGATTGGGCCGACGGGGCCGAGGCGCAGGATCGGCGCGTGGACGAGCTTGGCAAGGAATGGGAGATTGACGAGGGGCTCATCCAGCGCCTGGATGCCATCCTCGACAATCCCGACGCCTCGCCCGAGGACCTTGAGTGCGCCGCCGAACTCAAAGGCGAGGCCGAGGCCCGCATCGAAGGTTACAAGGCGGAGCTCGACGAAATCGCCGCCGACCGTGAGGGCGTCGAGATGACCCGTGAGGCGCTCGGCTGGGCCGATGGCGCGGACCGGGAGGACGGCGACGACGCGGACTGGGTGCCGGATCCGGAGGATGCCGAGGGCGGGGACGCCCCGGAGACAGGCGCCGACGTGGCCGCCGCGCCGGGCGACGGCGTGGAGACCCCGCAGAACGAGCGCGGGCACACCAACCTCTCCCCCGCCGAGGAAGAGGTTGGGCAGACGGCGGCGGATGGGCAGGCGGATTCGGCCGACACCTCCGGGAATGAGCGGAACGAGAAGGCGCTCCGGGAACAGTGGTTGCTGTCCCAGCGCCAGAATGGCCGCTGACGCGGCGCAATCGCTTGATGAATTGGACAACAGGGAGAACCTTATGCGTAAGTTCGTTTTCTGGGCCGCATTGGCGGCGAGCCTTCCCTTCTGTGGGTGCCTCGACGGTTCGGGTGCGCTGGAGGGCATGATCGAGCAAGCCCTTTGCGGCGTCGACTGCGACGTCCTAGAGGTTCAGGACAGCGTGGAAGACCGCGGCAAGACACGCCGCCACACCTACACCGTCACCTACCGCGTCCGCGAGACGCTCTATCTCAAAATCGTGATGGGCGATCGGAAGGCCGTGAAGAAACTAGTCTCGCCGGAGAAACAGCTGACGGCGACGATTCGCGTCGAACGCGGGCGCGCCGCCGCCGATCCGGCCATTCTTTCCCTTTCCTCCGATCGTTTGCTGGATATGTGGCTGATGGGCGCGGCCAAAGCCTCCGCGTCCGGTTGGCATGGCGGCGTGGTTTCGGAGCGTGCGCTCGCCGACATCCGCGAAGCCTACCTAATGGAGGGGTCCGCGGATTATGCGGCGCAGGTGGCGCGCCTTGAGGAGGCGGAGGCCGCCGAACGCGCCAAGCGCGCGGCGGAGGCCCAAGCCCGGGCCGTCGCCCTCGCCGCCGAACGCGCCCGGGAAGAGGCCGCGCGCAAGGCCGCGGAGGCCAAGGAGGCCGCGGCGAAGGCCAAGCGGGAGGCTGAGGAGGATGCGGCGCGTCGCCAAGCCCTCGCCGCGCGCGTCCACGCCCGCTTCGCCGCGCTCGGCGTCTCGGATACCATCGCCGTCTCCGAAATCCTTTCCGAGCAGGGGAACCTCACCACCTTCGTCTGCACCTCCTCCATGCCTTTGGTGACGCTTGAGCGGGAGGGGGACAGCTGGCTGGAAGGCGACATCCTGGTCAAAGGTCTGCCCTCCGTCACGATCCTCAAGCCCGTCGTCGCCCCCGGCACCCCGTTCACCGCCACCTTCTTGGACGAGTCGACGCGCTGGAGCTTTGACGTCGCCGGCGAGGCCAAGCCGCCCAAAGCGTTTGTCGGCCGCACGGATGTGGGGCTTGTCCTCGGCACGCCCGCCTACGAGGAATTCGCCGCCTATGCCGCCCGGATGGCCGCCCTCATGCGCCAAAACGAGCTGGACGACCGCCGCGTGGACGCCATTCGCGACGAGATTCGCGCCCTCCGCCGCGACAAATCCCTCTTCGCCTCGTCCAAGATCCGCACGTTGGAGTCGGAGCAGGATTCCCTCAAACGCCGAATCCAGGCCAACAAAGCCGCCCTCCGCAGCGCCGATTCCCTGCTCACTTCCCGTTATCGCGACTGCCGCGGCCGTGTCCTCAAGGACGCCCTTGGGCTCTCCCCCACCTTCGGCCTCCTCTGATCCTCGCCCCCAACCCCCCGCCGTGCGATTTTGCTTGCTTTTAGGGGGCGGGTTTGCTAGTGTATGTGCGTTTTGCCCCAGGTGGGGCGACGCTCTTTGACATCATCCGGTCCGTCGGGACGCAAAAAGAGGCAGTTATGGCCAGTGACATGGCAGAGGTTCGGAACATCGGAATCGTCGCCCACATCGACGCGGGCAAGACGACGACGACCGAGCGCATCCTCTTTTACGCGGGGATGACCCATCGTCTGGGGAACGTTGACGAGGGGAACACGGTGACGGATTGGATGGTGCAGGAGCGCGAGCGGGGAATCACGATCACTTCGGCGGCGATCACCTGCGCGTGGCGCGGGGCGCAGATCAATCTCATCGACACGCCCGGGCACGTGGACTTCACCATTGAGGTGGAGCGCGCGTTGCGTGTGTTGGATGGTGCGGTGGGCGTCTTCTGCGCGGTTGGCGGGGTGCAGCCGCAGTCCGAGACGGTGTGGCGCCAGGCGAACCGTTACCATGTGGCGCGCATCGCCTTCGTGAACAAGATGGACCGGATGGGGGCGGACTTCGCGCGGGTGGTGGCGGAGATGCGGGGGAAGCTGGGGGCGAACGCGGTGCCGGTGGCCTTGCCGGTGGGGGCCGCGGAGCAGTATGCGGGGGAGATCGATTTGATCGCCATGACGCAGCGGCGGTACCTGGACGCGGAGGGGAAGACCTTCGAGGACGGGGCGATCGACGCGGCGCAGGCCGGCGCGGCGCAGGCGGCGCATGAGGCGCTGCTGGAGGCGCTGGCGGAGGCGGACGACGCGTTCATGGAGGCCTACCTGGAGGACCCGGAGCAGCCGGCGGAGGCGGTGCGGGCGGCGGTGCGCCGCTGCGTGGTCGCGCAGACGCTGGTGCCGGTCTTCTGCGGGTCGAGCCTGAAGAACAAGGGCGTGCAGGCGTTGCTGGACGGGGTGGTGGATTACCTGCCCGCGCCGGGCGAGCGCAAGGCGCCGGTGGGGACGAACGTGAAGACCGGGGAGCCGGCGGAGGTCGAGACGACGCCGTCTGCGCCGCTCTCGGCGCTGGTCTTCAAGATCGCGACGGATCCTTACGTGGGGCGGCTCTTCTTCGTGCGCGTCTATGGGGGGGCGCTGAAGAAGGGGCAGAACGTCTACAACCCGCGGACGCGGCAGCGCGAGCGCGTGATGAAGATCCTGCGCGTGAAGTCCGACGAGGAGGAGGAGCTGGAGCTTCTCCAGGCGGGGGACATCGGCGCGGTGGTGGGCCTGAAGCAGGCCACGACGGGTGACACGCTGTGCGCGGAGAACCGGCCGGTGGCGCTGATGGGGATCACGGCGCCGGAGCCGGTGATGTTCATGGCGATCGAGCCCAAGAGCTCGGCCGAGAAGGACAAGCTGGCCGACGCGTTGGAGCAGCTGGCGGCGGAGGACCCGACCTGCCAGGTGCGGACGGACGCGGAGACGGGGCAGAAGATTTTGAGCGGCATGGGCGAGCTCCATCTGGAGATTCTCGTCGACCGCCTGAGACGTGAGTTCAATGTGACGGCGAACACGGGCAAGCCGATGGTCTCGTACTGCGAGACGGTGACCGCGGCGGCCCGCCGGACGTACACCTTCGACAGGGAGATCGCGGGGAAGCGGCATTACGCGACGCTGACGATCGAGGTCTCCCCGCTGAAGCGTGGCGAGGGCCGGCAGGCGGCGGTCAGCAAGGCCGCGGAAAAACGCTTGCCACGGCCCGAGGTTTCTGCTATCATAAGGGACGCTTTGTTTGACGCAATAGCCACCGGCGTTTTGGCACGGTTCCCGATGACGGACGTGCGGGCGGAGGTGACCGATTGCGCCATGCTGGACGATGAGACGGCTTCGGACGTGGCTTTCAGGAGCGCGGCCGTCATGGGCTTCCGGGAGGCGGCGCTGGCCGCCGGGCCGGAGTTCCTGGAGCCGATCATGTCCCTCGACATCGTGACGCCGCCCGAGTACGTGGGCGACGTCATGGGGGACATCAACGGCCGCCGCGGCCAGGTGCGCGACATGGAGATGAAGGGAGACCTTCAGGAAGTGCGCGCGTCGGTGCCGTTGGCGGAGCTGTTTGGGTACGCCACGGCGATCCGCTCGCTGACGCGTGGGCGGGCCGGGTACACGATGGAGCCCGGCGCGTTCGCGGTGGCGCCCAAAACGGTTAAGGAAGAACTACTCAACAGGTAATGTGAGCATGCAAAGTCAACGCATACGCATTCGCTTGCAGGCGTACGACCACAAGGTGCTGGACCAGGCGGTGGGCGCCATCCTCGACACGGCCCGGAGCACCGGGGCGCAGATCGTCGGGCCCATCCCGCTGCCGACGCGCGTGGAGCGCTTCACGGTGAACCGTTCGCCGCACGTGGACAAGAAGTCGATGGATCAGTTCGAGATGCGCACGCACAAGCGTCTGCTGGACATCGTGGGCCCGACGGCGAAGACCGTGGACGAGCTCAAGAAGCTGAACCTGCCGGCCGGCGTGGACATCACCATTCGCATCTAAGGAGGGGACCATGCAAGGCTTGATTGGCAAAAAGATCGGCATGACCCAGATTTGGGACGAGAACGGCGCGGCTGTGCCCGTCACGGTGGTCGAGGTGGGCCCCTGCCCGGTGGTCCAGGTGAAGACCGCCGAGAAGGACGGCTACGTGGCCGCCCAGCTCGGGTTCATCGCGCAGAAGCCCCAGCGCCTGAGCAAGGCCGAGCGCACGCGCTTTGAGAAGGCCGGCGTGCCGGCGCAGCGCGTGACGCAGGAGTTCCGCTGGGACGGCGCGGCCGAGGTGAAGGCCGGCGACACGCTCACCGCGAGCCTCTTCGAGGGCGTGGCGTACGTGGACGTGCAGGCGACGACCAAGGGCCGCGGCTTCGCGGGCGTGGTGCGCCGCTTCGGCTTCGCGGGCGGCCCGCACGGGCACGGCGGCCACAGCAAGCGCCGCCCCGGCGGCATCGCGGCGCGCGACCTGCCCGGTTGGGTCGAGAAGGGCAAGAAGATGCCCGGCCACATGGGCAGCGTGACGCGCACCACCCAGAACATCCGCGTGGCGAAGGTGCTGGCCGATGAGAACCTCATCCTCCTGCACGGCGCGGTCCCCGGCCCCAACGGCGGCATCGTCCGCGTGACGAAGGCGCTCAAGAAGTGAGGCTAGAGATGAGCACGATCAAAGTTTACGACAAGACCGGCGCCGCGGCGGGCGAGAAGACCCTCGACGAGGCGCAGCTGGTGCTTGACCGCGGCGAGCAGGCCGTGAAGGACACCGTCGTGGCGATCCTCAACGGGATGCGCGCCGGGACGGCCAAGACGAAGAACCGCAGCGAGGTCTCCGGCTCGGGCAAGAAGCCCTGGAAGCAGAAGGGCACCGGCCGCGCGAGCTTCGGCGGCAGCCGCAACCCGGTGTGGCGCGGCGGCGGCGTGGCCTTCGGGCCCGTGCCGCGCGACTACGCCCAGAAGATCAACAAGAAGGTGGCGGCGCTGGCCTTCGCCCGCGCGCTGAGCGACAAGATCGCCGCCGGCGAGCTGTGCGTGGTGGACTCCCTGAACTTCGAGGCGCCCAAGACCAAGCAGGCGGCCGCGATGTACAAGGCGCTGGGCGCGACGCGCTCCTGCCTGACGGTGATCGCCGACGACGCGCTCGCCGGGGACGCGAACGAGAACTTCATCCTCGCGGTGTGCAACCTGCCGAACGTGGATTTGGCCACCGTGGCCGAGACCGACGTCTACATGCTCTGCCGCTACAAGCAAATCGTGGCCACGCCCCAGGCCCTGGAAGGCCTGCTGGCGCGCCTGGCCCGCGCGACCGGAAAGGCGGTGCAGCAATGAAGACGATCATCCGCAAGGTTTCCGTGACCGAGAAGGGCACCCTGATCGGCGCGAAGAACCAGTACATGCTCGAGGTCGCCCCGGAGGCGACGAAGCCCCAGATCCGCCAGGCGGTGGAGGAGCAGTTCGGCGTGCACGTCAAAAGCGTGAACACGGCGAACTACCGCCCCCGCACGGTGGCGACGCGCACGCGCCGCACGACGCAGACCCCCGCGTGGAAGCGCGCGTATGTGACGCTGCGCGAGGGCGAGCGCATCGAGCTTGCCTAAACCGAAACTGCCAAAGGACACCCTATCTATGGCACTGAAGAGTTACAAACCCCGCAGCCCGGGCATGCGCTTCCGCGTCTCCCAGGTGCGCACGCACCTGTCGAAGGAGAAGCCGGTGGCGCACCTGACGGTGGCGAAGAACGCCGCCGCCGGGCGCAACAACCAGGGCCGCATCACCGTCCGCCACCGCGGCGGCGGCGTGCGGCGCCGTTTCCGCATCGTGGACTTCCTGCGCGACAAGCACGGGATCCCGGCGAAGGTGGCGGCGCTCTGCTACGACCCGAACCGCACGGCCAACCTGGCCCTGCTGAATTACGCCGACGGCGAGAAGCGCTACATCCTGGCCCCCGAGGGGCTGAAGCCCGGCATGACCGTGGTCTCCGGCCCGGACGCGGAGCCGACCGTCGGCAACGCGCTCCCGCTTGAGAAGATCCCGCTGGGCATGGCGGTGCACAACGTCGAGCTGGTGCCCGGCAAGGGCGCGCAGATGGTGCGCAGCGCCGGCACGAGCGCCACGCTGATGGCCCGCGCCAACGGGATGGCGACGCTCCGCCTGCCCTCCGGCGAAGTCCGCCTGGTCTCCGTGCGCTGCATGGCGACGGTGGGCGCGGTCGGTGAGGGCGACTGGTCCGGCGTGAAGTTCGGCAAGGCCGGGCGCAAGCGCCTGCTGGGCATCCGCCCGACGGTCCGCGGCGTGGCGATGAACCCCGTCGACCACCCGATGGGCGGCGGCGAGGGCCGCACGTCCGGCGGCAGCCACCCGCGCAGCCCCTGGGGCAAGCTCGCCAAGGGCGGGAAGACGCGCAACCGCCGCAAGAACAGCAATCGCTTCATCGTCAAGCGGAGGAAGTAACGTTTATGGCACGTTCCATCAAGAAGGGCCCGTATGTTGAGGCGTCGCTTCTCCGCAAGGTGGAGAAGATGAACGCCTCGGGCAAGAAGCTGCCGATCAAGACGTGGTCGCGCCGCTCGATGGTGCTCCCCGAGTTCGTGGGGCACACGTTCGCGATCCACAACGGCAAGCAGCACATGCCGGTGTTCATCACCGAGAACATGGTCGGGCACCGCCTGGGCGAGTTCTCGAACACCCGCACGTTCAAGGCCCACGGCGGCCTGACCGAGAAGGCCTCGAAGTAAAGGAGACGGATCATGGAAGTGAAAGCCATCACCCGCAATCTCCGCATCTCCGTGCGCAAGGCGCGCCCGATCGCCCGCCGCGTGCAGGGCCTGAAGCTCTCCGACGCCCTGGCGGTGGCGGACTTCAGCCCGCTGAAGGCGGCGCGCTTCCTCTCGGCGACGCTCCGCAGCGCCGCGGCGAACGCGCGGAACAACAACAACCTTGACCCGGAGACGCTGACGGTGAAGCAGGCGGTCTTCGACGAGGGCACGCGCATGAAGCGCTACTGGTGCGGGGCGCGCGGCAGCGCCAAGCCGATCCAGAAGAAGCTCAGCCACCTGACGGTGGTGCTGTCGAACGATTAAACGAGGAGCCTACCTTGGGACAGAAAGTCAACCCTATCGGCTTCCGCATTGCCCTGAACAAGCAGTGGCAGTCGCGTTGGTTCGCGAAGAAGCAGGAGTTCGGCCTGAACCTGGCCGAGGACAACGCCATCCGTGAGACGATCCGCAAGTCCATCGAGGGCGCGGCCATCACGAAGATCGGCATCGAGCGCTACGCCAACCGCGTGCGCGTGGTCATCTTCACGGCCCGCCCGGGCATCATCGTCGGGCGCAACGGCCAGGACGTGGAGAAGCTCAAGGCCAAGCTGGCCAGGCAGACGGGCAAGGAGATCTACCTGGACATCCAGGAAGTCCGCACCCCCGACGCCGACGCGCAGCTGGTGGCCGAGAGCATCGCCCAGCAAATCGAGCACCGCATCGCCGTGAAGCGCGCCATCAAGCGCGCGGAGAAGACGGCGATGGAGCTTGGCGTCGACGGCATCAAGATCCGCTGCGCCGGGCGCATCAACGGCGCGGAGATCTCCCGCGTGGAGTGGAGCAAGAAGGGCAAGGTGCCCCTGCACACGCTCCGCGCCAACATCGACTATGGCTTCGTGGAAGCCAACACCACCGCCGGCAAGATCGGCGTGAAGGTGTGGATCTGCAAGCGCGAAGACTTCCAGCCCACGCGCCAGGCGCGCGGCGGCGAGCGCGGAAGGAGGAACTATGCCTCTCATGCCTAAACGTGTCAAGCACCGCAAGGTCTCGAAGGGCTCCCGCAAGGGCTTCGCGACGAGCGGCGACAAGCTCGCCTACGGCGAGTTCGGGATCAAGGCCCTCGGGCGCGGCTGGGTGACGAACACCCAGATCGAGGCCTGCCGCGTGGCGATCAACCGCCACATGAAGCGCAAGGGCAAGCTCTGGGTGCGCATCTTCCCGGACAAGCCCGTCACCAAGAAGCCCATCGAGGTGCGCATGGGCTCGGGCAAGGGCAACCCCGAGTTTTGGGTGGCCGTGGTGCTCCCGGGCAAGGTGCTCTTCGAGGTGGGCGGCATCCCCGAGTCGCTGGCGCGCGAGTGCCTGCGCCTGGCCGACACCAAGCTGGGCATCCGCACGCAGCTCGTCAGCCGCTAAAGGAAGGACGCCATGAAGATCGCAGACATCAAAGACCTCAGCGCCGAGGAGCTCGCCGCCCAGATCCGCGACAAGGAGACTGAGCTGCGCGGGCTCCGCCTGAAGCACAACTCCACCACGGGCATCGAGGCCCCCGGGCGCCTTGCCAAGCTGCGCAAGGAAATCGCCCAGCTCAAGACGGTGGCCAACCAGAAGAAGGTGAACAAATGAGCGAAACTACTGTCGAGCGCGGCTCGCGCAAGGTGCGCAAGGGCACCGTCGTCAGCAAGTCGGGCGACAAATCCATCACCGTGCGCGTCGAGCGCCGCCTCCTCCACCCCATCTACGGCAAGGTGGTGAAGACGAGCAAGAAGTTCCACGCGCATGACGAGGGCAACGTGGCCAAGGTGGGCGACACCGTCACCATCATGGAGACCCGCCCCCTGAGCAAGACCAAGCGCTGGCGCCTGGTCTCCGTCGAGGAGAAGTGAGCCATGATCATCGAAGAGAGCAAGCTTGTGGTCGCGGACAACACCGGCGCGAAGATCGCCAAGTGCTTCCGCATCCTGGGCCAGCGCAAGGGCACCGCCGGGGTGGGCGACGTCATCCGCGTCTCCATCCAGGAGGCCAGCCCCACCGGCGCGGTCAAGAAAGGGCAGGTCTGCCACGCCCTCATCGTGCGCACGGCGCACCCCATCGCCCGCCCCGACGGCTCGTACGTGCGCTTCGACCAGAACGCGTGCGTCATCGTCGACGCGAAGCACAACCCGATGGGCACCCGCATCTTCGGGCCCGTGGCGCGCGAGCTGCGCGACAAGGGCCAGATGAAGGTCATCTCCCTCGCGCCCGAGGTGGTGTGAGGCGAGGTGCCATCCGGACCGCAGGTAATACGTAAGCGTAAGCCGGGACCCCACAGGACGAACGGGACGTTTGCGAACTGCGTTTGTTACAACGGCGAGTTACGGAACAGAACAATGAGCATCGCTAGAATCAAGAAGAACGACACGGTGATCGCGATCGCCGGCGCCGACAAGGGCAAGACGGGGAAAGTGCTCTCCGTGAACCCCAAGCAGGGCACCGCGATCGTCGAGGGACTGCGGAAGGTCAAGAAGACCATCCGCCGCACGGAGCAGGCCGAGGGCGCCATCGTCGAGGTCGAGGCCCCCATCCAGCTCTCCAACCTCATGCCCTATGACGCCGACAAGAAGCGCGGCAGCCGCATCGCCCGCACCCAGAGCGGCGAGACCAAGGTGCGCACGCTCAAGGCCTCGGGCAAGGCGCTGGACTAAAGGAGCACGGACATGGCCAACCTGAAAGAGACCTACGCCAAGGAAATCGTCCCCGCCCTCGAGAAGAAGCTCGGCGTGGCGAACCCGATGCTGGTGCCCCGCCTGACGAAGATCGTCGTCAACATGGCCTTCGGCATCCAGGAAAAGGACGTGCAGAAGCAGCTCGTGCAAGACCTCGAGGCCATCACCGGCCAGAAGGCCGTCCTCTGCAAGGCCCGCAAGAGCATCTCCAACTTCAAGCTCCGCGAAGGCATGCCCATCGGCGCGAAGGTCACCCTCCGCGGCGCGCGCATGTACGAGTTCGCCGACCGCTTCTTCAACGTCACCCTCGCGCGCATCCGCGACTTCCGCGGCGTGCCCAACCGCGGGTTCGACAAGGCCGGCAACTACACCATGGGCCTGAAGGAATACGTCACCTTCCCCGAGATCACCGCCGTGAGCTCGGCCTCGGGCCTCGACATTACCTTCGTCACCACCGCCAAGGACAAGGAAGGCTCCAAGGCCCTCCTCGAGGCGCTGGGCATGCCGTTCATGGGCCGCTAAGGCTAAGGAGAGAGAAAATGGCTAAGACCTCCCTGATCGTCAAGGCGGCGCGCAAGCCGAAGTTCGGCGTCCGCGCGTACACCCGCTGCTCCCGCTGCGGCCGCCCCCACAGCGTCATCCGCAAATTCCGCCTCTGCCGCCTCTGCTTCCGCGAGATGGCCCTCAACGGCGAGATCCCCGGCGTCACCAAGGCCAGCTGGTAAGCGAAAGGGCACACGACTATGATGACCGACCCCATCTCCGACATGCTGGTGCGCATCCGCAACGCGCAGAAGGCGCGCCACCCCGAGGTGTCCATGCCCGGCTCCCGCATCAAGGGCGAGATCGCCCGCGTGCTCAAGGAAGAGGGCTACATCGCCGACTACTCCATGGTCGGCGAGGCCAAGCGCACCCTTACCATCGAGCTGAAGTACAGCGACCGCGCCGAGCCCGCCATCCGCGGCCTCGAGCGCGTCTCCCGCCCCGGCCTGCGCCGCTTCTGCGGCTACACCGACATCCCCAAAGTCCTCGGCGGCCTGGGCATCGCCGTGCTCAGCACCTCCGGCGGCATCATGAGCGGCAAGACCGCCCGCGAGCGTCGTCTCGGCGGCGAGCTGCTCTGCACCATCTGGTAAAGGAGAGCTGACATGTCTCGAATCGGCAAACAGCCCATCGCCATCCCCGCGGGCGTCACCGTCACGGTCGCCAACGGCAACGAGGTGACCGTCAAGGGCCCCAAGGGCGAACTCTCGCGCACCCTCCAGAAGGGCATCGCCGTCGCCGTCGAAGGCCAGCAGGCCCTCGTCACCCGCGCCGACGACAGCCGCGCCCAGAAGAGCTTCCACGGCCTTTCGCGCACCCTCGTCAAGAACATGATCGAGGGCGTCACCCAGGGCTACAGCAAGGAGCTCGTCATCGAGGGCACCGGCTTCAAGGCCGCCGTCCAGGGCCGCAAGGCCATCCTCACCCTCGGCTTCGCCTCCCCCAAGGAGTACGCCATCCCCGAAGGCTGCACCGTCACCGTCACCGCCGACGTCAACGTCAAGGTCGAGGGCATCGACAAGGAAGTCGTCGGCGAGGCCGCCGCCCGCATCCGCTCGTACTACCCCGCCGAGCCTTACAAGGGCAAGGGCATCCGCTACAAGGACGAGAAGATCCGCCGCAAGGAAGGCAAGACCGTCGCCTAACCCCGGCCAGGAGAATTGCAATGAGCGTAAAGAACCGCAAAGAACAACGCGTGGCGCGCCACAAGCGCATCCGCCGCCGCATCGGCGGCACCGCCGAGCGCCCGCGCATGGCCATCTTCGTCTCGAACCGCTACATGTACGTGCAGTTCATCGACGACGTGGCCGGCAACACCCTCGCCTCCGCCTCCACCCTCAAGGGCGGCTGGAAGTGCAACCTCGAGGGCGCCAAGGCCCTCGGCGAGGCCGCCGCCCAGGCCGCCCAGGCCAAAGGCCTCAAGGCCATCGTCGTCGACCGCGCCGGCTACAAGTTCCACGGCCGCGTCAAGACCATCGTCGAGGCCGCCGTCGCCGCCGGCCTCTCCATCAGCGCCAAGACGGAGGAAGCGTAATGATCGACCGCAACAACCGTGACCGCGACGCCGCGCCCGAGTTCGACGAGAAGACCGTCTTCGTCAACCGTTGCGCCAAGACCGTCAAGGGCGGCCGCCGCTTCAGCTTCTCGGCCGTCATCGTCGTCGGCGACAACAACGGCAAGGTGGGCCTGGGCATCGGCAAGGCCAACGAGGTCGGCGACGCCATCCGCAAGGGCGGCGACGCCGCGCGCAAGGCCATGCGCCCCGTCTGCATGAAGGGCACCACCATCCCCCACGAGGTCACCGGCGTCTGCGACGGCGGCAAGGTCCTCCTCAAGCCCGCGCCCGACGGCACCGGCATCATCTGCGGCGGCGCCATGCGCCCCGTCCTCGAGGCCGCCGGCATCCGCGACGTCGTGGGCAAGAGCCTCGGCTCCAAGAACCGCCTCAACGTCGTCAAGGCCACCATCGACGCCCTCCACCAGCTCCGCTCCGCGGAGGCCATCGCGGCCCTCCGCGCCTGACGGCGCCGCGCGGGCGGGCCCTCCCCGCCCGCGCGCCACCCATCGAAAGGATTTCCGACATGGATCTCTCCAACCTCACCAACACCCCCGGCGCCCGCAAGAGCCGCAAGCGCGTCGGCCGCGGCATGGGCTCGGGCATGGGCAAGACCTCCACCCGCGGCCACAAGGGCCAGGGCGCCCGCAAGGGCCACAAGCAGAAGCTCGGCTTCGAAGGCGGCCAGATGCCCCTCATGCGCCGCCTCCCCAAGCGCGGCTTCAAGAACCCCAACCGCATCCCCTTCTACGGCGTCAACGTCGGCCAGCTTGAGCGCTTCGAAGACGGCACCGTCGTGGACATCGACGTCATGCTCGCGGCCGGCTTCGGCTACCGCCCGGCCAAGGACGCCGGCATCAAGATCCTCGGCGACGGCGAGCTCACCAAGAAGCTCACCGTGAAGGCCTCCGCCTTCTCCGCCGCCGCCAAGGCCAAGATCGAGGCCAAGGGCGGCACCTGCGAGGTCATCTAAGGCCCCGCCCTCCCCGGCCCGGCACGCGCCGGGCCGGGCCCCTTTTCCCTTCCGGGGCACAGCCCCCCGCGACGTTGAGCGCCCTGCACCCAGAGGACCCCCATGCTCAAGACCTTCGCCAACCTCTTCAAGATCCCCGAGCTCCGCGCCCGCATCTTCTTCACCATCGGCCTGGTGGCCGTGGCCCGCCTGCTGGCCATGATCCCCACCCCCGGCGTGGACTGGGCCGCCATCGTCCAGCTCCAGGAAACGATGGCCGCCAACAGCGAGGGCGGCCTCGTCGCCTGGTTCGACACCTTCACCGGCGGCGCCCTCACCCAATGCTCCGTCGGCACCCTCTCCATCTGGCCCTACATCTCCGCGCAGATCATCATCCAGCTGATGACCGCCGTCATCCCCGCCCTTGGGCGCCTCCAGCGCGAGGGCGACGCCGGGCGCAAGACCCTCACGCTCTACACCCGCTGGCTCACCATCGGCATCTGCGTCTTCCAGGCCTGCGCCCTGGCCGCCACCATGCTCAACCCGGAGGCCCTCGGCGTCGGCGGCATCCAGCTCGTCTCCATGCGCAGCGTGCTGCTCTTCTACGTCACCACCGTCATCTCCATGACGGGCGCCTCCATGTTCGTCATGTGGCTGGGCGACCAGATCACCGAGCGTGGCATCGGCAACGGCGTCTCCCTCCTCATCATGATCAACATCACCTCGAGCCTCCCCGCCGCCGTCGCCGCCGCCGCCCGGCGCTACTTCAACATCGGCGGCGCCGAGGCCCAGGGCTCCACCTGGGAGCTCGCCCTCCTGCTCCTCTTCTTCTTCGCCGTCCTGCTGGGCACGGTGGCCATCACCCAGGCCCTGCGCAAGATCCCCATCCACTCCACCCGCGCCATCTCCCGCGGCTCGGCCTACGGCGGCGGCGTCACCTACCTCCCCTTGCGCGTCAACTACTCCGGCGTCATGCCCATCATCTTCGCCGGCCCCATCCTCCAGCTCGTCGGGATGCTCAGCCGCCTCAACGGCGCCAACCCCGTCACCGCCTTCCTCAAGCGCGTCGGCGAGGCCATCGCCCTGCCCACCACGATGACGCACATCCTCCTCTACGCCGTCCTCATCCTCTTCTTCACCTTCTTCTGGGTCGCCACCCAGTTCAACGCCATGAACATCTCCGACGGCCTCAAGCGCGACGGCTCCTACATCCCCGGCATCCGCCCCGGCCTGGCCACCGCCGAATATCTCGACGCCGTCATGACCCGCGTCACCTTCATCGGCGCCCTCGCCCTCCTGGCCATCGCCATCATCCCCCTCCTTCTCGTCTCCTTCCGCAACATCCCCTGGGAGATCTCCACCTTCTTCGGCGGCACCAGCCTGCTCATCGTCGTTGGCGTCGCCCTCGACACCCTCCGCCGCCTCGAATCCCAGCTCGTCATGCGCAACTTCGACGGCTTCCTCAAGCACGGCCGCATCGCCGGCCGCCGTTAAAACAGGGGCATTCCCATGAACGTCGTCATCCTCCTTGGCGCACCCGGCTCCGGCAAAGGCACCCTCGCCGCCGAGCTCGCCCGCGTCCCCGGCATCCGCCACCTCTCCTCCGGCGACCTCCTGCGCGGCGCCGTCAAGGCCGGCACCCCCGCCGGCCTCAAGGCCAAGGCCTACATGGACGCCGGCAACCTCGTCCCGGACGCCCTCATCACCGAGATGGTCGACGAGGTCCTCTCCGCCGACGCCGACGCCAACGTCCTCCTCCTCGACGGCTTCCCCCGCACCATCCCCCAGGCAGACCTCCTCGGCGACCTGCTCGCGCGCAAAGGCGTCCGCCTCCGCGGCGCCCTGCTCCTTGAGGTCCCCGACGACATCCTCGTCGCCCGCATCGCCGGCCGCCGCGTCTGCCCCGCCTGCGGCGCCACCTACAACGTCGCCACCCTCCCCCCCCGCCGGGAGGGCCTCTGCGACGCCTGCGGCGCGGCCCTCGCCACCCGCAAGGACGACGACCCCGCCACCGTCCGCCACCGCCTCGACGTCTACGCCCGCGAGACCTTCCCCCTCATCGACTACTACCGCCAGCGCGGCCTTCTCCATGCCGTCGACGCCTCCGGCCACGACCTCGAGCCCAAAGTCGAGGCCGCCCTCCGCAAAATCCATGATTGACCTCCACCCCCCCCAGGAACTCGACGCCCTGCGCGAGGCCGGCCGCCTCATGGCCGACCTCCTCAACGATTGCTGCGACATCCTCCGCCCCGGCCTCACCACCGGCGAGATCGACGCCTTCTGCCGCGCCCGCCTCAAGACCCTCGGCGACGGCACCGCGCAATCCGGCACCCTGGGCTACATGGGCTATCCCGCCTCCCTCTGCGTCTCCGTCAACGAGGAGGTCATCCACGGCATCCCCGGCGGCCGCGTCCTCCAGCACGGCGACCTCGTCAGCCTCGACGTCTGCGGCTTCTACCATGGCTTCGTCGGCGACAACACCCGCACCGTCGCCGTCGGCGGGCCCGACGCCCTTGGGCCGGACGCCCGACGCCTCCTGCGCACCACCCGCCGCGCCCTCGAGGAGGCCGTCGCCGCCATCCGCCCCGGCATCCACCTGGGGGACGTCTCCCATCTCATCGAGCGCCTCGTCGCCGAAGGCGGCTGCTCCGTCGTGCGCGAATACACAGGCCATGGCGTCGGGCGCAGACTTCACGAGGACCCGCCCGTCCCCAACTACGGCAAACCCGGGCGCGGCCCCATCCTGCACGAAGGCATGACCCTGGCCATCGAGCCCATGGTCAACCTCGGCAAGGCGGCCATCCGCGTGCTCCCCGACGGCTGGACCGTCGTCACGCGCGACGGCCTGCCCGCCGCCCACTTCGAGTACACCGTCGCGGTGCTCAAAGACGGCGCGGAAATCCTCACCCCCTGGTTCGAGCGCGACCCCTGGACGGCCGATTGGATGGCGGGGTGAAAGATTTTTGTTTTTTGTGTGGACAGCAGGGCATGAAATGCGCTATACTGAACCACTCATTTTAAGAAGGAACAGGCCATGAAAGTTCGCAGTTCTGTCAAACGCATTTGTGAGCAGTGCCGCATCATCCGGCGCAAAGGCGTCGTCCGCGTCATCTGCTCGAACCCCCGCCACAAGCAGCGTCAAGGTTAATCGGAGAACACAGACATGCCGAGATTGATGGGTGTGGACGTGCCGGGCAGCAAGCGCATCGAGTATGCCCTGCGGTACATCCACGGAATCGGCCCCAAGCGGGCCATGGACATCGTTGAAGCCTGCGGCATCGAGATCGGGAAGAAGGCCGACGCCCTCACCCCCGACGAGATCCGCCAGGTCGTCACCTACATCCAGGAACACTACCGCGTCGAGGGCGACCTCCGCCGCGAGGTCTCCGGCAACATCCGCCGCCTCATGAGCATCGGCACCTACCGCGGTTACCGCCACAAACGCGGCCTCCCCTGCCGCGGCCAGCGCACGAAGACCAACGCGCGCACCCGCAAGGGCGCCAAGAAGACGGTCTCCACCGTCCGCGAAAAGTAATCCCAGGAACCCCAAATGAGCGAAGAAAACACCGAACAGCAGGCCGTCTCCGCCGAGGAGCAACAGAAGCCTGCCCTCAGCGAGGCCCAGCAGATCCTCGCCGCCGACACGGCCGCCGCCAACGCCGCCGCCGACGCAGAGGCTGCCAAGAAAAAGTCCAAGGTCAAGGTCATGCCCGCCGGCATCGCCTTCATCCGCGCCACCTACAACAACACCCTCGTCTCCATCGCCGACGCCCGCGGCGGCGTCATCTCCTGGAGCTCCTCCGGCAAGGCCGGCTTCAAAGGGTCGCGCAAGTCCACCGCCTTCGCCGCCACCATGGTCGCCCAGGACGCCGCCCGCACCGCCTATGCCCGCGGCATGCATGAGGTCGAGGTCCGCATGCAGGGCGCCGGCGCCGGCCGCGAATCCGCCGTCCGCGCCATCCAATCCGTCGGCATCCACGTCACGTGCATCAAGGACTGCACCCCCGTCGCCCACAACGGCTGCCGTCCCCGCAAGCGCAGGAGGGTTTGACCATGGCTCGTTACACCGGCCCCCGCACCAAGATTTCCCGCCGCTTCGGCGAGCCCATCTACGGCCCCGACAAAGTCCTCGAGCGCCGCAAGAACCCTCCCGGCCAGCACGGCGCCAACCGCCGCCGCAAGCTCTCCGAATACGGCGTCCAGCTCCGCGAGAAGCAGAAGGCCAAGTACATCTACGGCATGCTCGAGCGTCAGTTCCACCTCTTCTTCGAGCGCGCCAAGGCCCGCCACGGCAAGACCGGCGACATCCTCCTGCAGCTCTGCGAGACGCGCCTGGACAACATCGTCTACCGCCTCGGCATCGCCCCTACCCGCGCCGCCGCCCGGCAGCTCGTCTCCCACCGCCACATCACCGTCGACGGCAAGGTCTGCAACATCCCCTCCTACACCCTCAAGCCCGGGCAAACCGTCGCCGTCCGCGAGAAAGACCGCACGATGGGCGTCATCGTCGATTCCATCAAGAGCCCCCGCACCGCCGCCCAATCCTGGCTGCAGTGGGATGAGCCCAACATGGCCGGCACCCTCCTCAGCGTCCCCGAACGCGCCGAGATCCCGGAGAACATCGACGCCCAGCTCATCGTCGAGCTCTACTCCCGCTAAACCCACCGTTGTCCCAGAGCCGCGCGGGCCCAAACACCCGCGCGGCCCCAACACGTCAGAAAGGACGGACTGTCATGCCGATTCGCCTGAGTCGCTTTGAAATGCCCACCCATATCGTCCGGGACGACGCCACCGCCACCGAGACCTACGCCCGGTATACCGCCGACCCCTTCGAGATCGGCTACGGCCGCACCATCGGGAACTCCCTCCGCCGCGTCCTCCTCTCCTCCATCGAGGGCTTCGCCATCAAGGCCATCAAGCTCGAGGGCGCCCCCCACGAGTTCTGCTCCATCCCTGGCGTCGCCGAGGACGTCACCGACATCGTCCTCAACCTCAAGAAGGTCCTCCTCAAGAGCTACACCCGCGACACCCGCTGGATCCGCCTCTCCAAGCAGGGCCCCTGCGTCGTCACCGCCGCGGACTTCGCCACCGACAACGCCATCGAGGTCCTCAACCCCGAGCAGGTCATCGCCACCCTCGACGCCGACGGCAAGCTCAACCTCGAGGCCCAGGTCGGCGTCGGCCGCGGCTTCTGCCTCGCGGAAGGCAACAAAGACCCCTCCTTTGACATCGGCGTCATCCCCATCGACTCGGCCTTCTCCCCCGTCACCCGCGTCAACTACGACGTCGTCAACACCCGCGTCGGCCAACGCACCGACTACGAGCGCCTCATCCTCGACATCTGGACCGACGGCCGCGTCTCCCCCGACGAGGCCCTCAAGACCAGCGCCGCCCTCCTGAGGCACCACCTCGACGCCTTCGTCGAAACCACCGACGACATCCTCGAGTTCGAGTCCCCCTCCCAGACCGACGCCACCGAGACCGAGGACCTCCGCCGCAAGCTCAACATGGGCGTCAACGAGATCGAGCTCTCCGTCCGCTCCGCCAACTGCCTCAACGCCGCCGGCATCAAAACCGTCGGCGAGCTCGTGCAGAAAACCGAGGCCGACATGCTCAAATACCGCAACTTCGGCAAGAAGTCCCTCACCGAGATCAAGGACAAACTCCAGGAAATGGGCCTTGGCTTCGGCTTCAAGTTCGACGTCAACCTCCTTGACAAGACCCCCAACGACTGACCCCACCCAACCCTTTAAGGAACACCCACCATGCGCCACAAACGACTCGCCAAGAAATTCGGCCGCAGCCCCGAGCACCGCGCCCAGCTCATGCGGATGCTCTGCGCCGCACTCATCATCCACGACCGCATCGAAACCACCCTCAAAAAGGCCAAGCAGGCCCGCAAGGACGCCGAAAAGCTCGTCACCCTCGCCCGCAAAGGCACCCTCGCCGCCCGCCGCCTCGCCGCCGCCCGCCTCCGCAGCCCCGAGGCCGTCAAGCGCCTCTTCGACGTCGTCGTCCCCGCGCAGGCCGGCCGCAACGGCGGCTACACCCGCATCACCAAGCTCGGCCAGCGCCGCGGCGACGCCGCCGAAATGTGCGTCCTCGAATGGGTCTCCGCCCCCGCCGCCGAGACCCCCGCGGAACCCGCCCCCGCCGAATAAGCGCGGCCCCCGCTTCCCGACAAGCCCCCGACCGAAAGGCCGGGGGCTTTTTTTCTGCCCCCGCCTCCCGCCAAGATCTCCCGGCGGCGACGCCCCGCGCAAAAGGGGTTTGCAATCGCGCGCCAAAAGGCGTACAATACAGGCACTGACTTGGAGAGGGATTGTGCCTGTCCGAGAACCTCTGAAAGGAAACGTGTCATGATGTGGAAACCCTTTTTCGCGGCGGCCTGCGCCGCCGCTCTCGCCGTCCCGGCGGCCTTCGCGCAGGGGAGTACGGGGGGGGGTAAACCTTCCTTAAGCTTCTCCTTCGCCAACGGCAACGGAACAAACCACATTCTGGTTTCGCCCTCGACTGTTGACCCCCTTGGCATCGAAGCCGTCCCGGTCGCGAACTGGATCGATTTGGTCGATGAGGACAACGGAACCATCAACGCCGTGGACGTTATCCCCGCCGGCGATGACCATGCCTACAACTTCACCCTCCCGGCCCCCGTCACCGTCACCTATTCCGCAAAAAACGGCTACGAATATGTAACCGACGCCACGCGGACGTTCCTGCGGGCTTACCTTGACGACGGCGAGAACCCGAACAACGACAACAAAGGCGCCCTCATCACCGTCAAGGGCGTCCCCTTCACCCGATACGACGTCATCGTCTACCTCGCCACGGATACGCAAAGCGCCAACTTCCTGCCCGTCACCGTCAACGGGATCAAATACATCGGCACGGAGGCCGGCTCTCAATCAGTGACGGACAATAGGACTTGGGGCGCTTCTCGGGAGGCTGTCGCCAATCTGGGCACAAACGCCCTTCGGGTGAATGGCCTCGAGAAAACCACCCTCACCATCGAGGGATCCAGGGGTTCCGGCAACGCCCGTTGCGGCATCGCGGCCTTCCAGATCATCTGCTCCGACGACGGTACCCTGCGGTCTTCCACCCAGCCTGTCCTTAGCCTGAACTTCGCCTCCGGCAGAACCTCCAACGGCGGTATCGCGGAGAGCACGATGTCCGACAAGAAGGGGAATTATGGCCTCGCCGTGGCGCCCGCGGACACGTGGGTGGATTTGACGGGCGCGGTCGATACGGATACGCAGCGCAACGTGACGAAGCTCCACGGTGACCCCACCGCTGCGAATTGGTCGGCCGCCACGGTGACATGGAAGGCCAAGAACACGTGGTCGTATGACAGTGCCGCCGCTGAGGCCGCGGAGCCCTTCCTGCCCACCTATCTGGATGATGGGGTGGGGGGCGACCATGACGGCGCGAAGGTCACCGTCGCGTCCGTGCCCTTCGAGGCCTACGACGCCATCGTCTACCTTGCCAACGACGCGGGGCGCAAATATCGTCCGCTGCAGGTCAACGGCAGTTATTACACCTACGACGCCGAATATGGCGCCGTCGCCATCGACGGCGCGCCCCTCGACGGCTCGGTGGGCGCGGCCAACCGCGAAGACCCCAACGCCTTCGGCGACGTGAGCCAGAAGGGCCAGGCGGCGCTCGGCGTGAACGCCCTGCGCGTGAACGGCCTGACGGGCGACTTCTCCCTGAAGGGCGAGGGCGTGAAGGTGCAGACCGGCCCCGAGACAGGGTTGGAGAGCGACGACTATGACCGCTCCGGCATCGCGGCGGTGCAGCTCGTCGCGCGCCAACTCATCACCGTGAGCGGCCAGGCGGACTGGGCCACCCTCACCGCCGGCCTCGACCTGACGCAGCCCCTCCTTGTCGTCGTCCAGGACGGCGCCTCCATCACCGGAAACGTGACGCTCCCCGCGGACGCCATCCTCGACCTCTCGGCCTACACGTTTGGCAACACCTTGCCCATCAACGGCACGCTTACCATGAACGGCGGCACGATCCGCCTGCCTGCTGGCTTCGAGTCCGGCAGGATCGCCACCTCCATCTCCGGCAACAACTTTGACTGCTTCATCGCCGGCAAGCCCGTGTGGCTGAAGCTCGATGGGGACACGGGCACCCTCGCGGCCTCGTATCTGTGGACGGATCAGACGGGCAACCATCTGTGGTCCGACCCCGGCAACTGGGTCTCGCTGATCGTCCCTGGCACGGGGAGCAACGTCTTCTTCGAGCCCGCCGCCTCCCGTCCTGAGACGGTCATCCTTGACACCGTGGCCACCGTCGCGTCCGTTACCGTCGAGGGCCGCGGCGACACCGTCTCGACGCTTGCCATCGGTGCGCAGGGCGACGGCTCCCTCACCGTCTCCGGCCGGATGCTCACCACTGGCAACGTCACCGTCACCCAATCCGCCGACATCACCGTGAACGGCGCGAGCACGATGGGAGACGGTTCCCCGATTCCCCAAAATCTAGTGGTTCAGGCGGGCTTCCAAGTGAATGGTTCCGCCGCCGGTTACACGGTTGCGTCCGGGACGCTGTCGGTGCAGGTGCCGGCAGGTGGCGGCGATGTCGGCGATGTCGGCGTCTCCAACGGCGGCACATTGACGGTCGGTGAGGGCGGCGAGCTCTCCGCCTCGCGCGCAATCGCCACTTACTATGACAAGTCGATGACGCCCACGACCACGAGCGGAACGCTCAGCATTGCCGGCCGGGCGACCTTCTCCACGCAGTTGAGCCTGTCCAGCTCGGGTTTCTCCGTGGAACTTGCCGGCGGCACCATCGAGACGACGCGCCTTAAGACGTTCGCGGGCGTGACGGTCAGCGCCGCCTCGTTCCTGCGCGCTCCCGAGAACAGGGCGCTCGCTGTGACGGCGTCCGGATCCAACGACGCGCTTACCGGCGCGGGCGGCGTGAACCTCTCGGGCACCGTGACGATCGAGAGTGAATTGACGGGGTACACCGGCACGCTGACCGTCGCCGACGGGGCGGCACTCAAGCTCTCCGATCCCGGCGCGCGCCCCGCGCTCGCGCTTGACGAGGGCGCCGCATCATTGACCGTCACGCCCTCCACGGAAGAGGCGGCGCTCGGGGAAATCGTCTTCCCCACCGCCATGACGGCCGCGCCTGCGAACGTTGATTACACGGTTGCGGAGAAGGAAGTGACCGCCACCGTCGCGGACGGCACGCTGAAGCTGTCGTGGAAGGTCGACTATCCGACCCTCGCCCAGACGGGCAATTGGTCGGAGGCCGAGAAGTGGACGCCGGCGACCGTGCCCGACGTTGGCGTGGCAATCTTGGATGGCACGTCTGCCCCCATCACGGTGATGCTTGACACGGCGCTCACGGGGATGACCTCCATCGTCGTGCGCGGGGATGTCTCGCTGGAGACGACCGAGAATCAGGCCACCATCCCGGCGTGCGTGACGCTCGCCGAAGGCGCGACCCTCGGCGTCGGCGCGACCTCCTTTGGCGATACGTGGGCGCTTCCCGCCGGGACGACCCTGCGCATCGAGGACGCGGGTTTCTCCTTAGCAAACATCCAGACCGTGAATAGCTACACGCAATTCGCAGGGAATGTCGAGATCGACTTCTCGGGTGGGAGCATCGGCGATTCGGCAGAAAACCCGATTCGTATCGATGGCACGCTGTCCATCACGGGCGATGACGTGACGTTCACCAATCTTGGCCTGCTCGCCGGCGACGTGGACTTGTCGGGGAACCGCATTCGTCTGGATCGCAAGCGTGCCCAGGAAGGTGGGACGACCTCTGGCGCGCTTGGGATCGGCAGTGATGGGACGACAACCCTCACGAACCGTGGCAACGGGAACCGGATCGCGCATGCCACCCGCCTCAATGGGACTATCGACGTTCAGTCCGGCTCGCTCGCGTTGCTGACCGAGCAACCCGGGGATATCTCGACGACCTCGCCGGCTTACTATGCGACCATCGCGGAAGGCGCCACGCTTATCCTTGAAGAGGATTGCGCCGACGGCCAGTATCCCGCGACGGGCGCGGGCACCTACGCCGTCGGGACGAATCGCCCGCAGTTCGCCGCCGTCGACGGGGCGACGACCACGCCCGCCATCATCACGGCCACCGCCACCGAGGCGGAGCAGTCCGCCGGCACGATCACGTTCGCCAACTATCAGAGCGCGGTCTCCTTCCCCGAAGGCTTTGAGGCCAAAATCACGCCGCCGTACGGCGCCGCTGCGCCGTGGGTGACGGTCGCCAAAGCGGGAGGCAACACGTTGCGGATTCTCAACGTGCCGGCGCCGAATGGGCTGACCGGGCTGGACGATGCGGTGGCGTTGGCGCTCCGTCAGGCGGCGGCCAAGGAGGGGATCACGAACGGTAATTACACTGTCCAGCTGACGACCGGCGGCAAGCAGCCCGTCGAGGCGACCGCCGCCACGCTGAACGACGTGCTCGGGTGCTTCACCGGCCTGACGGCCACGGTCAGCGCCGACAAGGCCACGCTGACCTATGCCTATGAGTTCGGCATCTCGGGCGTGCAGCGCACGGCGGAGGGCTGGGAGGTCGTCGTCAAGGTGACGGGCGCGGGCGGCGCCGCCGCCGGCTTCGCCGAGGGGAACGTCTACACCGTCAATGGGGCGACCGTGGCATCCCCCGATGTGTCCCAGGCCGAGCAGGGCGAGGTCGTCCTGCCGGTGTCGGCGGAGCAGGAGGAGAAGGCGTTCTCCGTCTCGGTGCGTCCGGCGGTTGAGCCGTGAACTCGGCCTTGTGACCCCAAAAGGAGCCGCCTTCGGGCGGCTCTTTTTTTGTTTGGGCCGCCGTGGGCGCAGGGGCGAGCCGGGCATTGAGGCCGTCTGGGTGCGCGGGAGGGCGGGGGAGGGGGAAGGGCGGGTTCGCCCGGCCTTCCCCTCGCGGCCTGTGTTTTTGGTAGAATGCGGCCATGAAGGTTTTTGCGCCGGCGAAGGTCAATTTGGGGCTGCGCGTGCTGGGGGTGCGCGCGGATGGGTTTCATGCGCTCGATTCGGTGGTCGTGCCGTTGGGCTTCGGCGACGATGTGGAGTTGGAGCGGGCGGGGGAGACGTCGCTGGAGGTGGTGGACGGCGGGGTGGGGCTCGGGGCGCTGCCGGGGGACGTCGAGCGGAATCTGGCGGTGCGGGCGGCGCGGCTGTTGGAGCGGGAGGCGGGGCGGCCGTTGCCCACGCGCATCCGGATTGTGAAGCGGATTCCTTTGGGCGGGGGGCTCGGGGGGGGGAGCACGGACGCGGCGGCGACGTTGCGGGGGATGGACGCGCTGTGGGGGCTGGGGCTGGGGCGCGGGCGGCTGTGCGCGTTGGGGGCGGAGCTGGGGTCTGACGTGCCGCTGTTCATGCTGGAGGGGACGGTGCGGATGACGGGGCGCGGGGAGCGCGTGGAGCGGCTGGGGATGTCCGGCGCGAGGCCGCTCTGGCTGGTGCTGGCGAACGACGGCTCGCACTGCCCCACGCCGGCGGTCTATCGGGCCTGGGATGGGCTGGGGCGGGCCCCCGGGCGCCCGTGCGCCGCGCCTTCCGAAGGGGCAGGCTTGACAACGCCCATCGATTTGTGGGATACTTTGTGTTTCTTCCTCCGGATGGGAGAGCCTGCTGGCGTGGCCGGGGCGGTCGTGAACGACCTGTCGGCGCCGTGCCTGGGGCTGTTCCCGGGGGTCGCCCGGACGGCCGAGGCCCTGCGGGCGGCGGGTTGCATGGGGGTGACCCTGTGCGGCAGCGGCGCGACGGTTTTCGGGCTGGTCGGGTCCCGTGCGGAGGGGGAGGGCGTGCTCGCGCACCCGGCGTTGTCGGGGTGTTGGCGGGCGTGCGCACAGACGCTGCCCGATGGTGTAATGGCAGCACACGGGCCTTTGACGCCCATAGTCATGGTTCGAATCCATGTCGGGCAACCATGCAGCGTCTGAGAAAGGGAAAGGCGAGATGGAAAACCTGCAGGTCTTCTCCGGAAGCGCGAACCGGCCCCTGGCCGAGAAGATAGCGGCGTGCATGGGCACGACGCTGGGGGCGATCGACATCCGGCATTTCCCGGACGGCGAGACGTTCGTGAAGTACAGCGACAACGTGCGCGGCGCGGACCTTTTTTTGGTGCAGCCGATCTGCAAGCGGCCCAACGAGATGTTCATGGAGCTGCTGATCATGATCGACGCGGCGCGGCGCGGCTCTGCCGACCGCATCACCGCCGTGCTCCCTTATTACGGCTATGCGCGCCAGGATCGGAAGGATCAGCCGCGCGTGCCGATCACCGCCAAGCTGGTGGCCAACCTGTTGGTGGCCGCCGGGGCGAACCGCGTGCTGACGATGGATCTGCACGCGCAGCAGATTCAAGGCTTTTTCGATATTCCCGTGGATCACCTTCACGCCGCGCCGGTAATGGTGAAATACCTGCGCGAGATGAAGCTGGATAAGCCGCTTGTGGTTTCCCCCGATACCGGCGGGGTCAAGACGGCTTACGCTTATTCGCAGATGCTGGGCACGGGCCTGGCCATCGTGGCGAAGCAGCGTCTGGGTGCCGCGGAAGTGGATGCGTTCAGCGTCGTCGGCGACGTCGACGGCTGTGACGTGGTGATGGTGGATGACATGACGACGACGTGCGGGACGCTCTGCGCCGCGGCGAAGTTGCTGAAGTCGCACGGGGCCCGGAGCGTGCGCGCCGTCGTCAGCCACATCCCCCTCACGCAGGTGGGCATCGACCGCCTGCGCGCCAACGACGGGCTCATCGAGGAGCTTATCACGACCGACTCCATCCCGCTGGACGAGACCATCGCGGGGCTGCCGTCGATCAAGGTGCTCTCCGTCGCGCCCCTCCTGGCCGAGGCCATCACCCGCATCCATAACAACCAGTCCGTCTCCTCGCTCTTCCGTCTGTCGTGAGGGGCCGGGCTTTTTCGCAGAACCAAGGACACACACATCCATGAACCAGATCACACTCACCGCCCAAGTGCGCACCGAGCAGGGATCCAAGGCCGCCGGCCGTCTGCGCCGCGCCGGGAAGATCCCCGGCATCATCAAGCGCATGAACGGCGAGCCCACCCTCATCGAGCTCGACGCGCATGATTACGAGATGGCCATGCGCGGCCACCACGGCGACCAGCTCCTGGTGGTCATCGACCTCGGCGCCGCCAAGCTCTCCGCCCTCCTGCGCGAGCTCCAGCACGACGTCATCAGCGGCAAGGTCATCCACGCCGACTTCGGCGAGGTCGACATGGGCCACACCGTCCGCGTCGAGATCGCCATCAACCTCGTCGGCACCCCCGACGGCGTCAAGAACGCCAACGGCGTCCTCGAGCAGGATCTCCGCGCCATCCACGTCGACTGCCTCCCCGGCGACATCGTCGAGAGCTTCGACATCGACGTCTCGGCCCTCAAGATCGGCGACAAGCTCCTGGCCTCCCAGCTCAACCTGGGCGACAAGTACCACGTCACCACCCACGGCGACGCCGTCGTGGCCTCCTGCGTCGCCGCCGACGAGGAGATCGAGCTGCCGCCCGCCGCCGACGGGGCCGCCCCCGCCGCCGAGCCCGAAGTCATCGGCGCCAAGAAGGACGACGCCGCGGCCCCCGCCGCCGACGCCAAGAAGTAAGCACCGGCCGCGGGCCCCACCAGGCAAGGGAAATGAAAGCGATCGCAGGCCTCGGGAACCCTGGCGCGGACTACGCCCAGACCCCGCACAACCTCGGCTTCATGGCCGCGGACGTCCTCTGCGAGCGCCTCGGCGCAGGCCCCTGGAGGCAGGAGAAGCGCTTCAAGACCCTCGCCGCGAAGGCCACGCGCAACGGCGAGACCCTCTGGCTGCTCAAGCCGCAGACCTACATGAACGCCTCCGGCGACGCCGTCGGGCCGTTCCTGCGCTACCACGGCGGCCGACCCGGCGACCTCCTCGTCCTCAGCGACGATTGCGACCTTCCCCCCGGCCGCATCCGCGTGCGCCCCTCCGGCGGCGCCGGCGGCCACAACGGCCTCAAGAGCATCATCGCCAACCTTGGCACCGAGGCCTTCGCCCGCGTCCGCATCGGCGCCGGGCGTGCACCCGGGGAACGCCGCGCCCTGGTCGACTTCGTCCTCCACCGCTACGCCGGCAAGGAGCTCGAGGCCGCCCGGGAGGCCGCCGAGGAAGCCGCCGAGGCCGCCCTCTGCTGGGTCGACCACGGCCTCGCCGAAGCCCAGAACCGCCACAACGCGGCCCGCACCGAAACCATCCTCTAGGAACCACCTCACCATGAAGCAGTACGACGCACACTTCATCTTCGTCCAAACCGGCCGCGACGAGGCCTGGGCGAAAACCATCGAACGGATGCAGGGCGAGATCGCCCGCATCGGCGGCAAGGTCCTCGGCACCGAGGATCTCGGCAAGAAGACCTTCGCCCGCCCCCAGCAGAAGAAGGAATCCGGCACCTACCTCACCATCCGTTTCGAGCTGGATCCCGCGAAGGTCAACGAGCTCCGCGCCCGTTACGCCCTCATCGAGGAGATCTTCCGCCTCCAGATCCTGGCCATCGACCCCATCGTCGAGATGAAGCTCTCCAAGCAGGCCGCCGAGAAGAAGGCCCGCGAGGAGGCCGCCGCCGCCCAAGCGGCCGCTCAGCCTGAGGCCTAACGCACCAACGGAGACCTTCCATGGCCGCCACCCTCAACAAAGTCTTCCTCATGGGCAACCTCACGCGGGACCCTGACATGCGCCAGACCCCCACCGGCGAGACCGTCGCCGAGCTCGGCCTGGCCGTCAGCGAGCAGTTCCGCAGCCGCACCACCGGGGAGACCCGCGAGGTGGTCACCTTCGTCGACATCACCGTGTGGGGCAAGGTCGCGGAAAACTGCGGCCAATACCTCACCAAGGGCCGCCCCATCTTCGTCGAGGGGCGCCTGGTGCTCGACACCTGGGAGGACAAGGCCACCGGCCAGAAGCGCAGCCGCCTGCGCGTCCGCGCCGACCGCGTCCAATTCCTCTACGCCCCCGAGCGCGCCCGCCGCGACACCAACGGCGCCTCCATGGGCGGGGACTGGGCCCCGGCCAACACGCCGCCCCAGCCCCCCCGCGCCGCCCAGCCGCAGCCGCCCGCGCCCCCGCCGGCCCCCGCCGACGTCAACCCCGAGGGCCGCGACCTCGAAGATCTCCCCTTCTAACAAGCTGAATCGCAAGGAACACCACCATGCCTATGAAACCCAAACGCCCCGGCACCCGCAAGCCCAAGGCCGACATCCTGCCCCGCAAGCGCCAGGCCGCCCTCGAGCCCACCGAGCTCGTCGACATCAACGACATCGAGCTCCTCCGCCGCTTCGTCACCGAATACGGCAAAATCATCCCCGCCCGAGTCACCGGCGTCACCGCCCTCCAGCAGCGCCACATCAAAAAAGGCATCCGCCGCGCCCGCAACATGGGCCTCCTCGCCTAACCCGAAAGGACAACACCCATGTCCCAGCAAGTCATTCTCATGGACGACGTCGCCCACCTTGGCAAGATCGGCGACACCGTGCACGTCCGCGACGGCTACGCCCGCAATTACCTCCTCCCCAAGGGCCTCGCCGAGCCCGTCACCAAGAACGCCCTCCGCAAGCTCGAGAAGATCCGCAAGGAGCGCGAGGAACTCCTCAAGATCCGCCGCGCCGAGGCCATGGACAAGGCCTCCAAGCTCCGCGGGCAGACCCTCACCATCGCCGTCAAGGCCGTCGAGGGCGACGAGGAAGGCAAGCTCTACGGTTCCGTCACCGCGGCCGACATCGCCAAGGCCCTCACCGAGGCCGGCGTCGCCGTCGACCCCGCCATGGTCCGCCTCCCCGAGCCCATCAAGAACCTCGGCACCAGCGACCTCACCATCGCCCTCATGGCCGGCGTCGAGGTCACCCTCCGCCTCGCCATCATCGCCGAATAAGTTCGGCGGACAGCGCGACAAAGAAAAGGCCCCGGGCGTGCCCGGGGCCTTTTTCGTCCGCTCTGCCCTGTCGCGGCCCCGCGTTTTGCCGCGCGGGATCGCGTCCGCGTGTCGACCTCTGCGGCCTGGGCGAAGCTGTCGCGGCCCCGGGCTTGGCTTCCCGAGGGGGCGGGGGCTCCACGGCGGCGTGGGGTCCGTCGGGTTCTGCGGCGCACGGGGCCGTCATTGGCCGCGGCGCGTGTGGATGGGACAGTGGGTGGGCGCCGTGGCACGCTGGGCGCCGGGTTGCCCTTCGCTTCGATTCGCGGGGCGGCGACAGGTTCCCACGGCCTCCTGGGCCGACGGGCATCGGAAGCGTGCATTTGGGTGACGGGGCCAAGGCTGGCGCGCCTTGGCCGGTGTCTTTCAATCCCCGCGCATGGCGGCCCTTAGGCCTTCCCCATCAGGCGCGCGTAGGCCGCGTTGATGGCGGCCATCCGCTCGGAGGCCTGGCGGAGCATCGCCTGAGGCAAGCCCTGCGCCTGGAGGCGGTCAGGGTGGAGTTCCTTCACCTTTTGGCGGTAGGCCTTCTTGATCTCGGCCTCGCCCGCGGAGGGCGGCAGGCCCAACAGTGCCAGATCTTCGGCGCGGGAATGGGCCTCGCGGCGCGGCGCGGCGCGCCCGCCGCCTGTGCGGGGGCCCCCGCCCGCGAGCTGGGCGAAGAGCTGCGCGGCGAGGGGCGCGGGAATGCCGAAGATTTCGGCGGCCCGCGCCAGCATGGCCCGCTCGGCGTCGGAGACCGTGCCGTCGGCGGCGGCCACGAGGACGAGGTATTGGAAGGTGACGACGCGCAGCTCGAAGTTCCCCACCGCGCGCGCCAACTCGTGCGCCGCCGCGTCGAAGAGCCCCGGGGAATCCTTGCTTTCGGAGAAGACGCGGGCGGCGAAGCGGCGTTCCTCGTCGGAGAGGCCCAGGCTGCGGAAGATGGCCTCCACGCGGTCGATCTCACGCTCGCTCACGCGCCCGTCCGCCTTCGCGATCTTGGCCAGCAGCGGCATGAGCAGGCGCAGGTAGCGCTCGCGCCCCAGCGGCTTGCGCGGCGCGGCGGCCTCGCCCAGGATGAGCGGCGCGATGAGGAAGCGCCACGCCAGGTTCACCACCCAGAGCAGGAAGAGGAAGTTCAGGACGGAGACGAGACAGCCCATGTCAGCCCTCCAGCGCGGCTTGCAGGCGTTGTTCCAGGTCGGCGGCCTCGAGCGGCCCCAACACGGGGTCGAGGTCCCCCGCCATCACGCGGTCGAGCGCATAGAGCGTCAGCCCGATGCGGTGGTCGGTCAGGCGGTTCTGCGGGAAATTGTAGGTGCGGATGCGCTGCGAGCGGTCGCCCGAGCCGCGGAGCGTCAGGCGCGTGGCGCCCGCGGCGGCCTCGGTCTCCCGGCGCCGCGCGTCTAGGATGCGGGCCTTGAGCACGGCCAGCGCCTTCTCCTTGTTGCGGTGTTGGCTGCGTTCGTCCTGGCATTGGG
Source organism: uncultured Kiritimatiellota bacterium (assembly GCA_944391085.1). Classification (GTDB taxonomy): domain Bacteria; phylum Verrucomicrobiota; class Kiritimatiellia; order RFP12; family DVOR01; genus Spyradenecus. The sequence continues at coordinate 5,760 of CALXSE010000004.1, read as the reverse complement.
CCACCAGGCCCGTGGGCAGGTGGGTGATCCGCACGGCGGAATAGGTGGTGTTCACGCCCTGGCCCCCGTGGCCTCCCGCGCAGAAGATGTCCACCCGCAGCTCGCTCTCGGGGATTTCCAGCGCGTCGTCCTCCTCCGCAGCCGGGAGGACGATGACGGTGGCCGCGGAGGTGTGGATGCGCCCTTGCGCCTCCGTCACCGGGATGCGTTGGACGCGGTGCCCGCCGCTCTCGAAGCGCAGGCGCCCATAGGGCCGCTCCCCGCCGGAGAGCGAGAAGACGATTTCCTTGATGCCCCCCAGCTCGCTGGGCGCCTCGTCCATCACCGCCAATGCGTAGCCGTGCGCCTCCGCCCAGCGGGCGTACATCCGGAAGAGATCCCCCGCGAAGAGGGCGGCCTCCTCGCCCCCCGTCCCCGCGCGGATCTCGACCATCGCGTCGCGCGCGTCCAGTGGGTCTTCCGGCAGCAGGGCGTGGAGCAACCGCCGCTCGGCCTGGGGCAACTCCGCCTCGGCCCGGGCCAGCTCCTCGTGCGCCAACGCGGCCATCTCGGGGTCGTCGGCCATCGCACGGGCGGCCTCGGCGTCGTCCGAGAGGCGGAAGAATGCCCGTGCTGCGGCCTCCAGCCGGCGCAGGGCCGCGTGGCGGCGCAGCGCCTCGCGGTAGCGCGCGCGGTCCCCGGCCACGGCCGGGTCTGCAAGCGCCGCCTCCGCCTGGGGCAGTTCCGCCAGGCGCGCGGCGATTTGGGCGCGGTCGATCAGGGGCATGGCGCGGGGACTTGACGAAAAGACCGGCTGGGGCGCGTGGGCCCGGGCCGGTCTTCCTGCGGGGCTGGCCGCGGCTTACTTCTTGCCGTAGCGCTGCATGAACTTGTCGATGCGGCCCTCGGTGTCCATCACCGTCTTCTTGCCCGTGTAGTACGGGTGGCAGGCGGAGCAGACGTTGCAGGTCATCGCCTTGACGGTGGAACGGGTGTGGATGACGTTCCCGCACGCGCAGGTAATCGTCGCGTCCTCGTACTTCGGGTGGATATCCTTCTTCATGGTGCAAAGCCTTTCAATCACAAAAGTCATATCAACATACCATACTCGCGGCGTCCCGTCAAGCGCTCTGTTGCCTGGCGGGGAAACGGCCGCGCTTTCCGTGTGCCCGCCGCCGGGCCTCTCTCCTGCCGCCGCGCCTTTGCGAGTTCCCCTGCCGGCTGAGTGGCCGCCTTTGCGTCGAGGCGCCGGGAGCCGGCGCTCGACAGGTGTGCGCATGGGAGTGTGTTCCCCTGCCGGCTGGGTGGCCGCCTGAAGACTCGTTGCCTTTTTCGTCTGGCCTTCCCATCTCCGTGCCGGTTTTGCTATCATGGGGGCACGTCGCGGGAGAGCCGCGATAGTTGTTTTGCGCTTTGCGCGACAGGTTGCCTACACCCGAAACCTAGGAAATTTCCGATGAAGGAGCAACGTGTCAGAAGCAAAGGCGTCATTTTTGGCGCACTTTCCTTGCACACGTTCCTTTCAGGGCTTTCCTAGGGCCTCGGGGTAGACGGTGAAGGAAAGTGTGCTTTATTATGTGCGATAGAGAGAATGGCTGTGGAGGCTGTTGTGCGGCGCCTTCTGCGAAGGGGGCGGCGGGGGTGCCACGTGGGTTTTTTTGCGTAGCCGGCCGGAGTTTTCGTGTCGGGCGCAGGATTGGGGGCCGCCAATGAAAGCGGAGCCCATTGTCCTCGCCTTTTGCGTCTCCGATTCCTTCGTTTGCCATACGGCCGTGGTGATCGCCTCTGTCCTGGCAAGCAATCCGGGGGAGCGGTTTGTGTTCCATGTGTTGTGCGGGGATCTCTCGCCGGGGAACAGGAAAAGGCTGGCCGCGATGGAGACGGCGGCGGCTTCCATCGTCTGCCACGACATTGTGCAGAAAGAGGAGCGAGACCTGCCGACCCTGCTCGAGCACGTTTCGCGCGAAGCCTATTTCCGCTTCCGCATCCCGGAAGTCATCGATGCGCCGCGCGTCCTCTATTCGGACGTGGACGTCTTGGTGCGGGGGCCGTTGCGGCCGCTTTGGGAGACGGATTTGCGGGGGTGCCCGCTTGGGGCCGTGCGCGAGGCGAGCGACCTTGCCGCGACGCCTTCGCCCGGGTGGGTGCGTTACCGTCGGACGATCGGCCTCCACGACGGCAACCCTTATTTTTGCTCCGGGCTTTTGCTGATGGATTGTGGCAGGCTCCGGGCGGAAGACGCCACACGACGCCTCTTCGCGGATGCCGCCGCGTGCATGAAGACTTTGCCGCCGCCATTCTTCGCGGCCTCCGATCAGGTGGTCCTCAACCGCGTCTTCCAGGGGCGCATCCTTCCGCTCCCCGTCCGCTACGGCATGACGGCGCTGTTGATGGAACGTTTCCCCAAGGAACCGGTCGTCATTCGCCACTACATGGGCCCTTACGAGAAGCCGTGGTGCAACGTGGCATGGAACCGCACGTGGTTCCCCTACCTATGCGCCCTGCTCCGCACGCCATGGCGTGGCGCGGCGGCGCGCTTCGTGCTGGGGCACCTCTGGGGCATCGTCTGGAGCGTGCAGACAAAGAAGGGCTACACGCGGGGCTTCCTCTTCGGTCTGCGGGTCTTCAAACGCCCAGCCCAACCCAGGGCGCCTCTGCCGTGAATAGGCGGGGTGCCGCTCTATCGGGAGTCGTTCTTATCTCGGCAGCGTTGCCATAAGCTCTGCCGCTTGGCGGGCGCCTGGGCGCCCGCCTTCGTTTCTTTATTTCCCGACCGACCTTCCCATCCCCGTGCCGGTTTTGCTATCATGGGGGCACGTCGCGGGAGAGCCGCGATAGTTGTTTTGCGCTTTGCGCGACAGGTTGCCTACACCCGAAACCTAGGAAATTTCAGTGATTGGGCAACGTGTTTGGCAAGGCGTGCTGTTCTGGCACGCTTTCTTTCACGTATCCGATCACGGGCTTTCCAAGGGCCTCAAGGGGGTATGGAAGGAAGGCGTGTTTTTATGTTGGAGAGGCTTTGGTGCCGGTATCGTGAGTTTGTGGTCTACTGTCTGATCGGTGGCAGTGGGGTGACGATGGATTGCCTGGTGTTCGCGGGGCTGGTATACGGCGCGGGGTGGCATTACCAGCTGGCGAACGCGGTCAGCGTCTCGTGCGGCATCTGCAACAATTTCTTTCTGAACGCCTTTCTCAATTTTCGGCGGACGAATCGGCTGTGGTTGCGCTTCCTTTCGTTTTACTGCGTGGGGCTGCTGGGGCTGGGGGTGAGCGCGGCGTTGTTGTGGCTTTTCGTGGGGGTGCTGGGGTGGCCGGAACTCTTGTCCAAGCTGGTTATCATCTTTGTCGTCACCGTCCTGCAATTCACGCTCAACAAGTGTGTCACGTTTCGAAAGGGAAACAAATGAAGCCGTACGATCTTTCCGTCGTCATGCCGGTTTACAACGAGGCCGAGGCCATCGGGCCTGTGCTCGGGAAATGGGTGGCCATGCTCGACACGCTCGGTATCCGCTACCGCATCCGTGCCTACAACGACGGTTCAAAGGATGCCACGGGGGCCATCCTCACGGCGGCCGCCGAGGCTTCCGGCGGCAAAATCCTGGCTGTGGACAAGCCGAACTCCGGTCACGGGCCCACCATCCTGCGCGGTTACCGCGAGGCAGCCGAGGATTCGGATTGGGTCTTCCAGATCGATTCCGACGATGAGATGGGGCCGGAGGCCTTTCCTGCGCTGTGGGCCCGCCGCGAAGGGTATGACTTCCTGGTGGGGCGGCGCGACGGCCGCCGCCAGCCGCTTTCGCGTAAGCTTGTCTCCCTGGTCTCGCGCCTTTGCGTGCGGATCTTTTACGGCAAGGGGATTTGGGACGTGAACACGCCGTATCGCCTGATGCGCGCGGAGGTTTTTGCGCCCTTCTTCGCGCAAATCCCGGCGGGGACCTTCGCGCCCAACGTTATCCTCTCGGGGCTTGCCGCACGCCACCGCCTGCGCCTGTTGGAGGTGCCCGTGCCCCAGCGCGACCGGACGACCGGCGAGGTCTCCATCAAGAAATGGAAGCTCCTCAAGGCCGCGGCCCGCTCCTTCGCGCAGACGGTCGACTTCTCGTGCGGCGGCTACGGCGTGCCCATCGCGCTGGCGTACGCGGCGTTTTTCGCGTGCGCGGCGGTCTGGGTGGCGTGGCGGGTCGTGTTCAACGACGACGCCTACAACCTCCACGTCGTCCAGCTGATGGCCAAGGGGCTCTACCCGTTGGTCGACTTCCATTGCATGTACACGCAGGCCGTCTACTGGATGCTCCTGCCGCTCAAGCTGCTGTTGGGGGGATGGTTTGGGACGCTGGTCTTCCACGGGGTGGCCGTCTGCCTGGCGACGGCGGTGGCGGCGCTGTCCTGGCGCGTGGCGCGGGCCTTTGGGCTGTCTCGGGCGCTGGCGCACGGCGCGGCGCTGAGCGTGCTGGTGTTCACGTTCGCGCACTATGGGCCCTTCTCGCCGTGGTGCGCGCTGTGGGGGACGCTGGCGTTGGCGGCTTTTTTCCTGGCCAAGCGGCCGGGCCGTCTGCTCTGGTGCGGCGTCTTCGTGGCGCTGGCGTATCTCTCCAAACAGAACGCGCTGGTGTGGGGCGGCGTCCTGGGCTGGGCGGTGCTCTTCTTTGGGCGGGGGTGGGGCGGGCGACTCCGCGACGCGGCCCTGTTGGCGCTCGGCTTTGCGGCGGCGGTCGGCGCGTACCTCCTCTTTCTGCGCGCGATGGACGGCTCGTGGGTCGCCGTCACCACGCTTCTGGGCGACCCCACTTATCACCATGGGACGCACAACCTGCGTCCGACCGTGGAGCGGATCGCGCAGCTCTCCTTGGGCGTGCTCCCGGCCTTCGCGGCCGCGCCCTTCCTGGCCGGCGAGGCGCGCCGGCGCTTGCTCTTCCTGGCGTTTGCCTCCCTCACGATTCTCCCGGTGCTGATCGTCTCGCCCTACCTGCACAATCTCGTCATCGGCGGCTCCGTCTTCGCCCTTTACCTGGCGGTGCTGACACACACCCTCGGCATGCTCGGCAAAGGGGCCATCGGCACGCTGGTTTGGGGCGGCGCGGCCGTCCCGTTGGCCGCGATGTTCCTCTTGGACATGGGCATCTGTGCCACTGGCGCCGTGGTGAAGCGCGGTTGGCAAGGGCGTGTCCTGCCAGAGTTGAGCCGCACCCTCGCGCAATTCAACGATGACCCTGCCGAGCGCCTCTTCGTCTTCCCGCAAAAAACCCGGGAGCGCTACCCTGTCTCCTACTACCTCTACGTGGATTGTGGTCTTGTCCCCGCCAATCTCACTGTTTGCCACAACACCAACCTTTTCTGGGGCACCGAGGAGCTTGGGCGCGACGACGCGCTCATCCGCCAGGCGCTGGAGGACGCCACGCTGATAGTCGTCCAACGCGAGCAAGAGGAGACCTTCCGCGCCTTTTGGCCGCCCGCCGCCGCTCTGCGCCCCATCGCCGAGGCCGAAGGCTTCACCGTTTACAGGAAGCCGTCGGCCCTTGCCGAATAGGCGAAAGCGAAAGCCTCCGTGCGCGAGCCGTCCCGTTTTGGGGCGGCGTTTTTTTGCGCGGCTGGGCGCGGGGTGGGGGAGCGGGGGCGATGGGCGTGGATTGGTGTGCATTGGAAATGAATGGGTTATTTTGTGTTTAAAAAATCGCGAAAAAAAGGCTTGCGTTTTTGGCTGGATTGTGGGATTATATACCTCGTTTTCGCGACACGAGGGCAAGGCGCCCGAGGGCGAAACCTGATCTTTGAGAATTGAAT
>CALXSE010000003.1 GCA_944391085.1 uncultured Kiritimatiellota bacterium | reverse complement strand
TTCCGCCGCCAAAGGACGATTTCATCGGCGGTCTCGCCCGTGGTCAGGAAGAGGGCGCCGGGGCTGGTGAAGCCGGCCTGCACGCCGGCATGGAGCAGGGTGACCTGAGGAGCCGCCTCGGCCACATTGAGATAGAGGCCCAGCGTCCACGCATCGGAGAAGCTGAAGTTACCGCCCGTCACATAAGGCGAACCGGCGGAAAGCGCCTGACCGTTTTCGGAGGCGACAAACGCCCCGTTTTCATTCGTCAGCGCGGGGGTCTCGGTGTCGGTGGAATTCAGGTTGCCATCGAAGGCGTAGTGATAACGCGCCTGGGGGAGATCCTCGGAGTAGTCGATGACGGCGCCGACGTTCCAGACGGTGATGGTGGTGCCGATGACGGTGTAGGAGGTTTCGGGGGCCTCGGAGCCGTCGGCGTGGCAGACGGTGAAGGTGGCGTTCCTGTCGGCGCCGCGCACCGTGAAGCTGAAGGGGAAGGTGGCCGAATCGGCGAAGGCCTCGCCCAGGACAAGCTTATAGGAGCCGCGGGGGATGAAGCCCTCGGGGAAGTAGAGGTTGCGGTCGGCGGGCTCCTCGTAGCGAAGCTCGCCGCCCTCGACCAACGTGAAGTTGGAGACGGTGGCGGCGTCCGCCGTCTCGGCGGCGGGGCGCGCACTGGCGGCGGTGGCCGGGGCGTCCATGGAGACGTCGCCGGCGGCCATCTCGGCGTAGGCCGTCGCGGAGATGGTACCGGTGACCGTACCGCCGCGGGTCTCGAGGCGATCCACCGTGGCGGAGGCAAGGTCAAGCGTGCCGCTCTCGGCCACCACGGAAAGCGTGGCGGGCAGCCCACCCTCGAAACGCTGGGCGTTCTCGCCCCGCTTGACGAGGGTGAGGCCCCCGTCCGCGCTGAGGGTGCCCGAGAAGGTGGCGTCCTCCGCCGCGCCGGCGAGGGTCAGCGTCTGCGCGCCGGTCAAGGCAAGCTCGCCGCTCCCGGCGAGCGCGGCCAGGGTGAGGTCGGCCACGCCCTCCGAGACGAGGCCGAGCTGGCTCAAATCAGCGTTCAGATTCACGGTGAGCCCTGCGTAGGCGCCCGCGTCGAAGCGCAGCTGGCCGGCGTTGACGGTGACGGCGCCCGCGATGTCGGCCTCGCCGAGCGCGAGCACGCCCGCGTCCACCGTGAGGTCGCCCGTGACGGCGCCGACCAACGTCAGCGTGCCGGCGCCCACCTTGCCCAGCGTGCCCTCGCCGGAAACGGTGACCGCCCCGGCGAAGGAGACGTCCACCTCCTCGGCGACTTCGATGGTGGAACCCGCGCCAATGACGCTCAGCATCCCGGCGAAGTTGCCGGACGCAACGGCGTTGGAGTGGATCTGAAGGGCGGGGAGGCCGCCGCGAATGTTGTTCTGCGTGCCGAAGTCGATGGTGAGCGTCTCGTCCGTGAGGCCGGGGATCACCATGGCGTTCGTGCCCTCGGCGACGGTCGTGCGGCCGGCGGCCCGGTCGCCCCACCCCGCGGAGCCGGGGGTTTGGACGGCGTTCGCCGCATAGAAGGACAACGGCAGGTTGGTCGCCGAAGGCGTGCTGTTGTCCTGCAGCCAATATTCGCCGAAGGTCGGCACCAGGCCCGCGGCCGTAGTCTCGCCGATGCGGCCGGCCGCATCGTCCGGCACCGTTGCCGAGCCCGAGGCCGTGCCGTTCGTCGGGTTGAAGTTCACGCTCGCCACGTAGCTCACGCCGAGGGTCTCGGCGATGGGCTCTTCCGCGCGGAGCGTGCCACCGTCGAGGATGACGGGGCAGTCGCAGGCATTGCCGTTGAGGTCGAAGACGCCACCCTGCCCCACGGTGACGGCGCCGAGGGCATGGCCGCCGTAACGGAGCACGGCACCCTCGCCGCTGACCGTGGTGCCGCCGGTGTGGGTGAAGTCCGCCCCGAGGGTGACGTCGTAGCCGGAGACAATCTCGACGGCGCCCGCGCCGGTGAGCGCCTGTGTGAAGGTGGCCGGCTCGCCCCAGTTCCGGATCCTGCAGACCGTGCCTTCCGCGAGGTCGACGGGGTTTTCGGAGGCCAGGGCCCCCTCCGTCACCTCCAGCGTGCCCTGCGTGAGGGCGATCTCATCCGCGGCGATGGAAAGGTCGCCCTCGGAGGCCACGGTCAGCGTCACCCCGTCCGCGACGTCGAAGGTCAGCGCGGCCACCTCCACCGCGGCGTCCACCCTCAGGGAAACGTTGGCGTCATCCCCGGCGCAGGAGAGGCTCACCTCATCATCCGCCCCCAGTTCGGGGAGGGTGGCCGTCTCCCCGGTCAAGGCATTCCGCACCGTCACCTCGGAGACCTTGCCATCCGCGAGCGTCCCTTCCCAGACGTCGCGCGCTGGCGTCGCCACCTCCACGATCTGGATGGCCGCGATGTTGCCGCGCCCGTTGGCCTGGGCATGGTTACGCCATGTGTTCAACGTCAACTGTTCACCCGAAAGGTTGGCAATGCGCATGACCGTCGTGCCCAACGCGACCGTCGCCAAATCCTTGCCTGCCGCCCACGGGTGCCCATCCGGGCCATCGACGACCGTGGCCGTCTCCTGCCCCTCTTCCATAATATAATAATCACCGCCGTTGACGCGCACCGGCGAGTTGCCCCAATTATGCGTATCCGATGTCATATAGACATAGGCATCATACCGCTCGTAAGGGATGCCATCAATCTGCACATTGGGGCCATCGGTCACATAGTCCTGCAAAACCGCCTTCAACAACAAATCGCTATTGTCCTCTTGAGCAAGCAACTGCTGACCCAAATAGGTCACCGACAACGCGTTGCCAAGCGTATCCGTGACGCCGACGTCCGTCGCGGAGGCCGAGCCCGTGATGGTGTTCCACTGCGCGCCGGGATACTGCACGCCGTCGAGGCCATAGAGCGTCCCCGCGTCCAGGCGGTTCGCGTCCGTGTCGAAGTTGATGTTCAGCGCCCCCAAGGATTCCTCGACCTCGGCCTGAAGGGAGAAGCTGGCCGCCAGGCAATAGGCAGGCCAACCGTTGACCTGATTGCCGACATCGATGGCGGTCTGGTCTTGATAGAAGGAAATGCGCGTCCTGACGTCAGAGTCTGTGCCGATGGCAGAGCCGATCTCCGGCGCGGTCGCCGTGAAGTAACCTTTATATAAGGTGGAGAGGGAAAGCTCCGGGAGGCCGGGGAAGGAGAAGACGATCTGCTGGGTGCCCAAACCGGTCGGGGTCGGGTCAGCCTCGGCGGAGATGGCGAGCACGGAGCCGGCCTCGTCCGTCAGCGTCAGGTGGCGGACATTTTGATTCATCGCGCCTTCTTTATTCACCAAGAACTCCACCGTGATGGCGGAGAGGGAGGCCGTCTGCGGCAAGGGGTTCGGCGCCTGGTCGCCGACCTGCCGCAGGCCATCGAGCCTAAAGGTAAACCCGCCTGTGAAGGCGGCCTGGTTCTTGCCCGTCTGCTCCGGCTCGGCCACCCACTCCACCGTCTTCCGCGTGGAGGCCTGCGACTCCAGAAGCACGAATTCGAGGGGGCCGTCGCCGTTGGTGGCGATGATGTCCGCGGTCTTGCCGCTGAAGGTGACGACGTTCGGCCCGGCGGCCTCCTGGGCCCCCGCGACGAGGGGCGCGCCGGCGATAAGGCCCGTGAGCGCAAGGACAAAGAAGGAGAGGGAGGCGCCTCCACCAGTGGACGCCCCGAAAAGCTTCCGCAAAATCGTTCTCATCGCGTACCTCATATCACGCCTTTAGCTTATCAAATACGGGCCCCGCTGCAAAGTTTTTTTGCCCGGCAGCGCGGTTTGGGGCCGCGTAGGGGGGGCAGGTGGCGGCGCCGTTGGGGGGGGCAAGGAAAAGGCCCCGGCGGGTGCCGGGGCCTTTTGGGGTGACGGGGGCCCTAATCAGTCGATTTTGGGGGCGTCGGGGGCCGCTTTGTACTTGGGGCCGTAGTAGGCCTTGAGGTAGATTTCGCGGATTTCGCGGATCAGCGGGTAGCGGGGGTTGGCCGGCGTGCACTGATCGTCGAAGGCGTCCTCGGAGAGGGCGTCGAGGTTGCGCAGGAACTCGTCCTCGGGGACGCCCCAGGCCTGGATGGAGTCTGGGATGTTGACGTCCTTCTTGAGCTTGGCGATGGCGTCGATGAGGGCTTCGACCTTCTCGGCGTCGCTCTTGCCGTGGGCGAGGCCGACGACGTCGGCGACGCGGGCGTAGCGGGAGCGGGCCATGGGATAGGTGTACTGGGGGAAGATGGCCTGCTTGGCGGGGTTCTCGACGGCGTTGTAGCGGATGACGTCGCAGATGAGCAGCGCGTTGGCGATGCCGTGCGGGATGTTGTACTTCGCGCCGAGCTTGTGGGCCATGGAGTGGCAGAGGCCGAGGAAGGCGTTGGCGAAGGCCATGCCGGCGATGTTGCTGGCGTAGTGCATCTTCTCGCGGGCCTTGCGGTTGGCGGCGCCCTGGTCGTAGCTGAGCTTGAGGTACTTGAAGACCAGGCGGGCGGCCTCGAGGCTGAGGGCGTTGGACCACTCGGTGGAGAGGACCGAGACCATGGCCTCGAGGGCGTGGACGAGGGCGTCGATGCCGGAGGCGGCGGTGAGGCCGCGGGGCATGGTGAGCACCAGCTCGGGGTCGGCGATGGCCATGTCGGGTGTCAGCGCGTAGTCCGCGATGGGATACTTCTTGTGGGTGCGGCTGTCGGTGACGACGGCGAAGGGGGTGACCTCGGAGCCGGTGCCGGAGGTGGTGGGGATGGCCACCATCATGGCCTTGGCGCCCAGCTTGGGGAAGGTGTAGATGCGCTTCTCGATGTCCATGAAGCGCATGGCCATGTCCTCAAACTTGGCCTCGGGGTTCTCGTAGCGCAGCCACATCATCTTGGCCGCGTCCATGGGCGAGCCGCCGCCGAGGGCCACGATGAGGTCGGGCTTGAAGGCGTTCATGCGCGCCAGGCCGGCCTCGATGGTGTCGGTGTCCGGGTCGGGCTTGACCTCGTGGAAGATCTCGGTCTCGATGCCCATCCCCTCGAAGACCTTGGTGATCTTCTCGGTGTAGCCCAGGTCGAAGAGCGGCTTGTCGGTGACGAGGAAGGCGCGCTTGCGGTCGCCGAGCTCCTTGAGGGCGAAGGGCAGGCAGCCGAACTTGAAGTAGACCTTCGGCGGGACCTTGAACCAGAGCATGTTCTCGCGGCGGGCGGCGATGGTCTTGATGTTCATGAGGTGCTTGACTCCGATGTTCTCCGAGACGGCGTTGCCGCCCCAGCTGCCGCAGCCGAGCGTCAGGGAGGGCGCGAGCTTGAAGTTGTAGAGGTCGCCGATGGCGCCCTGGGAGGCGGGGATGTTGACGAGCACGCGGCCGGTCTCGACGAGCGAGCCGTAGGTCTTGATGCGCTCGTCGTTGCGCGGGTCGGTGTAGAGCACGGAGGTGTGGCCCAGGCCGCCGGCCTCGATGAGCTTCTTGGCCATCATCGCGCCTTCCTCGAAGTTCTTGCACTTGTAGAGCGCCAGGACGGGGGAGAGCTTCTCGTGGGCGAAGGGCTCCTCGGGGCCCATGGTGATGTCCTTGGTCTCGCCGATGAGGACCTTGGCCTCCTTGGGCACCTTGATGCCGGCCATCTCGGCGATCTTCCACGCGGGCTGGCCGACGATCTTGGCGTTGAGCTTGCCGTCGACGAAGATGGTGGCGGCGACCTTGGCGCGCTCGGCGGCGTTGAGGATGTAGGCGCCGCGCTCGAGGAACTCCCGCTTCACCGCGTCATAGACGCTCTCGACGACGATGACCGACTGCTCGGAGGCGCAGATCATGCCGTTGTCGAAGGTCTTGGACATGAGGATGGAGGAGACGGCCATCTTGAGGTGCGCGGTCTCGTCGATGAGCGCCGGGGTGTTGCCCGCGCCCACGCCGATGGCCGGGCGGCCGGAGGAATAGGCGGCCTTCACCATGCCCGGGCCGCCGGTGGCGAGGATGAGGTTGGTGTACTTGTGGTGCATCAGCGCCGCGGAGACGGCCATGGTGGGGTGCTTGATGCAGCCGACGATGCCCTCGGGGGCGCCGGCGCGCACGGCCGCGCGCTCGATGATCATGGCCGCGGCGTAGGTGGAGTTCTTGGCGCGCGGGTGGGGGCTGAAGACGATGCCGTTGCGGGTCTTGAGGGCGATCAGCGCCTTGAAGATGGCCGTGGAGGTGGGGTTCGTCGTCGGCACGATGCCGGCGATGATGCCCAGCGGCTCGGCCACGCGGCTGATGCCGTAGGTCTCGTCGTGCTCCAGCTCGCCGCAGGTCTTCACGTCCTTGTACGAATTGTAGATGTACTCGGAGGCGAAGTGGTTCTTCGTCACCTTGTCCTCCACCACGCCCATCCCCGTCTCCTCAACGGCCATCTTGGCCAGCTCGATGCGGTGGGCGCACGCGGAAAGGGCGCACTCGCGGAAGACCTTGTCGACCTGCTCCTGGGTGTAGGTGGCGTAGATGGCCTGGGCCTTCTTGACGCGCTCCATCAGCGCGTCAAGCTCCCTGAGCCCTTCCTCGTCGGTCGGGGCGGCGGTGGGGGCGACGGGCTGCGCGGGCGCGGCGGCCTGCTTCGCGGCGGGCGCCTTGGCGGCGGCGGGTTTCTTCGTTGCCATAAAAAGCTCCTTTTAAGGTATGGTTTGGCAAATCGGTATAAAAGTATCGATTATTTCCCACAAAAAGTCAAGCACAAAACGAAACCCAAACAAAAACCCGCGCCCCACCGCCGCGCGGCCGCCCCTCAGACGTCGGTCTTGTGCGGCGCGCCCGGGAGGTCTGCGACGACGCGGGGGCACGCCAGGCCGCCAAGGTGGGAGAGGAGGTGCCCGCGCAGGGCTCGGGCCTGCCCGGGGGCCGTGCGGAAGTGGCCGATGCCGGCGACGGGGTCGCACACGAAGACGTAATAGGGCCGCACGCGGGCGCGCTGGAGCTTGGCGCAGAGCGCGGCCATCACGGCCGGCTCGTCGTTCACGCCCCTGAGCAGGACGCTCTGGTTGGAGACCGGGATCCCGCGCTCCACCAGCCGCGCGCAGGCCCCCACGGCCTCCTCCGTCAGCTCGCGCGGGTGGTTGAACTGCGTCTGCACCCACAGCCTTTTGCACCGCGCCAGGCGGCGGACGAGGGGGAGCGTCCAGCGCATCGGCAGCGTGGCCGGCGTGCGCGTGCAGAGGCGAATGGCGTCGAGCCGCGGCAGGGCGTCAAGGGCCCCCACCCAGCGCAGAAGCGCCTCGTCCGGGAGCAACAGCGGGTCGCCGCCGGACAGGAGCACCTCGCGCACCGCCGGCCGCTCGCCCAACACGCGCAGCAGGTCGCCAAGGTCGGCGGCGCGGGCCCGGCCCAGCAGGCCGCGGCGCGTGCAGTGGCGGCAGTTGGCCGCGCAGGCCAGCGAGACCTGCGCCAGCACGCGGTCGGGGAAACGCTGCTTGACGCCCGGGGCGAGCGCCGCCGGCCCGTCCTCGCCGAAGGGGTCGGGGCCGAAGCCGTCGGGCTCGAGCTCGCGCGGGTCCGGCAGGAACTGGCGGGCGATGGGGTCGTCAGGGTCCGAAAGGTCCGCGAGCGAGGCGTAATAGGGCGTCACGCGGCAGGGCCAGGCCGGGTTCTCCGCCAGGCCGAAGTCCCCGGCGGAAAGGGCATGGCGCAGCTGCCAGCGCCAATCGGCGCGGCGCGGGTTCGGCGGCAGCTCAATGGAGGGCATAGGTCAGGAACGCCTCGAAATCCGGCAGGGAACACGCTTTGGCGCCAAGGCGCTCGGCCTGGCCGCGAAAGGCGTTGTCGTTGGTGACGACGACCATCGGCACGCCGTCCTGGCGGTGGAAGGCCAGATCCTGGAGGATGTAGTTGTCCGCGCGGTGCTCGCCGACGCCGCCGGAATAACGCACGGAAAGGTTGTCGCTCTTGGTGCAGTCGCTGCGCGTCTCGCCATCCCACACCAGCGTGCCCACGACCAGCGGCAGCCCCGCGAGCAGGCGGCAGACGTCGTCCTCCACCCGCCTGCGGGCGGCCTCGTGGGCCAGGGGGACGCCGCGCGGGGCGCGGTAGCGCCGCAGGCCGTTGAGGATGTTGTGCCCGTCCAGGAACAGGTACAGCCGCGCGGCCCCGCGCAGCCCCGCGGCGAGCGCCGGATTGCGCCGGGCGACCGTCGCCGAAGGGTCGAGCGGCCCGACCTCCCCCGCCGCGTCCTTGTCCGGCGCCTCGATGCCCCACAGCGCCTGGCGGCGGGCCAACACGCGCCCCAGCGCCTCACGCTCCGCACCGTCGATGAGATGAAAGCGCAGGGCCGCGCGCAGCAGCCCCTCGAGCTCCGGCTGCTGCCGCTCGCGCGAGGCCAGGATGGCGGCCCGCAGCTGCGCGGCCACGACGCCGCACGCGGGCTCGGCCCCCTCCGCGCGGAGGGTCCGGCGCAGCTCCTCGCGGCGCCCGGCCAGCTCCTCGCGCACGTCAAGGAGCGCGGGCAGGCGGGCCTGGGCCCCGGCGAGCGCCCCATCCACGCGGCGGAGCATGGCCTCGACCTCGCCCAGGCGCTCGGCCAGCCGGGCGCGGGCGGCGGAGGCGCGGTCGTAGCGCGCCTGCTCCCTGAGGGCCGCCTCGGCGCGCTCCAGGAGCGGCGCGGCGGGGTCGGCCAGGGCCAGCGCCTCGGCGGCCAGGGCGGGGGCCAGCCAGCCGTGGAAGGCCTGGGGCAGGCGGGCGGCGACGGCGCGGGCCACGCGAGCCTCGCGCTCCTCGTCGGCCTTGCGGAGCCCGGCCTCGAGCTCCCCCACCCTGCGGGTGAGCTCCCGGATGTTGAAGTCGGCGGTGGCGAGGGCGGCCTTGGCCTCGGCGGCGGCCTTGCGGGCGGCCCCCTCGGCCTCGCGGCGGGTCTTCTTGTGGGCGGCCTTCTCGTCCTCCAGGCGCTGCTTGGCCTCGGCGAGGCGGCGGCGGAGCTCGGCCTCGGCGGCGGGGGCCTGGGCGGCGCCGTCCCCGCGCACCAGCAGGAAGGCGCGCGCGAGCGTCGCCTGGGCGTGCCCGGGCTCGGGGAGGGGCTCGGGGAGGCCTTCGTCGAGCCAGCGGCGGCCCAGGCGCTGGACGGCGGGGCGGGGATCCTGCAGGCAGGCGAGGATGAGGGCGGCGGGGGCGCAGGCGGCGACCATGAGCGCGGGGCCGAGGGCCTCGAGCGCGGCGGTGGCGGTGGCGGCGACGAGGGCGGCGGCGGGGTCGGTCCCGCGGAGGCAGTCGCCGAGGGCCTCGTCCCAGGTGCGGAGGGCGGGGCCGAAGGCGGCGACGACGGCGGCGCGGAGGGCCGGGGCCGGGGCGTTGGGGCGGAGGCCGGGGAGGCGCTTGCGGCGGACGAGCTCGGCGAGGCGGGCGGGGTCGGCGCGGCCGGCCCAGGCCTCGAAGGCGGCGCGGACGTCGGCCTCGGTGGCGACGGGGAGGGCGTTCATACGGGCCTCCGGGCGAGGGTGAGGTGGGCGGCGGCGGCGGTCAGGCAGAGGGCGCCGCCGGCGAGGAGCCAGCCGCCGGCGAGGCTTTCGTGGCGAACGTGGACGCGGCGGTCGACGCGGGTGGTCTCGAGCGCGGCGACGTCTGCGAGGAAGGCCTCGAGGTCGCGGGGGGAGCGGACGTTGGCGTAGCGGCCGCCGGTCTGCTCGGCGATGGCCCGGAGGGTGGGCTCGTCGAGGTCCATGCGGGGGACGGTGACGATGCGCTCGCGGCCGAAGGGGTCGCGGACGCGGACGGGGACGGGGCCCTCGGAGCCGACGCCGACGGCGTAGACGCGGACGCCGAGGGCGGCGGCGGCCCGGGCGGCCTCGGCGGGGGAGACGGCGCCGGCGGTGTTGGCGCCGTCGGAGAGGAGGATGACGACCTTGTTCTTGGGCTCGGCGTCCTTGAGGCGCTGGAGGGCCAGGGCCAGGCCATCGCCGATGGCGGTGAGGAGCTCGTCCTGCGCGCCGTCCGGGGGGATGCGCAGGCCCGAAAGGGTGTGCAGGAGGGCGGCGTGGTCGGCGGTGAGGGGGGCGCGGCAGCTGGCGTAGCCGCCGAAGGCGACCAGCCCGATGAGGTCGTCGGGGCGGGTTTCGACGAAGCGGCGGAAGAGGCGCTTGACGACGTCCAGGCGGGTATCCCGGAGCGCCTCGCCGCCGAGGTCCAGGCCGCGCATGGAGCCCGAGACGTCCACGGCCATCATGACGGCGAGGGCGTCCGCGCCGCGGACGGCGCGGCCGAGGGCCCTGCGGGGGCCTGCCGCGCCGAGGACGAGCAGGAGCGCGCCCAGCAGGAAGAGCGGCGGCAGCAGGCGGCAGAGGCGTTGGCGCCAGGTGGGGCGCAGGGCGCCGAGGCGCGCGGTGGCGGAGGCCAGGGGCACGCCAGGGGCGCGCCCGGGGCGGAGGGCGCGCCAGGCGGCGGCGCACCAGGGCAGGAGCAGGAGCAGGGCCCAGGGCTCGGCGAAGTCCACCGCCTTACCCCTCCGTGCGCCTGGGGGCCTCGAGCGCGGCGGCGAGGCTGCCGCGCATGGCGGCGGCGGAGGTGACCTGGAAGCAGGTGAGGCCGAACTCGGGCATGATGGCCAGGAGGTGGTCGAAGAGGTCGCTTTGGATGGCCTCGTAGTTCTCCCAGGCGGTGTCGTTGGCGAAGCAGTAGATCTCCAGGGGCAGGCCGCGGTCGGTGGGGTCCATCTGGCGGACGATGAGGGTCATGCCCTGGTGGATCCTGGGGTTGGCGCGGAGGTAGGCCACGCAGTAGGCGCGGAAGGTGCCGATGTTGGTGAGCTTGCGGGCGTTGGCGACGGAGACCTTGGAGGAGGGGTGGGCGCCGTTGTACTCGCGCACCTCGCGGACGCGCGCGGCGAGGTAGTCGCGCAGGAGGTCGATTTCCTTCCAGCGTTCGATCATGGCCTCGTCGGCGAAGCGGACGGAGTCGAGGTCGACGAGGATGGCGCGCTTGATGCGCCGCCCGCCGCTGTCGCTCATGCCGCGCCAGTTGACGAAGGGCTTGGAGATGAGGTCGTAGGCGGGGATGGTGGTGATGGTGTTGTCCCAGTTGCGCACGCGCACGGTGGTCAGCGCGATGTCGATGACCTCGCCGTCGGCGTTCGCGCCGGGGACGACGATCCAGTCGCCGATGCGGATCATCCCGTTGCCCGAGAGGGTGACGCCGGCGGTGAGCCCGAGGATGGAATCCTTGAACACGAGCATGAGCACCGCCGAAAGCGCCGTCATGCCCGAGAGGATGTACGTCGGGTCGCGCCCGGAGAGCGTGGCCACCACCGCCACCGCCGCGAAGAGGTAGCCCAGCAGCGAGAGCACCTGGAAGATGCCCTTCTGCGGCGAGGCGCTCACCCCCCGCCGCCAGTTCCCCACCATGTAGACGACGTTCAGCGCCGAGGCGAAGACCATCGCGCAGATGACGTAGAAATAGACCTTGTCCAGCAGCAGCAGCCCCTTGCGCAGCGGCCGCCCCTCCGGGAACAGCGTCCCCACCAGCAGCCCCAGCGCGATCAGCGGCACCACCTGCAACGCCCGCGGCACCAGGTGCGAGTTCAGCACGATGGACCAGAAGCCCGCCAGGCGCCCCCCGCGCAACAGCCACCGCCGCAGCCACCGGTACAGGTTCCTCACCAGCCAATACGACGCCCACGTCCCCGCGAAGACCAGCGCCAGGCGCACCGACACGCGCAACAGCGGGTTCTGAATCTGGTTCAGCACCCCCTGCAGGCCCAACAACGCTTCGACCATGCTCTGCCACATAACGCCCCCCATTGTACCACATCCGCCACCCCCCGCGATTTGGTATACTCACGCCCATGGAACAGGAACAGATCATCGTCCTCGACTTCGGCTCGCAATACAGCCAGCTCATCGCCCGGCGCATCCGCGAATGCCAGGTCTACAGCCAAGTCCTCCCCCACTCCACCCCCCTCGAACGCATCCGCGCGCTCGCGCCCAAGGGCATCATCCTCTCCGGCGGCCCCTGCAGCGTCTACGAGCCCGGCGCCCCGCAGGTCGACCCCGCCCTCTTCGGCCTCGGCCTCCCCGTCCTGGGCATCTGCTACGGCATGCAGCTGATGGTGCAGACCCTCGGCGGCAAGGTCGGCCCCGGCACGGCCCGCGAGTACGGCCGCGCCGAGCTCCGCGTCACCGACCCTTCCTGCCCCCTCTTCCGCAACGTCCCCAGCCCCTCGGTCATGTGGATGAGCCACGGCGACAAAGTCCTCGCCACCCCCCCCGGCACCCGCACCCTCGCCGTCACCGACAACACCGAGTTCGCCGCCGTCCAGATCGGCGAGCGCCCCCTCTTCGGCATCCAATTCCACCCCGAGGTCGTCCACTCCCCCCACGGCGCCACCCTCATCGCCAACTTCTGCCGCGGCGTCTGCGCCTGCCGCGGCGACTGGTCCATGGCCTCCTTCATCGAGACCCAGACCGCCGCCATCCGCCAGACCGTCGGCGACGCCAACGTCATCCTCGGCCTCTCCGGCGGCGTCGACAGCTCCGTCGCCGCCGCCCTCATCCACCGCGCCATCGGCAAACAGCTCACCTGCATCTTCGTCGACAACGGCCTCCTGCGCAAAAACGAGGCCCGCCGCGTCCAACGCCTCTTCGCCGACAACTTCGACATGCAGCTCCGCTTCGTCGACGCCTCCGAGACCTTCATGGCCAAGCTCGCCGGCGTCGACGAGCCCGAAGCCAAACGCAAAATCATCGGCCACACCTTCGTCGACGTCTTCGCCGACGCCGCCCGCGCCATCCCCAACGTCACCTTCCTCGCCCAAGGCACCACCTACCCCGACGTCATCGAATCCGTCCCCATCAACGGCAACCCCGCCGCCCTGATCAAAAGCCACCACAACGTCGGCGGCCTCCCCCCGGACCTCCAATTCAAGCTCCTCGAGCCCCTCTCCCGCCTCTTCAAGGACGAAGTCCGCCAGGTCGGCCGCCTCCTCGGCCTCCCCGAAGACGTCGTCATGCGCCAGCCCTTCCCCGGCCCCGGCCTCGGCGTCCGCTGCCTCGGCGCCGTCGACAAGGAAAAGCTCGACATCCTCCGCGAGGCCGACGACATCTTCGTCGAGGAAATCAAGGCCGCCGGGCTCTACTACAAACTCTGGCAGGCCTTCTGCGTCTTCCTCCCCGTCCGCAGCGTCGGCGTCATGGGCGATCAGCGCACCTACGACTACGTCGTCGCCCTCCGCGCCGTCGCCTCCTCCGACGGCATGACCGCCGACTGGGTCTCCCTCCCCGACGCCCTCCTCCGCCGCGTCTCCGCCCGCATCGTCAACGAGGTCCGCGGCGTCAACCGCGTCGTCCTCGACGTCACCTCCAAGCCCCCGGGCACCATCGAATGGGAGTGAGCCGCCGCGGCCGGGGCCCAGGCCGATGGCCGGGGCCTTTTTTTCGCCCGGGCCGGCGCAACGCCGCGCCTTGATGTGTTATACTACTTAAAAAGTGTGAGCAACAAGGAGCGCCCATGGCCAAGCACACCTATCTCGTCTCCGTCATCACGCCCGACCGCATCGGGCTGACGCGCGACATCGCCCAGACCGTCGTCGACCTCAACGGCTACATCTCCGACATGCGCCAGACGATCGTCAGCGGCTTCTTCTCCCTCATCTTCGTCACCGAGCACCTGGAAGACGTCGGCGACCGCCTCCAGCAGGCCCTCGGCGGCCTCCTGCCGCCCGGCGCCGTCCTCGCCGTCATGCCCAATCCCGAGCGGGTCCGCAAAGACGTCCCCCGCGCCGGCCAGCGGTACGTCGCCACCGCCTCGGGCGAGGACAGGCCAGGCATCATGCTTGCCATCGCGGACTTCATGGCCGGCCACGGCATCAACATCGAGGACTGGTCCACCATCTTCGACGGCCCCCACGTCACCCACCTCGCCTACGTCACCTTCCGCACCCCCCTGCACGACCTCAAGGCCGTCCAGGCGGCCTTCCGCGAGGCGCTGGCGGCCAAGGGCTTCGCCGCGCAGCTCTGCCACGAGGCCATCTTCCGCGCCACCGGTGAGGTCGCCCCCATCAAATCCATCATCCAGGAGTGAACGCCATGATCAACAACCAGGCCGTCCTCGCCACCCTGCGCATGGTCAACGAGGAAAACCTCGACGTCCGCGCCTGCACCATGGGCATCAACCTCTGCCGCTGCGCCAACCCAGACCCCAAGAAGATGGTCGGCGCCGTCTACGACCGCATCATGGCCGTGGCCAAAGACCTCGTCAAAACCTGCGAGGAGGCCACCACCCTCTTCGGCGTCAACGTCGTCAACAAACGCATCTCCATCTCCCCGGCCTCCATGCTCCTCGAGGGGCACGACGAGGACACCGCCGTCGAACTCTGCAAGGCCCTCGACCGCGCCGCCGGCGAACTCGGCGTCGACCTCCTCGGCGGCTTCTCCGCCCTCGTCCACAAAGGCATCACCCCGGGCGAGCGCACCCTCATCCAATCGCTCCCCCGCGCCCTCGCCGAGACCACCCACGTCTGCTCCTCCATCAACGTCGGCACCACCCGCGCCGGCATCAACGTCGACGCCGTCAACCTCGTCGCCGAGACCATGCTCAAGGTCTCCAAGGCCACCGAGGACATCCACGGCTTCGGCTGCGCCAAGATGGTCGTCTTCGCCAACATCACCGAGGACAACCCCTTCATGGCCGGCACCCTCCTCGGCGCGGGCGAGCCCGACGTCGTCATCAACGCAGGCGTCTCCGGCCCCGGCGTCGTCAAATGCGCCATCGAAAAGCTCCTCGCCGCGGACCCCGACGCCACCCTCGACGAAATCGCCGAGGAGGTCAAGCACACCACCTACCGCGTCACCCGCACCGGCGAGCTCATCGGCCGCCACGTCGCCAAACGCCTCGGCGTCCCCTTCGGCGTCCTCGACCTCTCCCTCGCCCCCACCCCAAAGGTCGGCGACTCCGTCGGCGAGATCTACCAGGCCATGGGCATCCAGAAAATCGGCTGCCCCGGCACCATCGCCGCCGTCATGATGCTCAACGACGCCGTCAAGAAAGGCGGCGCCTTCGCCTCCTCCTCCGTCGGCGGCCTCTCCGGCGCCTTCATCCCCCCCATGGAAGACCACACCCTCGAGCTCGCCCTCACCGACGGCACCCTCTGCCTCGAAAAACTCGAAGGCATGACCAGCGTCTGCTCCGTCGGCCTCGACATGATCATGCTCCCCGGGGACACCCCCGCCGCCACCCTCGCCGGCATCATCCTCGACGAATGCGCCATCGGCGTCTCCGCACGCAAGACCACCGGCGTCCGCGTCATCCCCGTCCCCGGAGCCAAAGTCGGCGACTACTTCGACTTCGGCGGCCTCTTCGGCGGCGGCACCGTCGTCGCCCCCCGCTGCCCGGACGGCCAGGAAGCCTTCGTCCGCCACGGCGGCCACATCCCCGCCCCCATCCACTCCCTCATGAACTGAGGCCCCCACCCCACCCCCCGGACAGGCGCGCCAAACGGCGCGCCTTTTTTCGCCATGCAAAACCAAGCGCCGCGCCCCCACCCCACAAGACACGGCACAAACGCCCGCCATCGACAGACCATCCCAAACAGGCCGCCGCCGATTGGTCTGCCAGGCGCCCCACACCAGGCAGAAACCCACGACAACCATAGGCAATCCCCCGCCTATTCTTTCACAAGTCATTCAATTGTAAAAACAACCTTTCAAATGAACACCGGCCGCGAACTGTTCCCGTCAGAACCAGCCCCTCCTTCCTTCTTCAGACAAAGAGACTAAAGATTGGGCTTGCCCACCCTCCACGGCAACTGTCACCTCGCCATAACCAAAATAGGCTTCCCACCGGATAGGGCCGAAAACCGCCCCTGCCTTGTCCAACCAGCCATTCCTTATCAGCCGCTCCCACAGACCCGTACGCGTCCAAACATTGGCAAACATGGGGCAGCGCCCCACCCCAACAAGCAATCTCAACTCTTGCACCCCAGGCGAGCCTCACACCGAGGCGCGCTTGACGGCAATCGAGAGCAGCGCCAAATCCGCCGGGTTCACGCCCGGAATAGACCCCGCGCGACGCAAGGAATCGGGCCGGATCCGCTCCAGCTTCTCCCGCGCCTCAAAGCGCAGCCCCCGCACCGCGGCATAGTCGAACCCCGGCGGGATGCGCAACGCCTCGTCCCTCCGCAGGCGCTCCGCCTGCTGGCGCTCATGCGCGATGTACCCCTCATACTTCGCCCGCAGGGCCAGCTCCTCCGCCCAATCCGGCGGGACAGGCTCCCCCACCCCACCGTTCGCGGACGCAGCCTCGGCGAACGACACCCCATCGCGGGCCAAGAGCTTCCACCGGTTCAACCCCTCCCCGTTCAGCCAATCCGCGCGCCACGCCGCCTCCGTCCGCGCCAGCCAATCGGCCTCCTCCTCGGAAAGCCTCAGCAGTCCCTCCCCCACCACGCCCAAACGCCTGGCATGGGCGTGCAGGCGCAGATGCGCGTCGCCCGGGCGCAGCAACAGGCGCCGCTCCGCGCGCGACGTGAACATCCGATAAGGCTCGTCCGTGCCCTTCGTGATCAGGTCGTCCACCATCACCCCGATGTACGCCTCGTCGCGCGAGAACGTCAACGGCGCCTCCCCGCGGGCGGCCAACGCCGCGTTCGCCCCCGCCAGGAACCCCTGCGCGGCGGCCTCCTCGTAACCCGTCGTGCCGTTGACCTGCCCCGCCAGGAACAGGTTCGGCGCCTCCTTCACGGCCAGCGTGGGCCCCAGCGCCCGCGGGTCGATGCAGTCATACTCGATGGCGTAGCCCGGCGCGGCAAGCTCCGCGCGGGCCAGGCCCGGCACCGAGCGCACCATGCGCAGCTGCACGTCCGCCGGGAGCGAGTTCGAGAGCCCGTTCGGGTAACACCACGGGCAACCCGCCCCCTCAGGCTCCAACACCACGTGGTGCCCGCCGCGGTCGCCAAACTTCACCATCTTGTCCTCGATGCTCGGGCAGTAGCGGACCCCCTCGCCGGAGATCTCGCCGCCGTAAAGGGCGGATTCCTGGAGATGCTCCCGGATGATGGCGTGCGTCTCCATCGTGGTATGCGTGCGGAAACACGGCGTCTGCCCGGCCCGCGCGCGGCGGACGGCGGCCTCCAAGACGTCCTCCCCTCCCCCATCGGACGCGCCGCGATAGGTGGCGAACCCATCCACCACGCCCCACACGGCGGGGTCAGGCGGGGTGTTCCACGTGGAACACCCCGTGTCGGAAGGCTCGGTTTCCCCGCCAAGGGCATCCTGGACCAGGCGCATCCTGCGGGAGAAGAAAGGGACGGGGTCGCGTTCGCCGGGTTGCGCCTCCAAGGCCTCCCAGTCGACGGAATCGTTGAAGATGCGCGGCGGCGTCCCGGTCTTCAGCCGCCTCCACCCAAGGTTCGGAAGGTTCCGCCTCAACCCCTCCGGAAGGGGAACGGCCGGTCTGGCGTCCCCGCCGCCGTCACGCCCGGCATGGCCCACCCAGATCCGGCCGCCCAACGCCGTGCCGACGGTGAGGACAAACCGCTCCCCACGCACCTCCCGGCCATCCGAAAGGCGAACTGAGACGGGGCGGCCGCCGGAAAAGCGCAAATCCGCCATCGTCCCCTCGACAAGCGTGAGGCTCGGCAGCGACGTGGCGACGCGGGCAAGCCGCGCCGTGTACCGAGCCTTGTCGCATTGGACGCGGACGGCTCGGACGGACGGCCCCCGGCTGGCGTTGAGGGTCTTGTATTGGAGCCCGTTGAGGTCCGCGTTCAACCCCATCTCCCCGCCCAAGGCGTCCAACTCCGCCACAAGGTGGGACTTTGCGAGCCCGCCGACCGCCGGGTTGCAGGGCATCAAGCCAAGCGCGCCCAGCTTTGAGGTGACAAGCGCCGTGCGGCAACCCATCCGCGCGGCGACGAAGGCGGCCTCGCACCCCGCGTGGCCGGCCCCGACGACGACGACCTCATACGCTTTTTCCATGCCGCACATTCTACCAAAAGCGGGTGTTCCACGTGGAACACCCGTATCGACGACCCCTCAACAAGGCCAAGAAAAGACCATCAATCGGCCGCCGGACAGAAGACCAAGGCCGCGTGTTGGATGATAAAGGAACAGTCAAAGCGGCACCATCCTTGAACACTCCAACCGACTCTTTCAACAACAAGGATGGAACGCAACAAAGACTATCGCCCTTTGCCTGGGTACAAACCGGGGGGGAGGCCGCATCCTGCGCGGCCAGCCGTCTCCAACAAGCAGGTCCTGCGGAATAACAAGCTCGATAGAAGAAGTTGGATGACCGGACAAAAGGAAGTGAAAGGGTGGAGAGAAGCAACCCTTGAATCCCGCACGTTTGACGCGGGGCAAGGTCAGACAACGGCAACCACAGGGTGAACGAAACAGAACCACAGGGTACTCCATGGATCGGAACCCGGTGGATGGGTTTGGATGACGGTCAAGGGGTAGGGACAAAAGCAGGGGGAATGGGGATTTTGGCGGGGTGGGGGAGGGCTTTTGCGAGGGGTTTTCGACAAAAGGCGCCAAAACGTTTTCGACAGGCTGTCGATAAGATGGGGAAAAAGGCGTTGGAAGGTTGGAAAGACGCGGGTTTTGCGTACCCAAGGCTGTCGATAAGCCTGTTTGTCGAATGTTGAGAAAGAGTTGTTGAAAAGTGGCGTGTTTGGTGCAATAATGGTGGGGTTTTCAAGGGTTTTTCAGACAGTTTTCAGCAGGGTTCCGAACATGACGACCGACACGGCCCAGGCGGCGACGCTTTGGGGGCAGGCTTTGGATGAGTTGAAGGAGGTTCTCTCGGAGGTGACGGTGTTGCGTTACTTCGGGGGGACGGAGGGCGTCTCGCTTGAGGGCGGGGCGCTGACGGTGTCGGTGCCGGAGGACAAGGACGCGGGGCAGTTGGCGCCGTTCGAGACGTTCGTGGGGAACGCGCTGGGGAAGGTGGGGGCGCCTGCGGGGACGCGCGTGGTTTACAGGCGGGTTGCCCCGGCGCCGAAGGCGGTTCCCGCGCCGCGCGGCGGCGGGGTGGGGGAGGGCCGTGGCGCGGGGGGCGGCGGGCTGTTGCCGCATCTGACGTTCGCCAACTTCGTGGAGGGGCCGGGCAACCAATTCCCCCTGGTGATGGCGCGTTACGTGGCGCAGCACCCGGGCGACGAGGCCAGCCGGACGAACCCGCTCTTCATGCACGGCCCCACGGGCGTGGGCAAGACGCACCTGCTGCACGCGATCGGCAACATGGCGCGCGAGTTGAACCCGAATCTGCGCGTGCTCTACACCACCAGCGAGCAGCTGATGAACGAGTACATGCACCAGTGGGCCGTGGGGAGCCAATCCGACAACGCCAAGGAGGCCTTCCGCGAGAAGTACCGTACGCCGGACATCCTGCTGGTGGACGACATCCAGTACATGGCCGGGAAGGCGGGGCTGCAAACCGAGTTCTTCAACATCTTCAACGCCCTCAAGGACGCCCACCGCCAGATCGTCATGACCAGCGACCGCGCGCCGACGGAGATCCCGGACCTCGTCGACCGCCTGGTGAGCCGCTTCCAGAGCGGCATCACCGCGGACGTGGACATCCCGGCGTACGAGACGCGGATGAACATCCTCCTGCTCAAGCTCCGCGCCTATCCGGACGTGGCGCTGGGGCAGGACATCCTCGAGTTCATCGCCAAGCGCGTCAGCAGCAGCGTCCGCGCCCTGGAAGGCGCCCTCTCCACCACGGTCAACTACGCGCGCCTCTTCCCCGGAAACCCCGGCGCCGTCACCCTCGAGGTCCTCGAAAAATCCGTCCTCCGCGGCTATATCCAGGACGAGGAGACCTTCGTGCGCCTGACCTGCTCCGACATCCAAAAGGCCGTCTGCGACTACTTCGGCGTCTCCATGGAGGAGCTCCTCGGCAAGAGCCGCGAGAAGAAAATCGCCACCCCGCGCCAAATCGGCGTCTTCCTCTGCCGCAAGCTCACCCCCAGCTCCACCACCGAGATCGGCCGCGCCTTCAACCGCAACCACGCCACCATCCTCTACTCCTCCTCCACCGTCCAGGATCTCTACAAAAAGGGCGACCACGAGACCGCCACCGCCCTCAAGGCCCTCGCCGAACGCCTCGGGCGGACCACCGGCGACCTCAACTGACGCAACGCCTCTCTCCCCGCAAAACCGGCGCATGGGCAGCCCCCGTGCGCCTTTTTTGCGCCCAAAGGCAAGGCTATCGGCAAACTGTCGAAAACCCTGTCGAAAACTCGTGGGCAACCCCTCCGCCACCCATGCGCCGACACCGCGCCACGCGCGCAAGATGAATAGGTTACGCCTTTTGCATTCATCCCGGTATGTTTCAATAATCCAATCAAAAGCAATGAAATAAACAAAATGAAAGGCCGCTTTCGACAGGTTTCCGCCAAAACACCCGGCCACGCCGCAACCAAACCCAAATAAATCACTAACACTCCGAACGCTGTTGATAATCGTGTTGAAAACGCGTGACTTCCCGTCAAGAACCGGCCGCTTTTCCACATCCAGCGCCCCCACGCGCCGCACCAGTCGCAAAACCCCGCCGCCAGCCAACATCCCCTCCACAAACCATCGACAGGCAAATCCAACCTAACGCCTTGCTCCGCCAAACACGACGACGGTTTTCCACACTTTCCACCGCCCTACCTCTACATCATCTTTATTTATTCCTTCCCTGTTAAAGACAGATCATGCCCCTTGGGATAAACCCGAAGGCACACTGACCTGTCCATGCAAACCGGAAACCATGGAAGGCCATTCCACGTGGAACAACGGACGAACGCCACAAGCGCGGCCTTGGGTTGCATTGGCGGCGGTGTTCTCGCCGCAAGACAAGGCGCGCGGCTGTCCGGTGGGGTGGGGGAGCGTACGTGGACGGTGCGTGGATGGCGGCGCCGGAATCCTTCAGGCGTATTTTGGCGAGGAAGGCCAGGCGCGCCTTGGTCGCGGGGAGGCCCCGATTGACGGCCTGGGAGGGGCAAGGCCTGGCAACGATGCAGGGTGGGGAGGTGGGCTTCCCACGGCTTTGGCCAAGGTCCCCGGCCGATGGACACGGCCGCGGCCTGGCACGCCTTTGTGGGGGAAGCCGCTTTGGCACATTCCCGTGCGGCGTTCAGCGAGGCGATGGGAGACGCCGCGTGGCGGCGGCCCCTTCCCATGCGGGCGCAGGCTGTTGCCCGTTCCGCGGGCGGTTTGGGCGGGGCTCCCGCAAACCGACGGGCGGCTTCCTCATCCGGCCTTGTTTTTGGTATACTGGATGAACCAACAGCTTTTCAGGAGATGCCATGAAGTTCACCGTCATCCGCAGCCGCTTTCTGGAGTTGCTCTCGAACGTGCAGAGCGTGGTGCCCGCGCGGCCCGCGCTGCAGATCATCTCGAACGCCCTCGTCGAGGCGGGCGAGGACGGCACGCTGACCCTCACCGCGACGGATCTGGACGTGACGGTGCGCGCGACGCTCGCGGCCGACGTGAAGGTGGACGAGCCCGGCCAGACGACCCTGCCCGTGCGCCGCGTGGTCGAAATCCTGCGCATGGCCCCCGAGGGCGAGATCCAGTTCGACATCGACAGCGAGGACGTGGCGCGCGTCGTCACCCCCGCGGCGAAGTACCGCATCATCGGGCTGGGCGCGCGCGAGTTCCCCGCCATCAAGGAGCCCGCCGAGGACGCCAGGCGCTTCACCATGGACCGCGCCATCTTCCGCGAGATGCTGCGCAAGACCGCCTACGCGGCCGGCACCGACGAGACGCGCCGCATCCTCACCGGCGTGCTCCTGCAGTTCGCCGACGCCAAGCTCACCATGGTCGCCACCGACGGCAAGCGCCTGGCCCTCGTGGAGCAGGAGATCGACTTCCCCGAAGGCAGCGCCTGCGACATGATCCTGCCGCCCAAGGCCGTCGCCGAGCTCACCCGCCTGCTCTCCGGCGAAGGCCCCATGACCATCTACGGGCAAATCGGGCAGATCGTCTTCGACTGCGGCGCCTTCCGCTTCCACAGCAAGCTCATCGAAGGCGTCTACGCCAAATACCAGGCCGTCATCCCCACCGCCTGCGACGAGCGCGTCTCCGTCAACCGCGAGGAGCTCATCGCCTCCGTCCAGCGCGTCGCCATCATGTCCAACGAAAAGGCCCACGCCGTCCGCCTCGCCTTCGCCGACGGCACCCTCTCGCTCAGCGCCAGCAGCGCCGAGACCGGCGACGCCACCGACGTCCTGCCTATCAAATACGCCGGGCGCCCCATCTCCGCGGCCTACAACCCCACCTTCATCATGGACTGCCTCCGCAACCTCGACACCGAAGAGGTCACCTTCGAGCTCAGCGAAGGCCACGCCCCGGCCGTCCTCAAATGCCCCGGCGTCCCCTTCCTCTACGTCATCATGCCCCTGCGCCTCACCACCCCCTGAGCCCCGGCGCAACCCAACAGGCCAGGCCGCCCAGACGGGCGGCCTTTCTGTTGCCCCGTTCTTCACAAACTTATCAACACCGGTTGATAAATCTGTGTATAAAGTTGAAACCTCCTTTGTCATCAACACACTTTGCTTACTGTTTATCAACAATGGTTGATAACACTGTTGATTGCAGCAGCCGCTGCCAGAGGGCGGCGGCCCGTGCGCCGTCCTGCGCGGCAAAAAAAGGCCCCGCTTGCGGCGGGGCCTTTCGGGCGGTCAGGTGGCAGGAGGGTCAGGCCGCGCGGCGGCGGAGGGCCACGCCGGCCACGCCGAGGGCGAGGAGCGCCAGGGCGGTGGGCTCGGGGAGGGAGGCCACATCGGCCACGATGGTGCCCGGGTCGATGGGGTCGGAGAGGACGCTGTTTCCGCCATTGATGAAGACATCGTAGGTGGCGGAGAAGCCGTTGGCGTCCGTGTTCACATCGCGGCCCCAGGCGAGGGTGCCGACAGGCCCGCTGAAGCTGGGGCTCGTGACGGTGGCGACGGTGGTGCCATTGATGCTGACGGTGATGGAGTTGCCGCCTTTGCGGTCGATGCCGAAGGCGACCACGTAGTCGGTGTTGGCCGTGACGGTGTTGGTGAAGCCAGCGTCGAGCGTCAGGGCAGTGCCGTTGTTGTAGGTGACCTGCCATTTTTTGGTGCCGTTGTCGTCGACGACGCTGAGCTTGATGCTGTTCGCGGTGGCGCTGGAGCTGTTGTTGCCGGTCTGGAAGACGGTGCCGGTGCCGACGGTGCCGCCGACGTGGACGGTGGACGCGTAGGTGGCGACGGTATTGGCCCAGCAAGTCTGGGTGTTGTCTGCGAAGGAGGAGCCGTCGAGGTCGAGGAACCCCTTTTCGGAGCCGAGGCCGACGATGTTCCAGCCGGCGGTGAGGGCTTGGGCGGCGCCCAATGCCAGTGCGGCGAAGGCCGCGGTGAGAAGTGTGCGCTTCATGTTGCGCTCCTTTTTGCTTGCCTTGTCTAGGTTGGCCTTCTGGGAGGCGGCAAACAAAGACCTCCCTTTTGGCATTCCGAATGAGGCCCTAGACTGCCTGGAAAAGATGTCAAAAGGGAGGAAGGCGCGCTGCGCGTTCCTCACGGTTGACGACCTTTTCGGCGAAAGTGTCTAGGTTTCATCCGGTGTCGTTCCGTCGGTGCGAAACTGACATGGGCTCTTCCCCATGCGTGAGAATAGGATAGCACGGATGGGAAGGGTTTGCAAGGGTTTATTTCTGTGTGCGCCAAAAGGCGTGGGTGGGGGCGCTGGGACGACTGGGACGGCGGCTTTGGCGCCATTTCCGAAACGCTGTCTGCCTGCGTGCGCCAGCACGCCAAAAGAGGACTGGTGCCCCCATGCCACAGCGAAGGGGTGGCCGTCGTGTCAGGGGGCGTGTCAGGGGTGTCAGGGTGGGGGAGGCGTTGGCGGAGTGGGGGCGCGGGGGTTTGGGGCGCGGCTGGGACATATAGGACAACTAGGACGGATAGGACGACTGGGACGGCGGCTTTGGCGCCATTTTCCGAAATGCTGTCTGACTGCGTGCGCCAGCACGCCAATAATCTGCCCACCATCTGCGCAATCTGCGGTTTCTGTGCGCGGTTTCCAATTGGCCAAAAAAAGGCCCCGGGGTGCCGGGGCGTTTTGGGGTGGTTGGCCGGGGGGTTAGCCGACAAAGCCGTGGAGGGCCAGGAAGTCGGTGCGGTAGCCGGCGATGTCGGTGGTGGTTTCGACGTTGTCGGGGGTGAGGGCGGCCATGAGGGCGTCGACTTCGGCCTGGATTTCGGGGCGCATTTCCCAGTCGTCGATGCGGATGCGGCCGGCGTCGTCGACGGGCATTTTGCCGTCTGGGGCGTAGAGGCGCTCGCGGAGGAGGCGGTCGATTTGGTCGAGGCAGTCCTCGTGGAGGCCGTGGGCCTTCATCACCTTGAAGAGGCAGGAGATGTAGGGGGGCATGGCGGGGATGACGGCGGAGGCACGGGTGACGAGGGCCTTGTTGACGGAGACGACGCCCAGGCCGCCGAGGTCTTTGAGGGCCTCGGTGATGGTCTTGGCGGCGGCCTCGAGGTTTTCCTTGGCCTTGCCGAGGGTGCCGGAGCGGTAGATGTCCTGCGTGCACTTGGGGCCGATGTAGGAGTAGGCGACGGTCTTGCAGCCGGGTGCGAGGAGGCCCTGCCCGCGGAGGAAGTCCATCCAGAGCACCCAGTCCTCGCCGCCCATGACCTTGACGGTGGCCTCGATTTCCTCGGGGGTGGCGGGCTCGACGGAGACCTCCTTCATCTCGCAGGTCATGATGTCGAGGGTGCGTGCGGTGTGGGGCTTGCCGATGGGCTTGATGGCGCTTTTATAGGTGACGCCGGTCTTGGGGTCGGTGCGCAGGGGGGAGGCGAGGGAGTAGACGACCAGGTCGAAGGGCTTGAAGCCGTTGTCCCTGGCGATTTGGGCGACGGCCTGGCGGGTGGCGTCTGCGAAGGCGTCGGCGGAGAGGGTGACGGCCTTGAGGCCCTCGGCCCTGGCGGCGGCGTCAAAGGCCTCGTTGTTGTACCAGCCGGGGCTGCCGGCCTTGCGCTCGGTGGGGGCGCGCTCGAAGGAGACGCCGAGGGTCTCGGCCTTGGGGCCGCCGAAGGCGACGGCGATGCGGCTGGCGAGGCCGTAGCCGCCCGAGCAGCCGAGGACGAGGACGCTCTTGGGGCCGTTTTGGATGGGGGCCTTGGCCTTTTCGCGGGCGATGTCGCGGGCGACGAAGCGCTTGCAGCCTTCGCCGTCGACGTTGAGGCAGAGGCCGCCGCGGACTTTGGGTTGTTCGGGCATGGGGGGCTCCTTTTATTGGGCGGTGACGGCGCTTTCGGGGACGACGAGGCAGAACCATTGGGCCTCGACGGCGGTGAGGGGGCGGCCGTTCTTGTCGGCCTTGCCGACGAGGATGCCGCGGCCCTTCTGCTCGAGGCGGCGGCCGGTGGCCTTGACGGTCTCGATCTCGTAGCGGACGGTGTCGCCGGGGAGGACCTGGTTGACGAAGCGCACCTCCATCAGCTTGGCGAAGAGGAAGAGCTTCCGCTCGCCCTCGGCGGTCGCGGAAAGGCGGTAGCCGGCGCCGCCGCATTGGGCCATGGATTCCACCAAGATGACGCCCGGGCACACGGGGTGGCCGGGGAAGTGGCCCTTGAAGAAGTAGCGGTCCGGGCCGTAGTCCACCTCCGCGACGGTGCGCTCGGGCGAGCACTCGAGGATGCGGTCGCAGAAGAGGAAGGGGTCGCGGTGCGGGAGGACGGTCTTGATGGTTTCCTGGTCGTACATCGCGTCTCCTTTAGGCGTAGCGGCGGAGGATGAGGGAGGAGTTGTGGCCGCCGAAGCCCAGGGTGTTGGACATGGCGACGTCCAGCGGGGCCTCGACGCCGACGTTCGGGACGCAGTCGAGGTCGCACTCGGGGTCTGGGGTGTGGTAGTTGATGGTCGGCGGGTAGAAGTTGTCGCCGATGGCCAGGAGGCAGGTCATGGCCTCGAGGGCGCCGGTGGCGCCGAGGAGGTGGCCGGTCATGGACTTGGTGGAGGACATCCTGAGCTTGTGGGCGTGCTCGCCGAAGACGGCCTTGGCGGCGCGGGTCTCCATGGGGTCGTTGAGGCCGGTGGAGGTGCCGTGGGCGTTGATGTACTGGACGTCCTCGGGCTTGATGCCGGCGTCGGCGATGGCCATGCGC
This sequence comes from uncultured Kiritimatiellota bacterium, assembly GCA_944391085.1. Classification (GTDB taxonomy): domain Bacteria; phylum Verrucomicrobiota; class Kiritimatiellia; order RFP12; family DVOR01; genus Spyradenecus. The sequence goes on along the minus strand of CALXSE010000003.1, from coordinate 116,805 downwards.
TCGGCGTGGATGATGCCGCTGGCCTCGGGGTCGGGGGCGACGATGTGGTAGGCGTCGCCGCCGGCGCCGTAGCCGGCCACCTCGCCGTAGATCTTGGCGCCGCGGGCCTTGGCGTGCTCCTCGCTCTCGAGGATGAGGATGGCGGCGCCCTCGGACATGATGAAGCCGTCGCGGTCCTTGTCGAAGGGGCGGCAGGCCTTGAGGGGGTCGGGGTTGGTGGAGAGCGCGTGCATGGCCTGGAAGCCGCCGATGCAGTATTCCTCGATGGTGCTCTCGGCGCCGCCGGTGATCATGACGTCGGCGCGGCCGGCGCGGATCATGTCCAGCGCCACGCCGATGGCGTCGGTGGAGGCCGAGCAGGCGGTGGAGACGGTGAGGACGGGGCCTTTGGCCTTGAGGGCGATGGAGACGTTGCCGGGGCCCTCGTTGGCGATGAGCATGGGGATGGTCATGGGCGAGAGGCGGCGGGGGCCCTTCTCGAAGAGGGTCTTGTAGCTGGGGCCGTCGACTTCCTTGCCGCCGATGCCCACGCCCAGGATGCAGCCGACGCGCTCGGGGTCGACGCCCTTCGGGGCCTCCGTGCCGACGGCCTGCCAGGGGTGCTCGCCCTCGCCCAGCGCGGCGTAGCCGGCGTCGACCCAGGCTTGCTTGGCGGCGGCCACGGCGTATTGGGCGAAGCGGGCGATGCGCTTGGCCTCCTTGGGGTCGATGTATTGCCCCACGTCGAAATCGCGGACCTCGCCGGCGACCTTGACGTTGAGGCGGGAAGTGTCGAAACGCTCGATGGTCTTGATGCCGCAGCGCCCGGCGCGGATGCCTTCCCAATAGGTCTTCACGTCATTGCCCAGGGGCGTGACGCAGCCCAAACCGGTGACGACGACTTTCTTCTTGTCCATGGCGTTGTCCTTTCTCAAATCACTTGGTCCATTCGACGGCGATGCCGCCGTACACGAGGCCCGCGCCGAAGGCGGCGAAGACCAGGCGGTCGCCGCGCTTGAGCAGGCCCTTCTGCTTCATCTCGTCCAGCGCGATGGGGATGGAGGCGCTGGAGGTGTTCGCGAAGCGGTCGATGTTCACGTAAAACTTCTCGTGCGGCACGGCGATGCGCTTGACGGCCGCGTCGATGATGCGGGTGTTGGCCTGGTGGGGGACGATCCAGGCGATGTCCTTCTCCGTCCAGCCGTAATGCCCCAGCGTCTGGGCGATGATGTCGCAGAAGGAGCGGACGGCGAAGTTGAAGACCGCGCGGCCGTCCATCTTCAGGTCGCCGGGGGCGCTGCGGGCGGTCTCCTCGGTGCGGACGCCGCCCTCGCGGTGGATGGCCAGCGCGCCCGTGCCGTCCGCGCCCAGCAGGTGGAAGCCCAGGCCGCCGGGCTCGTCCGTGTTCTTCAGCACCACGGCGCCGGCGCCGTCGCCGAAGAGGCAGCAGGTGTTGCGGTCGGACCAGTTGATGGTGCGGCTCATGATCTCGGTGGAGACGACCAGGATGGGGCGGGGGTCCACCTGCATCAGGCCGCGCGCGACGACAAGGCCGTAGACGAAGCCCGGGCAGGCCGCGCTCAGGTCGAACGCCGCCGCGTGTTTCGCGCCCAGCATCCCCTGGATCTCGCACGAGACGGAGGGGTAGATCGCGTAATCCGGCGTGGTGGTGGTGACGATGACCGTGCCCAGCTCCTCCGGCGCGACGCCCGCGTCCTCGAGCGCGCGGCGGGCGGCCTGGCAGCCGAGCGTCGCGGCGTTCTCGCCCGGCCCCACCACGTGGCGCTGGCGGATGCCCGTGTGCGAGACGATCCACTCGTCGCTCGTGTCGACCAACTTGGCCATGTCGTCGTTCGTCAGCACCTTCTCCGGCACCGCCGAGCCCGTTCCTGCGATATGTGTGAACGCCACTGCAAACTCCTTTGTGAAACAAATCTTCTCATAGTATCGCACAAATCCCCCCGCCCTGCAACCCGCCGCCCCGCACCGGGACGAAAGCGCCGCGCCGCCCCGGCGAACGGGGCCGCGGGGCGGCGCGTGGGCGGGGGCCTCAGAGGGCGAGGGCCTCGGCGAGGATGGCGTGGCGGGCGGCGGCCTGGAGGGCGTCGGGGAGGGGCGCGGCGAGGAGGGTGAGGGCGAGGGAGAAGGTGGGTTTCATGGCGAGTGTCTCCTTTCTGGCCAAGAGGATAGCAAAGGAACCCACCCCCGGCAAGCGTGGGCGTGGCGGGAAGCCAGGGGTGCGTGCCAGGGGTGGCAGGGTGTTTTATGGCTCACGGCGCGGGGACGGGCAGCGTGGCTTGGGCTTGGGCGATGGCTTGTTCGAGGGTGGCAACTTCGTCGTCTGTCAGCTCGGGGAAGTCGCCTCGGCGTGCCTTTGCGAGCGTGCCGCCGTTTTGGAGAGCCAGACGCGCGAAGTGTTGGGCGCGGGCGTCGGGCATGTCGACGATGGCACGGAAGCGGGCTTGGATGTCGTCCCACAGCATCAGGTGGCTGAGCTCGGGGATCAGTTCCTTGCGCAGGGTTTCGCGCGCGACGTCGAAGAGCGCTTCGACGATGGGGGTGAGGTCGATGTGGCGATAGTAGTCCGCAGTCGGGTTGCGCACGGTCATGCGGCCTTGCGGGTCGAGCGCGTAGTCCACGCGCCCCATGAGGCGCTTGGAGAAGGTCTCCAGCATCGCGTCATAGCGCGTGGGGTCGCGTTGGAGGACGGCGGAGAGGGGAAAGGCCGTGCCACCGGGGATGAAGCCTTTGGCGACGAGGATGTGTTGCAGCAGGTAACGGTGAAGGCGGCCGTTCCCGTCATTGAAGGGGTGGATGAAGACAAAGAGAAAGGCCACGGCGGCGGCTGCGACCAATGGGTGCGTATCGCCCCGCGTGAGGCGGTCGGCCACCGTGAGAAGGCCCTCCATGAGCCCTGACACGTCCTCGGGGCGCGCGCCGACGAAATGGACAAGCTCGTTGCCAGAGCGCAGGGTTTCGCCGACGTAGACTTGGTCGTCGCGGTAGTCCTCCTCTCGGTAACGCGGGTCCACGATGGCGTTCTGCAGACGCAGGAGAAGGGACTTGGTCAGCGGCTCCGAACCGGCTTGCGCCAGGATTTCCAGGAAAGCCGCCTCGCGTCGTCGATCCGGGGAGGCATGCTCGATGGCGAAGGAAGCCTTGGTCTCTTTGAGGTGCAGCCAACGGTTCGCTCGCGCCAACAGCTCGGCGGGATAACGATTCAGGGCCTTGCGCACCTGCGCCGCCAAATCGTCGGCCTCCTCGTGGCGGATTTTGGCGGTCCGGCGCACCATGGGGCAGCAATCGGCCACCCCGGGCAGGTTGTTGAAGAGGCGCTGGCGCTTGGCGCGGGGGGAATCTTCCCGGGCGCGCGCCACATAGGCCTCCGGATCCAAGACAAAGCCGTAGTTGCCCTGCCGCAGGGCGGGAAGGGGCAATTCGCGCCCCGTGAGGAACTCATAGAGGAACCAGACGCGCCGACGGTAGATGCCGACGGAACGCGCCGCGACATAATCGGCTAACGCCTGCTCGGGCACCTTGGCGAAGAAGGCCCGCAGCACCTCGAGGTTCACGCCCTCCTGTTTCAGCGCGAAGTCCAGCTGATGCTGCCAGGTTGCCGGGTGACAAGCCCTCGGCGGCAGGAAGCGCGTGGTGGTGGCGCCGGCGACCCGCTCCTGCCGCTGAGCCCCTTCCCCGCAGAAGGTCTGGCACAAGGGCGCAAGGACGTCCAAGTCGAACGCCTCAATCAAAAACAGATAGCCTAGCGGTTCCGCTTTCATCAAACGCTTACGGGGGAGGGATCGGAAATGGCCCCTCAAAACGCACAACAATTTACCACAGCGTGGGCAATTCGACAAGAGCGGGCGTTTGGGCGGGAAACGAAAACAGTTACAAACGGGCAAAAAAAGTTACAAATGGGGGTTTCGGCGAAAAAAGACTTACGGATTTGGGAGGGGGGTGTGGCGTGTTCCGGCAGGGTGCGGGTGGTGGGGCAACCCGGCGCGACGACCTTGCAGAAGCGCGTTCGGGCCTCTCTGCCCATCGTGTGTGCCGCATAAACAACGCGCCTGGGGGGAGCGTTCAGAGGCTGTGTTGCGCTAGTGTGACACTTTTTGGCAATTCCATTGCGTTATGGGGGGGCCGGAGTGCTTGGCGTTGTTGGGCTCAAGGCTTGTTTTCTGGATATTGCGTTATTGTCACACTTTTGGCGGATTTCATTGCGCTATCGTTACATTTTGTTGGGGGGTGTCTGGGGAAAGGCGGGTTTTGGCGGAAAAAGGGTTGCGGCGGGGTGGGGGGCGTCAGGGGGCGCGTCAGGGGTGTCAGTATCCCGGAGGCGTTGGCTTGGAAGGGGTTGCGCGGTTTTCCCCGCGCGGCCTGTCAGGGGTGCGCGGAGGGTGCGCACGTGGGGCGGCCCCCGGCGTGCGGCGCCGCCGGGCGGGTTGCCCGGGGCGGGAAAGGGGGCCGCGCTCCGGATTCCAGGAGCGCGGGTTCGGCATTGATTTACCGAAGAGGCGAAACCGACGCCTTGAAGAGGTAGGTGGAGTGTCCCTCCGGCGGGGTGAACGCCAGCGTGGCGGTGTCGCCGGCCACTTCCCGCACGGTGACGACGGGCGCGGTGCCCTCCGTGGTGGGCACAATGGCATAGGCGATGCCCTCGGCGAAGGTCAGGGGCATCTCGGGAAGGCCGCTTTCGACCTTGACCGTGACGACGACCTCCGACGCCTCGACGGAGATGCCGCAGACGTCGAAGGTATAGGGCAGGACCACCATGGCCGTCCCGTCCTCAAGCGTGACCGCCACCGGCTCAAGACCGGCAAAGCAGTTCAGCGCATCCTCCACGGTCGCCGGAGCGAGGAGTTCCCGAACCACGGTGCCGTCGCTGTTCTGGCGGAAGACGTCGAACGTGCCGTCGGTGATGCCGGCCTCCAAGGCGGCGGCCTGAAGGCGTTCGAGCACGGCCATGTCGGTGTAACCTGCCGCGCCGTCGGGGACGTTGGGCATGGCCACGGCCGCGAGCACGGCCAGTGTGAAGCCCTTCCATTTGCCGTCCGCGTCGGCCGCCGCCTTCCACGCCGCTTCCTGCGCGGCCGGGTAATAAAGCGTGGCGCCTTCGGCCAGATAATTCCCCGTGGGGAAGGCGTAGCTGTTCACCGAAGTGGGCACATCGCCCCGGATGGTGAGCGAGACCAGTTTCCTGCAGTTCCCGAAGGCGTTGGAATTGACGGTGGTCACGCTGTCCGGCAACGTGACGGCCGCCAGCTCCGTGCACCCGTAGAAGGTACTGCTCGGGATGACCGTGATCCCTTCCCCGAGCGTGGCCGAGGTCAGCGCCGTGCAATTCTGAAAGACGTACATCCCCAGCGAGGTCACCGACCCGGGCACCAAGACGGACGTCAGGCCGCACTTCAGGAAGGCGTAATTCCCGATCTTGGTCACGCCGGAGGGGATTGTGACGGCCGTGAGCGCCGTGCATCCGTTGAAGGCGTTAGCGCCGATTTCCGTCAGCGTCGCCGGCAGCGTCACCTTCGAGAGCGCCGTGCATCCGTAAAACGTGTAATTGGGGATCGCGTTGATGCCCTCGCCGAAGGCGGCCGAGGTCAGCGCCGTGCAATTCTGGAAGACATACGTCCCCAGCGAGGTCACCGAGCCGGGCACCGAGACGGACGTCAGGCCGGTGTTCTTGAAGGCGTAGTTTCCGATGGTGGTCACACCCTCGGGGATTATGATGGCCGAGAGCGCCGTGCAGTTCTGGAACGCGCTGCTCCCGATCTCCTCCAGACCGGCCGGCAGCGTCACTTCCGAGAGCGCCGTGCAGTCCTGGAACGCGCTGCTCCCGATTTTGGTTACGTCCTCGGGGATTGTGATGGCATCAAGCGCCGTGCAGTTCTGGAACGCGCTGCTCCCGAACTCCTTCAGGCCGGCCGGCAGCGTCACCTCCGCGAGCGCCGTGCATCCGTAGAAAGTGCGGGTGTCGAGCTTCGTAAGCCTCGCGCCGACATCCACCGAAGTCAGCGACGTGCAGTTCTGGAAGGCATAGGTTCCCAGCGAGGTCACGGTGTCGGGCAGGACGGCGGCGATCAGACCGGACTTTTCAAACGCGTTGCTCCCGACCTTGGTCACGCCGGAGGGAATGTCAATGGCCGTGAGCACCGTGCATCCGTAGAAGGCGGATCTTCCGATCTCCTTCAGGTCGGCCGGCAGCGTCACCTTCGTGAGCGCCGTGCAGTCGCCGAAGGTGTAGTTGCCGATCGTGGCGACGCCCTCGCCGACGGTGGCCGAGGTCAGCGCCGCGCAGCCCTGGAAGGTATAGGTCCCCAGCGAGGTCACCGTGTCGGGCACGACGACAGAGGTCAGGCCGGACTTTTGGAAGGCGTAGGTCCCGATCTTGGTCACGCGGGGGGGAATATCGATGGAGGTGAGCGCCGTGCAGTTCCGGAAGGCGGAGTCGCCGATGGTGGTGACGGAGTCCGGCAGACGGATGGTGGTCAGCGCCGTGCAGCCGTCGAACATCGCATTCGGCACGGCGGTGGGCGATCCGCCGAGCGTCACCGTCGTGAGGCTGTCGCACCCCGCGAAGGCGCTCGCGTTGAACTTCCCGACGGTGGCCGGGATGGTGACTTCCGTCAGGCCGCCGCAATCTTGGAAGACATTCGCCGCCAGCTCCGTGACGCCCTCCGGGATGCTGATCTCCGTAAGGGCCGCGCACCCTTTGAAGGCCTGTCCGCCGATGGCGACAACCGTCTCGGGAATCGCGAAGCGGAGCGATGGGCAACCGCTGAAAGCCTGATAGCCGATCTTGGTCAACACTCCCTCCAGCGTGACGGTCTCCAGCGCGGTGCAGTTCATGAAGGCGGCCTGAGGGATCTCCGTGACCCCCGCGGGCAGGGTGATGGCCGTGAGAGCCGTACACCCGTAGAAGGTCCCCGTGTCGAGGGCGACGGTATCCGGGCTCAGCGTCACCGAAGCGAGCCGTTTGCACCCGGAGAACCCGTAATAGGACAGCTTCGTCAGTCCGTCCGGCAGGGTCACGGAGGTCAGTCCGCTGTCGCTGAAGGCCGACGATCCCAAGGTGGTCAGCGTGTCGGGCAGTTCGATGCTTTCCAGCGCCGTGCAGTTCCGGAAGGCGGAGGCGCCGATCTTTGTCACGGTCGAACCCAGCTTGACCGTGTCCAGCGCGGCACACCTATAGAAGAGCGACTCGGGAATCTCGGTGATGACATCCGGCAAGGTAACCTTCGTCACGGCCTTGCAATTATAAAAGGCCTCTTCGCCGAGGGTGGTCACCGTCTCCGGGATGACGATGCCATCGGCATCCGCCGCCGGCAGCGTGGTCAGCTTGGCGCATCCATAGAAGGCGGAGGCTCCGATGGACGTGACCTGCGCCCCGAAGGTCACGGCGGTGAGGCCGTCACAGTTGTTGAAGCAGTTGTCCGGGATGGCCGTGACCAATTCCGGGATGCCCATCTCCGTCAAATCGTCGCAGTTCTGGAAGGCATAGTCGCCGATGACGGTCACGCTTTCGGGGATAGGCAGCGCGGAGAGCGCCGTGCAGCCGCTGAAGGCGCTTGCCCCGATCGACTCCGGCGCAAAGCCCGGCTCATAGGTCACCGCCGCCAGCTTGCCGCATCCGCTCAGGAGGCTGTCGGCGATGGCCGTCACCCCGGGCTGGAAGGCGAAGCCCGTGAGCGCACTGCAACTGGAAAAGGCTCCCTTGCCCATCGTTGCCAGCTGGCTCTCCGGCTCAAAGGTCACCGTCGCAAGCTTGGAACAGCTCTGGAAGGCATAGTCGCCGATGGTCACGACACCGGCCGGGATGGTGACCTTCGTAAGCTTGTTGCAATTATAGAAGGCCCTGTTGGCGATGGCCTTCAGGGTCGAAGGCAACGTCAGCGACGTCAGATTGTATTCCGAGGCGAACGCGCTGGGGCCGATCATGGTGACGCCCTCGGGGATGCTGAGCGTGGTCAGCTTGGGCGATGACGAAACCCGGCTCAGAATAACCGTCTTGTCTGCCGAGGTGTAGATGTAGTCAGCGTCTTTTGGGAGCGCGTTGCAGTTCTGGAAGGCGTAGTCGCCGATGGAGACCAGCGAGGTCGGCAGCGTCAGATTGTTCAGCGCCGTGCAGCCCGAAAAGGCATAGGTGCCAATCGTGCGGAGATCGCCCAAGATCGAGACGGTCTTGAGGCCTGTGCAGTCACGGAAGGCGTAGTTGCCGATGGCGCGGATGTCGCGGTCGAGCGTGACGGATTCCAGGCTCGAGCAGTCTTGGAAGGCAGAGTTGCCGATGGCCCCCTCAAGGGACGCATCGCCGATTGTTGGCACCGAAGTCAGCGCCGTACACCCCATAAAGGCCGAGTCGCCGACGGCGCCGACGGTGCCCGTGACGGTCAGCGTCGTGAACTTGCTAAGGTCATAGAAGGTTCCGGCCGCGACGGTCCCCCAATTGCCCTTCACCGTCATCGTCTCCAGGCTGTCGCAATCCGAGAGCGCAAAATTCGCCGACGTGCCGATATCGCCGTTCACCGTGAAGGAAGTCAGGCCTGTGAGGCCGTCCCACACCCGCGGAAGCTCCGGCACATCGCACGTATAGACGACCTCCGTGACGCCGGAGCACCCGGAGAAGGGCGTGAGCAGCTCCGGCGCGGAATTAAGCGTAATCTTGGTCAGACCCTTGCACCCGTCAAAGGCATAGTAGTCGACCTTCTCCACCGTGGCGGGCAGGTTCAGCTCTCCCGTAAGGCCGGTGCGGCTGAAGGCGGAACCTCCGATGATTCTGATATTGGCCGGCCAGGGGAAGGCGGTCATGGCCGCGCATCCGGAAAAAGCGCCACTTGGGATCTCCGTCGTGGCCGGATTAAGCGTGACACCGGTGAGCTTGGCGCATCCGCCGAAGACGGACGTCGCCAACGTCACCACCGGCTCACCGCCGGAAGCGGTCTTCAGTCCCGTCAGCTCGGCACATCCGCTGAAGGCCTCCGCGCCGAGCGTGACGGTCTCGGCCAGCGTCACCTCCGTCAGGGCCGTAGCCCAACCGCCGCCGCTCTTGGGCAGCATCTTGAAGGCGCTCTTTCCCACCGTCGCCGCCATCGGGGCGTTCACCGAGACGAGCGACACGCATCCCTGAAAAGCTGAGGGTCCGATGACCGTCGCCGCACCGGCGTCGACCGCTTTTATGTTCAAGCAGTTCAGCAGAGCGCCCTGCGGCACCTCGCTCAGAAGGCTCAGGTCCGGAGCCTCCGTCAGCGCCTGACAATTGTAAAAAGCTCTTGCGCCAAGGTTCGCCGGCTTGCATCCGGCAAGGGTCTTCAGTGAGGAGCACCCGCGAAAGGCATCCTCTCCGATAGTGCCGATCGTTCCGCCGAAGGTCACCGAGGTGAGATGCTCCTTTAAAGGGGACCATCCGTACACGTTGGATTCCTGGCTGGTAGTGGCGTCGAAGGCGCCTGCCTCAATCGTGCCGACGTCCCCTTCAAAGGTTATCGAAAGGCTGCCTTCCTCCGTCAGACTGCGAGGGGTCCCCCAGAGGACATTGCTGCGGATGGTACCGACTTTTCCTTTGAAAGTCAGCACCTGCAGATACGGAAGCTCATAGAAGGCCTTCGATTCCACCACGCCCACATTGCCGCCGAAGGTGATGGTGTGCACCTTGGCAGTCGGACTTATGAAGGCGGCGCTCCCAACGCTGTAGATTGGCCCCGTGGTCGTGATGGTTCTCGGGCTATCACTGATGTCAAGCCCACTGAGGATGTAGCGAACGCTCTCCGGAAAGACAAGATCCGACACCCGGACATTATAGTGCGTGTAGCCGGTGGTCTCGTCATGATATTCACCGACGCCGACAACCACGCGGGGACCGTTCGCGACGGCAGTCTCATACATGATGCATGTCTCGGGATCCACAGGCAGGCACTCGCACTCGGAAAAAGGGTTTCCCGCGAGCGTCAGATTCGGGTCATCGCGCAGCCCCGGCTCGCCGCCCATCTTCACCTCTGTTATAAACGTCCAGCCGAACGCCCGATCCCCGAGGTGCATCAGCGTGGCGGGCAAATTGAGCTCCCCGCCGATGCCGGTACCGTAAAAGGCCCCGTCCCGAATCTCCTCAAGTCCCTCGGCGAAGGTCACGCTCCCCAGATTGCCGCAATAGTAAAAAGCGGAAGCCCCGATGGAGGTTACTTTTTGGGGGAAGACAACAGAGCTCAGAGACGTGTTTTCATAAAAGGCGTAATCGGCCACGCGCCAGACGGTCTCCGGGAAATCTTCCGCGGCGACCGCGGTCTCTCCCGCGTCAATCCCGAGCACGGTCGTCTGCTCCGCATCAAGCCAGAGCCCGTTCGCCGACGCCAGATTCGTGCACCCGCGGAAGACATCATACCCGAAGTCTCTGACGCTCGCCGGAATGGTGATGGACGTCAGCGCGGCGCGGCCGTCGAAGGCATAAGGGGCGATAGCCGTCACCGTCTCAGGCACCGTGAAGGATGCCGCATTGGGGCCGAGGAAAAGGATCGTCATATCCTTGCTGTAAAGCGCGTGCTGTTCGTCCGAGGCAAAGGTTTTGCTCCCCTCCGCCACCTCAAAGCGCACATTCGGCGAACCGTCGAAGGTCTTGCCGATCTCGAACGACGTGACGGTCGCCGGCAGGCGCACCCATGCCAGCGCGGGGCAATTCGCAAAGGCGCTCTCCGTCAGTGCCGCCACCTGCGTTCCCGAAAGATCGATCTCCTCCAGCGACGCACACCCGTAGAAAGCATACGTGCCGATGGATTTCAGCGTGTCGGGCACGGTCACCTCGCGCAGGTTCGTCATCCCCCGGCAGATGCCGCCGAGAATATCGGTAATCCCGTCCGGGATTTCCAGTCGTTCGGGGTCCCCCGGCACATAATAGAGTCCCGTCGCGGAGCGCAGCATTCCGTTTTCGACAGAGAATCTCGTCACCCCGGCATCGAGCGTGAAGGTGATATTCGGGCTCCGGGAAAACGCCATTCCCATGATCTCAGACACCGTCACCGGCAACGACACCGAGGTCAACTTCGGACAATCGGCAAACATCCCCTCCTTGATGTACGGCAATCGTTTCACCGTCACCGACTCCAGCTCCGGACATTTCCTGAAAAGATTCGTCCAATCAACAGAGCTCGTACTATCCCCTATCAGCTCCCCCTCCTCAAAGACAGCCGTCTTCAGGTCGGGGCACTCCGCGAAGACCTCTGCGCCCAGCGTCTTCACCGTGCCCGGAATCGTGACGGTCTCCAGCCCCGACCCTCTGAAGGCCTGGTTCCCCAGTTTCGTCACCGAAGGCGGGATCGTGATCTGGGTCAGGCTTGTGCACCCCCTGAAAGCATACCCCCCGATCTTCTCGATCGCGCACCCCTCCTCCCAGCGGACCTCCGTCAGGTCGGTGCATCCGTAGAAGACGCCGCTCATACCGAAAAATCCGGTTTCAAGCTCCGTGACCGGCGCCCCGCCCAGCGTTGCCGGCACGGTTACCGCGCCCTGCACCCCGCTGGCCTCCTCAATCACCGCATACGACGCCCCTTCCCTGGAGCGGACGCTGTACGTCCACGTGACCCCATCAATGGTTACCTGATCGGCAAACCCCGGCGCCGCCGCACACAGCGCCCAAATCCAAAAGACAAACCGCTTCATGACCGTTCTCCAATCCCTGTTTTCACACCAACGACGAAACGGAGAGACAACAACCAGTGAGGCTCCCCCCAAAGTCCTTCAGAGGACCCACAACCGCGCTTGGAAACACAACGCGAGAAAACACCCCCAAGGAGCACCCCTTGGGCGCGCCTCCGCGACACATTTCGCCCAGGCTTGGAAAGGCCATGGTTCCCTCTGAAACGAACGTACGCGCAAACGCATCAGCTCCGGCCCCGAAAAGCATGCCCAACGCCAACCGACGAAGCGCACGCCCCGCGCCATCTGCCCCAATGCTACAAGACTTGTTCCCTCCCTGTCAAGCTGAATCGTCCACAATGTAATTGCGCACTTGTAGGACCGAAGCGAAGAAAGAGGAAAGATGGACGGACCTTGAGCAAACCAAAACAGGAGGAGGGGCGTAGCCCGTCCTCCTGCCCCCCGGAGGGGGCGCCCCCTAGGGGGCGGCGCGGCGTCAGGGGGCGCGTCAGGGGTGTCAGTATCCCGGAGGCGTTGGCTTGGAAGGGGTTGCGCGGTTTTCCCCGCGCGGCCTGTCAGGGGTGCGCGGAGGGTGCGCACGTGGGGCGGCCCCCGGCGTGCGGCGCCGCCGGGCGGGTTGCCCGGGGCGGGAAAGGGGGCCGCGTGAAAGGAACACGGACATGGACACGGACATCGTGATCAATTCGGAGGGAGACCTCAAGAGCGTGAACTACCGGCTGGTGCGCAACGAGCTGGCCACCGAGAAGGCCGGCGCCGAGACCTTCGTGGGGCGCGTGGAGGTGAAGGAGACCTATGGCCTGCAGGACGTGGCGCGCCAGATGGTCAGGGAAGGCTGCGCGGTGAAGGAGAGCACGATCCGCCTGGTGCTCGGCGAATTCGCCGACCTGGTGGCGGAGCTGGTCTCCGCGGGCCGGGCGGTGAACATCAGCGGGCTGGTGAAGTTCGCCCCGGCGGTGCGCGGCACCTTCGCGGCGGAGGACGCGGCGTGGGACCCGAGCAAGAACAGGCTCGTCGTCAACGCCACCGTCGGGGCGCGCCTGCGCACGGCGGCCTCCGGCAGCGGCGTGCGGCGCGTGGATCTGCCGACCCTGCCGACCCTGACGGACGTGACCGAGCTGGTGAACAGCGGCGCGCGCGGCGTCATCGTGGGCCCCGGCCCCTTCCTGGTGCAGGGCACCAAGCTGACGTGGGACGACGAGGCCGAGGACGAGGGCTTCTTCATGCTCTACGCCGGGCGCGAGATCCGTTGCGACCAGTACGGCGACCCCACCGGCGACCCCACCAAGGTCCTCCTCTACAACGACGAGCCCTTCGACAGCGACGGCGTCCCCCTCCAGTTCTTCTTCCGCACCCGCATGGGCGGAGACGTGCTCTACATGGTGGAATACAAGGACACCCTCGTCACCGCGGTGCCCAACTGACGCCCCGCCCCGCCAAGCCGGCGGGGCAGACGCCCCGGGCCCCGCGCCTGCAAGCGGCCCGCCCCCCCGGGCGGCCGCCCCGACGAAAGGAGGTGCGCATGGAAAACCCGTTGATCGGCGTCTTGCTCGAGGCTCTGCGGAGCCTCCTGCGCGGTCTGCTCAACCTCTTGGGCTGACCCACGCCCCGCGGGCGGGAGACCGCCCCGGGGCGCCCCAAACCCCATATTAAAGGAAAGGAAACGACATGACACAACTGCTTTGCGCCTATTCCGTGCGCCAGGGACGTTTCTGGCGCTGCGCCCCGGGCGAGCTTCTTCTGTTGCGCACCGACCCCCTCTCCCGCGGCGCGCCGCCCCCGCGCCTTGGCCTGCGCCCCCTGCCGCTGGGTCCCCGCCGGGCCTGCGCGGGCCGCCGCCGGACGCTCCGCCCCCAGGAGGTCGACGAAGAGGGCCTGATCCTCCTGCGCCTGCCCCCCACGCTCAAGCGCGGCCTCTACCTCCTGCGCCTTTGCCTGGGCCCCCGCGCCTCGGCCCCCCGCCTCCTCATCGTCTCCTGACGGCGGGCTCAACGGCGCGCGAGGGTGAGGGCGCGGACGGCGTTGAGGATGGCGAGGAAGGCGACGCCGACGTCGGCGAAGACCGCGAGCCAGAGATTCGCGAGGCCGAGCGCGCCAAGCAGGAGGATGGCGGCCTTGACGCCGATGGCGAAGACGATGTTCTGCCAGGCGATGGCGAGCGTGCCGCGGGCGATGCGGATGGCGAGGGGGAGCTTGGAAACGTGGTCGTCCATGAGCACGACGTCGGCGGCCTCGATGGCGGCGTCGGAGCCGAGGGCCCCCATGGCGACGCCGACGTCGGCGCGGGCCAGGACGGGGGCGTCGTTGATGCCGTCGCCGACGAAGGCCAGGCGGGCCCCGGGGTCGGCGGCGCGCGTCTCGGCAAGGAGGCGCTCGACGTGGGCGACCTTGTCTGCGGGGAGGAGCCTGGCGCGGCACTCGTCCAGCCCCAGCGCGTCGGCGACGGCGCGCGCGGCGGGTTCGTTGTCCCCGGAGAGCATGACCGTGCGGCGGACGCCGACGCGGCGGAGGCCCTCGACGGCGGCTTTGGCGTCGGGCTTGGGCCGGTCCTGCGCGAGGATGGCCCCCGCGTAGGCGCCGTCGACGGCGAGCAGGACGGCCGAGCCCGGGAGGCCGAGGACGTCCGCCGGGGGTTCGACGCCGTGGGCGCGCAGGAGCCCGGCGCTGCCGGCGAGGACGGCGCGGCCCCTGACGGTGGCGGAGACGCCGCGCCCGGCGTGTTCGCGGAGATCCGAGACGGCCGCGGGGTCGACGGGGCCCGGCGCGGCCGCCACGACGGCCCGCGCCAGGGGATGGGTGGAGGCGTTCTCGGCGTGCGCGGCGAGGTCGAGGAGCGCGTCCCGGCCGAAGCCCGGCGCGGGGAGGACCCGGGAGACGGCGAAGACGCCCCGGGTGAGCGTGCCGGTCTTGTCGAAGACCACCGTGCGGACGTGGGCGAGGGTCTCGAGGGCGTTGCCGCCCTTGAGCAGGACGCCGCGGCGGCTGGCCGCGCCGATTCCCCCGAAGAAGCTCAGGGGCACGGAGATGACCAGCGCGCAGGGGCAGGAGATGACCAGGAAGGTGAGCGCGCGGTAGACCCAGACGCCCCACGCGCCGCCCAGGCAGAGCGGCGGCAGCAGCGCCAGGGCAAGGGCGCAGACGCAGACGAAGGGGGTGTAGACGCGCGCGAAGCGGGTGATGAAGGCCTCGGCGCGGGCCTTGCGCCCGGAGGCTTCCTCGACCAGGCTGAGGATGCGCGCGACGGTGGAGTCGCCGTACCGGCGGTCCGCGCGGATCTCGAGGAGTCCGGAGAGATTGATGCAGCCGCTGGGGGCCGGGTCGCCGGGCATGACGGGGCGGGGGAGCGACTCGCCGGTGAGGGCGGCGGTGTCGAGGGCGGATTCGCCTTTGAGGACGGTGCCGTCGAGGGGGACGCGCCCGCCGGGGCGCACGCGGATCGTCTCGCCGACTTGCACCTCCTCGGGGGCGACGCGGAGGGTCTCGCCGCCGCGCACCACGTCGGCGAAGTCCGGGCGGATGTCCATCAGGGCGGCGATGGAGCCGCGCGTGCGGCCGACGGCGTAGGCCTGGAACCATTCGCCGATCTGGTAGAAGAGCATGACGGCCGCGCCCTCGGCGAAGTCTCCCAGGGCCATGGCGCCGATGGAGGCGACGGACATGAGGAAGTTTTCGTCGAAGACCTCGCCGCGCAGGATGTTCCGGCACGAGGCCAGGAGCACGTCCCACCCGGCGAGGGCGTAGGCGGCGGCGAAGACGGCGCGCGCGGCCCAGCCGCCGAGCCAGCCCCCGGGCACGCACCAGCCGGCGGCGAAGAGGGCCAGGCCCGCGGCGATGCGGATGAGCCCTTTGCGTTGTTTGCGCGTCATGGCGTCCTCCTTTCCGGCCGGCGGGGGCTCAGGCCACCACCGCGTCGGGCTCGAGTTTCTTGACGAGGGCCCTGGCGTCGCGGACGACGGCGTCCCAGCGCGCGTCCTCGGCCTCGAGGGTCATGCGCTGGGCCAGGAAGTTCACGGAGGCGTGGCCCATGCCTTCGAGTTTGTTGAGGGCGCGCTCCAGCCTGGCGGCGCAATTCGCGCAGTCAAGCCCTTGCAGGCGAAACGATTGCTTCATGATTGACAACCTTTCCATGGTGGCTTTGCATCAAACGCCTGTTTGATTGAACAACGGCCTTAGGATAGCGCAGCCGGCCTTCTTGTGTCAAGCGTCAATTTGAATGAAGGGGGCTTTGGAAGAAAACGCTTGCGTCGCGGAGGCGGGCGGTGGTATCTTAGTGGCACGCCACGGGTGAGCCGTGGCACGGATTTGTGCGGACGCACAAGGACATGCTTGGGAACTTAGGAACTTTCAGAGTCAGTGTCCAAACTGCGAGCACGCGGCGTCGCGTGCCCACTTTTGGTGTCATGACTCGGGTTTCCTAAGACCTCCAAGCGGCATCGGAAGTGGGCACGTTTTCGTCCCCGGGCCTGCCTCCGCACGTTGTAGGGGCGATTGGGAGGTATTCCTTCACATGAAAAGAACAGTCCTGGCGGCGGCCTTCGCCGCACTGGCCCTCTCCGCCGCGCACGCGGTGACGCTGACCTGGCAGGAGAGCGGCGCCTACGATAACAAGGGCATCATCTCCGGCACGGGCTACACCAACCCCTTCGCCTACGTCGTGACCGTCGACGTGACGCAGGCGGTGTCGGCGGACGGCACGGATCTCGTCAAGTTCGGCTACTGGAACGGCGACGCCTTCCTGAAGCTGAACACGGACGGCTCGCTCCGTTATCAGGCCGGCAATTGGTCGCCCAGTGCCGATCGCCCGACGCTTGGCACCGGCATCCACACCATCGCCATCAACTATGAGCCCGTCTCAACGAGCGAGATCACCGTGAACATCTACGTCGACGGCGATCTCTACGCCTCGTTCGACGAAGGCGGCAACAAGAGCGGCCTGAACGTGTGGCTGTACGACAACGACGCGTGGGACATCGTCGGTTCCGCCGCCTATTCCGGCAACCTCACCACCGAGCAGATCGGCTGGCTGACGGCGAACGAGACGGCGGTTCTGCCCGAGCCGACGGCGCTGGCGCTCCTGGCGCTGGGCGTGGCTGGGGTGGCGCTTCGCCGCCGCGCGGCCTGAGCGGGCGCCCTGCGCCCCAAAGGGCCCCGGGTTCGCCCGGGGCTTTTTCGTGGATTGTGGTATACTGACGGGGATTGTCTTCTGAAAGGATCTCGGGATGAGCGGATTGTTTTTTGCGGCGGCGGGGATGACGTTGGCGGAGGCGTGGGCCTGCGGCGGGTGGCTGATGTGGGTGCTCCTGGCGATGAGCGTGGCGGGGGTGACGGCCTGCGTCTACTTCCTGGCGACGCTGCGCGAGGGGACGGTCGTGCCGCCGCGCCTGCGCCGTGACCTGCCGACGTACCTGCTGGGGGACGACCCCGAGGAGGCGCGGCGGCTGTGCGAGGATTCGCCCTCGCCCCTGGCGGCGGTGATGCTGGCGACGCTCGACGCGGTGCGCAGCGCGCCGCGGGCCGACGCGGCGCTCATCGCGCAGGTGGCCCAGAGCGAGGGCCGGCGCCAGGCCGAGGCCATCGAGGGGCGGACGCAGTGGCTGCTGGACATCGCGACGATCGCGCCGCTGGTGGGGTTGCTGGGCACGGTGGTCGGCATGCTGGGGGCGTTCGGGGCGGTGGCGAGCGACGTGGCGGCGGCGAAGCCGACGCTGCTGGCCGAGGGGGTGGCGCAGGCGATCGTGACGACGATCTTCGGCCTGGCGGTGGCCATCCCGGCGATGGTCTTCTACGCCTATTTCCGGAGGCGGGCGGGGCGGCTGGTGTGCCAGCTCGAGAGCGTGTGCGCGGAGCTGGTGGCGGTGCTGGGCGGCAAGCACGCGCGGGAGTGAGCGGCGATGGACTTCCGGTCGAGGCGCGCGGCGCTGCCGCATTTCCAGATGACGGCGATGATGGACGTGGTGTTCCTCTTGCTGTGCTTCTTCGTGACGAGCTCGGTCTTCTCGCAGTGGGAATATGAGGTGGGGCTGACGCTGCCGACGGCGCGCTCGGGCCAATCCTCCACGCGGGTGCCGGGCGAGATCATCCTCAACGTCACGCGCGAGGGCACGGTGACGGTGAACCAGCGCGTCCTCTCGGGCGCATCGCTCGACGCGGCGCTGCGCCAGGTGGCGAAGTACAACCCCGGCCAGCCCATCACCCTGCGGGCGGACGCCGGGACGGCGTACGGCAAGGTGATGGCGGTGATGGACGCCTGCCGCCTGGCGGGCATCTCGAACGTGGCCCTGGCCACGGCCGCGCCGGAGGCGGAGGCGCCGCCGCCCCCGCCGGGGGCCTTCGGGGAGGGGCTGGAATGAGCGCGTGGGTCTTCGAGGCGCTGATGCTGCTGGCCTTCGGGTGCAGCTGGCCGGCCTCCATCGCCAAGTCGCTGCGGACGCGCTTCGTGCGCGGCAAGTCCCCGGCCTTCATGGTCATCGTGCTGGCGGGGTACCTCTGCGGCGTCGTCCACAAGCTGCTGAACCCGCCCGGGGCGGACGCGGGGGCCCTGGCGCCCTACGTGCTGTGGCTGTACGTGCTGGACATGGCGCTGGTGGGCACGGATCTGACGCTTTACTTCCTGTTCCGCAAGAACGCCGGGCCTGTGGGGCGCTGAAGTGCTGCGCACGGTGCTGCTGGTGGCGTGCTTCGCGCTGGGGTGGTTCTGCCCCTGGCTCGCGGCGTTGCGGCCGCTGATGCCGTGGTGCCTCTTCTACATGCTGGTGGCCGTCTTCCTGCGGATGGAGTTCACGCCGCGGGCGATCCACTGGCGGCACTGGCTGGTCATCGCGGTGAATCTGGCCAGCGCCTTCGCGGTGTGGGCCGGGATGCTGCTGTGCGGGGTGCCGGAGCGCTTCGCGCAGGCGGCCTTCTTCACGGCCGTCACGCCGACGGCGAGCGCGGCGCCGGTCATCATCAGCCTGCTGGGGGGGAGCGTCACCTTCGGCTCGATGGGCTTTCTGCTGGGGGCGCTGTGCGTGAGCGCGGCGCTGCCGGCGGCCATCCCGCTGGTGCTGCACCAGAGCGCGTGGGCGGCGCTGCCGGCGATCGCGGGGCGCGTCTGCTTCGTGACGCTCCTGCCCTTCGCGGCGGCGCTCCTGCTGCGGCGGCGCTTTGGGGAGCGGGCGCGGCGGTGGGGGCGCGCGCTGACGCCCTCGACGCTCTACGTGTGGATCGTCCTGGTGGCCATCATCGCGGCCAGCGCGTCGCGCACGCTTGAGGAGCACGCGGCGGAGTACCCGCGGGCGGACGTGCTGTGGGTGGTCGCCATCGACCTGGCGCTGTGCGTGGCGCTCTTCGCGCTGGGGGCGCTTTTGGGCGGGCGGCGGCGCTGGCACGAGTGCTCGCAGCTGCTGGGGCAGAAGAACACGTCCTACACCGTCTACCTGGCGCTGGCGTGCGGGGCGCCCTTCGCGGCGCTCGGGCCGGCCTTCTACGTCTTCTTCCACAACGCGTGGAACGGTATCCAGCTCATCTTCGCCAGGCCCGGCGGGCGGCGCTGAGCGCGCGGGCTTTGGTATAATCGCGCCTTTGCGATGGAAAGGGTCACGCATGATTCGGTTTGTGAGCGGGATTGACACGGACGCGGGCAAGAGCGTCGCCACCGGCTGGCTGGCCCGGCGCGCGCTGGCCGCCGGGCGGCGCGCGGCCACCATGAAGCTGGCGCAGACGGGCAACGCCGGCGCCTCCGAGGACATCGCCCGCCACCGCGCCATGATGGGCGTGGGGCCGCTCCCCGAGGACGCGGAGGGCCTCACCGCGCCCTACATCTTCCCGCATCCCTGCTCGCCCCACCTCGCCGCGCGCCTGGCCGGGGCGGAGATCGACCCGGCGCGCCTGGAGGCCTGCGCCCGTGCCCTCGGCGAGCGGTACGACGAGGTCTTCGTGGAAGGCGCGGGCGGCCTCATGGTGCCCCTCCGGCCCGGGTTGCTGACGGTGGATTTCGCGGTGGCGCGGGGCTGGCCCTTCACCTTCGTGCTGCACGGCGCGCTCGGCTCCGTCAACCACGCCCTGCTCTCCCTCGAGGCCCTCGCCGCGCGCGGCGCGACGGTCGCCCAATTCGTCTACAACGCCTGGCCCGGCCGCCGCGACCCGGTCATCGACGCGGATTCGCGCGCCTTCCTGAAGCGAGTCGCCGAGGGGATGTTCCCCGGCGCCGAGTGGCTGGAGCTGCCCATCCTGGAGGGCCTCTGATGCGGCCCGTGCGCAAGACCTTCCCCGCGAACCTCCTCATCGAGGGCGCCCTGGCGCTCGTCGTGGGCGGTGGCCGCGTGGGCCTGCGCAAGGCCCGGGCCCTCCTCGAGGCCGGCGCCCGCGTGCGCCTCGTCTGCCCCGAGGCGGTGGCCGAGTTCGACGCCCTGCCGGTGGAGCGCGTGGCGCGCTGCTTCGTGCCCGACGACGTGGCCGGGTGCCGCCTGGCCTTCGCCTGCACCGACGACAAGCGCGCCAACCGCGCCGTCCTGGCCGCCGCCCGCGCCCGCGCCGTCCTCTGCTGCTGCGCCGACGGCAACTGGGCCGAGGGCGACCTCATCGTGCCGGCGACCCTGCGCCTGGAGGGGCTGACCCTCGCCGTCTCCACCGACGGCCGCAGCTGCCGCACCGCCAAGGAAGTCCGCGAGGGCCTGGCCAAGAGCCTCGCGCGCGTCTCCCCCGGCGGGCTTTATGTGCTGGGCGCCGAGGAGGCCGCGCCGCTGCCGCCGCTGGACGTGCTGGCCACGCGCCTCTCCTTCCTCAACGGCCTCTACGGCTGGGCCCTCCTGCGCACCTGCAACCGCACCGAGCTCATCGCCTGGGCCGCGCCCGAGCTCGTCGCCTGCGACCTGCTGGCGCACGCCCTGCACCTGCCCGGCGCGAAGGCCGCCTTCGGGGACGGCGCCCTGCGCCACCTGACGATGGTGCTCGCGGGGATGCGCGCCAGGATGGTCGGCGAGTTCCACATCGTCGGCCAGGTGCGCGACGCCTTCGAGGAGGCCCGCGCGCGGGGCTGGGCCTGCGGCCACCTGCTGGACGCCTACGCCGAGGCCCTCCGCCGCGCCCAGGCCGTCCGCGCCGCCGTCGCCCCCCTCATCCCGGACGTCGAGGTCGAGGATCTCGCGCTCGAGGGCGCCAAGGGCCGCGTCGTCGTCGCCGGCACCGGGCGCCTGGGCCGCGCCGCCGTCGCCAAGGCCCACGCCCGCGGCCTGCCCGTCACCGTCCTTTACCACCGCACCCCGCTCCCCGGCGAGGACTGCCGCCCCCTGGCCGGCTGGCGCGAGGCCGTGCGCGGGGCCGACCGCTTCCTCGCCGCGCTCACCGTCGAGGCGCCCTGCTTCGAGGCCGAGGCGCTCGGCGGCGTGCCGGCCTTCGACCTCGGCGCCCCCAGGAACATCCGCGGCGACCGGGGCGTGCGCGACCTGGACGACCTGCGCGGCGCCTACCTCCGCCGCACCGGCGCGCTCGAGGCCATCCGCGCCGCCGCCGACCGCGCCTACGCGGCCCTGCCCCCTCCCGCGCGCTGAAAGGAGCCCGGCATGAAGCTGAGATGCGGCACGCGCGATTCCGCGCTCTCCCTCCTCCAAACCGAAGACGCCCTCGCCAGGCTCCGCGCGGAGACGGGCCTTGACTTCGAGGCCATCCCCTTCTCCTCGCCCGGCGACCGCGACCAGGCCACTGACCTGCGCGCCAGCCCCGGCGACTTCTTCACGCGCGACCTCGACGAGGCCCTCCTCGCCGGCCGCATCGACTGCGCCCTCCACTCCGCCAAGGATCTCCCCCCCGGGGGCCTCCCCGAGGGGCTTGACTGGTTCTGGCTGCCCTGGCGCGAAGATCCGCGCGACTGCCTTGTGGGCGACGCCGCGCACCCGCGCCGCGTGGGCGTCAGCAGCGGCCGGCGCGACGCCTGGTGCGCCAGGCGCTTCCCCGGGGCCGAGCGGCTGACCCTCCGCGGCGCCATCCCCGAGCGCCTGGCCAAGCTCGACCGCGGCGAGTACGACGCCATCGTCGTGGCCGCCGCCGCGCTCCACCGCCTGGGCCTGCGCGGCCGCATCGCCGAGTATATCCCCCTGGACGCCCTCACGCCGCCGCCCGGCCAGGGCTTTCTGGCGATGACCTTCCGCCGCGGCGACGGACGCCTCCGCGCCCTGCGCGGCCTCTACGTCAAGGCCGTGCGCTTCGTCGGCGCGGGCGTGGGCGACGCCGGGCTCTGCACGGTCGCCGGCCTGCGCGAGCTCCGCGCCGCCGACGTGGTCATCTACGACGCGCTCATGGACGCCTCGCTCCTCGATGGCCTGCGGGCCGAGCGGCTGTACGTGGGCAAGCGCAGCGGCGCGCACGCCCTGCCCCAGGCCGAGATCACCGCCCTCATCGGCGAGCGCGCCCGCCGCGGCCAGCGCGTCGTCCGCCTCAAGGGCGGCGACCCGGGCATCTTCGGGCGCCTGGCCGAGGAGACCGACGCGCTTGCCGCGGACGGCATCCCCTTCCGCGTCTGGCCGGGCGTCTCGGCCCTCGCCGCCGCCCCCGCCGCTACCGGGATGCTCCTGACGCGGCGCGGGGCCGGGCGCGGCTTCACGGTCGGCACCCCCCGCGCGGCGGGCCCCGAGGCCACCGACGTCTGGTTCATGGCCCTGGGCCAGGCCGACGACGTCGCCTGCCGTTACGCCCCGGACACCCCCTGCGCCGTCGTCTTCGACGCCTTCGGCCCCGGGCAGGAGGTCTGGCGCGGGACGGTCGCCGGGCTCCGCGCCCGGACGCCGTCGCGCCCCGGGCTGCTGCTGGTGGGCGAGGCCGCGCGCCATGCCTTCCCCGCGCTTGGGCCGCTGGCCGGCCGGCGGGTCTGGGTCACCGGATCGGAATCCGTGGCCGGGAAGGCGCGCGAGGCCATCCTTGACCTGGGCGGCGTGCCCGTCGTGCGGCCCCTGGTGCGCTTCGAGGCGACCGCCGCGGTGAAGATCCGCCCGAGCAAGGCCTACAACCTGTTGGTCGTGACCAGCCCCACCGCCGCGCGTTTCCTGCTCCGGCAGCTGGTCAGCCCCATCCAATACCTGCCCAAGCGCCTGGCCGTCGCCGGCCCCGGCACCGCCGCCGCGCTGGCGCACCTGAACATCGACACCCTTGTGCCCGAGGGCGACTTCTCGGCGGAGGGGCTGCTGGCCGCGCTGCCCGGGGATCTGGGCGGCATGAGGATCCTCCGCGTCCGCAGCGAGGAGGCCGGGCCCGCGCTGGCCCAGGCGCTCAAGGCCCGCGGCGCGAAGGTCAAGGATCTGCCTTTCTACCGCACCGTCGGGCTGCCCGAGACCGAGCCGCCGCCGCACGACGCCGTCTTTCTGGCCTCGTCCAGCGCCGTCCGCGCCTGGGCCGCCTCCGCCGCGCCCAAGGGCGTCCCCGTCATCGCCCTGGGCGGGCCCACCGCCGCCGCGCTCCGCGCCCTGGGCCGCGAGCCCGCCGCCGTCCCCGCGCGCCAGACGCCGGCGGACGCCATCCGCGCCTACGCCCGGGTCTGCCTCGGGGAAAGCCTCCATGGCTGAGCCCATCGCCGCGCTGGCTTCCGCGCCCGGGTTGGGCGGCGTGGCGGTGATCCGCCTGAGCGGCGAGGGCGTCTATGCCATCGCCGACCGCCTGGCGCCGGGGCTGCGGCCGCCGCCCTCCGCGCGGCCCGCGGGCACCTTCGCCTACGCGACGCTCCGGGGGCCGGGGGGCGAGGCGCTCGACGACGCCATCCTGCTGTTTTACCGCGCGCCCCATTCGTATTCCGGCGAGGACACCGTGGAGCTGTGCGTCCACGGTGGGCCGGTCGTCCCCCGCAGCGTCCTCGACGCGCTCTTCCTGCTGGGGGCGCGCCCCGCGGGGCCGGGGGAGTTCACGCGCCGCGCCTTCCTCAACGGGCGGCTCGACCTGACGCAGGCCGAGGCCGTGGCCGACCTCATCGCCGCCAAGACGCCGCGCGCCGAGCGGGCCGCCCGCGCCAACCTGGAGGGCCGCCTGGCCGGGGCGCTTGGGCCGCTGTACGACGACGCGCTGGCCCTTTCGGCGGACGTGGAGCACCTGTTGGACTTCGACGAGGGCGAGCTGCCGCCCGATTTCGCCGCCGGGGCGCGGGCGCGCCTGGGGGCCTTGGCCGGGCGCGCCCGGGGGCTGCTCTCCACGTGGCGGCGGGGGAGACTGCTGCGCGAGGGGGCGCTGGTGGTGCTCGCGGGGCCGCCGAACGCGGGGAAGTCCACGCTGATGAACCTGCTGCTGGGCGAGGCGCGGGCCATCGTCAGCCCCGAGCCCGGGACGACGCGCGACGCGATCGAGGAGGCCTTTTCCCTGGACGGCGTGCCGTTGCGCCTGACGGACACGGCGGGGCTGCGTGAGGCGCCCGGGGCGGTCGAGCGCGAGGGCGTGGCGCGGGCCAGGGGGCTCATCGCCCGCGCGGACGCGGTGCTTTATCTGGTGCCGGCGGGCGAGGCGCTCCCGGCGGACGTGCCGGAGGGGGCGCTTGTGCTCCGCACCAAGGCCGACCTTGCGCCCGGCCGGGGGGGGATCTCGGCGACGGCCGACCCGGAGGGCGCGCGGCGCGCGGCGGAG
This sequence comes from uncultured Kiritimatiellota bacterium, assembly GCA_944391085.1. Lineage (GTDB taxonomy): Bacteria > Verrucomicrobiota > Kiritimatiellia > RFP12 > DVOR01 > Spyradenecus. Next base: position 92,613 of record CALXSE010000003.1, on the reverse strand, counting down.
GCGCTTCTGCGCGGGGCCTTGGGGGCGCAGGCGGAGGCGCCCGACGCGGCGACCCTGGCCACCGAACGGCAACACGCGGGGTTGGCCGAGGCGTGCGCGGCCTTCGACGCGGCGGGGGAGGCCCTCGCCGGGGGGGAGGCCGGGCTGGTGCCGGCGGCGGGGTGGCTCCGGGCCGGGACGGAGGCGTTGGGGCGGGTGCTGGGGCGGACGTACACGGAGGATTTGCTCGACCGGGTCTTCTCCGCCTTCTGCGTGGGCAAGTGAGTATGGTAGAATAGGGGCCATGTTTTACATTCTGAGCGAGTATCTTCAGGGATTCTGGGGGCCGTTCCGCCTGCTGCAGTCCCACGTGGTGATGATGGGCGGGGCGGCGTTCCTGGCGGCGCTCCTGGTGTGGTTTTTCCTGCCGCGCCTGAAGGGGATGCTGCCGGTGGACCGCGGCAAGGCGGTGACGTTGCCGGACGGCACGGTGAGGGCCGTCGGGGCGGAGGGGAGGGCCGGCGGGAAGCCGACGGGCGCGGGGATGCCGATGGCGCTGCTGACGGTGCCGGCCCTCGCGCTCTTCTTCCCGGTGTATGCCTGGGAGTCGCTGTGGGATTTGGGGGTGGTGGCGTGCGTTTACCTGTGCATGCTTTCGGGGTGGCTGGACGACCGTTCGCGCCTGCCGTGGGGGGGGCTGAAGAAGGGGCTTTTCGACGCGGCGGTGGCGTTGCTCTGCGCGTGGTTGCTCTGCCAGGGTCATGCGGTGCCGGTGTGGTGGCCGTTCACGCGGGTGGAGACGCTGATCCCGGCGTGGGCGTACGTGCCGGTGGCCGGGGCGTTGCTCTTCGGGGCGATCAACACGACGAACTGCTCAGACGGCATCGACGGGCTGGCGGGGCTGCTGACGCTGCTTTCGCTGCTGGCGCTGGTGGTGATGCTGTACGTGGTGGTGGGGCACCGCACGGTGGCCGATTACCTGATCATCCCGCACAGCGACGCGGCGGCGAAGTGGGCGGTGCTGGTGTGCGCCTTCGTCGGCACGATGGGCGCGTACCTGTGGTACAACTGCTATCCCTCGAGCCTGCTGATGGGGGACGCGGGCTCGCGGATGTTCGGGATGGTGATCGGCGTGGCGGCGTTGGCCACGGGGAACCTCTGCGTGATCCTCGTGGTGGCGCCGATGATCGTCATCAACGGCGGGCTGGGGTTGGTCAAGCTCGCCTGCCTGCGCCTGCTCAAGGCCGCCGGCCACCCCGTGCCGAGGCCGCGCGAGGGGGAGCGCAGGACGCCGCTGCAGCGGCTGTTCTTCACCTTCACCTTCCCGCTGCACGACCATTGCCGCACGGTGTTGCACTGGTCGGGCCAGCAGGTGGTGGTGCGTTTCCTGCTCCTGCAGGGGCTGCTCCAGCCGATTTTGTTCCTCCTCTTCGTGAAGGTGCGCTGAGCCATGCGCCGGTTCTTCTTCGCGGCCGCCGTCGCCCTTGCCGTGGTCGCGCTGGATCAGGGCACGAAGCTCTGGGTGGTGGGCGCCTTCGCGCCTGGCGAGACGCTCCCGCTGCTGCCGTTCTTTTCCCTGACGTACGTGCGCAACCAGGGCGCCGCGTGGGGGCTTTTCCAGGGCGCGCACCTCTGGCTGGCCGGCTTCGGTGCGGTGGCCGTCGCGCTCTGCTGCCTGTTCTGGCGCAGGATCTTCGGCGACCATGCCTGGGCCGCGCCGCTGGGCGGGCTCCTGCTCGGCGGCATCGTGGGCAACCTGATCGACCGCGTGCGCCTGGGCTACGTGGTGGACTTCCTCGACTTCCATTGGGGCGCCTGGCATTTCCCCTGCTTCAACGTCGCCGACAGCGCCATCTGCGTGGGCGTGGCCGCGCTCATCGCCCTGCAATGGTGGGAGGGGCGCGGCCGGGGGAAAGGGGCCTGATGGACGCCGCGCGCTGGTGCCTGGCGGGGGCTACGGCCACGGGCAAAAGCGCCGTCGCCCAGCTTTTGGCCGAACGCCTCGGCGCGGCCATCCTCTCGGCCGACGCCATGCTCGTCTACCGGGGGCTGGACATCGGCACCGCCAAGCCCACCCTGGCCGAGCGCGGCGGCGTGCGCTATTACGGCGTCGACTGTATCCCCCCCAGCGAGCCCTTCTCCGCCGCCCGCTGGCTGGACGAGGCCGGGCGCGCCCGTGCCGCCGAGCCGCGCCTGATCGCTGTCGGCGGCACGGGGCTTTACTTTTCGGCCCTCCTGCGCGGGCTTGACCCCGCGCCGCCGCCCAACCCCGCCCTCCGCGCCGCGCTCGAGGCGCTCCCCCCCGAGGCCCTCCGTGCCCGCCTGGCCGCCCATGGGCGCACGGTGCCCGACGCGGCGAACCCGCGGCGTTTGGTGCGGGCGCTGGAGTTTTTGGAGCAGGGGCTTGACCTGCCGCGGGGGTGGGCCCGCGCCGAAAGGCCTGCCCTCACGGCCCTGACCTGGCCGCGCGCGGCGCTGCACGCGCGGATCGCCGAGCGGGTGGGGGCGATGTACGCCGGGGGGCTGATCGAGGAGGCGCGGGCGCTCCGGGCGCGCTGGCCGGCCTGGTCGCGCACCGCGGCGCAGGCCATCGGCTACGCGGAGGCCTTCGGCGTGCTGGACGGGCGGCTCTCGGAGGCGGAGGCGCGGGAGCGGACGGTGGTGCGCACGCGGCAGTTGGCCCGGCGGCAGGAGACGTACCTGCGCCATCAGTTCGAGGTGGATTGGGTGGCGGCGCGGCCGGGCGAGGGCGTGGAGGGCCTGGCGCGGCGCGTCGCCGAGCGGTGGGGGGCGGCATGAGCGCGGCGGGGGGCGTGCGCATCGCGGACCTGCCTGAGGGCGAGCGCCCGCGCGAGAAGCTGTGGCGGTATGGCCCGGAGCGCCTCACCGATGCCGAGCTGCTGGCCATCGTCCTGCGCACGGGCGTCAAGGGCTGCAACGTGGGGCAGCTGGCGGCGAACTTCATCGCGGCGCTCGGCCCGCGCGGCCTGGCGCAGCTGCGGACGTACGACCGCGAGGAGTTCCGCGCCTTCGTGCGCCAGCACCGCGGGGAACTCAGCGGCATCGGCGAGGACAAGATCGCCACGCTCCTGGCGACCATCGAGTTCGGCGCGCGCGTCTTCTCGCCCCGTGAGCGGGGGGCGCTCCCCAAGCCGCTCCTGCTGGCCTCGGAGATGGCGGGGCTTTTCTTCACCGCGAGCACCCGTTTCACGCGCGAGGGGTTCTGGGCGATCTTCCTGGACAAGGCCCGCCGCCCCATCGGGGAGGGGCCCGACCTCATCACCGCCGGCCTGCTGGACCAGACGCTCATCGACCCGGCGACCCTTTTCCGCCGGGCCATCCTGCTGGGCGCCGGGGGCGTGGTGGTGGCGCACAACCATCCTTCCGGCGACGTCACCCCCAGCGCGCAGGATCTCGAGGCCACCGAGGCGCTCATCCGCGCGGGGCGCACGCTGGGCATCCCTTTGCGCGACCATCTGATCCTGGGCCGCCCGGATCTGTCGCCCGCCTATCTTTCCCTGCGCGCCTCCGGGCGCTGCGCGTTTTGAGAAAACGCCCCGGCCTTCGTGGCCGGGGCGCTTTTTTTGCCGCGCGGGCGCCGGCTCAGAGGGAGTCGCCGAAGTCGGCGCGGAACTTGGCCACGAGCTTCTCCTGCCAGTCGCCGACGGGGGCGAGGCGGCCGAAGAAGAAGCGCAGGACGCTGGGTTCCTCGACGAAGGTGAGGCCGCCGACGAGGCGGCGGTTCTCGTAGAGCCATTGGACGCGGTCGATGGCGTATTCGACCTGGGAGAGGGTGTAGACGCGGCGGGGCATGGCCAGGCGCAGGAGCTCGAGCTCGGCGAAGCGTTCGGAGCCGTCCTCGTTGCGCTGCTCGGAGAGGGTGCCGCGCTCCATGCCGCGGATGCCGCCGGCGATGTAGAGGGCGGCGGCGAGGGCGCCGGCGGGGTATTGGCTTTGCGGGATGTGGTCGAGGAACGCGGTGGCGTTGATGTGGCAGCCGAGGCCGCCGGCGGGGAGGACGACGGGGACGCCGCGCCTGTGGAGCTCGCCGGCCATGTACTCGATGAACTGGGGGCCTTGGCTGATGACGTCCTCGTCGAGCGTCTCGTCGAGGCCGACGACGATGGCCTCCATCTCGCGCACGGACATGCCGCCGTAGGTGAGGAAGCCCTCGTAGAGGGGGATGAGCTCCTTCATGCGGACTTCGTCGGCCTTGTCGCGGATGGCGATTCCGCCGCCGCGGGCGAAGCCGAGCTTGCGGGCGGAGAAGTAGATGATGTCGAAGAGCTTGGCCACCTCGTCGACGATCCGGCGGATGGGCCAGTCCCTGCACTCCGGCTCGCGTTGCTTGATGAACCAGAGGTTGTCCTGGAGGAGCGAGGCGTCGAGGACGAGCTTGATGCCGTGCCTGTTGCAGACGGCGGCGACCTCGCGCATGTTTTGGAGGGAGAGGGGCTGGCCGCCGACGAGGTTGGTGCCGGCCTCGACGCGGACGAAGGGGATCTTTTCCGCGCCGACCTTCCCGATGAGGGCCTCGAGGCGGGGGATGTCGAAGTTGCCCTTGAAGGGGCAATCGTTGACGGCCTCGAGGCCTTCCTTGACGATGAGCTCCTCGACGGCGCCGCCCAGGCGGGTGATGTGGGCTTTGGTGGTGGTGAAGTGGAAGTTCATGGGCACCACGTCGCCGGGCTTGAGGTAGGCGGTGGCCAGGACGTTCTCCGCGGCGCGGCCCTGGTGGGCGGGCAGGAAATAGTCCATGTGGAAGAGCTCGCGCACCTTCGCGGCCAGGCGGTTGTAGGTTTCCGAGCCGGCATAGGCGTCGTCGGCGCGGAGCATGGCCGATTGCTGGAGGTCGCTCATCGCGTTGACGCCGGAGTCCGTCAGCATGTCCATGAAGACGTCTTTGTTCTGCAGCAGGAAGGTGTTGTTCCCCGCCTCGTTCATCAGGCGCAGGCGCGCCTCCACCGGCGGGAGGAAGAGCTTCTGCACGATGCGCACCTTGTGCATCTCAAGGGGGAGCTGCCTGCCGCTGTGGAACTTCACGTTTGCCATGTCGTTTTCCTTCCGTTTCCGTCTGGGGTCAAAAACCCCCTTATCATACCGCATCCCCGCCGCCCCCGCAAGCGCCGCTTGCGCCGGGACGGGAAATCGGCTATCCTATGCGCCGAATGAAGACCTTGGGCAACCAAATCCGCGAGGCGCGCCTGCGCCGCCACCTGAGCCAGAGCGATCTGGCCCGGCAGGTGGGGTGCAAGCAATCGGCCCTCTCGATGTACGAGCTTGGCCGCGCCACCGCGCTCTCCGCCGAGACGGTCGGGCGCCTGTGCGCCGCCCTGGGCCTGCTCCCCCCCGCCGAGGGCGAGCTCGCCGCAGACGCGCCCCAGGCGCAGGGCGAGCGCGCCTACTGCCCGAACCCCGACTGCCCCAGCAACCTGCCCGTGCGCGTGGGCCAGGCCGTGGCCCTGGTGCCGCGCGGCCGCCTGGCGCGCGAGGGCGAGCGCCACTGCGCCTGGTGCGGCGAGGTGCTCGAGCGCGCGTGCCCCGAGTGCGGCGCGGCGCTGAACCCGGGGGCCTTCTGCGTCCGCTGCGGCACGGCCTACCTAGCCGCCGCCCCCGAGCGTTTCGACGCGGAGCGCGCGGCGGCCTCCGAGCGCGCCCTCGCCTGGTCCCGCTGATCCCCGCGCAGCCCCCGGCGGCGTCCCGCCGGGACTTGCCTTGAGAGCCTTTTCCCCCCGTCCCCGCGCCGCCGCGGGCGGCGGTCATTGGTCGTGGGTGTGGCCGTGCCAGGGTTCGGGGGGCGGGGGGGTGAGGGCGCCGGAGAGGATGCGTTGGCGGAGGGCCTCGGCGAGGAGGATGGTGGCGGCGGCGGAGACGTTGAGGCTGTCGGCGACGCCGAGCATGGGGATGCGGACGCGGAGGTCGGCGCCGTCCATGAAGGCCTCGGTGAGGCCGTATTGCTCGCTGCCGAGGCAGAGGGCGACGGGGCCGGTGAGGGATTGCTGGAAGTGGAGCTTCTCGGCGTGGGGGGAGGCCGCGAGGATGGGGATGCGGCGGGCGCGGAGCCAGGGCAGGAGCTCGGCGGCGGTGGTCTGCGCGACGGGGAGGGTGAAGAGGGTGCCGGTGGAGGCGCGCACGACGTTGGGGTTGTGGATGTCGGTGCAGGGGTCGCAGACGATGACGGCGGCGGCGCCGGAGGCGTCCGCGGAGCGGAGGATGGTGCCGAGGTTGCCGGGCTTCTCGATGGCCTCGCAGACGAGGAGGAGGGGGTTGGGGGGGAGGCGGAGGTCTTCGAGGCGCCTGGCGACCTGGGGGCCGACGGCGAGGAGGCCGTCGGGGCGTTCGCGGTAGGCGAGCTTCTCGAAGACGGCGCGGGAGCAGGGGAAGAGGTGGGCGCCGAGGGCGCGGCAGCGCTCGACGAGGGCGGGCTCGTTCTCGTGCTTGAGCCAGAGTTCCTCGCAGTAGAAGAGCTGGGTGGGGCGGTAGGCGTGGTCGAGGGCGCGGCGGATCTCGCGGTAGCCTTCGACGAGCATGAGCCCGGCGTCGTCGCGGTGGGAGCGCTGGCGGAGCTTGACGGCGGCCTTGACGCGGGGGTTGGCCAGGGAGGTGAGCGGGGTGATCATGCGGGCATTATAGCATTTTGGTAGAATGGGGAGCATGGAAGCGAAGGAAGAGCAGGGGCCCCGGGCGGCGATGGTGGCCGTGGTGGGGCGGACGAACTCGGGCAAGTCGACGCTCGTGAACCGCTTGGTCGGGGAAAAGGTGTCGATCGTCTCGGGGATGGAGCAGACGACGCGCAACCGCATCCGCGCCATCCTCACCGAGGCGCGCGGGCAACTGGTCTTCCTGGACACGCCCGGGGCGCACAAGGCCGAGAACGAGCTGGGGGCGCTGATGAACAAGATGTCCCGCGGGGCGGGGCAGGGGGCGGACGCGCTGGTGGTGGTCTTCGACGGCGCGGCGCCGGTGCGCCTGGAGGACGAGGGGTGGATGGCGCGGGCGGCCTTCTCTGAGGCGCCAGCGCTCTTCGCGCTGAACAAGGCCGACGCGGCGGGCTTCGACCCGGCGCCGTTCCGGGCCGCGTGGGCGCGCATCAGCCGGGAGAAAGGGGTGGGGCGGGAGATCCCGTGGCTGGAGCTTTCGGCGGAGACGGGCGCGGGGTGCGGGGCGCTGGTGGATCGGCTGTTCGGCCTGGCGCCGGCCTGCGAGGCCCTGCCTTTCCCGGAGGACATCGTGAGCGACTTCCCGCGGCGGCTGGCCATCGCCGACATCATCCGCGAGAAGCTCATCCGCCGCCTCTTCCAGGAGGTGCCGCACCAGCTGGGCGTGCGCGTGGAGCGCATCGACGAGCGGCCCGACGGCACGTGGGAGGTCTTCGCCACGCTGCTGGTGAACCGCCCCTCGCAGAAGGGCATGGTCATCGGCAACAAGGGCCGCACGCTGCGCGCCATGCGCCGCGCCGCCGAGCCGGAGATCGCCGAGGCCTACGGCCTGGCCGGGTGCACGATCGTCCCCTTCGTGCGCGTGGAGCCCAACTGGTTCAAGAACCATTTCATCCTCAAGGAACTCGGCTACAAGGAGTGAGCCATGGAAAACGAGACCGCCGCCTTTCCGCCGCCCCCGCCCAGGCCGCGCCGCTTCGGGGGATGCCTGCCGGGCATCCTCTGCGGGTGCCTGGGCTCGGTCCTGCTGCTGGCGCTGCTGGCCGTGGGGGTGCCGGCGGGCATCGTCGCGGTGGCTTCCCGCGCCGCGGCGTCCGCCGAGTCTGCGCCCCGCTACCGGGCGTTGGGCGGCGACGCGGCGCGCGAGGGGGCGCGGCGCGTGCTGCGCCTGGAGCTGGGCGGCGTCATCGCCGACGCGGCGCCCAGCCGCTGGTATCGCCCGGAGGACTGCGCGGCGGCGGTGCGGGAGGAGATCGAGCGGGCCATCGACGACGCGTCCGTGGACGCCATCCTCCTGGTCATCGACAGCCCCGGCGGCGCGGTCGGCGCCAGCGACGCGCTGTATCACGCGCTTGAGCGCTTCAAGGCCGCCAGGCCCGGGCGCAAGGTCGTCGTCCAGGCCGGCGGCCTGCTGGCCAGCGGCGCGTACTACGTGGCCATGCAGGCCGATTGGATCCGCCTCAGCCCCACCACCGTCGCCGGCTCCATCGGCGTTATCCTGCCCGGGCTGGACGCCTCCGCCCTGGCCCGGCGCCTCGGCGTGGCGGACGCCTCGGTCGCCTCCGGCCCGATGAAGGATCTGGGCAACCCGCTCAAGCCCGCCGACCCCGCGCGGACGGCCGTCCTGCGCGGCGTGGTGGAGGCGATGCACGCGCGCTTCGTGGCCGTCGTGGCCAGGGGGCGCGGCCTTACCGAGGCCGACGTCCGCGCCGTGGCGGATGGGCGCGTCTTCTCGGCCTCGGACGCGGTGAACCTGCGCCTGGCCGACGACGTGGGCTATGAGGACACGCTCGGCGCCGAGCTTGCCCGCCTGCTGGGCTGCGCCGAGGACGACCTGGCCTTTTGCGCGCCGCGCCGCCGCGGCAACGCCTTCCGGGCCCTCTATGACGAGTTCCCCGCCGCCCTGGGCCGCGGCCTGGCCGAGCCTTTCCTGAGCCGGGGCGCGTCCGCGCCGCAATACCTTTTCCGCTGATGCGCCAACGCCTTGACCAAGCCCTCGTGCAGGCCGGCCTCGTGGAAAGCCGCGAGGCCGCCCAGCGCCTCATCCTGGCCGGCGAGGTCACCGTCAACGGCCAGAAGGCCGCCAAGGCCAGCCAGCCTGTGCCCGAGGGCGCCGCCCTGGCCCTGCTGGCCAGGCCCCGCTTCGTCAGCCGCGGCGGCGAGAAGCTCCAGGGCGCCTTCGAGGCCTTTGGGCTGGACGTCGCGGGGCTCTGCTGCCTTGACGTCGGCGCCAGCACGGGGGGCTTCACCGACTGCCTGCTCCAGCACGGCGCGCGCCGCGTGCTGGCCCTGGACGTGGGCACCAACCAGCTGCATTACCGCCTGCGCACCGACCCGCGCGTCTGGAGCAGGGAGCGCTTCAACTGCCGCTTCCTGACGCCCGGCGACCTGCCGGAGACGCCGCAATTCGGCTGCACCGACGTCTCCTTCATTTCCCTGCGCCTCATCCTCCCGCCGATGGCCGCGTGCCTGGCCCCCGGGAGCCTCCTGGTCTCGCTCATCAAGCCGCAGTTCGAGGCCGGGCGCAAGGACGCGCCCAGGGGCGTCGTCCGCGACCCCGCCGTCCGTGAGCGCGTCGTCGCGGAGATCCGCGCCTTCGGCACGGGCGGGCTGGGGCTGGACTGGCTGGCCTGCGCGCCCTCGCCCCTCCTTGGCCCCGAGGGCAACGTTGAGTTCCTGGCCCTCTGGCGCACCCCGCGGCCCTAGCGCCTTTCTCAGAAGGTGTTTCTTAAGGCGGCCGCCGGGGACGCAGCGGGCCTAGGGCTCCAGTTTGAGGAAGCGGCGGAGGGTCTCGACGTTGACGCGGAGGCGGCGGGCGATGCGGGTCTTTGGGGTGCCTTGGGCGAGGAGGCGGCGGATGGTGTCGCGGTGGGGGGCAAGGCGCCGCGTGCGGGTGCCCTGCGGCCGGCCGAGGGGGAGGCCTTCGGCGCGGCGGCGGGCGAGGGCCTCGCGGGTGCGCTGGGAGATCAGGTTGCGTTCGATCTCGGCGGAGATGCCCAGGGCGAAGGCGAGGACCTTGCTAGGGATGTCGTCGCCCAGGCGGTAGTTGTCCTTGACGGTCCAGACGCGGATGTCGCGCTGGAGGCAGTGGTTGAGCACCTCCAGGATCATGAAGAGCGAGCGGCCCAGGCGTGACAGCTCGGAGCAGAGCAGGAGGTCGCCGCCGTGGGCGTGGCGCAGGAGCTTGCCCAGGCGGCGGCGGGACCAGGGCTTGGTGCCGGAGACGGTCTCCTCGATCCACTTGTCGACGCGGAGGCCCTGGCTGGCGCAGAAGCGCTTGATTTCGAAGCGTTGGTTCTCGACGGTCTGTTTGTCGGTGGAGACGCGGATGTAGCCGTAAGTCATGGGTCGGGGGGCCTTTCGGGGTGCGGGGGGAGCGGATGGCGGGCGGGGGATGCGTTTGGGGAGTTGGGATGGCAGGTGTCAGGAGGCGGTGGTGGCGTTGCTCCCAGGCGTTGTGAGGCCGGCGCTGTTTTCGTTTCCTTGGTGCGCCCTTTTCTTCTTCGTTTCTTCTTTCCTGCGATTGCGCAATTACAGTGTGGACAAGTCCGTTTTTGCTGGACATTCCCGCGGATAGGGTATAACAATTGGGAAGCGGGTTATGCGATTTGCCAGCGCACGGCGTGCCCCTTGGCCTTGTGCTCCGCGAGGATGGCGCGTGGCGCCTCATCGACCGCGCCATATATGAGTACGATATCGCGGGGACGTGACGACGACCGTCTGGGCCCTCTCCCTTTGGAAGCCTTGCCGGTCTTGGGCGCCCAACGGGTGGAATAATCCTCTGTCCGCTCGAGGTTCCTTTCCCTTTGGCCGCCGGCGTGAAAGTTTTGCTTGCGCGGAGGGGGCGGATTATGGCATACTATGAGGCGTTTTTCCGGAGAGGTGGCCGAGTGGTCGAAGGCGCAAGACTGGAAATCTTGTGTGCTCCTTGTGGGCACCGAGGGTTCGAATCCCTCCCTCTCCGCCAGTTTTCCCACGTCTTTTGGGCACGCGTCGTCAACCGTCCCCTATGCGGCGGTAAGCCGTCCCCCTGTGACGGATGGGTTTTTTGGCCTTCGCGAAACCCGCCTGACGTGGGTTTTTTTGTATCAGGAGGGCGCGATGGACGGGAAAAAGGCGGAAGTTTGGTTCTCTGACCTGCGCACGGCGCCGATGGGCGACGGGCTGCAGGCGAAGCTGCGCAAGCTGATGCTGGCGGCGGGCTTCGGCGAGCTGGGGCTCAAGGATAAGTTCGTGGCGGTGAAGCTGCATTTCGGCGAGCCGGGGAACCTGGCCTTCCTGCGGATGAACTGGGCGCGGACGGTGTGCGACCTGGTGAAGGAACAGGGCGGGCGGCCCTTCGTGACGGACTGCAACACGCTCTACGTGGGCGGGCGCAAGAACGCCCTCGACCACCTGGACACGGCGTACCTGAACGGTTACAACCCCCTCTGCCTGGGCTGCCACACCCTCATCGCCGACGGCCTCAAGGGCACGGACGACGTGGAGGTGCCGGTGCCCGGCGGGCGGTACGTCAATGCCGCCAAGATCGGCCGCGCGGTGATGGACGCGGACGCGGTCATCTCCCTCAACCATTTCAAGGGCCACGAGTGCACGGGCTTCGGCGGCGCCATCAAGAACATCGGCATGGGCTGCGGCAGCCGCGCCGGCAAGATGGAGATGCACGCGGCGGGCAAGCCGACCGTCGACCCCGCCAAATGCGTCGGTTGCGGGCGGTGCGCCAGGATCTGCGCCCACGACGCGCCCCGCCTCGCGGCGGGCAAGGCGACGATCGACCACGGCCGGTGCGTCGGCTGCGGCCGCTGCATCGGCGTCTGCCCCAAGGACGCGATCACGCCGGATTACGGCGCGGCCAACGACGTCCTCAACCGCAAGATGGCCGAGTACGCGCTGGCCGTGCTCCACGGGCGGCCCCACTTCCACGTCTCCCTGGCCATCGACGTCTCGCCCTTCTGCGACTGCCACGCCGAGAACGACGTGCCCATCGTGCCGGACGTGGGGATGTTCGCCTCGTTCGACCCCGTGGCCATCGACCGCGCGTGCGCCGACGCGGTGAACGCCGCCGAGCCGCTCCCCGGCACCCGCCTTTCCGAGGCCAAGGCGCGGCACGTCGACCACTTCGGCACCGTCTCGCCGAGTACCGACTGGCGCGTCTGCCTGGAGCATGCCGAGGCCATCGGCCTGGGCACGCAGGCCTATGACCTGCGCCGCGTGTGAGGAATGTGTCAGCGTCTGTCCATCGAAAGGAGAACGGAAATGAATCGTGTCATCGTCACCGGCGGCGCCGGCTTCATCGGGTCCGCGGTCTGCCGGATGCTCGCCGGGCAGGGCGTCGAGGTCCTGAACGTCGACAAGCTCACCTACGCGGGCAACCTCTCCAGCCTCGAGCCCGTCGCCCACCTCCCCAACTACCACTTCCTCAAGGCGGACATCTGCGACGCGCCGGCCATGGCCCGCGCCTTCGCCGAGTTCCGCCCCCAGGGCGTGATGCACCTGGCCGCCGAAAGCCACGTCGACCGCTCCATCGACGGCCCGGGGCTCTTCCTCCAGACCAACGTCGTGGGCACCTACACGCTGCTCGAGGCCGCCCATGCCTACTGGAAGGCCCTCCCCGAGGCCGACCGCGCCGCCTTCCGCTTCCTCCACATCTCCACCGACGAGGTCTACGGCTCCCTCGGCCCCACCGGCTTCTTCACCGAGGAGACCCCCTACGCCCCCCGCTCGCCCTATTCCGCCTCCAAGGCCAGCGCCGACCACTTGGTGAACGCGTGGTTCCACACCTACGGCCTGCCCACCCTCAAGACCAACTGCTCCAACAACTACGGCCCCTATCACTTCCCCGAGAAGCTCATCCCGCTGGTGACGCTCAACGCCCTCGCCGGCCGCCCCCTGCCCATCTACGGCAAAGGCGACAACGTCCGCGATTGGCTCTACGTCGAAGACCACGCCCGCGCCCTCTGGCTCGCCCTCACCACGGGCCGCCCCGGGGAGACCTACAACGTCGGCGGCCACAACGAGCGCACCAACCTCCAGGTCGTCCAATCCATCTGCGCCATCCTCGACGAGCTCCGCCCCCGCCCGGACGCCCGCCCCTACGCCGACCAGATCACCTTCGTCAAAGACCGCCCCGGCCACGACGCGCGCTACGCCATCGACCCCTCCAAAATCATGCGCGAGCTCGGCTGGAAGCCCCAAGAGACCTTCGACACCGGGCTCCGCCGCACCATCCGCTGGTACCTCGCCAACGAGGCCTGGTGGGCCCCCCTGCGCAAGGCCGCCGAGGAACGCCTTGGCACCGCCAAATGACCTTGCGCGGCGCCGCCCCCTTGCAAAAGGGCGGCCCTTGTGCTATCTTATTGCGACTTTTCCGCGGAGGACGGCTTATCGGCCGATGGCCGCCGAAGCGGGCAACCCACAAAGGAACACGATCATGCCTAAGATGAAGACCAAAAAGGCAGCGACCAAGAAGTTCAAACTGTCGGCCACGGGCAAGGCCATGCGCACCCAGGCCGGGAAACGCCACCTCAACGGCTACAAGACCCGTGCCCGCAAGCGCAACCTCCGTGGTTCCGCCGCCGTCTACGAGGGCAACCAGAAAATGGTCGCCCGCATGCTTCAGGCCTAACCCAGGAGGACACACCCCATGAGAGCCACCAACGCACCCGCCTCCCGCGAACGCCGCCGCCGCCGCCTCAAACTCGCCCGCGGCTTCTACGGCGCCCGCTCCAAGCAGTTCCGCCTCGCCACCGAGGCCGTCGACCGCGCCCAGCGCCTCTCCACCTGGCACCGCAAGCTCCGCAAGCGCGACTTCCGCCAGCTCTGGATCGCGCGCATCAACGCCGCCGTGCGCGCCCTCGCCGACGCCAAGGTGCCCAACTACTCGCGCTTCATCGAGGGCCTCACCAAGGCCGGCGTCGCCGTCAACCGCAAGATGCTCTCCGAGATCGCGATCGCCGACGCCGAAGGCTTCAAGGCCCTCGTCGCCAAGGCCGCCGCCGCCCTCTGAGGCGCCCAACGGCCAGACGTCAGGCGCCGCCGGCCCCGCCGGCGGCGCTTTGTTTGCGCGGGCCACTTGCGCGCGTGCGGCATTTTGTGATACAGTAGCGGGACTTTTCTTTTTCAGGCACATTAGGAGTCCGCGACATGGCACGCAAAATCCCCCTGGACCACGTCCGCAACATCGGCATCATGGCCCACATCGACGCCGGCAAGACGACGACGTCCGAGCGCATCCTCTTCTATTCCGGCAAGAACCACAAGATCGGCGAGGTGCACGACGGCGGCGCCACGATGGACTGGATGGTGCAGGAGCAGGAGCGCGGCATCACCATCACCTCCGCCGCCACCGCGGTGATGTGGGGCGACTACATGATTTCCCTGATCGACACCCCCGGCCACGTGGACTTCACGGCCGAGGTGGAGCGCTCCCTGCGCGTGCTCGACGGCGCCGTCGCCGTCTTCTGCGCGGTGGGCGGCGTCCAGCCCCAGTCCGAGCAGGTCTGGCGCCAGTCCGAGAAGTACAAGGTGCCCAAGCTCATCTTCGTGAACAAGATGGACCGCATCGGCGCGAACTTCTTCTCCGTGATGGAGCAGGTGAAGAACCAGCTCGGCGCCCGCCCCGTCCCGATGGTCTGCCCCTACGGCGCCGGCGACACCTTCGAGGGCGTCGTCGACCTGCTCGAGGAGCGCCTGGTGACCTACGACAAGGCCTCCCAGGGCATGAAGCAGATCTACTCCGAGATCCCCGCCGAGCTCAAGGACAAGTGCGAGGAGATGCGCCACGAGATGATCGAGGCCGCCGCCGAGCAGGACGAGGAGCTGATGAACAAGTACTTCGAGGAGGGCACCCTCACGAAGGACGAGATCATCCGCGGCATCCGCAAGGGCTGCATCAGCCGCGCCATCATGCCCGCCTTCTGCGGCACCGCCTTCAAGAACAAGGGCATCCAGATCCTCCTCGACGCCGTCGTCAGCTACCTGCCCAGCCCCCTGGACATCCCCCCGGTGACCGACGAGGCCGACGCCTCGATCGTCCGCCATGCCGACGACAAGGAGCCCCTCTCCGCCCTCGCCTTCAAGATCATGGCCGACAAGAACATGGGCAAGATCATCTTCACCCGTGTCTACTCCGGCACCCTCAAGGCCGGCGAGGAGATCCTCGACAGCACCATCAACAAGAAGGCGCGCATCTCGCGCCTCTTCCGCATGCACGCCAACCACCAGGAGAAGCTCGAGGAAGCCTACGCCGGCGACATCGTCGCGGTCATCGGCCTGCCCAACACCCGCACCGGCGACACCCTCTGCGACCCCGAGAACCCCATCCACCTGGAATCCATCGACTTCCCCGCGCCGGTCATCTCCATCGCGGTGAAGCCCGTCTCCCGCGGCGACAACGAGAAGCTCGGCAACGCCCTGCACACCCTCGCCCAGGAAGACCCCACCTTCACCGTCGCCTTCGACCAGGAGACCAGCGAGACCATCATCTCCGGCATGGGCGAGCTCCACCTCGAGATCATCGTCGACCGCCTGAAGCGCGAGTTCAACGTCGAGTGCGAGGTCGGCCGCCCCGAGGTCGCCTACCGCGAGTCCATCGCCGTCGAGGGCGAGGGCGAATACAAGCACAAAAAGCAGTCCGGCGGCCGCGGCCAGTACGGCCACGTCTGCATGAAGTTCGCCCCGCAGGAGCCCGGCAAGGAGTTCGAGTTCATCAACGACATCAAGGGCGGCGTCATCCCCGGCGAATACATCCCCGCCGTCGAAAAGGGCATCCGCGCCGCCATGGAATCCGGCCCCCTCGCCGGCTACCCCGTGCTCCCGATCAAGGCCACGCTCTTCTACGGCTCCTACCACGACGTCGACTCCTCCGAGTTCGCCTTCCAGACGGCCGCCCGCCAGTGCTTCAAGGAAGTCTTCCTCAAGAGCCAGCCCCAGCTCCTCGAGCCCATCATGAAGGTCGAGGTCGTCGTCCCCGAGGACTACATGGGCGCGGCCACCGGCTCCCTCTCCCAGCGCCGCGGCCGCGTCGAGGGCATGGAAGAGCGCGGCGGCGCCCGCCTCGTCCACGCCTTCGTCCCGCTCGGCGAGATGTTCGGCTACTCCAACACCATCCGCACCCTCACCCAGGGCCGCGGCTCCTTCACCATGGTGTTCGACCACTACGAGCCCGTCCCCAAATCCCTCCAGGACGAGATCGTCGAGAAGCGCCGCAAAGCCGGCAAGGTCCACGGCTACTCCGAGTCCGACGACTGAGCCGCGCCCGGCTTCCCGAAAAGGCCCCCGCACCCGGGGGCCCTTTTTTTGCCCCGCGCCCCGCGGGAAGCCTTCGCAGGCCTGCAAGGCGGCCCCGTGCGGGGAACGCCCTCCCGCGCCCCGCGGAAGGCCAGCCCCGCAAGGGCCCCGCGCCGGCGGGCCGCACGCCCCGTGCCTTCGCGGGGCCGCGGCGGAACGGCCCAAGCCCCATGCTTGCCGCTCCCGGGCGCCTGTGGCGGCGGGGATGTGGTATACTGTTGGGTCAAGAAAGGGCTAGAGATGGCTAAGGATCTGGAAATGGCGTTCGATTCGGTGGAGGATTGCCTGGCGGACATCCGGGCGGGGAAGTTCGTCGTCATCGTGGACGACGCGCAGCGCGAGAACGAGGGAGACCTCATCATGGCCGCCGAGAAGGTCACCCCCGAGGCCGTCAACTTCTGCATCCGCGAGGCCCGCGGCCTGCTCTGCGCCCCGTGCGACGGCGCCATCCTCGACCGCCTGGGCATCGCGCTGGCGCCGAGCGTGAACCGGGGCGACCGCTTCGCCACCGCCTTCACGCTGAGCGTGGACGGCGCGCCGCACACGGGCGTGACGACGGGGATCTCGGCGGCGGACCGCGCGAAGGCGGTGCGCCTGCTGGTGGACGGCGCGGCGACGGGCCAGGACTTCGTCTCGCCGGGGCACACCTTTCCCCTGCGGCCCCAGCCCGGCGGCGTCCTGCGGCGCGCGGGGCACACCGAGGCGACGGTGGATCTGGCGCGGCTGGCCGGGCTCCGGCCCGCGGGCATCTGCTGCGAGATCGTGGGGGAGGACGGGACGATGGCGCGCCTGCCCGACCTGATCCCCTTCGCCAAGAAGCACGGCCTGCGCCTGTGCTCGGTGGAGCGGCTCATCGCCTACCGCCGGGCGCACGAGACGCTCGTCGAGCGCGTCGAGAGCGTGGATCTGCCGACGGCGTACGGGCACTTCCGCCTGACGATGTTCCGCGGGAAGCTCGACGGCCTGGAGCATCTGGCCCTGACGATGGGCGACCTTGCCTCCGGCGAGACGCCGCCCCTGGTGCGCGTGCACAGCGAATGCCTGACGGGCGACGTCTTCGGGAGCGCGCGCTGCGACTGCGGCTGGCAGCTCCACCAGGCCCTGGCGGCCATCGCCCGGGAGGGGCGCGGGTGCCTGCTCTACATGCGCCAGGAGGGGCGCGGCATCGGCCTGGCCAACAAGCTCCACGCCTATCGCCTCCAGGAACAGGGGTGCGACACGGTGGAGGCCAACGTGCGCCTGGGCTTCGCGCCCGACCTGCGCGACTACGGCATCGGCGCGCAGATCCTCTCCGAGCTCGGCGTCCGCCGCCTGCGCCTGATGACGAACAACCCGCAGAAGGTGGTGGGCCTGGCCGGCCACGGGCTGGAAATCGTTGAGCGCGTGCCCATCGTGGCCCACGCGGGCCCCTTCAACGCGCATTACCTGGAGACCAAGCGCGAGAAGATGGGCCACTTGCTCTGAGCCCCGCAACGGGGCGCGGCGCGGAAGGATTTGGTAAACTGTGGGCGAAAGGATCGTAGCATGACCGAAATCACCGGAGAGTTGACGGGCAAGGGCCTGCGGCTGGCCTTCGTGGTGAGCCGCTTCAACGCCATCTTCACCGAACAGTTGCTCAAGGGCGCGCGCGACGCGGCCCTCCGCCACGGCGTGGCCGACGAGGCCCTGACCCTGGTGCGCGTGCCCGGGGCGAACGAGATCCCCCTGGCGGCGGCCAGGCTGGCCCGCGCGGGCGGGGTGGACGCGGTGGTGGCCCTGGGCGCGGTCATCGACGGCGCCACCGACCACGCCATGCTCATCAACACCGCCGTGGCCCGCGCCCTCTGCCAGATCGGCCTGGAGACGGGCGTGCCCGTGCTCAACGGCATCGTCTGCGCGCACAACCTGGATCAGGCCATCGAGCGCTCCGGCTCCAAGGCCGGGAACAAAGGCTTCGACACGGTCTGCGCCGCCATCGAGGCCGTCAACGTCCTGCGCCGCCTCTAAGGGGAACACACCATGGACGCACCCGCCAGAACGCGCCGCAAAGGCCGCGAATGGGCCCTGCAGATGATCGTGCAGGCCGACCTCAACCCCTTCGCCGACGTGAACCTCATCCTCGCGCATTTCTGGGAGCAGCAGTGGAGCTGCCGCCAGGAGGCCAGGGGCAAAGAGGACAATGACATGGACGCCATCGAGGCCCTCCTCCCCCCCGAGGAGCGCCTCGCCACCGCCGAGCTCAAGGCCTTCACCGAGGACCTCGTGCGCGGCACCCTCGGCCACCTCGGGGAAATCGACGCCACCCTCTCGGCCCTCTGCGAGAACTGGGAGCTTGACCGCCTGGGCGTGATCGAGCGCTGCGTGTTGCGCCAGGCCTGCTTCGAGATGGACTGGTTCGGCACGCCCGCGCCGGTGGTCATCAACGAGGCCGTCGAGCTGGCCAAGCGCTTCGCCAACGATGAATCCGGCGCCTTCGTCAACGGCGTGCTCGACCGCCACGCCCACGGGCGCCGCGGCTGAAGGGGGGACGGCGATGGCACGCATGGCGGTCAACCTCGGCGGGGTGGCGATGAAGAACCCCGTCACCACGGCGAGCGGCACTTTCGGCTACGGTCGGGAATACGACGCCTTCTTCGACGTCTCGCGCCTGGGCGCGGTGACCGTCAAGGGCGTGCGCGCCCGCCCCTGGCCCGGCAACCCCCTGCCGCGCCACGCGGAGGTCCCAGGCGGCCTGCTCAACGCCATCGGCCTGCAAGGGCCCGGCGTCGAGGCCTTCATCGCGGACGACCTCCCCTTCCTGGCCGCGCGCGGCGTGCCGGCCATCGTCAACGTCTGGGGGACCAGCGCCGAGGAATACGCCCAGGTGGCCGCCGCGCTCGAGGGCAAGCCCGGCGTGGCCATGCTCGAGCTCAACGTCTCCTGCCCCAACGTCAAGGAAGGCGGCGCCAGCTTCGGCACGCGGGTCGAGACCTTCGCCGAGGTCGTCCGCGCCGTCCGCGCCGCCACCACGCTCCCCATCATGCCCAAGCTGGCCCCGAACGTGCCCGACGTGCGCCCCTTCGTCCGCGCCGCGCAGGAGGCCGGGGCGGACGCCGTCAGCCTCATCAACACCCTCCCGGGCATGGCCGTGGATTTGGAGGCGCGCCGGCCCATCCTGGCCAACCGCACCGGCGGCCTCTCCGGCCCCGGCATCCACCCCATCGCCCTCAAGCACGTCTGGGAGGCCGCGCAGGTGGCCGAGGTGCCGATCCTGGCCATGGGCGGGATCATGGACGCCAAGGACGCGCTCGACTTCATCCTCGTGGGCGCCACCGCCGTGGCCGTGGGCACCGCCACCTTCCTGGATCCCCTCGCGCCCGTCCGCGTCCTTGAGGGCATGGAACGCTGGCTCGACGACCACGGCGTCGCCGACGTCAACGACTTCCGCGGCGCGCTTCGCCTTTGATGGCACGCCTCACCCCCGAACAGCCGCCCGCCGGGCCCGCCAGCGAACGCCTCGTCTTCGAGGCGCTGCGCGACCGTCTCCCCGCCCCCTGGCACGTCTGGCACGCCGTGGCCTATTCCGCCGCGCGGGGCGGCGCCGAGGGCGAGGCCGACTTCGTGGCCGCGCACCCCGCGCTCGGCCTGCTCGTCATCGAGGTCAAGGGCGGGCGCCTCGCCTGCCGCAGGGGGCAGTGGTTCCAGGACGGCCTCCGCCTGCGCGAGTCTCCCGCCCACCAGGCCACGCGCAACGCCCACGCCCTCATCCGCGTCCTCGCCGGGGCCTTCGGCGCGCCGCCCGCCTTCCCCGTGGCCCACGCCGTCTGGTTCACCGGCGTGGATCGCCCCGCGGGC
Organism: uncultured Kiritimatiellota bacterium; assembly: GCA_944391085.1. Classification (GTDB taxonomy): domain Bacteria; phylum Verrucomicrobiota; class Kiritimatiellia; order RFP12; family DVOR01; genus Spyradenecus. The sequence goes on along the minus strand of CALXSE010000003.1, from coordinate 72,874 downwards.
GAGCCGCTCGACCTGGCCGGCCTCACGCTTTACGCCGGCGACCTGGCCGACCCCGAGCACGCCCTCCTGCGCGTGCTCGAAGGCGTGGGCCGCCCGCCCGCGCCGGTGCCCCTCGAGGCCGTGGCCGGGGTGTTGTCGCCTACGCTTGAGTTCCGCCCCGCCTGGGCGCGGCGCCGGGCCTTGCAGGACGCCCGCATCGCGCGCCTGACCGAGGAGCAGGGCCGCGCGCTCGACGCCTTCGCCGCCTTCCCGCGCCTGCGGGTGCGCGGCTGCGCCGGCAGCGGCAAGACGCTCCTGGCCCTGCGGCAGGCGGCGATCTGGGCCCGCGGGGGGCGGCGCGTGCTGCTGCTGTGCTTCAACCTGCTGTTGGCCGAGCGCCTGCGGGCGCTGGTGGCCGACCTGCCGCGGGTGCGGGCCGTGGCCGTGAACGAGCTGCTGTGCGAGCTGTTGGGGCGGCGCGACGACGGCGACCCCGAGTTTTGGCACCGGCTTCAGCGCGACGCGCTCCCCGCGGCCCGCGGGCTCGCCGCGCGGCGGGCCTACGACGCGGTGATCGTGGATGAGGGGCAGGATTTCTCGCCGCCCCTGTGGGCCGCCGTCCAGGCGCTGGTGCCGGAGGGCGCGCGGTTTCTGGTCTTTTACGACCCGGCGCAGAACATCTTCCAGCGCGACCTTTCGGCCCTGCCGGAGTTCCCGTGGCCGGACGCCTGCCTGACCGTGAACTGCCGCAACACCCGCGGCGTCTTCGAGGCGCTCGCGCCTTACGCGCCCGGCGACGCGCGCCCCAACCCGCGCGCCCCGGAGGGCGAGGCCACGGAGATTTACCGCGCCGAGAACCGCGCGGCCCTGCGGGCGCGCCTGGGGGCCGAGGGCGTGCCGCCGGAGGACATCCTGCTCATCGGGGCGCACGCCAGGCCGAGGATGGGGCTGGAGGGCGTGCTCGCGGCCCACCCGGGGGTGCGGTATTACACGTACCGCAAGTTCAAGGGGCTTGAGGCGCCCGTGCTCATCGTGCTGGACGTGTGCGACGGCAACCCGTTGTGGGACCGCGCGGCGCGTTACACCGCGTTTTCACGGGCCATCCATCGGCTCTTCGTCCTGGAGCTTGCGCGATGACCGGCCTCCCCGGGCGGATGCGGGAGCTAACGGTTTTCTTATCTTTTCCTGACATCCTAACGTAACGCTAACATTTTTCTGATATCTTATCGGGCAATTCCAAAGCAAGGATGTATCCATGGACGACCGACAACTCTCCCTCGAAAGCCGGCTGTTGCAGTTGCGCGACGAGATCAAAGCCCTCAAGAAATCCAACCAGGAGCCGGAGGCGCTACGGGCGACGCTCCAGAAGCTGGTCGACGAACGCGCGAAGCTGGAGACGGAGCTGATCAACCTGGTGGTTTCGCCGGAGAACAACACGCGCCAGGAGGCGTGGGGCGGGCTGCGCGAGGGGCTGTTGGCGGCGGTGCAGTCGTTGGAGGAGACGTTGAGAGGCGCGCTCAGGAAGTCCGAGCAAAAGCCCGCGAGGAAGCAGGAGGGTCTGCTGGCGCGGGCTTTTTCGTGGGTGACGGCGCGGCCGTGGGCGTCGTGGGCGGCGTGCCTGGCGCTGGTGTACGTGCTGCTGGTGGCGATGGCGGCGCTGGGGGCGGGCTTCAACGGGCTGTTCGGGGGCGAGGCGCACGCGCGGGCGTTCTTCGAGACGTACGCGGGGAACCCGTTCGTGGGGCTGGTGGCGGGGCTGCTGGTGACGGCGATCATCCAGAGCAGCTCGGTGACGACGTCGGTGATTGTGGGGCTGTGCGTGGGCGGGCTGCCGATCCATGTGGCGATCCCGATGGTGATGGGGGCGAACATCGGCACGTCGGTGACGAACACGCTTGTCTCGCTGGGGCACATCGGGCACCGGCGCGAGTTCCGCCGGGCCTTCGCGGCGGCGACGATCCACGACTTCTTCAACATCACCGCCGTCGTCCTCTTCCTGCCCACGGAGATGGCGTTCCATTGGCTGGAGCGGCTCTCGGGGGTGATTTCCGGCGCGCTTTACGGGGCGGGCGGGTTCAACATGGACGCGATCAACTTCGTGGCCGCGGCGACGGCGCCGGTGGAATCGTTCCTGTACGGGCTGTTCCTGCGGATCCCCGGGGCGATGTGGGCCAACGCGGCCTACGTGGTCTTCGGGCTGATCCTGATCTTCGGTTCGATCCTGCTGCTGGGGCAGCTGCTGCGGATGCTCTTCACGGGGCGCGCGGAGCAGGTGTTCCGCACGGCGGTGGGGAAGAACCCGGTGGCGGCCATCGGCAGCGGGTTCGCCATCACGGCGCTGGTGCAGAGCAGCAGCACCACCACCTCGCTCATCGTGCCGCTGGCGGGCGCGGGGCTGATGCGGCTGAAGCAGGCCTTCCCCTTCACGCTGGGGGCGAACATCGGCACGTGCGTGACGGCGCTGCTGGCGGCGCTGGCCTTCACCGGGGAGGGGGCGTCCTTCGGGCTGCAGATCGCGCTGGTGCACCTGCTCTTCAACACGTGCGGCGTCATCCTCATCTACGGCCTGCCGCCCCTGCGGCGCGTGCCGCTGGTGTGCGCCAGCTCGCTCGCCAAGCTGGCCAGCGACTGCCGCCCGATGGCCGTGGCCTACATCGTCTGCGTCTTCTTCCTGCTGCCCATCGTCTGCCTCTGCCTCTATTCCTGGCTGAGGTGAGCGGGGCGCGGGGCCTGTATTCCCGGGGGCGGCCCAGCCGCCCCTTTGCTATAATGCGCGCATGATTGAGTTTCGGGACGTCAGCGTCAGGTATGGGTCGGAGCCCTTGTTCGAGCACGCCAGCTTCAAGATCAACGCGGGCGAGCGCGTGGGCATCGTGGGGCCGAACGGATCGGGGAAATCCACCCTCTTCAAGCTCATCCTCGGCGACCTCTCGCCCGACGCCGGCGAGGTGCTCCACGAAGGCAACCCGCGCATCGGTTTCGTCCGCCAGCATTTGGAGCCAGACTCGCCCGAGCAGACGCTGCTGCAGTATTGCCTGGAAGGCATCCCCGGCTTCGAGCGCACCGAGCGCGACATCGCGCGCCTGGAGGAGGCCCTCGCCACCGAGCGCGACCCGGCGGCCAAGGGGCGCCTCCTGCGCGCGCTGGGCGAGGCCAACACCCGCTTCGAGCAGCTGGGCGGCTACACCCTCGAGGCCCGCGTCAAGGAATCCCTCGGCGGCCTGGGCTACGCCACGGAGGATTTCGACCGCCCCTTCGCCGCCTTCTCCGGCGGCTGGCGGATGCGCGCCGAGCTCTCGCGCGTGCTGGCCTCCAAGCCCGAGCTGCTCCTGCTCGACGAGCCCTCCAACTACCTTGACCTGCCGGCCATCGAGTGGCTCCAGCGCTTCCTGCGCGGCTTTGAGGGCACCCTCGCGCTCATCTCGCACGACCGTTACCTGCTGCGCGCCATCACCAAGGTCACCGTGGAGGTCGACGGCGGCGCCGTCACCCGCTACAACGCCCCGCTGGACACCTACCTCGCCGAGCGCGAGACGCGCTACCGCCAGCTCCTCCAGGCCAAGGCCAACCAAGACCGCAAGCGCGAGCAGCTCCAGCGCTTCATCGACCGCTTCCGCGCCCAGGCCACCAAGGCCGCCCAGGCCCAAAGCCGCGAGAAGCAGCTCGAGAAGCTCGAGGAGATCCGCCTCCCCGCCCGTTCCCGCGCCGCCGGCGCCCTCCGCCTGCCAAAGGCCCCCCACGCCGGCGCCGAGATCGTCCGCCTCGAAGGCGCGGCCTACACCTATCCCGGCGGCGCGCGCCCCATCTTCAGCGGCCTTGACCTGCGCGTCATGAACGGCGACAAAATCGCCATCGTCGGCTACAACGGCATGGGCAAGACCACCCTCCTGCGCGTCCTCGCCGGCGCCCGCAGGCCCACCGAGGGCAAGGCCGTCTTCGGCTACCACGTCGTCCCCGGCTACCAAAGCCAGGATCTGGCCGAGACCATGGACCCGGATTCCACCGTCTTCGCCGTCGCCAAGGCCGCCGCCGGCGCCCTCCCCGAAAAGGAGCTCCGCAACCGCCTGGGCGGCTTCGGCTTCGATGCCGAGGACTGCGCCAAGCCCGTCAAAGTCCTCTCCGGCGGCGAGAAGATCCGCCTGGCCTTCCTCCGCCTCTTCCTCAACCCGCCCAACCTCCTGCTCCTCGACGAGCCCACCACCCACCTCGACCTCGACGGCCGCGAGCGCCTCCAGCAGGCCGTCCGCGACTACGACGGCACCGTCGTCCTCGTCTCCCACGACGTCGAATTCGTCCGCGGCACCGCCGAGAACATCCTCGAAATCTCCCGCCGCGGCATCCGCCGTTTCCACGGCGGCTACGACTATTACCAGGAGAAAATCGCCGGCGAGGCCCCCCCCGGCGAACCCGCCGCCAGGCCCCAGGAGGCCAAGGTCACCTCCAAGGATCTCCGCCGCCAACGCGCCCAGGAACGCGCCGCCAAGGCCCCCGAGGTCAAACGCCTCCGCCGCCGCGTCGCCGAGGCCGAGGCCGCCATCGCCAAGCTCGAGGCCGAGCAGGCCGCCCTCACCGCCTCCCTCGGCGACGGCTCGCTGGACGCCCAGGGCCTCGCCGACGCCGGCCGCCGCCTCCGCGCCATCCAATTCGACCTCGCCAAGCTCACCCTCGACTGGGAGGCCGCCGCCACCGCCCTCGAGGCCCTCGGCGGCTAAGGCCCGGGCCGCTCGGCAAGGGCCTTGAAGAGGCCGGTGGCGGTGTAGAAGCGCACGCGCCCGATTTGGCGGCGCCGGAGGAAGCCGCGCGCCTCAAGGCCGTCGAGGTCGGCGCGGGCGGTGTTCGCCGAGACGTCGTGCCAGCGTTGGTGCTCGGCGGCGGTGTATTGGTAATTCGGGTGGCGCAGGGTGTGGCCGAGCAAATCCAGTTGGCGGGCGTTGAATTGGCCTTGGAGGGCCTTGCGCCAGGCGTCGGTCTGCCGGGCCTGCCCCTCGACGTAGGCGTTGAGGTCGCGTAGGCCGCGGGCGAAGACGCGCAGGTTCGCCAGGACGCAGTAGGTGGCGTCGAGATGGCAGCATTCCATGTCCACGTAGGCCTCGTCGTAGGCCTTTCGCTCTTGGCGCAACATCCGCGAGATGGAGACGTAGGGGGCCACCCAGTAGCCGTCGCGCAGGAGGCTCCAGTAGAAGAGGGCGCGGGCGGTGCGGCCATTGCCGTCGCGGAAGGGGTGCTCGTAGGCCAGGAGGGTGTGCAGGAGAATGGCCTTGAGCACGGGGTGCAGGAAGGGCTCCTGCGCCGCCTCGCCTTGGTTGGCGAAGGCCATCAGCGCGGCCATACGCGCGGGCAGGGCCGCGGCCGGCGGGGGTTGGTGGACGACCTCGCCGTCCCGGTCGCGCACGAGGACGTCGTCCGTCGTCCGGTAACGGCCCTGGGCGTCCTCGGGCAGGAGGCCTTCGGTGAGCGTGCGGTGGATCCGGAAGAGGAGGCCTTCAGCGAGCGGTTCCTTGCTCCAACCCTCGAGCGCGCGGATGGTGGCGTAGTTATTGGCGATCATCCGCTCACCGTCGTTCTGGGGCGGGCGGTTCGCCAGGAGCAGCTCCTGGGCCACCTGGCGGGTCGTGGCGGCGCCCTCCATCTGGCTGGAGGAGATGGCCTCCAACATCTGCTCGCGCTGGAGGTAGGTGCGTCGCAGTTCCGAGGCATCGTCGCGCCCACGCACGCTGTCCATGCGGATGGCCGCCGGCGCGTTGCGGTCGATTTCGTGCAGCAACCGCCGGATTTCGTCCGTCGTCGAGAGCAGGAAGGGCTGCCCGCCCGCGCCGACCAACGCCGGATTCACCACGCGCAGGTCGCGCGCCAGGCAGAGGATGGGCCACCAGACCTCGGCGGGGAGGCCTTCGGGCGCGGAGTAACGCGCCTTCCGCCACGGTAGGTAGGCGCGTTGGGCCTTGGCCGTGCGCAAGAGCCCCGGGAGCGTCGCCGCCCCCGGCCCTGCCAGCCACGCCAGAAAGGCGGCGTTGTTGAGTTCCGGCGCAACCGCCGCGCGCATCGCTTTGCCCTCCTTTCGCCGCCTAGTATACAACACCTCGGGGCGGATTTCAACGCAATTTTTTGGAAATTGCGTTGAAGTGGGATAAAAGCGTGTTTTCTGATTGCGGTTCAGTGTGATGGAATTGCGCGGAAAAATACGCCGAAGGGCGGTTTTGGCCGCTCGGCGCAACTTTCGGCGCAAGCGTTGCGGCGCGTGCGGGGGCATGAAAAGGCCCTCCGGCGGTTGTCGAAGGGCCTTTGCGGGAAGCGCGGCGGGGCCGCTTAGGCCACGCGGCGGCGGAGCGCCACGCCGGCCACGCCCAACGCCAAGAGCGCCAGGGCGGTCGGCTCGGGGATGGCGGCGGCGTGGAGCTGCTCGTCCGTCCAGGCCACGCCTTCGTAGACGTCCACCTGCACGAGGTCGACCCCGGGGACGTGGGTGCCGATGGTCCAATTCGTCAGCTCATCGAACGTGATGGCCGCCGTGTTGGCGTAGATGGTGTCGTTGTCGTTGATGGCGACGCGGATGCCGTCTTCGGTCACGGAGAAGGCCACCCGCAGCGTCCCGTTGGTGGAGGTCAGGGTGGAGGAGAGATTGCCGTTGGTGCCGTTGGAGGCGTCCCGCTCGGTGTTGCCGTCTTTGTACTTCAGCAGCATCCACTGGTTTTCGATGCGGAGGCGGAAGCCGTCGGTGCCATCGGCGTTGTTGGCCGCCAGGACGTTCCACCTTTCTCCTCCCGTGTAGCTATTGACGTTGAGCGTCACCAACATCGAGAAGGTGGTGGAGGGGGAGACGGTGAGGGTGTCTTCATAACCCGGGTTCGTCGTCGTGAGCGTACCCGCAGCGTCCGTCCAATTCATCGTCACGGCCGAGGCCGTCCCGATGCCAAAAACGCAGGCTATCAAGGCCGCAATTGCCAGTTTCTTCATGTTCACGTACCTTTCCGGGGCGCCACTGGGCACCCTTGACGGCACATACAATAGCAATTCCCCCCCCCGTCAATACTAAAGACGTATTTTGTTTGTCGGGGCCGCGAGGGTGGGGCGCGGCCATGTGTGGGTCTGCCCGCGCCGCACGAGTCTGCGCCAAGGAGAGGAGGCTGCGGTGGCCTTGAAAGCACGCCCGCTGGGCGTGCTTTCAAGGCGCGGCGCGGACGTGCCGGGGGTGCAGGGAGACCTTTTCCCTGCCGGGGCGTGGGGCGGCGCCCCACGCCCGCCAATCAATCCTCCAACCTGCCAATTACCCAATCCGCCCGTGAGCCCGAAGGGCGTGAGGGGCGGCGCCCCTCCCATGGCTATCCGCTAATCGGCCAGGGCCGTCTTGGCGGTGCCGAGGCGGACGACGACGACGGCGGCGAAGAAGGTGAAGACGCCGGCGATGGCGTAGGCGGTGCGGATGGGGAGGTTGAGGCCGTAGGGGCAGCCGGCGTGGCTGGGGTCGGACCAGAGGATGAAGCTGACGACGACGAAGGTCATGAACAGCCCTGGGACGAGGGTGAACCAGGGCGCGACGCCGCGGCGCATGAGCCAGACGGTGCAGACCATCAGGGTGCTGGCCGCGAGGGTCTGGTTGCCCCAGGCGAAGTATTTCCACAGCCACTCGAAGCTCTCGGCGCTGAGGTTGCTCCACCAGAGGAGCGCGGCGACGATGGCGATCAGCGGCAGGCAGAGGGAGAGGCGCGCGGCGAAGCGCCGCTGGGGCACGCGCGTGAGCTCGGCCAGCGTCAGGCGCAGGCTGCGCAGCGCGGTGTCGCCGCTGGTGATGGCCAGGACGATGACCGAGAGGACGGTGACGGCGCCCATCCACGAGCCCAGGAAGCGGCGCGTGCTCTCCATCAGCGCCTGGGTGGCCGGCTGGGCCATGAGCTCGGGGGAGAGGTTGTAGACGGCCATGCCGGCGCCGGCCCAGACCATCGCGATGACGCCCTCGGCGATCATCATGCCGTAGTAGGTGGCGCGGGCCTGGCGCTCGCTCTTCATCGTGCGCGCGACGATGGGCGACTGCGTGGCGTGGAAGCCGGAGAGGATGCCGCAGGCGATGGTGACGAAGAGGCAGGGGATGATGGGCTGGTCGTGGAACATCCCGGCCTTGAAGGCCTCGGTCTCGGTGAGGAGCCACGGCTCGGAAAGGCCGTTCCAGACCAGCGACGCGAGCATCGCCAGCGAGCCGACCAGCAGCACCGCCCCAAAGAAGGGGTAGATCGCCCCGATGATCTTGTCCACCGGGAAAAGCGTCGCCACGACGTAATACAGGAAGATGACCCCCACGAAGACCCAGAACCACGGCACGCCCGGCGCGACGGGCGCGGCCAGCCCCGCGGCCAGGTTCGCCGGCACGTTGATGAAGACGGCCACCACCAGCAGCAGCAGCGCCATCAGGAAGAGGGAATAGACCTGCGTGTACCACTTGCCCAGCGCGCCCTCCGTCAGCACCGGCAGGTTCGCCCCCCGCGTCCGCACGCTCATGAAGCCCGAGACGCAATCGTGCACCGCCCCGCCGAAGACGCACCCCACCGGGATGATCCAGAAGCACTCCCAGCCGAACTTGATGCCGATGATCACGCCGATGACCGGCCCCACGCCGGCGATGTTCAGCAGCTGGATGAGCATGTTCTTCCACATCGGCAGCGGCACATAGTCCACCCCGTCGGCCAACGCGTAGCACGGCGTCGCCCGGTCGTCCGGCCGCAGCAGGCGCTCGATGAGGCGCCCATAGGTGAAATAACCCGCAATCAACGCGACGATGCCGCCGATAAACCAAACCATGGCCGTTCCTTTTCTTAAAACAACGCACTAGTTTACCCCTCCGCCGCCAAAACCGCAAGCGGAAAGGAAAAACGCGGCGGCGCGGCGAGGGAGCCCTGCCCGGCGATACTTGGCAGGCGCCGCCCCGCCTGAGCACGGGGGCGCGGCCGCACGCGGCGCCCTTCCCTGCGCCTTTGCCCCGCGCCGCCGCAGGAAGACGCGCCTCAGTCGGGGCTTGACCGGGGCGCGCGGGTTTGGAAAAATAAGGGAAGAAAGGAGAGGCGGCATGTATACGATCACTTTCCAGGGGGCGGCGCACACGACCACCGGCTCGATGCACATCGTGGACGTGAACGGCCTGCGCATCCTGCTCGACTGCGGCCTGTACCAGGGCCACCGCAAGGAGGCCTTCGAGCGCAACCGGCGGCTGATGGTGGACCCCGGGACGGTCGACTGCGTCCTCCTCTCCCACGCGCACATCGACCACAGCGGCAACCTCCCCTCCCTCATCCGCGCGGGCTGGCGCGGCCCCATCCACACCACCGAGGCCACGCGCGACCTCTGCGACCCGATGCTCCGCGACTGCGCCTTCATCACCCGCCACGACGTCGAGATCGTCAACCGCCGCCGCATCGCCGAGGGCCGCACCCCCTTCGAGCCGCTCTACGGCGACGAGGACGTCGAGCGTACCCTCTCGCTCATGCAGGGCTGGCCCTACAAACGCGCCATCGACCTGGGCAACGGGGTGGGGGCCGTCTTCCACAACGCCGGCCACATCCTCGGCTCCGCCCACGTCGAGCTCTTCGCCCGCCAGCCCAACGGCGCCTACCGCCGCCTCCTCTTCTCCGGCGACGTCGGCCAGCCCGGCGCCCCCATCCTCCCCCCGCCGGACCCGCCCGTCGGCGCGGACGTGCTGGTGGTGGAATCGACCTACGCCGACCGCGAGCACCCCCCCCGCGCCAACGTCGCCGGGCGCCTGCGCGACTACATCGACGACATCGTCCAGCAGCGCGCCAAGCTCATCATCCCGGCCTTCAGCGTCGGCCGCACCCAGCAGATCCTCTTCTTCCTCAACGAGCTGCTCCGCCAGCGGAAAATCCCCCAGGTGCCCCTTTACGTCGACTCCCCCCTCTCCCTCAAGGCCACCAAGATCTACGCCCGGCACACCGATTGCTACGGCCAGGCCGCCAGCGACCTCCTCCGCCGGGGCATCGAGCTCTTCCGGATGCCCGGCCTCCAATTCCTCGAGACCGCCGAGCAATCCAAGGCCCTCAACCGCGCCGAGGGCCCCATGGTCATCATCGCCGCCAGCGGCATGTGCGAGGGCGGGCGCATCCTCCACCACCTCCAGAACGGCGTCGGCGACCCGCGCAACATCATCCTCATCGTCGGCTACCAGGCCGAAGGCACCCTCGGCCGACGTATCGTCGCCTGCCAGAGCCCCCTCAAAATCCTCGGCGACACCTTCGAGCTCCGCGCCCGCGTCCACACCATCAACGCCCTCTCCGCCCACGCCGACCGCACCGCCCTGCGCGACTGGGTCCGCGCCGTCAACGAAAAGAAGACCGTCAGAAAGGCCTTCGCCGTCCACGGCGAGGACGAAAAGGTCGCCGCCATGTGCCAAATCCTCCGCGAGGAAGGCTACCAAGACCCCGTCGCCCCCGCCCCCGGGGCCATCTACAAAGGCCTCTGAGCGGCAGACCGCAAAAAACCACTTCCCAAGCGCCCCGCTTTCCTCTATACTAATGGCAACGTACGAGGTTTGCAGATGACACGTCTTGCGCGCAAATGCGGCTTCACGCTGATCGAGCTTCTGGTGGTCATCGTGATCATAGGCGTCCTCGCCGGCACGCTGATGCCGGTGATCGGGCGCGCCCTCGGCTTCGGCGACAACGCCGTGGCCGTCAACAACCTGCGCCTCCTGGGGCAGGCCGCCCTGGCCTACCGCCAGGAACACGGCGGCTGCTGGCCCAGCGCCGGCGGCGTCTTCACCGAATACACCGTCTCCTCCGGCAAGCAACGCGAAGAACGCTACGGCCGCTCCCGCGGCTGGGTCTACTTCGAGCACGACTGCCCCCGCGCCAACAACCCCTCCGAAAACGTCGGCGACGGCAACCACGACAGCTACGGTGTCGGCGAGAAAGACGCCGACGGCAACGTCACCGGGGACTTCGCCAACGAGGCCGGCTGCTGCACCTGCTTCAACACCAAGCAGCGCGAGGGCGGCATCAACGCCCAGCCCGCCGCCTGGGCCGACAAAACCTCCGGCGGCGCCTTCTCCCGGGGCGAGGTCGCCATCATGAACGGCGCCCTCTACGACTACGTCAACCAGAAGCTCGACGTCTTCACCAACCCCGGCTTCGAGAAACGCGCCGCCGAGCTCGGCCTCGCCCAACGCGACGCCATCTGCCGCGCCTACGCCATGAACATCGCCGCCAGCGCCGACGCCGACCTCTACGACAACGACCACTACCTCGACGCCGGCTACGAAAAGGACTACTGCTGCCCCAACAACGCCGCCGGCCACGGCGCCATCCGCCTCGGCCCCGCCTCCCTCAAGGCCCGCACCGGCGAAGGCAACAACGAGCGCAAGGCCGCCTCCCCCGCGCAAACCGTCCTCTTCGTCGAGCTCGACCTCGACGAAAGCAACGTCAAAAGCCAGAACGACCTCGCCGGCGACCAGGTCTGGGACTGGGACGACGGCGACGAGCGCATCGGCTTCAACCACTTCGACGGCGGATGGATGGCCTACGTCTGCTTCGCCGACGGCCGCGTCGAGACCCTCTATGACCCCTCGTCAGACCCGGACGACCCGGATCTCGGCAAGCGGGAAAAAGTCTCAAAATGGTACGGATCCGGTGGGATAAACCGAAATGGATCGAAAAATGGGGACTGAAGTATGATCTCACGCCTCCGCTACTGGGCGCTCGCGGCGCTCGCGGCGGGCCTGCTCGGCGGGTCCGCCGCTTGGGCGCAGACGACCCGCACCGTGCAGACGGACCCCGTCCGCTATGCCCTCGCGCTCGAGGAAAACCCGGACGCCGCCGGGCAGTGGCGCTTCCGCGTCACCGTCTCCATCCCCCGCGAGGGCGCGGACTACGGCATCCCCGTCGCCGCCGTCCCCTCCCGCCTCATGTTCCGCGCCCACAAGGGCGACGTCACCGCCTTCGACGGCTCCATCCTCCTCTCCCGCCTGCTCCCCGCGGACGCCAGGCTCCTCTACCCCATGCCGCAAAGCGGCGACACGCTCAATACCGACGGCGTCAAGAGCGGCGACGCCGACGACCTTGCCGCCCTCGACGACGGCGCCGTCGCCGCCCCCGCCACCGACCCCCTCCGCTGGGAGGCCGTCTACGCCAGCGACTGGTACGATTCCACCGGCACCGCCGCGGCCAACGCCCTGCTCGCCTCCCTCCTGGAGGGCCAGGCCACGCATGAATGGTACGCCGCCAGCCGATACGGCATCGGCTCCTTCACCCGAATCTCAGACATCCAGGACGCCGGGCGCAAGCAAACCTTCCGCGACGCCCGCCTCTGGGCGGAGGCCTCCGAGACTTACGACTGGGCCGGCGCGGTCGACGACGCCACCAGGAGCCGCTGGGGCGCCGTCTACGACTGGCAGTCCGTCTCGATGAAGGGCGCGCCCTGGGAAATCCACGGCGGCGTCGTCAACGTGAACAACCGCGGCGTGGACGGCGTCCACCTCCTCGGCATCGTCGATGAGGACGGGGGCGCCCTCCCCCGCCTCGTCTCCCCCGTCTATCCGGACGGCGTCTCCGCCGTCACCTTCAAGGCCTCCCTCGGCTCCGGCGCCGCCGCGGGCGAGACGCCGCGCCTCGACGTCCAGGTCCTCGACACCTCCTCCGGCGCCGAGGCCTGGACGACCGTCGCCAGCGTCACGGGCCTCACCAACACCCACCAAACCTTCACCGTCAGCCTCGGCGACGCCCTCCCCGCCGGCTCCAACGGCCGCTTCCGCATTGTCCGCGCCACCCCCGGCGGCAACACGCACACCGGCGCCATCGCCATCAACGACCTGCTCGTGCGCTCCGCCTCGCCCACCGCCGACTTCTCCACCCCCGGCTTCTCGCCGGATCCCCTCTACCCGCGCGACGGCGGCTGGCAGGTCGTCTTCCAGGCCACGAGCGACGACGCCCGCGGCTACAGCCCCGAGATCGCCCTCCGCCGCCGCGCCGACGGCGACGACACCGCCCAATGGCACGCCGCCGCCGACGTCTCCGTGGACAGGAAGACCGCCGGCGACACGGCCGAACTGACCGCCTCCTTCCTCCCCGGCACCCTCGAGACCTACTCCACCGGCGCGGTCAACGCCGTCGAGGGCGCCTTCTTCACCGATTCCTCGGGCGCCGTCACCGGCCTCCTCCCCGGCGTCTACGACCTCCGCCTCACCTGCGACGTCCTCGGCTCCTTCGCCGCCGGCCGCGAGAACATCGACGAGCACGAGACCGTCCGCGTCGAACGCGCCACCTATGACGTCACGCAGACGGACGACGACGGCCAGCAGGTCGTCGAGACCCACCCCTTCGTCGTTGATCTCCGCGAGCGGGAGACCGCCCACGCCGGCGTCGTCCTCGAGGCCACCTACCGCGTCGACGGCGAGGGCCGCAACGAGTATGCCTTCTTCACCCGCGAGGTGGAGATGCTCCCATCCTCCGCCGACCCCAACGTCTGGCGCGTCGACGTCCAGCGCGTCCTGCGCCTGGAGGAGGACGAGACCGCCGTCTGGGCCTGGGCCCCGGACGACCTCATCGGCCAGGAGGACCCCACCGACCAGGCCGGCGAGGAGAACATCCTCAGCTTCCGCATCCGCGCCACCGCGCCCGACGGCTCCGTCACCTACTATGGCCAGACGCTCCAGCAGGCCTCGGCCACCCTCCCGCCCACCCTCACCGCCGTCCCCTCCTCCACCGCCACCCTCGCCTCGGCGGACGCCCCCGGGCGCCTCTCGCCCCTCGCCGTCCCGCTCAACATCGCCAACTCCCACGTCGCCGTCGAGGTCACCCTCGCCGACGCCGCGCCCGCGATCGTCCTGCGCGGCTCCTACTGGCAGGACTTCAACTCCTGGTTCGCCGTCTCCGAGGAGGCGGACTCCGACTTCTCCAACACCGACTTCCGCGAGAACGTCGCCTCCGTCACGGCCGGCTTCGACGTCCGCGACTGGGGGCACGATTCCGCCACCGACGAGCGCACCATCGCCGCCGGCTGGATGCCCGACGAAGGCCCCTTCGCCCGCACCACCTCCATCACCGACGCCTTCGGGGTCGCCCGCCGCACCGAGCAGACAGCCGATTACGCCTTCTATTACCGCGACACCTCAGACGCCATCAACGGGCAGTTCGCCCAGTGGGGCGCCGCGTCCGACCCCGCCGACCCCGGGCTCCTGCGCGCGGATGACTATGGCGAGGACGGCCGATCGCAATACTTCGACCTGGACGGCGGCGCCGAGGTCGTCCTCCGCCGCACCTATTCCACCCTGGGCGACGGCACCATGATGCCCGACGCGGCCATCCGCCTGACGCCCACCGCCTCCATCGAGCCCAGCGCGTCCGTCAAGCTCAACGGCGTGGGCACCGTCTCCTTCGACTATACCCTCTCCATCCCCTACGATTTCTCCGGCCGCGTCCAGCTCGTCCAAACGGAGACTCCCGGCGCCTTCCCCGGCGCGGGCTACGGCATCGCCGCCGGCATCCCCTCCAACGCCTCGCAGACCTACTCGCCCTCCGGCGTCTCCGTCTCCTACTATCTCGAGGACGTCTGGGGCGACCGAGCCTACGAGCTTCGCCTCACCGAGGTGGTCGACTTCCCGTCGGCCGACTTCGAGGCCGAGCCCACCTCCCGCGTCTACGCCGAGCTCTACCGGTGGAACGGCTCCACTGCCACGCGGCTGCGGTTCCAGGATTCCGGGGACGGCTACGCGGCGCAGCTGAACCACAGCCATTTGGCCGGCCATCGCTATGGCCTCTGGGTGAATGCGGATCACCGACTTGTCGTGGGCGTCTCCGATTCCGCGACGGGCTCCGCGATCACCGCCACGAAGTACTCGCAGGAGACGGTCTCCGTGCCGAGCGGGGGCTTCCGGCTGGCGCTGAACAGCGCCGAATGCCGCCCCACCTTCCGTTACGTCGCCTATGCCTCCGCCTCGGGCAATTCCCCCACCACCCTCCTCCTTGACGGCGTGGCCAAGCGCGAGTCCAATCGCCCGGGATGGGCCACCTCGGGCGCGTGGACGCTCGGCACCGAGAACGACCGCACCGCCATCACCCTGACCCGCGTGAACCCGCCCTCCGACACCGCCGGGCGCTTCGTCCTCCGCGTCCAGCCCGAGAGCGGCGCCCGCGTGGACTATCCCTTCTATGCCAGTAGCGGCGCCACGCAGACGGGCAGCTTCACCGTCGGCCAGGCCAACGCCACGGTCTCCCTCCTCATCGAAAGCGGCGCCTCCGGCGTCTACCTCGACAACGTCACCGTCACCTCCTGGTGCGGCGACGACACCCAGCGCAACGGCGAAAACGTCCCCGACTTCACCGACCTCGGCTTCTCGAACCCCGACGGCGGCGGCGGCGAGGACGCGAACGGCTTCGCGGCCGTCGGCGTCTGGGTCCGCCCCGAGGACGACGCCCAGCTCACCGTCTCCAAGGACGCCTACGAAGGCCGGCAGGTCCTCGTCATGCAGCGCTCCCGCAAGAACACCAACGGCGGCGAGTTCTCCGAGGGCCGGAGCGACGGCGGCATGGGCTCCTACTGGGTCACCGGCGCCTCGCTCGCCCTCTACACGCCCCACAACCGCGGGCGCGGCTTCGGCTCCGTCTCCTTCCGCTACCGCATCCCGCAGGCCGCCAACGGCGGCTCCGGCTCCGCCGTCCGCCTCCTCCTCCAGTTCCGGGAGGACAGCAACTACACCAACGACTACCTCGGCAGCTACGCCCGCGACCAGTATTGGGAAGACGTCTCCTCCCCCATCCTCCTCTCCGACACCTCCGGCGACTGGGCCACCGCCAGCGTCGTCCCCCGCTTCGCCTCGGGCGACGAGTCGGGTCAGGAGCTCGTCGGCCGCGCCGGCACCCTCCGCCTCGTCATGCTCATCCCCGACGAATACCGGGACGACGCCTCCTACGACCCCTGCGTCTGGCTCGACGACGTCACCGTCACCGACAACCGGTCCGGCGTCCTCGCTTCCTGGGCCGCCGGCAACGCCAAGCTCACCACGTCCCCCGTCGACCTGCTGTACTGGAAGGATCGCGCCGCCGCCGGCCTCACCGACCAGGTCGAGCAGACCTTCGCCGAACGCGCCGGCCTCACCAAGGCCCTCCACCTCAACGACGCCGTCGTCAACACCCAGGTCTCCGACGCCTATCTCGAATCCCCCGCGCTGGAGAACGGCGTCGGCCGCCTCACCTTCGCCGCCCGCCTCGCCGCCTCCAATCCCACGCCCGTCCGCCTCTACGTCTCGGCCACGACCTCCACGGACGAGGATCTGACCGCCGAGGACTTCACCGTCCTGGCCTCCCTCGACGTCACCAACACCGTCTACCGGGTCTATGACCTTGACCTCGCCGCCGCCACCTTCGCCGACGCCGCCGACGACACGGTGACGCACAAGGGCAAGGAGGCCACGCGCCTGCGCCTCTGGACCGTCCCGCGCGACTTCGCCGGCGCCATCCCGGACGCCCACCCCGCCTCCTACGGCCAGGTGCTCATCGACCGCCTCGCCATCGAGGACCCCGTCGCGCCCTCCCTTCGCGTGACCGACGTCGCCTTCTCCAACGACGCCTCCGGCGCCTTCGACTCCAAATCGCCCCTCTCCCAGCCCGTCTCCGGCGCCACCGACCTGCGCGTCCAGGCCACCCTCGGCAACAAACAGCGCGTCAAGCCCGGCTCCGTCCGCGTCTTCTACTCCTTCGCCACCACCGAGGCAGATCGCCTTCGCACCACCAACGGTTACACGTACACCGACGCCCTCGGCGGCGACAACGCCGCCGGCGAAAGTCGCCCCATCTACCGCTTCCAGAACGCCGCGCAGTGGGACATCGGCAGCTGGCTGGGCGAGATCGACCCCGCCGCCGTCGCCGCGGCCACCGACGTCTCCACGCTTTATCCCAACACCCTCGAGCTGGAGGGCGACGCCGACGAGACGACCTTCACCGGCAGCCTCGCGCAGCCGTTCCCCGAGCTCCTCACCCTCCCGCCCAACTCCCTCGTCCGTTACGCCGTCTGGGCCATCTACCAGGCCGAGGCCGAGGAAGGCCAGAGCGAGGCCGAGGCCAACGAGTGGTACTGCTCCGTCATCGACGAGGCCGACTACACCGAGTTCCCCTGGTACTTCCCCCGCAACCTCAACGCGGAGATGCAGGCGCGGGACGCCGCCGCCGGCTTCTCCCCCTATTACTGGGTCTACTCCTGCGTCCCCGGCGAGGCCTTCATCAACGAGTTCAACCTCACCGACGTCGGCACCCCCGCGGACGGCGCCGACCTCGCCTCCTTCATCGAGCTCTGCTTCCCCGCCACCCTCGACATCGACGGCTGGGGCGTCGCCCACACCGTGCAGGGCGGCATCACCAACGGCAACTACGTCCCGATCGACGTCGACGAGGACGCCCAGGCCGACATGAACCCCGATGCCGGCGTCGTCCCCGCCCGCCGCGCCGCGGATTCCTCCTCCAACCGCACCTTCTACACCGTCGCCAACGGCGTCAGCTTCACCACCGAGGACGCCAAGAACGCCGGCTGGGCCAAGACCGACAACACCATCGGCTTCACGGGCACCAACTACGGCGTGGCCGTCTACCTTTACCGCCCCACCGGCGGCGCCGAGCACATCGTCGTCTTCTCCTCCGCCCGGGCCTCGAACGTCTCCGGCGAACAGCAGCGCCAGAACGTGGCGGACACGTACAACGACATCCTCGGCCGCACCGCGCCCTTCGGCGGCACGTGGTCCCAGGCCTTCCTCGACACCACGTGGCAGGCGGAAATCGACGCCGGCCTCACCGACGACGTCGTCGACGGGGCCCCCGCCAATGACCCCATCGGCCTCATCGGCCCCGAGACGACCCCCGCCGAGATGCACGGCCGCCGCCTGGCCGTCGCCGAGACCTTCCAGGCCGACGACAACGGCGACTACGCCCCCACCGGCGGCACGTCTACCTACGTCCAGGACAACGACGACGCCCACGCCGGTTACGCCAACTCCATCGCCACCGTCGACATGGGCGGCAAGTGGGTCACCCGCCGCAACAAGATCAACGACGCCTCCGTCGCCGACCTCACGCACCTCACCTCCGGCAATCCCCTCGGCTTCAACCCCACCCAGATGGCCCGCGCCGGCGACGGCGACACGAAGAACTACCAGGTCACCCCGCGCCAAATCAACCTCGACCAGTGGCTGATCCCCTACACCGGCCTCTCACGCTGCGCCGTCGTCTCCCGCATCGAAGGCGGGCTGGGCCGCCACACCCTCGAGATCCTCGACAGCTCCGACCCCGCCTCCACGGAGGTCACCGACACCCGCCGCGGCGGCGTCGACCGCGACGGTGTCACCTGGACGGTCGGCAACGCGGGTTCGCCCCACGTCAACCTCATCTATGACGCCCTGCCTTACCACCACATCGCCTCCGTCCGGATCCGCCTCCGCGATTCCGTCTCTGGCAGCTACCTCGGCACCCAAGCCGCGACAGAGGCCGGGCTCCCTGCCCTCGACGACCAGGTCGGGGTCGCCATCGGCGCCCCCGACGCGGACGGCTGGGCCGAGGTCACGGTCGGTTCGGACTTGACCCAGATCGAAATCCCGCTCAAGCTCTACGTCACGACGGAGGGCGAAGTGCGCTTCACCGCCGAGGCCGTCGCCACGTTCGCCCTCTCCCAGGAGACTGACGGGGGGCAGGTCATCACCAGCGTAAGGCCTTACGTTGGCGAGCCTTCCGGCGCTGACAGGCCTGACGCGCCGCCTGCCATGGCCGCCCGCCGCAACCAGCCCTGGCGCGGCAGCGGCTTCGGCTTCGAGGTCGGCTACACCGCTCCCGTCGGCGCGGAGCTCTCCTCCGTCCTCGTCTTCTATCCCGACCCCGACCACGTGGGCGAGACCGGCCTTGACGCCGCCTGGGTCGGCGCCGACGCCCTCCGCGGTTTCAACGACGTGGACAACGGCCCCCTGACCGCCGAGGCCATCGCCGCCGCGCTCAACGCCACCGATCCCGACGACCCCGCCTCCACCCCCGCCGGCGTGTCGGTCGTCCAGCTCAACACCGCCGCGGACGGCTGGTTCTACGGCGCCTCCGGCGTCCCCATCCTCGGCACCGCGTATGGCGAGACGGGCGAGCCCCTCATCCCCTTCGTCGCCTGGGGCGTCTACACCGTCACCTTCTCCACCGATTCCGGCACGCAGACCGTCTCCTTCCTCCTGCGCCAGGCCGTGAACGGGGAGACCGCGGCGGGGGCCGCCGATCCCTTCGCCTTCCCCGAGTGGTACAAGCCGCTGACGCAGGAAAGCATTGCGCTCCCTTACTTCTATCTCTATGCCACCCCGCCCGAATCCGTCTGGCTCAACGAGGTGAACCTCGCCCAGGGCTCCGGTTCCGGTTCCGCCCCGTATGCCGAGGTCGTCTTCCCCGTGCTCCGCGCCGGCATCGTCGAGGCCGGCGTCCCGCAGGCCACCCCCGATGGCTGGAAGCTCCGCACCTATAATAACGACGGCACGGCGGCAGGCGCGGACGTCGACCTCTCCGGCCTCACCCCCCTCACGGAGTCCGGCTCGGCCTCTTACGCCTACGCCATCGCCGAGAACATCGCCACGCCCGCGGACACCACGGCCTACGTGGTCATCCGCCCCTGCGGCGCGGCCGAGGGCGGCGTCTGGACGGGCGTCGACGCCACGGGCGGCACGGCCGTCACGCCTGGCACCCTCGACCTCATCAACGTCTTCCCCGGCGTCACCGATTCCAGCGTCGAGGCCGGCTCCGTCCAGCTTGTGGGCCAGCTGACCACGGCGACCGACCCGAACGCCGCCGGCGGCATCTCCTCCGTGGCCGCCGAGCGCACCGAGTGGGCGTTCGAGGCCGAGAGCAAGGGCTCGGACAACGACGCCATCCGCCCCGACACCGACCCCGACTGGAACCGGGTCACCTTCCTCACCGTCATCCGCAACGCCACCTACGGCTCCGGCACCTGCGGCACGTGGCTGGAAGGCTACTTCGCCACCGAGGGCGCCACCGGCCAATCCGGCTCCGGCGCCGTCTCCAAGGCCGGCCCCGAGTGGGTCTACGACCCCGTCACGGACAACGCCCAGAACGTCTTCTCCTACAAGCCGCGCGCGGGCTACTGCTTCGAGTCCATCCAGCTGCCGCCCGAGCTCATCGGCCACGTCATGCTCGTCGGCCAGGAGGGCGAGGCCCTCACCGCCACGCAGGTGAAGGATCTGTACGAGCGCAACATCGACGCCTACGAGGCCGCCCTCACCCCCGAGGCCAAGGCCGCCGTCGCCTCCGGCGCCTGGCTCACCCCCAGCGGCAGCAGCGTCACCGTCGACGCCGCCACCGGCCTCGTCACCTTCGACCGCGACTATACCGCCCCCAACGACGACACCGGCGAGACCTTCGCCGACAAGGACGACTTCATCGTCACCCTCCTCTTCGTCGACGAGCCCGCCTCCGCCCAGGGCACCGTCACCGTCTCCTTCGCCCAGGGCGAGACCGGCGCCGGCGCCTGGCTCGCCACCCAGACCTTCTACGCCCTCGACGCCGCAGGCAACCCCATCTACGACCAGGGCGGCGAGGTCGTCGTCGGCGAAGACGGCAACGACGACGGCGCCAAGCCCATCTGGGACGACGAGACGGGCAACGCCGCCGGCGCGCACAAGAACGTCCACGGCTGGCTCCACCAGCCCCTCGTGGGCGACCGCCTGGGCATGGCCGCCGTCCTCACGCCCTCCTTCGGCCTCATCGGTGGCAACAGCCCCCTTGGCGCCAGCGAGGCCGAGGCCTACGCGGCCTTCGATGCCGACACCGTCCGCCCCTTCCTCGTCTGGGCGCTCACCCCCGCCGGCCAGGTGCCTGACGACCTCTTCACCGGCTCCTCTGCGGCTCGCCGCAACTTCCTCAGCCAGTGGGCCCTCGGCCAGTGGGTCGGCGCCACCCCCGCCATCGCCGACGGCATCACCACCTCCTTCTCCGGCCTCCGCACCCGTCTGCAGTCCGCCATCGGCGGCACTTACGTCACCGCCGCCGGCATCATCCCCATGACTTGCCTCGGCCGCCGCGGCGCGGACGGCTCCATCGTCCAGGAGGCCCCCGGCGACGACGAGGAGCTCCGCCTCGCCTTCCGCACCATGACCCAGGGCGAGCTTGAGGCCTTCCAGGGCGGCGCCGCCACCCCCGACGGCCAGCTCCCCTACGCCACCGCCATCGACATGAACGGCACGGGCTGGGCCAACGGCGCCGTCCTTCGCTTCGCCATCATCCTGGCCGACCCCGCCGGCAACGTGGTTTACGATCTCCAGGGCATCGCCAACTTCTCCTCCGCCGGCTTCGACGGCTACTGCCCCTGGTACGTCCCCGACGACCGGGTCAACATCAACGCCGTCTCCGCCCGCGAGGCCGCCGGCGTCTCCCCCTTCGCCTGGGTCTACGACATCGACCAGGACGGCGTCTGGCTCAACGAGATCCGCCCCTTCACCCACATCCCCGGCGTCGAGGCCGACACCGCCACCTCCTACGCCGTCGAGCTGGCCATGGAGGCCGCGCCCGTCGCCCTGCGCGCCGTCGACGATGCGGGCCAGGTCACCGAGACCGTCTATGACCCCTGGGATCAAGCGCTCGACGGCGCCGCCGGCACGCTCATCCCCCAGCGCTCCCTCACCGGCTGGAAGGTCGTTACCAAGGTGGCCGAGCTCCCGCAGGTCGACGCCCCCCTCGACGTGCCGCTGGAGTGGGACGAGGTCGCCTCCATCGACCTCCACGGCTGGGTGCCCTTCCGCCGCATCGAGCCCCTCGCCCTGGGTGGGCAGACCAACGAGGACTTCTACGCCCTTGACTTCTACGCCATCGCCGACGAGGTCGTCACCAACGCAACCTCCACGGTCAGCCTCGGCTTCCGCGCCGACTCGGGCGTTACCCAGAGCAATGCCTACAACGGCGCGAACGAGAACACCTTCCGCTGGCTCCCCGCCCCCGCCCCCCTCGACACCCTCCCCGACGAGATCGCCGGGAAGGTCGCCGATTACAGCGGCGTCCTCTACGCCTTCGCCCTCGTGCGCGACAACGGCGCCGTGGTCGACGAGGTGCTCTTCCAGGATCAGCCGGCCAACGAAATCATCATCGAACGCCTCCAGCGCGCCGTCAAGATCGAGAACGCCACCCACGCCGCCGCCGCCACCGTCCGCGGCACCTACGTCCCCATCACCATGCCTTCCAAGGCCTACGCCATCACCTCCTTCCAGTTCGTCGAGCGGACGCGGACGGATCTCCCGGATGAGGAACCCGCGCTGATGTGGAACTACGACGGCTCCAATACCTCCTCCGCCAACACGCTCCCCGGCATCAACGGCTGGAAGGTCAAGGACAGTCCGTTCATCTTCGCCCAGCCCCGCTCCAACGTCCTCCCCGGCTCCGGCGCCGCCGGCGGGTCCTACAGCGTCTCGGCCCAGATCCTTGGCGGCGACGGCAGCCTCGCCCTCGCCCGCAACGGCCTCACCCCCGCCACCGGCCCCGCCGTCTCCGTCAGCGGCATCCTCGGCGACACCTACGCCCTCAGCCTGGAGAAGTCCTGGAACCCCGACTGGTTCACCCTCAAATCCATCACCCGCAACGGCGCGCCCTACGACCCCGCCTTCCTCCGCCCCACCACCACCTTCGCCCTCAACGCCTCCGCCACCGGCCTTTCCGAGACCCGGGGCGCCGAGATCGCCGAGGAGACCATCTCCGAAGACGTCGACTACGTCCTCTCCCTGGGCTACACCCCGGACGCCGAGCGCCTCAGCCGGGCCGGCGCGCTCGACTCCGAGGACGCCGCCTTCGAGGCGTGGCTCCGCCAGGTCCGCCCGGAGGAGATCCTCGCCGCCACCGCCCGGGACGGCGTCTCCGCCAACGAGAAGTTCTGGCTCGGCTTCGGGGACGCCGCCGTCTCCGCCACGGAGGTCTCCCTCGCCATCACCCGCATCGGTACCCAGACCGAGGGCACGGGCGAGGGTGCGCGCACCCTTCCCGCCATCAGCGTCGCCCTCACCAACGGCGACGCGCCCATCGACGGCGTCCGGGGCGACGGCGCGCTCCTCCTCCTCGGCACGGAGTCGCTCGACGCCCCCGAATGGCGCGTCGTCCGCCGCCTGCACGCCGACGACCTCAACGGCGAGCGCGTCCTCGTCCTTGACACCCCGTGCAACTTCTTCCGCGCCATCCTCCTCTCCGTCAGGCAGGCCAATGAACTGCCGGCGGAGTAGGGGGCGGCGTCCCGATGATTTTCCTTGCGGGATGGGCTTCATTGTGCTACTTTATCGCTGTATGATTGAGCTGGGAAAAAGGATTTGTATGCGGAGCGCATGCCTTCCGCATGCGGCGCGAAGGAGCGCCGCGTGCGCGTTGTTTACTCTTGGAGCCTTGATTTTGCAAGGGTGCGGCGAGGATCCCGCGCCGGCCGACCCTTATGCGGAGCTGGACGCGCGGTATCCCGGCGGGCGCCCCGGGATCGTCGACGCGCAGACGCGCGCGAAGGACGCGGCCTACCTCTCCGAGATCCAGCGGCTGGGGCAGGCGCGCGTCGCCGCCGAGGAGGCCGCGGCGCGGGCCGAGGAGGCCGTGGCGCGCTTCCGCGCGGACTACGCCAGGAGCGTCTCCAAACGTCTGGGCAAGGAGGCCCCGGAGGATTACCTCGAGGCCGCGCTGGCGCACCATGCCCACTTCCAGTCCCTCCTGAAGGCCGCCGAGGAGACGCGCGCCGCCGCCGAAGAGGCGCGGGAGGCCGTCGCCGCGGCCATCCGGGACAAGCAGGACTCCGCGCGCCGCGCCTATGACGGGCTGCGGGCGGAGGCCGACCGCGCGGCGGTGGCCGCCGGCCTGAAGATCCGCGCCGCGCGCCGCGCGCCGGAGGCGAAGGCGGAGGCGACCCAGGAGGCTGCGGCCGGGAAGCCCACCCTGCCCGCCGGCGCCGTGCCGTTCGCGGAGCCGGAGGCGAAGCCCGCGCCGGCGGACGCGCAGGAATTGTCTGAGGCCACGGGCATCCCCGTGGCGCCGAACGGGCGCTAAGCCCACCCTTTTGATGAGAACCCTCCCCACGAGGCAAGACGTATGAAAAGCAAAAGCAACCTTCTGATCGCGATGGGCGCGGTGTTGGGCCTCTTCGTCGCGGCGCCGGCTTGGGCGCAGGCATACAAGATCGAGTCCATCAGCCGGGTCACCGAGAGCGGGGAGACCGCGCTCTCCGAGCCGCTGACGGCGGGGAGCATCCTCTATTTCGACGTCACCCTCACCGACTCGACGTCGGGGAGCGGGCGCTGGACCTTCTCCGGCAACGCGGCCGTCTCGGGTATCGGCACGAACCGCCCGTACCTGCAGCTGGACATGCCCCTGCGCGGCCAGAGCGTCAAGCAGAGCACCGAGTCCGACACGGAAGCCGCCACCGTCGAGACGAACACCGCCGTGGCCTATTACGTGGGGCAGGCCCCCGGCGGCACCGCCACCAGCAACCAGACCGTCATGCGTTTCGCCTACACGGTGCGCCCGGGCGACCTGGCCGCGAACCTCAAGTGGGCCGAGAACGGCTCGGGCAACCCGATCTTCGGCGGCGACCTCACCAAGATCCAGCTCACGTACATGGCCGGTGACGGCGTCACCCAGAACGTCGGCCTCGACTCCTCCTGCCTCGTCTGGGCCAGCGACCCCGGGGACCCCCCCGAGGCCTTCCCCGTCAACGGCTACACGCTGACCGTCGGCGACGACGGCGACTTCAACAGCGGCTTCCTTTACCAGGGCCTCGTGCCCATGACGGTCAGCGCCCCGGAGGGCGCCGTCTCGGCCTTCACCAGCACCTCCAACGCCAACAACTGCTACCTCTGGCTGGAAGTCCAGGACGACGACGACACGTGGAAGCAGGTGCCCGCGGGCGTCGTCCAGCTCAGCAGCGACCGCGTCACCGTCTCCGCCGGCAACGCCGATGCGGGGCTTCTCGACGCCTTCACGCTTGCCAACGCGGGCCGCTTCATCGGCCGCACGAGCACCACGTCCGCCTTCACCTCCCAGCGCTTCTTCGTCAACCTGCCCAAGAGCGACGCCTACGGCCCCGGCACCGCCGTCCGCATCTGCTACGGCGTGAACCCGGACTCCGTCGAGGGGTTGTACGGCTACTGGGAGTTCCCCGTCACCGAGGCCCCCTTCATCACCGCGGGCAACACGGGCACGACCTATGAGGTGACCAACCCCAACCTGGCCGGCGCGGCGCAGGATCCCTTCTCCATCGGCGACACGCCCGTCACCAACGGCGGCACGGTCACCGCCGGCGCGGGCGAGACGGTCACCGTCTCCATCCGCAAGCAGAACATCGACCTGTATCAGACTTCCGGCACGCTCTACGCCATCGTCGAGCGCCTCACCGTCAAGAGCGACGAGAACAAGGACAACGCCGGCGTCGCCCTGGCCTCCTCGGTGACGCCCAGCCGCACCTACGTGCCCCTGGATCCGCTGGGCCTGGCCGACGGCACCGTCTCCTTCACCCTCCCCGGCACCATCGGCACCGGCGAGGTGATTTACCGCATCCGCGTGCCCGAGCTGGAGCACATGGCGTCTACCGAAGGCCCGGCCGGCACCATCGATTGCCCCTATTACCTGCGCATCCAGACCACCTCCCGCCGCGAGGACATCACCATCCAGGCCGGCGAGGCCGGCTACACCGGCCAGGAATATTACAGCCCCCTGCCCACCGCCGAGGGCTCCCTGCCCAGCTTCCTGGAATACACGCTCAGCGTCGCCTCCTCCTCGGACAACGCCCGCACCTTCCTCGTCTATCCCGTCGCCGCCGACGGCACGACCCAGATCACCGGCGACTATTACTACACGGACACCCCGCCGACCGTCGAGAACGGCGTCCTCACGGGCGGGCGCAAGGTGCAGGACAACATCGCGCGCTACGCGGTGCTCCAGCGCAACGGCGGCTCCGTCACCAGCTCCGCCGGGCCGGAATACATCGTCTCCATCCCGCGCGGGCAGACCTCCGCCACCTTCTACGTGGCGCTGGTGAACGATTTCCCGCAGAACTACCTCGCCGGGAGCGCCGCCCGCTATGAAGTCCAGGGCGGGGCCGCGCAGCAGGTGGGCGCCGAAATCCAGGTGCCCGACCTGCCCATCTTCCGCGCCGCCACCTGCAACGCCTCGGGCGTCGTTACCGGCCTGAGCGACACCTCCGACACCGTCGAGGTCGTCATCTCCAACCGCGCGCCCACCCTCCAGAGCTACAACGCGCCCACCTCCGCCGCCGCCGGCAGCGGGATGCGCTTCAGCTTCCAGGTCAACGACACCGTGGGCGACTACCTCTTCGCCGAGTTCAGCTCCGGCTCGGGCGAGACGATTTACCGCCTCTACGTGGACGAGGAGGAGATGATCGCCCTCATGGGCGAGGCCGCGTGGGAGCAATACCTCCAGACTGAGTTCCTCGACCCCTACGGCATCACCGACCGCGACAACTTCATCCAGACGCGCGCCGCCCACGGCGCCCAGACCATCACCTTCACGGGCGTCGTCGCCGGCACGGGCAGCGAGCAGACGTGGACCTTCACGGTGCGCGACTCCTCCGGCGAGCAGGCCACCCAGACCGGCACCATCACGCTGAGCACCGCCCAGCGCTTCACGGTCTACACCAACCTCGACACCCTGAACAGCAACGGCGCGGGCCGCGTGCAGTTCGCCGACGAGCTCGCCGGCACGAGCTGGCTGTGGGGCAACGAGTGGACCTACACCTCCCTCTCGCGCGGCGCCTCGGGCTCCACCGTCACCCTCACGGCCACCCCCTTCCTCGCCGGCGAGGCATATGCGGACGGCAACTTCGCCAACTACATGCCCGGCATCCCCCCGACCAAGGATTCCTTCTTCTACGCCTGGCGGCCCTATGAGGCCAACATGGGCGCCACCTGGCTGGAAAGCCCGGTCTACGGCAGTTCCGTCACCCTCAACCGCCAGGGCGTCGGCCAGGACGACCAGGCGTGGGTGGACGTCGTCCTCCGGGCCGTCTTCGTGACCGAATACCTGCCCGGCGACGCCTGGACGAACTTCACGCGCACGGACGGCCCCAGCCCCTACAACGACCAGCACGTCTACAATTACGCCAACGCCTTCCGCCTGGGCGACTACAACCAGGACGGCGTGCCCGACGGCTACCTCCTCGCCACCCAGGGCGACACCGAGGAGACCCGCGCCCTCATCGAGGGCGGCAGCGTCGCCACCGTCGCCCCCGAGGGCGACACGCTCCCCGCCCTTGGCTGGCAGGACGGCGTCTACCGCTACGGCAGCTCCGCGGGCAAGGTCGCCTCCGGCTCCTTCGCCGCCACCGGCACGCCCTTCGGCTACAAACTCCGCGTCCGCGGCCGCGACGAGGCGCTCAACGCCGCCCACTCCTACATCGACGAGGACGGCGACCGCCAGGGCCGCTGGCTCTCCAACCCGAAATGGCAGGTCGTGGTGCTGGGCGAGGCCTCGACCGGCAACGACCAGACCGACCCCATCGGCCTGCTGGCCGGCACCCACGACTTCACCACCGGCAACACCGCGGGCACCTTCACCCTCAACACCCGCGTCATCACCCTGGCCGTCGACAAGCAGGGGCGCGACGACATCCTCTGGACGGGGACCAACCGCATCCCGTACATGGATGCGCCCATCGAGGACGTCGACCCGCTCTACGAACGCCTCTGCCCCGGCGGCGTTGATCAGGGCTGGCGCTACGTGATCGACTCGAACGGGGAGACCGTCCAGGCCGCGAATGAAACGGACAAGGAGGTCACCAGCCTGCCCTACCGCTTCACGAACGTCCTCGTGAACATCGACCCCAACAGCGACGACTACGAACAGATCCGCGTGGAATACACCGCACCGTGGGGCTGGATCCGGCGCGACTTCGTGTATGCGACGCGCCAGGCCACCGGCCCGGACGGCGAGCCCCTCGTCGACGGCGAGGGCAACCCCATCATGGAGAGAATCCCCGAGACCGACGCGAACGGCTACCCGCTCTACGACGCCAACGGCAACCCCGTCTACCAGATCGCCAGAGACGCCTCCGGCGCCTACCGGATAGAGTGGAAGTACCGCTACTACCAGAACGGGCAGACCTTCGAGAACCCCACCTATGCCGGCCACGTCGGCGATCACGCGGTGCCCTTCCCCTTCACCGAATGGGGCGACGCGGACAACTTCACGGGCTATTACGCCGCGACGCATGAGCGCACGCCCGCCGCGGACGCGGGCACGCCGCCGACCGACGAGCAGCTGCCGGTGAACGAATACCGCGGCGGCGTCTCGCCGGTCGACAGCCAGTACTACTTCGCCGCGACGCGCGCCCCCGCCGGCATGCTCCTGGACGAGCCCTTCTTCGAGGGCCGCCGTCAGGCCGTCACCAACTACATCCGCGCCGATTACACCGACTGGCTGGAGCGCTTCCCCTCCAACTCCGCGGACGTGGACAGCGACGGCGTGCCCAACGGCGTCGAATACTGGCTGTGGTACTACGCCAGCCGCATCGCCATGGGCTCCTACTTCTCCTGCCAGGAGCCGCAGTTCGACGAGAACGGCCAGCCGGTGCGCGACGCGCAGGGCAACCAGCTCTTCGTCGCGCGCGCCCAGCTGAACCCCGCCCTCTGGCCGGCCATCGACCTGAACCAGCGCACCGCGCTCAACACCGGCGCCCAGTTCGCCATGGGCCGCCGCTACAACAACGGCTACCGCGGCAACGGCCAGTTCTGGACCGCCACGCAGGCCGCCGACGTGCTCTCGGCCTTCCACCCCCTGCAGGACACCTTCGGCGGGGACTACGCCGGCGACTTCGACAACGACGGCCTGGGCGACGCCGAGGAAATCGCCCTGGGCACCAACCCCATCGACTGCGACACCGACGGCGACGGCATCCCCGACGGCTGGGAGAACGCCTTCGGCCTGAACCCCTCCAACGCCAACGACGGCGGCGCCAACCCCGACGGCGACTACTACGCCGTGGCCACGCTCTACCTCCACCCCACCTACAACCACCTCTTCCGCGTGGACGCCTTCAAGGCCGACTCCCTGGCCGCGAAGCCCTCGCTGGGCCTGGCCGACAACCGCGTGGCCTTCTATGACTACGAGGCCGGCCTCTTCCGCACCGTCGACGAGAACTATCTCGCCGGCACTGACACCGTGGCGCAGGCCCACTTCTCCCTCCTGCCCGCCGCCACCCTCGAGGACGTGGAGGCCTGGTCCGCCGAGCCGGCCTGCTACATGGAGATCCGCCAGCAGGTGACGCTCAAGGACTTCGACGTCTATCAGGCGCTCGGCTTCGACCCGCGCACCGGCTGGTACGGCGCCCTGCCCTCCAGCGTGGTCAACCTGCCGAAGTTCCGGGGCCTCGCCGCGGTGAACACCGCCGCCTACACCAACGTCGAGGAGTTCAACAGCTCCGTGCGCCGCGCTTACCGCGACCCGCCGAGGGACGGCGTGACGATGAACTACATCCTCGGCCACTCCGACAACCCGCAGAGCGCCGACACCAACAACAACGGCATCCCCGACGGCTGGGAGAACTACGTCGGCTTCGTCGCCGACGGCGACTACGCCGGCGCCGACCAGGACGGCGACGGCCTCTCCGCCGCGCAGGAGTTCCACTGCCGCGTGGCCAACCTCCTCGTCGAAGACCCCGACAAGGCCGCCGGCACCTGGCCCACCTCCCTCGCCGACGCGATGCACGACGTCGGCGGCGCCACCTGGGCCAACAAGCTCCTGCCCACCGACCCGTGGGACCCCGATACCGACGGCGACGGCATCCTCGACGCTCAGGAAGGCTCCCTCTTCGTCTACGGCACCACCGCCGACAGCTACACCAACGGCGGCGGCTGCGACCCCAACAAGTTCGACACCGACGGCGACCGCATCGCCGACGGCTGGGAGTTCCGCTTCGGAGAGGCCGCGATCGGCGTCGGCACGGACGAGACCGTCAAGCTGGCCATCGACTGGGAGCGGTTCCGCGACCTCGGGCCCGATCCCACCTGCGGCATCGACGCGACGCGCGACCCCGACCGCGACGGCCTGCCCAACATCCAGGAATACCTCACCGGCCTGATGCGCCACTGGCGCTATGACCTCGGGCCCAAGGCCGCCCGCCTCTACGCGGACGACCTCGGCCTGGACGAGGACGGCCGGAGCGTCCGCACCCCCGACGTCTACAACGCCCTCGAGGACCTCGCCTACGAGCTCTCCGTCGTCTCGCCCATCTACGGCTCCTACGACGCGAACGGCAACGAGCCGGTGCGCATCGACCCCATCAAGCAAACCCAGGCCGCCCGCGTCGTCGCGGACGCGGAAGCCTGCGCGGCCACCGCCATCAAGCCTATCCTCACCCGGCTGAACGCCGGCATCGCCAACGCCGTCAGCCGCCGCTTCGGTGCCACCGTCGTCTATCCCACGCGCCGGCAGATCGCCGACCTCGCGCTGCCCTTCAGCACCGCCCTGGCCGACAAGATCGCCCTCCTCGACGCGATGGTCTACTTCATGCCCCAGGGCCTGGACGCCCACGGCATGGGCAGCGACGGCCAGATCCTCTACCTCATCCGCCAGATCGAGCAGGGGCTGGAGGCCATCGACGACGAAGAAGACAACGGGCGCTACGCGACCTTCAAGGCCGAAGCCCTCGAGCTCTGGGCCATCCGCAAGCAGCAGATCCTGGGCTACCTCTTTGGGATCGCCTACACGCCGGCCAACGGCGAGTATGACCCCGCCTACGCCGCGATGGCCAGGCTGACCACCGACGGCGACGCCGCGGCCGGCGACGACGGCACGCCCGCCGTGAACCCCATCGCGGACTACGCGCCCCCCGCCGAGCCCGTCGTCGGCGCCGGCACCGCCGGCGGCGCGACGGCCTACGAGGAACGCCTCTGCCTGGCCACGACGCCCTTCCTGCAGACGCAGTACCGTGCGGGCCTGCGCGGCCTCAACGGCGGCGTCCTCATCCTCAAGAGCAAGGATCAGCAGCTCGCCGCGACCACCAACGGCGGCATCTACGTGGCCCCCGTGGGCTACCACCTGCCCCTCTTCGAGGACGGCCGCCCCGGCACCCCCTTCGGCTCGAACCCGGTCAGGGCCGACAACACGATCCTGGCCTTGCATGAGATCGGCGCCCGCTACCCGATTATCAACCGGAACACCGACGGCACCGTCGAGAGCCTCTGGGATCCCTTCGTGACGACCAACCCGCTCGTCGCCGACTCCGACGCCGACGGCATGGACGACTACTGGGAAATCTTCCACGGCCTGAACCCCATCCTGGGCGACTACTCCAACCTCGCCTACGGCAACGGCTCCATCGGCCATGAGAACTACGCCGTCGACAAGATCCACGCCGTTTACGCCGGCAAGCCCGACGGGCTGTTCGAGGACGGCGAGGACGCCGGCGGCGGCCGCGTCGCCACCGACATCGTCTGGTTCGCCGACAGCCTCGCCCCCGCCGGCAAGGGGGCCAACGCCTTCGGGAACCCCGCGCTGGAAGAGGCGGCCGTCACCGGCTATGACTACTACAGCTACCCGTGGGTGGCCGGCGCGCCCTTCGCTGACCCCGACGGCGACGGCCTGCTCAACGCCGAGGAGGCGGTCAACCCCAACGGCGACGCCGCGCGCTACGGCACCGACCCCTCGCCCCTGTGGATGACCGACCCGGCCAACCCGAACAGCCTCGTCACCCGCTTCTATGGCCGCGTGAACGCCAACCTCGCCGCCGCCGGCGTCGTCCCCGCGCTGGTCTTCCCCTATCCCAGGGGCTCCATCTACAACAGCCGCGGCGTCGTCGTCGGCCAGAGCGAGACGCCCGCGGCCACCGCCTCCGTCTTCCCCTACGAGATCAACGAAGGCTTCGACACCGACGGCGACGGCACCCCCGACATGGTGGAGCTCACCTCCGACATCGTCAACCGCGGCGACCCGCAGACCCTCCGCTCGCCCTCCCGCCAGCAGGCGGCCTACTTCGGCGGCCAGGGCGCCATGCAGTCCATGGCCGAGACCCACTTCGGCCCCTACGCCCTGCAGACCTTCACCCTCGAGTGCTGGGTCAAGCCCGACACGGAAGGGCAGGCCGAGAACGAGGTCATCCTCATCGACCGCCCCTGGCGCTTCTACACCGGCGTCGAGCCGGATCTCGGCCGCCCGCTCGGCGCGCTGCGCCACAACTTCCGCCTCGGCCTGCGCAAGGGCGCGGACGGCCTGACGGCCTTCGCCTACTACACCAGCGCCGGCACCACCGCCCAGGGCGGCGCCGCCACCCCGCAGAAGTCCTCCGAGGCCACCGCCAACACGGTGATCGAGGCCGGCAAGTGGACCCACCTGGCCGTGACCTATGACGGCTCGGCCCTGCGGCTCTACATCAACGGCCAAGCCAGCGGCTCGGCCTCCACCGGCCTCACCCCCGCCAACGGCCTCATCTCCGTGGCCAACAGCGACCCCAACGACGTCCAGCGCTACACCTACCGCGCCGCGCCCATCCTCATCGGCGCCGGCCCCGGCGAGGCCTGGACCGCCGAGCTCGACGCCGACGGCATCCTGCTCGACACGGCCTTCGCGAACCGCTACAAAGGCTTCATCGACGAGGTGCGCATCTGGAACGGCGCCCGCACCGCCGCCGAGATCGCCAACAACCGCACCGCCACCTTCTCGCAGGCCGACCTGCTGAACCAGCGCTACGCGGTCTTCGCCGCGCGCTACTCCGGCGACGGCCTCTACCAGACCGGCGTGCCCGCCGCCCTCGTGGCCCAGTACACCTTCGACGACCTCCTCGCCGGCGCCCGCAAGACCCCCGTGAAGAACGAGGGCGCGGACAAGGACGAGTTCCCCTACCTCGACGAGAACGGCAACCCCGTCGCCTCCGAGGACGAGGCCGCCAGGGAGGCCGACGACAAGCCCTGGGAGGCCTATCCCGGCCAGCAGACCATCGGCGACAAGACCGTCTCCGGCTCGCTCCTCTTCCGCCGCCGCAACCTCGAGGCCAACACCGGCGTCATCGTGGGCGGGAACGACGTCTACGTCCGCCGCCCCGAGAACGCCGCCGCGGTCTACACCACCTATTACCGCGAGCGCGTGCCCGAAACCCTCCAGACCACGCTCTATGACGTGGCGAACGCCGATTTCGTGCCGATGGCGCACAACACCATCGACCACCTGCCGCTGGCCGACGTCGAGCGCGCCACCGCGAACCTGCTCTACTCCGCGCCGATGAAGAACGGCACGCCCGACCTCCTCTTCCCCTCCGGCACGCCGCTGAACGTGAAGCCCGCCGACAGCGTCTACTGGACGCCCTACGGCGCCGGCGTCGTCAGCAACGCCAGCTCCACGGCCATCTACTCCGTGAAGACCCAGGGCAACCCCTACGCCTACCTCTACCGCGCCACCGTCGCCTTCGACGTGCCCACCCACCGCGCCCTCCCGGCCTATTCCACGCAGGTGCCCGCCGACCTCCTCCTCTTCGGCGACGTCTTTGCGAAGTACGACCCCGAGACGTGGGCCGACGGCTCGCCCACCACCGACCCCTCCGGCGGCAACGGCAGCGACAGCGACGTCCAGTCCGGCACGCCCTCGTGGTTCGAGCACGACGACAGCACCTCCGCCGACGACCTCACCGACAGCGAGAGCTCCAAGGGCGGCTCCTGGCTGGAGGACAACGTCGGCCTTGGCCAGACCACCGACACCGACGGCGACCTCATGCCCAACTGGTGGGAGAACCACTACGGCCTTGACCCCGAGGACGCCACCGGCGACAACGGCCCCCACGGCGACCCGGACGGCGACTTCCTGACGAACTACGCCGAGTGGCTCGCCAAATCCGCCCCCAACAACCCCTCCACCGCCGGCAACGGGATCACCGACTTCAACATCCCGATCTGGATGCGCCGCGGGCGGCCTACCTTCGGCCTCCTCTACACCGACAATGACTTCATGGAAGACCATTGGGAGGCCGAGAACCGCTCCGAGGCCCTCAACGTGGACATGAACGACACCTGGCGCGACGCCGACAACGACGGCTGGAGCAACTGGGCCGAGGCCCGGGCCAACTTCCGCACCGGCCGCCACTCCACCGACCCGCAGGTCGAGGACAGCGCCACCGCCACCGGCGGCATCCGCCGCGAGTACCCGACCCCGGCCCTGCGCCTGACGGTCGATTACTTCGGCGACCAGAACGTCTACACCAACGCCACCGAGAGCGCCCGCATCGTCGTCCACAGCTACACCGCCGTGGGCAACAACTCCCAGCCCGACGCGCAGTTCTACCTGCCCATGTCCACCCTCTCCGGCGGCGAGGGCTCCACGGCGGGCACCACGGTGACTGCGGAACTCGGCAACTGGGTCTCCGGCACCGTCTCGGGCTTCGTCCACATGGGCAATGTCCGCCCCGGCTCGTTCGACCTCACCTACGCCTACGTCTGGCCCATCCCCGGCTCCGTGGAAAACAACCTGCCGCAGGTCACCTTCCACATCGCCGACAACCAGAAGGGCGAGCTGTACCTGCAGGCCGCCACCGCCACGAACGTCGAGGCGACGGCCTTCCACCGCGAGGACTTCAACACCACGATCCCCGTGGGCAAGATCGACTACGCCACCGGTGAGTACTCCATCGACTTCAGCGCCACCTCCCAGGCCGGCGCCGAGTCCTGGGCCGACGGTCTCTTTGAGATCTACAACCCCATCACCACCACCAGCGCGGACGGCACCCCGCTCATTCCCGTCGGCGCGGAGCTGGCCTACATCAATGGCGTGCCCTATGCGTACTACGCCATGCCGTACACCAACTTCACCGGCACGCTCACGTCCGCCTACGTGCTCAACGCCGGCAGCACCAACACCTTCACCCTGGTGACGCCAGACTCCGGCCACCTGAAGGAGGGCACCAACAACTTCTTCGTCTTCGCCGACTTCGACGGGAACGGGAATTGGAACACCGGGGAGCCCGCCGGCGTGCCCGACCAGCACGACGTGGAGATCGGCTTCGACCGCGTCTCCACCACGCTGCACGTCACCCTCACCGAGTCCGCGCCCCCCGGTGGCCTGCGCTTCGACGTCGCCACCGTGCTGGCGCAGCTGAAGGAGGATTTGGCGACCGGCACCACCGACGACGGCGGCGAGATGACCTCTTCCGTCATCAACGGCGCCTATCCCGAAGCCGCCGAGGTTTACCTCAACCCGAAGGACTTCGAGTCGATCATCGGCGACAACTCCACCGGCGGCGGCCATCTCTACGTGGCCCTTGCCGAGACCACGGGCGTGGGCGGCGGCGACGCCTCCACCTCCTACCCGCGCACCATCTTCTTCGACAAGGAGTATGACGCGAAGAAGCCCTACCTGAACGAGGACGAGATCTACGCGCGCTACCCCAACGGCATCCCGCCGCCGGAGTCCGTGACCGTCACCTCGGCCACCTACCTCGTCTTCCTCGTGCCGAGTGCCCAGGTGGGCATCACCGCCGACCAGATGACGAACTACTGCATCGGTGCGATCACCAACCGGTTCATCGCGTTGAACGACGACCTCACCGGCCACCTCCCCGTCGAGGAAGGCGCCCTCATCGGCGGCTCCAACCGCCGCAACTCCGAGCTCACCTTCGCCTGGACGAGCAACGTGCAGGTGCCCAACTTCGACCTCAAGATCGTCAAGACCTCCGAGGCCGACGGCACCGCCAGCGGGAAGACCGTCTTCAACCGCACCATCCGCGGCGTCTCGGCCTATGCCGAGGACGATGAGTCCGGGCAGTACCGCTACCGTTACACCCTCCCCCGAGGCATCGGCGAGCTCAACAGCTCCCTCGACACCCTCTTCGGCAACGGGTACTACCACTACACCCTGAAGCTCAACGCCTACACCGGATCCGACAAGACCCTCGAGGGCGACTTCGCCATCGCCATGCGCGATTCCTCCGACGCCTCCCTCCGCGAGACCGAGGGCGCCGAACAATCCACGGCCTTCAACGCCCAGGATTCCTACTTCGTGCGCGCCAAGATCCGCTACACCGGCGTCCTCAAGGAAAGCGCGGACTTCAACAAGGGCCTCCTCGTGGTCGAAGCCCACCGCTCCGCCTCCTTCAACGGCGACCCTGCGGCGGCCAACTCCGACATCCTCATCTATGACGACGAGGACGAGGCCGCCCGCAAGCTCAACCGCACCATCCGCATGAGCAAGAGCGAGACCTACACCATCACCGTCGGCGACCAGGAGGGCCAGCGGCAGACGCAGGACGCCTTCTACGCCACCTGCTTCGACGTCGAGCTCCGCGGTCTCTCCACGGACGAGCCGGTCTACCTCAAGGCCTACTTCGACCTCAACCGCAACGGCCGGCACGACCGCTGGGAGCCCTGGGGCTATGCCATGCAGGGCCAGAGCGCCGCGAGCGGGTTCTACTTCGACCCGCAGCCCCTCACCCCGGCCCGCACCGGAGACGCCGTCAACGCCGAGTTCTACATCCAGGACGTCGACACCGACAACGACAAGCTTGCCGACTCCTACGAGTGGCTCAACAACGGCTTCCCCGCCGGCAGCTTCAACGACTGGTGCGGCGCCCTCACCGGCACCTCCGCCAATCAGGACGGCCAGGCCATCTGGTGCATCGGCAGCGACGGCAAGCTCGCCTTCACCGCCTACGGCGCCCAGCTCTACGGCCTCTCCATCACGGGCGTCGACCCCGCGACCGGAGCCGTCACCGTCGACGGGATGCCCGACGACCTCCA
Source organism: uncultured Kiritimatiellota bacterium (assembly GCA_944391085.1). Taxonomy (GTDB): domain Bacteria; phylum Verrucomicrobiota; class Kiritimatiellia; order RFP12; family DVOR01; genus Spyradenecus. Next base: position 36,201 of record CALXSE010000003.1, on the reverse strand, counting down.
GGTCTTCCGCGACTTCGCCGCCATCCTCGGCGAGGACACCGCGCTGGCCATCCTCGCGGACATGGAAGCGAAGGGTTACACCCACTTCGCCATCCAGATCAACGGCCTCAACTTCGACCCGAGCGGCACGGTCTCCTTCGACTGGGACGTCGTCGGCGTCAAGGTCGAGGAGGGCCAGGACAGCTCCATCGTCCATTCCGAGGCCATCACCGCGGCCTTCAGGAGCGCGTCCAACAAGGCCCGGTTCGCCGTCTACGGCAAGAAGTCCCTCGGCGATGAACAGTGGGAGCTCCTCTCCGCCGCGAAGGTCTCCGAGGCCATCACCGCGGGGCAATCCGCCGCCGTCCAGCTTGACTCGAAGGATTACCTCTTCTTCAAGGTCAGGCTGACCTCCGAGAACCCCGAGCAGACCATCACGGACTGACCCGGACGAACCGACCCAAAGGGGGCGGGCCTGCGAAGGCCCGCCCTTTTTTTGCCCGCGCGGCCGGCCCCGGGGGAGCCGGGAGGCTCGTCCGGGGGCTGCGGCGGGTGAGGGCGGCGCCCTTTGTGCCCCGGGCGGCGTTGCGCCGACGGGCGTCTCGGTTCGGCTTGCGCGGGAGGGATGGCGTTTGGTATGATGAGAGCATGGCCAGAGTTTTGTTTGTCGTTGCCCTGCTGTCGTTTGTCTCGGTGCTCTTCGGCGCGTCGAGCAAGGACGCCGATTACACCAAGAGCACGGCGGTCGTCGTGCGCGCCCACCCGTGGCTCACCCGCGGCTTGGCGCGCGAAAGCCTCATCGGCATCCGCTTCTGGGGCGTGCAAGGCGCGTGGGGCGGCGGGCTGAACACCGTGACCTTCCGTCTGCGCCTGGAGAACTGCACGCGCGAGCAGTTGGGAGGCATCAAAATCTGGCGCATGGACTACAACAACTATGGCTTCTACGAGCCCAACGCCATCCGCTTGGACGGCGTCCAGGGCATGCTCACCGAAAAGCAGACGGCGGAGGACACCTACACCTTCACCTTCAAGGGCGACGGCAATGCGAGCCAGGGCTCCCCGGACTGGTTCTATCCGCACACCCCGGGGCGCGTGGAGAGCGACTACATCTGGCTCACGGCGGAGATTGACCCGGCCATCTCCCGCGACGCCAAACTCTATGCCGACGTCGCCGACGCCTCCATCTCCATCGGCGGCTGCGCCTATCAGGTGGACAACAACCTGCTGGAGGATGGCTCGGTGGCCCCGCACCGGGTCTATCCTTATAAGTACAGGAACAACGCCTACCTGCGGGCGCTCCGCTTCCAGACCGGTTCGAATGTCTTCGCGGACAATGAGGCAGGGCGCCTGAACGGTCTCACGGATCTGATGCTTTCGTGCCTCTTGATCTCGTGTGACACGTCAAACACCGATGACCCTTTCTGGCTGAACCTCAACACCGAGAGTTACGGTAACGGTCTGCGAAAGTTGACGGGCTATCGGGACGCCACCGACGAGACGGGGGCGCGGAAGTACCCGCACCTGCGCGTCTTCGCCAGCATCAACACGCAAGGGGACTACGAGCTCGACGGGGAGAGGCGCACCTCGCTCGGGCACGCGGCGGGGGACAAGTACCGTGCGCGGTTGGTGGAGGACCTCGTGCAGGTCATGAAGGACTACGACCTGGACGGGCTGGACGTGGACTGGGAATATCCCAACCGCCGCGGCAGCTCAACAAACACCACGGGAGAGTTCGAGCGCTACGGGAAGCTCCTGCGCGACCTTGCGGAGGCCTTCTTCAACCACGGGTGGGAGCTGGCGATGTGCACGAACCTGGGTTACAAGATGCCCGGGGGCGAGGTCATGGCCGTGCCCGACTTCATCAACTCGATGGCCTACGGGGGGCAGACCGGGCTGCACGCCTCCTATGCCGTCATGGTTACCTCCGCGCTCCAGAACACGTTGCTGAGCCGCAACGTCCCCAAGCGGCGGATTTTGGTGGGGCAGGCGCCCTATGGCTACGAGTGGCAGAACATCGGATGGGGCGAAATCGTCAATTCCCTGCCCGGCGACAACGGCGGGAAACGCCATTCCCGGCCCGTGACGGATTGGGACGTGGTGGTCGCGAACCTCGACCGCGACACTAGCATCGTCTACCGCACCAATATCCAGACCAACACCTCCTACAACGGCCCCACGAGCCTGCGCGGTAAGTGCAACTACGCGCGGGAGAATGGCTACGGCGGCGTCATGAGCTGGGGTTATTACGACGACAACGGCACCGTCCTCTGGGAGCACAGCGACTGGCTCTCCGCCGGACGCAATATGGCGCAGGTGGTCTGGCCGCACGACTTCCGGAAAGCCCCAGAACAGGCCGCCGACGGCTTCTATCTGCTTGACAGCGAGGAAGACTGGTTCTGGTTCCAAGAGCACCCCGACAACGACGTGCGCCTGGCCGACGACATCGTCTTCACGCACGATCCGCTCCCCATCCCGACTTTCTCCGGCACGCTCGACGGCGCGGGCCACACGCTGACTTTGCCCAAGGGCGTTTGGGTCGTGACTTACGAGGACGCCGCGCTCATTCGCGAGCTCTCCGGCATCGTCAAAGACCTCACCGTCTTCCTCGAAGGGCGCGTCGTCACCCGCAACGACCGAAAGAACGACTGGGCATACGCGGATCGCAAGGCCGTCCCCGGCACCGGCCGCGCCGCCGTGTTGGCCGCGTATGCCACCGGGAGTGCCCGCGTCGAGAACGTTTCCGTCCGCGTCGCCGAGGGTGCCGAGGTGCAGGGCGCCAAGCGGGCCGCCGCGGTCGTCGCGGAGGTCTGGAGCGGGGAGGGCGGCGTCACGCTGGAAAACGTCCGCGCCGACATCGCGGGCGTCGTCCGCAATTTGGCCGACCCCTCCGGCTCCGGGTGCGGCGCGGCCGGGCTCATTCCTACCGACCAAACCGCCGTTGGCGGGCTGGCCGCGTGGGTCGGTGGCCCCGGTACCAACGTCGTGCGCGGTTGTGCCGTCACGCTTCGCCCCACTGCCCGCCTGGCCAACGAATCGGGCACGAACGACGCGGTGGCCGGAGGCGTGGGCCACTTCAACAACGCCTCCAACACCCAGGTGGAAAACCTTCGCGTCGTCTGGCAGGGGGCCGCCGTTGAAAGCCAAGAGACGCGCCTGTGGGCGCGTTCCCCGTGGGTCGCCTCCTTCCATGACACTGACCCCGGCTCCCCGGGCACGGCTTCCCTCTCCGGGCGCGTCTTGGTGCCATATGCCGAGCGCGCGGCCTTCCGGGAGGCGTGGCCGAGTTATTGGCTGGAGCGCGTCGCGCCGCTGTGGTTCCCGGGGTACCGGCTGCGCCTGCGGTGAGGGCAAAGCCGCAAAAAAAATAAGTCTTTGTGCTTGACGGGGGGGGGGGGAAGATGTTATTGTACTCCCATCTCAGCGGCAGGTGCCGTTGCAAGAAAGGAGTATAGCATGAAGAAAGTTGGTTTCTTGATGGCCGCCCTGTGTGTGGCCGGTCTGGCCCAGGCAGTGACGTGGAGTTGGCATGGCGGCGGCAGCGCCACCGGCACGGCGACGGGAAACCCCTCCGTCTCGCCTTGGAACGGCACCTCCGGCACGGGTGTGATGACCTACGCCGGCGTCTTCTCGTTCGTCTCGAACCCTTCGGTTTCTCAGGAAACGGAGATTTTGGCCCTGGTCAACAGCCAGTCGAGTGAGAGCACGAGCCATACCAAGAACAATGGCGCCAAGGTTTTCGTGACCTCGGATGGCAACCTGAAGCTTCAGCTGAGCAACACCAGCGGGGAGTCTTTTACGAATTCCTGGAGCGCGTCCTCGACTGGCGTCAATGTGCTTGATGGGAAGGAGCACGTGATTGGCATCGCTGTCAACAATAGCGGGAGTGCGAGCAATGGCATCAACGCCGGTTGCGCCGCGTTGATTGTCGATGGGGAGATTGTCGCGGAGTACGATGGGAAAGGCGGCGCCTATCACTTCTGGAAGTCGACGCTCGATTCGCTCTCTTATGGAGCTGAAGGCCTGACCGACGAGGTGTGGCTGGCGGCGGCCGAAGGCATCGCGGACGCCAGCGAGGTCACCCGCGCGAATGTGGTTCCCGAGCCGACGGCGCTGGCGTTGCTGGCGCTGGGCGTGGCGGGCGTGGCGCTTCGCCGCCGCGTGGCGTAAGGGCGCGGACGCGCGTTTGTGTGGGGCGCGGGGCCGCGAGGTCTCCCGCGCCCTTGTTTTTTGTGAGACGGCAGGATTTCGGAAAGGCGGCCAGCGATGGTTTCGAGGCGCGGATTTTTGGGGATGTTGGGGCTTGGCGCGGGGGCGTTGGCGGCGCGGCCGCTGTTGGGGCAGGGGGCGGCGTCGGGCGCGTCGGGCGGCGGGAAGCAGCCGAACATCGTCCTTTTCATGGTGGACGACATGGGCTGGCAGGATACGTCGGTGCCCTTTTATTACCGAAAGGGGCAGGCGGTCAGGACGCGCCTGAACGCGCGCTATGGGAATGCCGGGCGGACGCCGAACATGGAGCGTCTGGCGGCGCAGGGGATGGTCTTTTCGAATGCCTATGCGTGCGCGGTGTGCTCGCCTTCGCGGTGCTCGCTGATGAGCGGGATGAACGCGGCGCGCCATCGGGTGACGGATTGGACGCTGGGGGTGAACCAGGCGAACCGCTTCACGTCGGCCGGCGAGGGGTTGTACCCGCCGCGCTGGGCGGCGAACGGCCTGCAGCCGCCGGGGACGACGGCGCAGGGTCACTGCCAGCCGCCGTGGTGCCAGGACGCGAGCGGGAAGTACTATCAGCCGGAGATGACGGACGACCCCGCCCAAGGCGCGGTGGCGTACAACATGACGATGCCCTTCATGAACGCGCTCACCTTCCCGCAGGTGCTGCAGGGCGCGGGCTATCACACCATCCATGTGGGCAAGGCGCATTGGGGCAGCGGCAACGGGCCTTACAACAGCCAGACCAAGAAGGTGACCACGCCGGGGGCCGACCCGCGCGCCTTCGGTTTCGACGTGAACATCGCCGGGTGCGAGGTCGGCGGCCCGAACAACTACCGCGGCGACGCGGGCTATGGCAACCTCTCGGGCGGCAACCAGTTCATGACGCCGGGTCTGGACGAGAACAATTACTACGGCGACAACGTCTTCCTGACCGACGCGCTCACCGACATGGCGCTCAAGGAACTGCAGCGGTATCATGACCTGCAGACCGGCAAGCCCTTCTATCTCTACATGGCGCACTATGCCATCCATTCCCCCCTCGACAACGCCCGCGCGTGGGACCATACCCGCTCGGCCAGTCAGACCCTCGCCGCCGACACGAAGAACCCCGACCCCAACGACGGGCTCGACTGGGACGCAGAGGAGCGCAACTACGGCACGCTCATCAAAGGCATGGACGATTCGCTCGGGCTGCTCCTGGACTGGTTAGAGAAGAACGGCGAGCTGGAGAACACCCTCTTCGTCTTCATGGCCGACAACGGCGGGCTCGCCGTCTCCGGCCGCCTGACGAACGCCAACGCCCCCGCCCGCGCCGGCAAAGGCTCGTGCTACGAAGGCGGCACGCGCGAGCCGCTCATCGCCGCCTGGCCCGGGAAGATCGCGCCCGGGAGCGTCAGCCACGAGCCCATCATCATCGAGGACTTCTATCCCACCCTCCTCGCGGCGGCGGGCGTGGCGGTGCCCGGCGCGGCCGACTTGGCCACCACCGACTACGAGGGCGAGAGCGTCCGGCAGGTCATCGACGGCGAGAGCTTCCTGCCCGTGCTCCTGGGCGAGCGGGCGACCGTGCGCGCGGATGGCGCGGAGCGCCCCCTGCTCTGGCATTATCCCAACAAGTGGGGCGAGGGCCCGGCGGGCAAAGCCTACAACTTCTATTCCGCCCTCCGCCTGGGCCGCTGGAAGCTCATCTACCAGCACAGCGACAGGAGCTTCGAGCTCTACGACATCGAGCGCGACATCTCCGAGCAGGAGAACCTCGCCGCGCGCCTCCCCGCCAAGGTCGAGGAACTCCGCCGGACGATGGGCGCGTTGCTCCGCGAGCGCGGGGCGCAGATGCCGACCATCGGCTCGAAGACCGGCCCGACGGTGCCGTGGCCGGACGAGACCCCGCTGAACGTCGGCGGCCTGACCCTGCGCAACTGAAAGGAGCCCCACCATGCGTCGCCTTGCCCTCCCGCTTGCCCTCCTGGCTCCGCTCGCCGCCTTCGCGCAGACCACGACGAAGCCCATCGAGCCCGTCCTTTGCACCTTCGGCAACGGCGGTGTCAACGGTGGTGCGGGTACACTTCTTTCGCGTTTCCCTTGGCGTGGCACGGGTACATACGTCTGGAATCGAGTGGGCCTCTCCTCCAGTGACCTACTCGACGGCGCAGGTCAATCCAGTGGAGTGTCATTGTCTTGCGTCGGTTCCCTCTGTGGCACGGCGGGGGTCTTGCTTAAAAGCCAATTTCCAGGACGCGAACAAGATTTTCCTCAGGCTCCGGTAACCGACGCCGAAGCCAACGATTCCGTCTGGAACGGCGGAGTTCTGAACAACAATACGGGATTCTGTTCCTTCACGCTCTCGGGGCTGGATGCGCAGGGCAAGTACACGCTCTACGTCCTGGCCGGGCGCGGGAACGCGTGGCAAAACGCCGAGTCGACCTATGCCGTCGAGGGCGCGACGTTCGAATACGCCGAGAACGCGCAAGGCTCGGCCGACCTGACGCAGAACACCTCGAACGGCAACTGGCTCGTCTTCGCCGTCACCTTCACGGGGCGCGAGTCCGTCACCGTCTCGGCGACGGGCGGGGCCGGGAACTTCAACGCCTTCGCGCTGGAGGGGAAGGTGCCGGTGCGAAGGCAGTGGGCGAACCCGCAGGGCGGCGCGTGGTCGGAGGAGGCCAACTGGGCGAACGCGGCCCTCGGCGGCGACCCGTGGCTCCGGGATTTGGCCGACGCCTCCGGCGCGGTGGAGATCGTGTATGACGCCGACCCCGAGCCGGCGGCCATCCGTTACGACGCCGGCTCCACGGCCTATGTGTTGAAGGCCGGCACGTTCGGCGCGGCCTTCGTGGACGGCGAGGTCGTCAAGGACGGCCCCGGCACGGTGACGCTGACCTCCGCAGAGACGACGGCGGCTTTCTACGTGGCCGAGGGGACGCTGCGGGTGGACGGCGCGGCCGGCTTGGTGACCGTGGCCCCCGGCGCGGCCCTGGCCGGAACGGGCAGGGTGGGGGCGCTCGCCCTCGCGGACGGGGCGGTTCTGGACGCCGCCGCGGGCGCGTTGGAGGTGGGCGCGCTCTCCCTCCTCCAGCCGATGCTCCTGGACAAGTCCCTGCCCGAGGGCGAGACGCTCGCGGCCTCCGCCACGGTGACGGTGCGCGTGCCGGAGGGGCGGGGCGACGGCCCGGTGCTCGCGTGGGAAGGGGCCTTGCCCGAGGGGTTGGCCTTCGCGGTGGCGGACGCGGCGGGCAACGACCTTTCCGCGTATGTGGAGCAGGGGGAGGGCTCGCTGGGGCTGAAGGACACCGCCCAGGTCGAGGCCGGGCTGGCGGGGGCCGCGCGCTCGGCCGTCCTGGCGGCGGCCATCGGCGCGGGGCTGAAGGGGGAGGTGGGGCTGGCCGGCGTGGACGCGGCGGCGGCGAACGAGGTCTTCGGCTGCTTCGAGGGCGAGGGGCTGTGCGTGGCGGACGCGGCGGCCAACGCGGTCGCGGTGGGCTATGCCTTCGGCATCGCGGATGTGAGGCTGGAAGGGGCGGAGGCCGTCGTCACCGTGCGCGTGGGCGACCGCGCGGGCGGGGCGGGGCCGACCTTCGTGGAGGGCGCCGCGGTGCGTCTGACCCGGGGCGGGGAGACGCTTGCCTCCGCCGAGGCGCCGGCGGGCGCGGCGGAGGTCACGCTGCGGGTCGAGGCCTCGGCGCTGGGCGGCGGGGTCGCGGCGGAGGCCTTCGCGCCGGTCGCGGCGGCCGGGGAGTGAAGAAAGGGCTTGACTTTTTCCCCGCGCTTGGCGTATCATTGGGGCCATCATGAACCGTTACTTTGGCTTTGGCTTTTACTTTGGACCGCGCGCCGCTCGGCCCTCCCGGTGATTGCCAAGGCAAAGCAAGGGACTTCCGAACGGCCGCGCTCCCCAAAAGGGTGTGCGGCTTTTCGTCAAAAGGAAAGAGACAACGATGATCATCATCATGAAACCCACGGCCACCCAGGCCGACGTGCAGACCATCTGCGATTGGATCACCTCGCTGCGATACCAGCCGCGCGTGACCACGGGCTCCGACCAGACCATCATCGCCTGCATCGGCAGCGAGATCAACCCGCAGACCGTGGAGCAGCTCGAGGCGCTCCCGACCGTTCAGGAAATCATCCACGTGAGCAAGAAATACAAGCTGGTGTCCCGCGACTTCAAGGCCGAGGACACGATCGTCGACGTCAAAGGCACCAAGATCGGCGGCGGCAACATCCCCGTGCTGGCCGGCCCCTGCGCGGTGGAGAGCTATGACCAGTTCCACGCCGTGGTGGCGGACCTCGTGGCGCAGGGCATCACCGTCATCCGCGCCATGGTCTACAAGCCGCGCACCTCGACCTACGACTTCCAGGGGCTGAAGGATGAGGGCATCCGCGTCCTGCGCGAGGTCAAGCGCGACTTCCCCCAGGTCGCCTACATCACCGAGGTGCCCGGCCCCAACCAGATCGAGGCCCTCATGGACGTGGTGGACGTCTTCCAGGTGGGCGCGCGCAACTCGCAGAACTACGACCTGCTCGAGCGCCTCGGCAAGGCCGGCAAGCCCGTCATCCTCAAGCGCGGCCTCGCCGGCACCGTCGAGGAGTGGCTCCAGAGCGCCGAATACCTCATGGCCAACGGCTGCCGCGACGTCATCCTCTGCGAGCGCGGCATCCGCACCTACGAGACCATCACCCGCAACTGCCTGGACCTCGGCGCGCTCGCGGCCACCAAGCGCCTCACCCACCTGCCCATCGTGGCCGACCCCTCCCACGGCGGCGGCAAGCTCGAGCTCGTGGTGCCCCTCTCCCGCGCCGCCCTCGGCGCCGGTTGCGACGGCCTCCTCGTCGAGACCCACCCCGACCCCAAGCACGCCTTTTCCGACGCCGCCCAGCAGATCCCCTCCGCCCAGTTCGGCGACTACCTCCAGGCCATCAAGCCCTGGCGCGACCTTGCCCAGGCCGTCCGCCGCGCCTGAGCGCGGCGGCCCGCCCGGCAAACGGGGGCGCGGCGGCGGGGCCAGCCGGGGACGGCGCCCCGCCCCCGCGCGTCCCGTCCCCCTCCCGCTTTCGGGGCGGCCCCGCCGCCTTCCCCTCCCCCTCCCCGCATCAGGAAACGACCATGAGCAACCTTTATTACCTCGGCCCGGAAGAGACCTTCTCCCATCGCGCCGCCACCCGCATGGCCCGCCCCGGCGAGACCCTCACCCCCTGCGCCGACTTCCGCGAGGTCTTCCGCAAGACCGCCGCAGACCCCGATGCCGCCGCCGTCGTTCCCTTCGAGAACACCACCCAGGGCACCGTCGTCGAAGTCCTCGACCTCCTTGCCGCCACCCCCGCGCTCCGCGTCGTCGCCTGCCGCGCCGTCCCCGTCCACCAGCACCTGCTGACCAAAGACCTCACCACCCCCGTCGCGCGCATCCTCTCCAAGGCCGAGGCCCTCGCCCAATGCCGCGCCACCCTCGCGCGCATCTACCCCGGCATCCCCCTCGTCCCCGTCGCCTCCACCGCCGAGGCCGCCCGCCTCGCCGCCTGCGACCCCGCCTCCGCCGCCGTCGCCGGCGAGACCACCGCCAAGCGCTACGGCCTCGTCCTCCGCCGCCCCGACGTCCAGGACGCCACCGGCAACACCACCCGCTTCTTCCGCCTTGAGCCCAACGCCCACGGCGACGCCCACGGCGTCCCCGCCGAGCTCCCCCCCACCCACGCCCTCATCCGCGCCGCCATCGACGACCGCCCCGGCTCCCTCCTCGAGCTTCTCACCCCCCTGCGCGGCGTCGACCTCACCTTCATCCAATCCCGCCCCATCCCCGGCGAGAAGTGGAAATACGCCTTCTTCCTTGAGCTTCTCGTCGGCGCCAGCGGCCAGCCCCTCGCCGCCCTCCTGGGCGCGATCAAGGCCGCCGCCCGCGAGGTCCGCCTCCTCGGCGCCTACACCATCACCACCCAGAGCTCCCTCCCCGACGACGCCGGCACCACCGCCCTCTCCAGCCTCCGCGCCATGATCGCGGATGTCGACTCCTCCCTCCTGCGCGCCTTCGCCGCCCGCAGCCGCTTCCGCCTCAACCCCGGCCTCTACGCCCACGCCGAGCCCATCGACATCGACACCCTCGCCAGGGCCTTCGCCCACGGCGACGCCACCGAGCAGACCCGCGCCCTCCGCCGCTTCTACCTCACCAACGCCGTCCCCTACCTTGCGCTTCCCGGCGACGACCCCGAGCCCCGCGCCGCCCTCCATGCCGACACCGACGCCATCGCCGCCCTTGCCCGCCGCTTCCGCTTCGCCTCCCGCGTCATCGCCCGCAAGCGCGTCGAGCAGGCCCCCGCCCTCCGCGCCGCCGCCCAGACCGGCGACCCCGCCAAGGTCGAGCAAGCCCTCCTCAACGCCGCCGTCGAGCAGCGCGTCCTCGAGCGCGCCCAGGCCTATGCCCAGCGCGAGGGCCTCTCCGAGCAGCTCGCCAAGCAGGTCTCCTGGCTCTACCGCGATTACCTTCTGCCCATCTCCCGCCTCATCCAGGTCCACCTCGTCCTCGACGACCGCTGAGCAAAGGGGGCCGCCGCTGCGGCCCCCTTTTCGTCGGAGGCGGCGCCGCGCGGCCCGGGGCCGAAAGGGTGGGGGAGGGGCGCGGCTGAGGGGCGGTCAGTTTTCCCTGGGGGCGATGCCGTGGAGCTCGGTGAGGATGGCCTGGGCGAGCTTGCGCGAGACGCGCGGGAGGGTGTCGGCGACGGCCGTCTGGTAGTCGTTGCGGGTGAGGGCGCTGTCGATGGCGCGGACGGTCTTGCCGTTGATGTACGTCTCGCCCGTCTGCGCGTCGAAGGCGTAGAGCTGGGCGGAGAGGACGACGTGGTATTCGTCCGGCTCGATGTTGTTGTTGCGGCTGTAGCTGACGGCCTGCGTGCCGACGCCCGTGATCGTGGCCTGGACGCGGAGGCGCGCCTCGTCGTAGTCCGTCGGGGCGAAGGTGCCGTCCTCGATGAGCGCGTCGAGCAGCTGCTGCGCGGCGATGGCCCCGGCCATCGGGTAGGCCGTCCGGTTCTCGAAGGCGGCCACGTGGACGCTCCGCAGCGCCTCGGGCACGGGCGAGCCCAGGCGGTAGCCCGCGCATCCCGCGAGCAGGGCAAGGAGGGGAAGGGCGAAAAGGGTGGCGCGTGTCATGGGGTCTGCTCCTGGGGTTGCGGCTTGGCGCTTCGGCTCTGGACGGCGCCCTTGGCGGGGGCCAGGGCCGCGAGGCGGGCGCGGATCTCGTCGGCCTGCGGCGCGTCGGGGAAGTCGCGCAGGAAGGCCTGGTAGGCCAGTGCGGCGGCGCCCGGCGAGTAGGCCGAGGGGTTGTCGTAGAACGTCGCGTTGCGGTAGGCCCGCTCCCGCCGCAGCAGGTACACCTCGCGCTCCCACTGCCGGATCTGGTCCACCTCCGGGTGGGTGGGGCGGAAGACGCGCGCGCCGGCCAGCAGCTTCTCCAGGTGGCCCAGGCGCCCCGCGTCGTTGCGCCACACGTCCGCCTGCAGGCGGCACGCGCGGCAATAGAGCAGCACCACCTCGTCCATCCCCGAATAGGCCGGCCAATCCACGATCAGCCGGTCGCACACCGTGATGGCGCTGGCGTACTCCTCCTCCTCCAGGTAAATCTCCGCGATGCGCAGCATCAGGTCCGGCACCCGCCGCCACCGCGGCGCGAAGTGGACGATCCGCTCGTAGTTCTGCCGCAGCGCCTCCCCCGAGGCCAGGCGGAAGCGCCGCCCCAGCTCCCGCCTCGCCAGCAGGTCGGCCTGCGCCGCCGCGTCCTCCAGTACCGGCTCCAGCTCGAAGCGCCCCCCGAAATGGGCCAGCAGGTAAATGTCCGCGTCATACGCCGCCTGCGTGTTCCCGGCGGCCGATTCGAGGCGCGCGATCGCCAGCTGCGCGGCGAGCGCCTCCTGCGTCGCGTGCCACTCGTGCACCAGGTCGTCATAGGCCTCGACGGCCTTTTTCGTTTCGCCCGCGCGCTCCAACCCCTGCGCGTACGCCAGCTGCTCGGCGGGGGAACCCTTCTTCGGGCTGTGCCAGAACCACGACGGCTCCTTCAGCTCCACCTCCATCGGGTCCGTCAGGAAGAGCAGCTCCGCCGGCGTCCGCCCCATGCGCGAATAATCCTGATACTGCCCCCACGCCGTCGCCGCGCAGCAGGCCATCGCGCAACCAACAATCGATCTCCACTTCATGCCGAAAGTATAGCAAACCTTGCCCCCCGCGTGCGCCGCCCCGCGCCCGCCTCACGCCTTGGGTGCCGCCCCGGGGGCGGGATCCCGGAGCGTGCGGCGGCCGACGGCCCGCGCTGGGTTCCCCACCACGACGGCCCAGGGCGCGACGTCTTTGGCGACGACGGCCCGCGCCCCGACGACGGCCCCCTCGCCGACCGTGACGCCCATCCCCACGAAGGCCTCCGCGGCCACCCAAGCGCAGTCCCCGATGACGATGGGGCGGTGGATGAGCGGCTTGAGCAGCCGCGTGATGTCGTGCGAGGCCGTGCAGAGATAGGCGCGCTGGGAGATCGTGACCATGCTGCCCACGGTGATCGTGTCCACCGCGTAAAGCTCGGCGCCCGGCCCCACGGCCACGTAGTCGCCCAGGCGCAGGTTCCACGGCGCCCAGACGCGCACGTTGGCGTAAATGCTGCATCGCTTCCCGATCCTGGCCCCGAAGCACCGCAGCACGAACACCCGCCAATACCGGAAAGGCCGCCCCGCGAAAGGCCTGAACAGCAGCGCCCACGCCACCCCCCACGCCAGCCGCCCCACCCGGTTCCGCAGGGGGATTGTGTCAATGTACCGCCGCCCTTCCACCTTCATCCGCGCCTCCTCTGCCAAACCCAAAGCAAACGTTTCATCCACCAGCGTACCCACGCCCGCACAAACCACCCACGCCCCAAATAAGCCCGGGTTGCCGCACGCAACGATTTCCCGCCAACCAACACATCGGCCAAGAAACGGGAACGATTTCCATCCGCGCCAAGCGGATGTCGGAGAGGAGCGTTCGACCGCACCGCGTGCGCAATGTCATAGGGGCGGACGGTCAGCCCCCGCGTCTCCCCAGCCGCCTGAGCCGCCGTCAAGAGACACTCACCTTCCTGGGTTTGGGCCAACAACAACGACGTCCCGCGGTTATCGTCATAGTCCGAACGATACGCGGCGACATGCCAGCAATCGGCAATCGTGATGTCCCCCACACGCTCCGGACGCGAATATGGGCAATCCGCGCACGACAACCGGCAGGAGAGTTTGGCCGCAAACGCCGCATAAAACGTATCCATCCGAAGCGGCAATCGTCTCGTTTTACCGTTCGCGAAGGCGAGGCGCACGCGGGGGAAGTTCCAGCCGGCGGATTTGTCGCGGAAGTCATAGTCGCGGATGGGCGCGCCGGCACGGCGCTCCTCCTCGCGGAGATAGGCGGCGAAGAGGGCGGGCGAGGGCACGCCGCCGCAGACCAGGTCGCACGCCGGCGCGCGGTCGCCGAAGGGGGCGGTGAGCCGGCGCCAGCCGGCCACTTGGCAGGGCGTGCCGACGAAGAGCACCTGCCGCCCCTTCCGGAGCAGCCCAAGCGCTTCGCGCAGCGCGGGCGCGGTCTCGCTTTGCAGGTATTTCGACCGGCGCACGCGCGCCAGGCCCACCTCGTCCTCGACGATCGCGTGGCGCACGCGCCCCCCCGGCAGCTCCAGCGCCGCCGCGCAGACGGCCCCGCCCCCCGCGATCACCGCGCGGGCGACCGCGCCGAAGGCGCCGCCCGACGTGCTGGCCGCCCGCCCCTCCCCCAAATCCCACGCCGCCGCGGCGCGCCGCGCGGGCCGCCGCAGCGCCGCCTCCTCGCCCAGGGGGCAGACGCGGTCGCACGCGCCGCACCCCACGCAGCGGGCCGGGTCGACGCGCGGGTAGGGGAAGCCGCCCTCGCCCGGCATCAGCGTGATGGCCGCCTTCGGGCAGATGGCCACGCAGGCGCCGCAGCCCGTGCACGTCTTCTCGGCGCAGCGTTCAAGGGGCATGGCGGGACCCTCCTTCCAGGGCGCGTCCCAGGAACGCGAGGGAATCGGCGCGGGCGGCCTCCAGTCGCGCGCCCACCCGCCCCCAGTCGGGGCCCTCGCCGGGCCGGAGCGCGGCGGCCTCACGCTCGGGAATCAGGCGGTCTTCGAGGCCGACGGCCTCGAGCAGACTGCGCTGGCGCCCGGCGTTGGCCATGCCGGCGGGGATGACGGAGTAGAAGGGCTTGGAGAAGAGCAGGGAGAAGGCCGTGCCGTGGAAGGAGGTGGTCACCACCGCCGAGGCGTTGGCGAAGAGGCCGACGAAGTCCGCGGGCCCCGCGTCCGCCACGGCCCGCACACCGGGGCGGGGGCGCTCCCACGGCGCGCCGCAGAGGCGGAGGACGTCGAGGCCCAGCGCGGCGGCCCAGCGCCGGGCGAGGGGCCAGAGGCCGGGGGCGCGGACGAGCTCGTAGACGAGGAGGTAGGGGCGCGCGGCGTCCGGCGGCGCGGCGACGGCGCGCCAGTCCCGGGCCGTCAGCAGGAGCGTGGGGTCGAGCACCTGCGCCGTCGGGACCGACGGGCAGAGCCGCCCCATCAGCGCCACGCCGGAGGCCTCGCGGCAGCCGACCGCCTCGTAGCGCGACAGCCAGCGGCGGTATTGCGCCTCGGCGGGCGGAGGCAGGGTGGGGACGCCGAAGCTGGCGGCGTAGGCCAGGCGGCGGGCGCCTTCGGGCAGAAAGTCGAGGAAATAGGGGCGGAGCGTCGCGCCCATGCGCGGGTTCCACACCTGGTCGCTGCCCGTGAGGTAGGCGTCGAAGGCGGGCGGGGCGCGGAGCAGGTCGTCGAAGGAGAGGAAGGCCCCGGTGCGCGGGATGGCCTCGCGGAAGGCGGCGAAGGCGGCGTCGCGGCGGCGGACGGCCCTCCCGGCCAACCGGCGCAGGCAGGCGCGGCGGCAGGCCATGGCGCGCTCCTTGAGGGCGTTGAGGGGGGAGAGCGGGAGGGCGGGCGCGGCGAGGGGCGTGCGGCGGAAGCGCGGGCTTTTGTAGAAGGGATAGTCGATGAGGCGGGCGTCGAAGCCGCGCGCGCGGAGGGCCCGCGGCAGGGCGTAGGCCTGCAGCTCCGCGCCATAGTTGTCGCAGTCGAAAATCGTTACGATCCCGACACTTGGTTTGCTTTCAGACCCCCGCATTGAAACGTACCTTATTTACATGGAGTGGGGCGCGTTGGTTTTGCTATACTGGTGGGCGTTGTCTCACCACCACAAAATAAGGTACGTTTTCATGCAGGGGTTGCATTTGCAGGATTACCGGAACCGCCACTCGCTGCGGAGCAAGGCGGCGCGTGGGCTTTGGATGGCGGTGTGGGCCGTGCTCTTCCGGCCGACGCCGCGGGGAAGGCTGTTCAGGCCGTGGCGGGCGTTCCTGCTGCGGTGCTTCGGGGCGCGGCTGGGGCGCGGGGCGAACGTGCTGCCCTCGTGCCGCGTGTGGCAGCCGTGGCGCCTGACGATGGGCGAGCACAGCTGCCTCTCCGAGCGGGTGGACTGCTACAACGCTGCGGACATCACGATTGGCGCGCAGGCGGTGGTCTCGCAGGACGCCTTCCTCTGCACGGCCTCGCACGACCTTTCCAGCCCGATCATGGAGCTGACCACCGCGCCGATCGTCGTCGGCCCCCAGGCGTGGGTCTGCGCCCGGGCGGTGGTGCTGCCCGGGGTGACGGTGGGCGAGGGTGCCGTCCTGGCCGCGGCCGCCGTCGCCCCGCGCGACGTCCCGCCCTGGGCCATCGCCGCGGGGAACCCCGCGCGCGTCATCGGGCGGCGGGAATTAAGGTGACCGCCGGCGCTCGCGCTCGTAAAGAAGCGCGTCCACGAGCGTGCGGTACCAGAAAGCCTGCAGGAAGGCCCAGAGGAAGCCGGGCGTGCCGTCGAGGAAGCCCAGGCGCAGGAAGTAGCGGTAGCAGAAATAGGCGAAGGCCCGCCAGAAGCGCGGGAGGCGGGCGTAGCGCGCCTTCAGGCGGCGCTTGGACGCGGCCTGGCCGCCCAGCGCGTCGGCGGCGAAGGCGCCCTCGGAAAGGTCGTCGGCCTCGCGCTTGGCGTAGCCGAGGTGCTTTTGGCTCCACCACAGCAGGTCGTTGAGGTTGTGGTCCACGAAATCGTTGTCGAAGGCCACCTCGCGCCCCTCGGACAGGCGGATGTGCTCATCCATCTTGCGCTCCTCGCTCCGCCCCTTGCCGCGCCGGAACAGGCGCAGGAGCCAGACGGGATAGATGCCGTGGCGCACCCACTTGCCCAGGAAGACGTGCCGCCGCTTGAAGCACACGCCCGTGACGTCCGGCGGCAGCCCGCCCAGCTTGGCCAGGATTTCCGCGAGGAGCGGCTCGGTCAGGTACTCGTCGGCGTCAAGGCGGAGGACCCAGTCGCCCGAGAGAGGGAGGTTGTCGAGCGCCCAGTTGAACTGGACGGCGTAGAGCCCCGGCCAGGGGTGTTCGACGACGACCGCGCCGAGCCCGCGGGCGATCTCCTGCGTGCCGTCGGTGGAGCAGGAGTCGACCACGAAGATCTCGTCGGCGATGGGGCGGACGCGCTCGATGCAGCGGCGGATGTGAAGCCGCTCGCCGCGCGTGAGGATGATGACGGAGACGCTTGGTTTCATGCGGCCCTCCTTTCTTCGCGGAGGGCCGCGGGCGCGTTCAGAACGTCGCAGGCAGGGAGATTCCCCTGGCGGCGAGGTAGTCGCGCAGGGCGGAACGTCCGCCTTCTACCCCTCCCCCGCAGTTAAGGCGCCGCAGCTCCAGCAGCTTCGCGTCCACGAGCGTGCGATACCACCAGCCCTGAAGGAAGTGCCAGAGGAACCCTTCGCGCCCATCGAGGAAGCCCAGTCGCAGGACGTAGCGGTAGGCGAAGTAGAACGCGGCGCGCCAGAAGAGGGGAAGGCGGCGGTAGACCTGCTTTTTCGAGGTGGCGTCGTTGGCCAGAAGCAGATCCACGGCCTCGCGCAGGGCGTAGCCGTCGTGCTTGCGCGTCCACCACGACAGATCGTTGAGGTTGTGGTCGAAAAAGGCGCCCGCAAAGTCCGCCGTCCGCCCGGAGATCTCGAGATGCTCGTCCATCAGCTTGCCCTCGCACCGCCCGCGTCCGCGCCGGAAGAGGCGGGTCAGGCGGATGGTGCCCAGCCCATGGCGCATCTCCCGGCCAAGGAAGACCCGCCCCAGGCGCAGCGTCACGCCGCCCACCTCGTCCGGCTGCCCGGCCAGGAAGTCCGGCAGTCCCCGCAGGGCGGCCTCGGTCAGGTACTCGTCGGCGTCGAGGCGGAGGACCCAGTCGCCCGAGAGGGGGAGGTTGTCGAGCGCCCAGTTGAACTGGACGGATTGGAGCCCCGGCCAGGGGTGCTCGACGACGACCGCGCCGAGCCCGCGGGCGATCTCCTGCGTACCGTCGGTGGAGCAGGAGTCGACCACGAAGATCTCGTCGGCGATGGGGCGGACGCGCTCGATGCAGCGGCGGATGTGAAGCCGCTCGTCGCGCGTGAGGATGATGACGGAGAGACTTGGTTTCATGGGGTTGCCTTTGGGAGGGTGCCGAGCCAGTCGAGGAAGGGGGGGAGGAGCTCGGGGAGGGAAAGGGGAAGGGCGATGCGCTGGGAGGGGCGCTCGCGGGCGAAGCGGAGGATCCTGTCGGCGAGGTCGGCGGGGTCGTGGGGGCGGGCGAGCCAGCGGCCACGGTCTTCCGGGGGGATGAGCTCGGCGGCGCCCTGGCCCTCGCGGCAGGCGATGAAGGGGACGCCGCAGGCGGCGGCCTCGGCGCAGGCGCAGGGGAAGGCGTCGAAGCGGGAGGGGAGGACGAAGAGGTCGAGGGCGCGGTAGAAGCCGGGCAGGGCGTCGTGGCCGCGCTCGGGCTCGAAGGCGACGCGGCCTTCCAGCCCGCGGCGGCGGACGAAGGCGCGGCAGGCGCGGAGGAGGGGGCCGGTGCCGATGAGGCGGAGGCGCCAGTCGCCGAGTTCGCCGCGGATGAGGTCGAGGGCGCGCAGGAGGGTGAGGGGGTCTTTCTGCTCGGTGAGGTTGGCGACGCAGCCGATGACGAGGCCCGCGTGGGGGGCGCGCCCCCCGGGGCGGAAGCGTGCGGGGTCGACGCCGTTGCGCAGGACGAAGGAGGCGCGGATGCGGGGGCGCGGGCACCAGCCCAGGCCGCGCATCTGGCGGCGGTAGTCGGGGAAGTCCGTCCACGAGGCGTCGGGGACGGCGAGGAAGGCGCGGCGGGCGGCCTCGCTGGGGAAGACGTGGCCGTCGAGGCGCGCGTGCATCCGCCGGAAGAGGAAGTAGTGCAGCAGTTTGTGCAGGTAGCAGCGGCGGAGGGCGCGGCCCAGGGCCAGGCCGTAGGAGTCGAGGAAGTGGTGGTGGAGGAGGGCCAGGGCGCGGGGGTTGGCGGCGCGGAGGGCCAGGGCGTAGGGGCCGTAGCAGGGGGTGTTGGCGTGGCAGACGGCGACGCGGGCGGGGTCGACGCCGCGGGCGCGGAGCGCGCGGAGGAAGGCCCTGCCATTGCGCCGGGCGAAGAGCAGCGGGAACATCATCGAAGGCAGGCGCCACTCGCGGAAGCGGCACACGCGCACGCCGCCGACGTCGTAGTCCGGCCCGTGCCCGGGGACGAAGACGCGCACGTCGTAGCGCCCCTCCGCCGCGAGCGCCCGCACGAAGTCCAGCGAGAAGGCCCCGCGCCACGTGCCCGGCCCGGGGAAGAAGGGGGTGACGTAAAGGTAAACCGGCCTCATCGCCCGCACACCCTGTAGAGAAGCCCGTCGAGGGCCTGCCCCAGTCCCACGCGCAGGCGCCAGAGGGCGACGTACCAGCCCCAGCCCGCGCGCCGCTTGGGCCGCCGGCCCCCCGTGATCTCCGAGACGACGTCGCGCTGGGCGCAGGCCGGCGGACAGGCCTTCCACACCCTGATGCCGCGCCCCGCCCAATGCCCCCACGCGTCGATGGCCGCGCGCACGGGCGCGTTCAGCGCGAGCAACCGCCGCGCGGCGGCCGCCGTCGCCACGTAGCCCTCCGCGAAATGGGCGTCGCCGGCGGGCGCCAGGCCGCGCCCCGCGCCCCGCGCCGTGCCCTCGTGGTCGCAGAGCAGGAAAATCTCCGCCCGCGCGGGGTCGAGGCGCGCCTCGACCGCCGCCAGGGCCTCGCGCAAGGCCGCGCCGTCCACCCCCACGTCGTCCTCAAAGACCATCGCCGCGCCCTCGCCGCCCTCCGCCAGGCGCCGCAGGGCCGCGTTGTGCGAGAGCGTGCACGCGGCCTCCCCCACCGAGGGGAAATGCCCATGCACCAGGAAGAAGCGCAGGCGCGAGACCCGCCCGCGGAGCCCGGCCCAACCCAGCGCGCGCCCGTCCACCGCCGCCACGCGCACGTAATCCACGCCGGCGGCGCAGAGCTGGGCGTCGGCCTCGGCGAGGCGCCCCGGCGAGCGGTCGAGGTTGATGAGGTAGGCCTTCATGGCTCGCCCTCCCGCACGCGCCGCCGGAGCCCCAGCGCCCGCAGGCAATCCCCCGCCGCGATGCGCCCGCGCGCCAACGCCGCGGCCATGGGCAGCCATGGGTCGGGCCCCGGCGGCAGACGTTCCATGCCCGCGAAGGAGAGCCCCGGCGCGTCGGCGGGGAGCCCGCAGTCCGGGCCGAACCAGCGCGTCGGCGCCAGGACGCGCCGCCCGGGCGTGGCGTTGAGCCAGGCGCCCCACCAGCTGAAGGAAGAGTTGGAGATGACGTTGTGCGCGCACAGGCTCTGCGCCCAGAGTTGGCGCAGGGGGGACATCCCTTCCACGAACCAGAAGCGCCGCCCGGGGAAGCGCCGCGGCGTGAAAAAGCGCCGGCACCAGGGGAGGTCGTCGGAGCAGACCAGGTAGCCCGTCCCCTCGGGGAAGGCCTCGAGCGCCCGCCGCAGGAAGCCCCGCCCCACGAAGGGGTGGCGGTGCGGCAGGCGCAGGTAATCGCCGCGCCGCACGCTCACGCCCACCGGCGCGCCCTCCGCGAAGGCCTCGGCGAGGGCGGCGCGGAGTTCCGCGGCGACGCCAGGCGGGCAGGCCAGGCGCCGCCGCGCGGCCTCGGTGAGCCAGCGCACGTCCTGGAACAGGCCGTCGGCGACGAGCGGGCCCGCCGTCTCCGGCCACGGCGTGGACGCGGGGTCGCGCCCCTCGAAGACCGGGATCCCCGCGGGCGGCGCGGGCAGGATCTCGGCGCCCGGCCACAGCTCGCCGAGCCCCGCCAGCGCCTCGCGGACGCTTGGGGTCGCGGCGCAGAAGGCGACCGCGTCCGCGTGCGGGAAGGCCGCGGCGTACTGGAAGAGCCAGTTGCCCAGGCGCGTGAAACGGCTGATCGGCAGGTAGACCTTCCGCACGGCTATCTCCCCGTCAGGCGCGTGGCCAGCCAATCGAGGGCGTGCAGGGCGCGGCGGCGGGCGCGCCAGAGGGCGGCGTACCAGCCCCAGCGGGCCCGCTGGGGCTGGGGCTCCACGGAGATCGTCGAGCTTTCGCCGCCATGCCCGCAGGGCTCGGGGCGCACCGACCAGACCCGCACGCCCAGCCGCGAGAAGCGCGGCCAATCGTCCGCCAGGGTGACGATGGGCGGGCCGTTCAGCGCCATCAGCCGCCGCGCGGCCGCCAGGTTCAGCGCGTAGGCATAGGTGCCCATCGAGGCGGCCGTCACCGGGTAAAGCCCCGGGGGCAGGCCCCCGGGCTCGCCGGGGCGGCGTTCCAGCCGCCACACCGTCGGCACGGCGGGCTCGTCCGTCGCTTCGATGCGCGCCAGGGCCTCGCGCAGGCGGGCCGGCTCGGGCACGGTCACGTCGTCCTCGAAGACCGCGGCCAGGGGGACGCCCGCCTCCGCCAGGCGCCGGTAGACCGCCTGGTGGGAGAGCGCGCAGCCGACCGTCCCCGCATTCGGGAGGCCGGCGTGGATGAGGCAGTAGCGCAGGCGGTTCACCGCGCGGCGGCGCTCCCGCGGCGGAAGCGCGCGCCCGTCCACCGCCGGGACGCGGACGTAGGCCACGCCGGCGGCGCGGAGCTGGGCGTCGGCCTCGGCGAGGCGTTCGGGCGAGCGGTCGAGGTTAATGAGGTAGGCCTGCATCTCAGCGCCCCGTGATCCGGATGAGCAGGGCGTCCAGCGCCGTCTCGACGGGCCGCCAGAGGCGTTGGCGCAGGTTCCAGAGAGCGACGTACCAGCCCCACGTGGCGCGCCGCGGCGGCGTCCAGCCATAGCCGATGGTCGAATCCGCGCCGCTCTGCCGGCAGGGCTCGGGGCGGATCATCCGCACGCGCAGCCCCAGGCGCGCCCAGCGCGACCAGCTGTCCGCGATGGCGAGGGGCGGGTCGTTCAGCCGCGTCAGGAGGCGCGCGCCCGCCCGGTTCAGCGCGTAGGCGCACGCGCCGTCGCCCTTGCCCAGGGTCGCGGGGAAGAGGCCGCGCGCGGGCGTCGTCGGCTCGGTGGGCCAACGGTCCAGGCGCCAGGCGGTGGGGACGGCGGGGTCGTCGTCGGCCTCGATTCGGGCGAGCGCCTCGCGGAACCAGGCGGGGTCGGGGATCTCCACGTCGTCCTCGAAGACGAGGGCGCGCGCGTCGCCGGCCTCGAGCATCCGGCGGTAGGCGCGCTGGTGGGAGAGGGCGCAGGCGAGCTCGGTGGGGCGCGGCCAGCGGTGCGAGACCAGCTTCCAGCGCAGTCGCGCGCCCGGGCCCCCGCGTTCCCGCGCGGTGAGGGCGAGGCCGTCCACCGCCGGGACGCGGACGTAATCCACGCCGGCGGCGCGGAGCTGAGCGTCGGCCTCGGCGAGGCGTTCGGGCGAGCGGTCGAGGTTGATGAGGTAGGCCTGCATGGCGCCATTATACCATAATCGGGCTTGCGGCGGGAATCGGGCTTGCGGCGGGGCTTCCCGGGCGGGTGGGATTGTGTTATGCTGTCCGTGTCGAAAGGAGGACAGTGCGATGAGAAGGATGTCGATTGTCGTTGCGGCGCTGGCGCTTGCTGGCGCGGCGTTGGCGCAGGAGTGCGTGGGAGGCGCCTGCGTGGCGCGCCCGGCAGTGCGTGGATGCGGGGCGGGCGGTGTCCGCGGGCCGTGCGCGTGTGCGGCGCCCGAGGATTGCGCTGCGCCCGGGGATTGCGCTGCGCCCGGGGATTGCGCGGCGGTGCGGGAGCGGCCGGGGCGTCCGGGGCGTGTGCGGGCGTGGCGTCAGGGCAAGGGGCCCGAGGGGGCCCGGCGTGCGCCGTCCCGGGAGGCGCGCGCGGCGCGTCTGCGTGCCCGTGCGGCGGAGTTGGAGCGTCTGGCGGACGAGATTGAGGCGGGGCGCGCGCCCGCGCGGCGTCCGGCGGAGGGCGGGGTTCCCGCGCCGGAGGCGGAGGGTGGGGGCGCGGCCGAGCCTCGCCAGGCGGCCTCGCCGGCGCCCGGGGCGTGAGGGCCCGGGGCGCGCCGCCCGTGGGGGGCGCGCGCTTTTTGGGGCGCGCGAAAAAAGGTCTTGCTTTTTGGGGTTTGGGTTTGGTATTATGAAAAGCACTTGACGCTTCGCTGGCGAGGTAGCTCAGTTGGTAGAGCAGCGGACTGAAAATTCGCGTGTCGTCGGTTCGATCCCGACCCTTGCCACCAGTCGTCAAGCGGCACCTGCCCCCATCGTCTATCGGTTAGGACACGGGCTTTTCATGCCTGTAAGAGGAGTTCGACTCTCCTTGGGGGTGCCATCTGGCGAGGTAGCTCAGTTGGTAGAGCAGCGGACTGAAAATTCGCGTGTCGTCGGTTCGATCCCGACCCTTGCCACCAGCTTTTGGGGTGGCTTTGCCGCGGGGTGCGGCGGGTTTGTTTTCGGGCGTGGGTTTTGCTAGAATGCGGGCCATCGGAGGTCGTTGCGTGCCGGGTTTTCGCCGGGGCGCGGCGTCGTTCCCACAGCGACCGGAAGGAGAGACTCGTGGACGAGCGATTTGAGAGGCCCTATCCGTCGATTGAGGCGGATGCCTGCAAGAGTTGCGGGCGTTGCGCGGCGGCGTGCCCGAAGGGGTGCCTGGCGATTTCGGAGACTTACAACCGCTATGGCGTGAAGGCGGTGGCTTACAAGGGTTCCGGGTGCGTGGGGTGCGGCATTTGCTTTTACAATTGCCCGGAGCCTTACGCCATCCGCATCGTCCGGAAGGGGGGCGCGCAATGACGAAGTTCGTGAAGGGCAACGAGGCGGTGGTGATCGGCGCGCTTTACGCGGGCGCGGAGGGGTATTTCGGCTATCCCATCACGCCGGCGAGCGAGGTGGCGCACAAGGCGGCGGAGTATTTCCCGGCGACGGGGCGCGTCTTTGTGCAGGGGGAGAGCGAGGACGCGGTGGCGTATATGCTTTACGGCGCGGCGGCGGCGGGGTGCCGGGCGCTGACGGCGACTTCCGGACCGGGCTTCTCGTTGATGCAGGAGGCCATCTCCTACATGGCGGCGACGGATATCCCGACGGTGATCGTGGACGTGATGCGCGCGGGGCCCGGCCTGGGCAACGTCTACCCGGAGCAGGCGGACTACGGCCAGGTGGTGCACGGGGGCGGGCATGGGTCTTACCGCTGCATCGTGCTGGCGCCGGGGAGCGTGCAGGAGATGTGCGACCTGACGATGCTGGCCTTCGAGAAGGCCTTTGAGTTCCGCACGCCGGCCATCGTGCTGGCGGATGGGCAGCTGGGGCAGATGATGGAGCCGTTGCGCCTGCCGAAGGAGGAGGCCGGGCCCGTCGACACCTCGGCCTGGGCCACGCAGGGCACTGCGGAGACGCGGCGCAACCTGCTCACCTCCATTTACCTGGACGCGCCGGCGCAGGAGGCGATGAACGTCCGCCTGCAGGAGAAGTACGCCAAGATGGAGCGCGCGTTCCAGCGGGCCGAGCTTTACCGGTGCGAGGACGCCGAGGCGGTGCTCCTGGCTTTCGGGTCGAGCGCGCGCACGGCGCGGAGCGCGGTGGACGCGTTGCGCGCGGAGGGGGTGCGGGCGGGGCTCTTCCGGCCCATCACGCTCTCGCCCTTCCCGATCGACGCGCTCCTGCCGCTGGCGGACAGGCGGCTGTGGACGGTGGAGATGAGCGCGGGGCAGTTCCGTGACGACGCCGTGCTCCACCTGGCCAAGGCCGGCAGGCCGGCCCAGGTGGGCCTCATCAACCGCATGGGCGGTATGCTCATCCCGGTGGCGGACATCGTGCGTACGGTGAAGGAGGCGATGTGATGGACAGCGTGCTTGAGACCAAGGGGATGTTTCCCGTCTTCCGCCGTTCCGGCTCGGAGACGCGGGCGACGCACTACTGCGCCGGCTGCGGCCACGGCATCGTGCACAAGCTGCTTTCCGAGGCCTACACCGAGCTGGGCCTGCAGGATCGCACCGTCATCGTGAACCCCATCGGGTGCGCCGTCTTCGGCTACTATTATTGGGACGTGGGCGGCGTGAGCGCGGGCCACGGGCAGGCGCCCAGCATGGCCACCGCCATCAGCCGCCTGCGCGACAAGGCCATCGTCATCTCCTACCAGGGCGACGGCGACCTGGCGGCCATCGGCCTGGGGCACACGTTGCAGGCGGCCGCCCGCGGCGAGCACATGGCCGTCTTCTTCGTCAACAACTCCATCTATGGCATGACCGGCGGCCAGATGGCCCCCACCACCCTCATCGGGCAGAAGACCACCACCTCGCCCCTCGGCCGCAACCCCGCGACCGACGGGATGCCGCTGCACCTGTGCGAGCTCGTCAACGCCCTGCGCCTGCCGGTCTACGTCGAGCGCGTCTCCGTGGCCGATACGCCGCGCATCATGCAGGCGCGCAAGGCCATCCGCCACGCGCTGGAGATTCAGCGCGACCGCAAGGGCTACACCTTCGTCGAGATCCTCTCGCCCTGCCCCACCAGCGTCGGCCTCAAGCCGCTTGACGCGGCCAGGTTCGTCATCGAGCAGATGGAGAAGGAGTATCCCCTCGGCTGCCTGCGCGACCGCTCCGCCGAGGCCCCCGCCCGCCCCGCGCCCAAGCCTTGGGTCAGGTTGGCGGATTTCTTTGGGGATGATGGCCGCGAGGAGCCCGCGCCCGAGGCCGGCGAGGTCAAGGAGCGCCACTTCAAGTTCACCGGCTTCGGCGGGCAGGGCATCCTCTCCCTGGGCCTGGTGGTGGCCGACGCCGCGCGCGCCCTTGGCCTCCAGACCACGTGGCTGCCCAGCTACGGCCCCGAGCAGCGCGGCGGCGACGCGCAGTGCACCGTCGTCACCTCCACCCACCTCATCGGCGCCCCCGCCGTGGAGCACCCCGAGCTGCTGGTGGTGATGAACCAGGCCGCCTGCGGCAAGCACCTGCACACCGTCCGCCCCGGCGGCCTGGCCCTTGTCGACGCCACCGTGCGCGTCGACCCCGCCGAGGTGCCCGAGGGCGTCCGCGTCGTCCAGATCCCGGCCATCGACATCGCCACCGCCGCCGGCGTGCCCAAGGCCGCCAACGTCGCCATGCTCGGCGGCCTCATCGCCCTCGACGCCCTGGGCATCCCCCAACAGTTGCTCGTCGAGGCCCTTGAGCGCTCCTTCGCCAAGAAGCCCGCCCTCATCCCGGCCAACAAGACCGTCCTCCAAAACGCCATCGACCACTGCCGCCACCACGGCCTCACCGGCGAACTGCCCTGACCGAAAGGAAAAGCCGCCATGCTCAACATCGTCCAAGACATCGACAACCGCATCGCCATCCGCCGCGCCCTCATCTCCGTCTCCGACAAGACCGGGCTCGACGCCTTCGTCCCCGCCCTCCTCGAGTCGTGCCCCGGGCTCATCATCCTCTCCACCGGCGGCACCTACGCCGCCATCAAGGCCCTGCTCAAACCCGGCCAGGAAGACCGCCTCCAGGCCGTCTCCGACTACACCGGCCAGCCCGAGATGCAGGGCGGCCTCGTCAAGACCCTCGACTTCAAGATTTACATGGGCCTCCTCTCCGAGACCTACAACGACGCCCACCAGGCCGACATGCGCCGCCTCGACGCCGCCCCCATCGATCTCGTCGTCGTCAACCTCTACCCCTTCAAGAACACCGTCGCCATCCCCGGCGTCACCCCCGAGCAGGCCCGCACCAACATCGACATCGGCGGCCCCTGCATGGTCCGCGCCTCCGCCAAGAACTACCTCCGCGTCGCCTCCGTCACCGACCCGGCCGACTATCCCCGCCTGGCCAAAGAGCTCGCCGAGCACAACGGCACCCTCGGCCTCGACACCCGTTTCTACCTCATGAAGAAGGCCTTCGCCCACACCGCCGACTACGACACCGCCATCGCCTCCTTCTTCGCCAAGACCGCCCCCGAGGCCGTCACCGCCGCCTACTGCCTGCATTGAGAACTATGTACGCCCGCCAAACAGTGTTGCCGCAATTCGAGTCAGAACAGTATCTGACCCAACAATTGGTGACATACCTCGGCAACAAGCGGGCGTTGCTCCCATTTCTGGATGGCGCCGTCTCGCAGGTCGTGCGCCGTTTGGGACAAGACAAACTGCGCGTAGCGGATCTTTTCGCGGGTAGCGGGATTGTCTCCCGTTACTTCAAGCAATACGCCTCTCTGCTGATTTCCAACGATTTGGAAGCCTATGCGGAGGTCATCGCGCGGTGTTACCTCGCCAACGCCTCGGAAATCGACTGGCCAGCCCTGCGCCAAGCCTATGCCGCGACATGCGAAGCCATCGCGCGGGACTGGGCGCCTGGGTTCATCGCCGCCGCTTACGCGCCAAAGGACGAATCCGCCATCACCCCCGACGACCGCGTCTTCTACACCCGCCGAAACGCTATCTACCTCGACACCGCCCGCCGTGCGCTCGACGCTGTGGCTCCAACCATCCGTCCCCTGCTTCTGGCCCCGTTGCTTGCGGAGGCATCCATCCACAACAACACCTCCGGCGTCTTCAAGGGATTCTACAAAAACCGCCAAGGCATTGGTTGTTACGGTGGGGAGGGGCGCAACGCGCTTCAACGTATTTTGGGCGACATCCAATTGCGCCTTCCCATTTTTTCCAACTTTGAGTGCGAGGTGGACATCCGACGTGCCGACGCCAACGCGCTTGCCAAGTCTATGCCGGCCGTCGACCTAGCGTATCTCGACCCACCTTACAACCAGCATCCCTACGGTTCCAATTACTTCATGCTTAACTTGATCGTCTCCGGTAAGCCGTCCGCCGAGACAAGCCGGGTCAGCGGCATTCCCACCGATTGGAATCGTTCTCGCTACAACAAACGCGCCGAGGCGCGGGATGTTCTCTTTTCCTTGATTCGCGATTGTCCCGCCCGCTTTATCCTAATCTCCTACAATTCCGAGGGATTCATCCCTCACGATGCCTTTATCGCCGAGCTTTCGC
This sequence comes from uncultured Kiritimatiellota bacterium, assembly GCA_944391085.1. Classification (GTDB taxonomy): domain Bacteria; phylum Verrucomicrobiota; class Kiritimatiellia; order RFP12; family DVOR01; genus Spyradenecus. The sequence continues at coordinate 8,699 of CALXSE010000003.1, read as the reverse complement.
GCATAGGGACTGTCACCCCCTTCGCCACCGCCTACAACACGTTCCGCGCCTGCCGCAACCTCGCCTCACGCCCGCTCAAACTCACCGAATACCTTTTCCTGCTGGAGAAAAGCGATGTCCGATAAGAAACTTCTTCGCGAAACGCGTGCCGGTACCGTCATCAACGTCACCTCCAAGCGCCAAGATGCGACGCTTCTACAGGCGGTTCTTAGCGTTAGGCAAATTGTGACGGAGCGCTTTCCGAGTTTAATGTTTGATTGGCAGAAACGTGAACCGTTGGCACCATTGATTGAGGATTTGCGTCATCGCTTTCCGGATGTTTCTTTCTGTCGTTGCCATGACACGTCGTTTATGACGCCGGACGGTGGCATACTTTCGCTTATCGGAAAAGACAAAGTTCGGTATCCAATTCTGATTGCGGAAAAGAAAAACCAAGGAACCAATGACCTCCGGGTCCGTGAGGGTAAACCGCGTCAAGCACAGGGAAATGCCATCGAACGTCTCGGTAAAAATGTCATCGGCTTTCGTGTGCGCATGCTCCATGAAGCGATTTTTCCTTTTATTTGCTTCGGCGATGGATGCGACTTCGCTGAGGAACTCTCTATCCTCGACCGAGTGCGTACTATTGCTATGTTTGGGGAATTGAATCATGAACATCTTTTTACGGAAGGCGACCGTTTCAACCGTGGTACATTCTACTTCCGCGTGCCAGAGTGGACGTTTTCCGAAATGAAGGACCGGTGTCTTTCTATCGCTGAGCGGAGTGTTTACTACTATTTCTCAAAATATGGGAAGGAAACCTTCGTGTGATCGACCTGCACACGCATTCCACCGCCAGCGACGGGAGCCTGTCGCCGCGGGAGCTGGCGCGCGCCGGGAAGGCCGCGGGGCTCGACGTCATGGCGCTCACCGACCACGACTGCGCCAAGGGCGTGGGGGAGTTCCTGGACGAGTGCGGCGCAATCGGCCTGACGGGCGTGCCGGGCATCGAGCTTTCGGCGGAGGTGCCGCAGGGGCAGCTCCACCTCGTGGGGCTGGCCTTCGACCCGAACGACGCGGCGCTGAACGCCAGGTTCGCCGCGCTCCTCGACGGCCGCGCCGCGCGCAACCGGGCCATCCTTCAGGCTTTCCGGGACTGCGGCATCCCGCTCGCGTGGGAGGAGGTGCGCGCCTTCGCGGGGGACGAGCTCGTCAGCCGCGTCCACTTCGCCCAGGCGCTCGTCGCCAAAGGCCTCGCCGCGGACGTGCGGGACGCTTTCGCCCGCTTCCTCGGTAAGGGCGCGCGCTGTTACCGCGACCGCTTCCGCTATTCCCCCGCCGACTGCATCGCGATGGTGCATGACGCCGGCGGCGTGGCCGTGATGGCCCACCCGCTGAGCCTCGACCCCGACCCCGCGGCCCTCGCGCCCAAAATCGCCGCCCTGCGCGACCTGGGCCTCGACGCCATGGAGTGCTTCTATTCCACTTATGACGTCGAGACCACCGTCGCCCTGCTGCGCATCGCCAGGCGCCTGGGGCTTGTCCCCTCGGTCGGTAGCGACTTCCACGGCGCGCCCAAGCCGGGCATCGCCCTGGGCCGCCTGCCGGTCTCCCGGGAGACGGAGTCCCGCCTTCGCGCGTTGCTGCGCCTCTGAGCGTGGCGCTTTTTGGTACAATGGGTGCGCCATGGAAGCGCGGGCGGAGAGCTTTGTCTGTCGGCGGTGCGGGGCCTGCTGCCGCGTGCCGGGGCTGGTGCGCGTGGACGAGGCGGACGTGTCGCGCCTGGCGGCGGCGCTGGGGATGGACGAGCGCGCCTTCGTGAACGCCTACACGGTGCTCGCGCCCGGGCGCACGGGCCTGGCCTTGGCGGGCGACCCCGAGGGACCGTGCGTCTTCCTGGGCGAGGACAATCTGTGCCGGGTGCACGCGGCGCGGCCGCGGCAGTGCCGGGAGTACCCGGGGCGGTGGCGCAGCGCGGCGATCGAGGCGGTCTGCCAAGCGGAAAGGAAACGGGCATGAGCATGGTTTGGGAAGGCGGGATCTGTTTTTGGGCGACGGTGGCGCTGACGGTGGCGGCGGCGGTCGTCTTCTTGGACAGGCTCCTGCGCCTGCGGAAGATCGCCATCGACCCGCAGGATTTTTTGCAGGGCGTGTTCAACGTGCTGGACAAGGGCCAGACCGACGAGGCGCTGGCCATCTGCGACGAGACGCCCGGCCCGCTGGCCGCCCTCGTGGCCGAGGCCGTCGCCCACCGCGGGAGCGACGAGCGCCACCTGCGCGAGATCCTCGCGACGACGGCGCACGCCGAGCTCTCGCGCCTGGAGCGGCGCACGATGCTGCTGTCGCTGTTCGCGCAGATCCTGCCGCTTTTCGGGCTGATCGGCGCCTTCGTCGGCGGCTACGCGGCGCTCACGGCCATCGACGCGGCCGCGCCGCTGGTGCAGCCCGGGGCGGCGGTGCGCGCGGCGGCGGGGGCGCTTTCCTGCGCCATCGCGGGGCTGATCGGCGCGTGCCTGTGCTACGCGGGGCATTACGTGCTGGTCTCCAAGACCGACGCGCTGAGCCTGCACATGGATTCCTGCGTGGCCCTGACGCTCGACTACCTGGCGCGCAACCCCGAGCCCGAGGAGGCCGACCATGGCGCAGAGGCCTGAGCGCGACCTGCCCAGCCCTTACATCTGGGAGCGGCACACCTTCGCCGGCAAGCGCTGGCCGAACAACCGCGTGGCGCGTTCCTTCCTCATGCTCGCGCCGTGGCTGACGTTGATGGTCCTGGGCGTCCTGCTCTGGGCGATCGGGCAGGCCACGCTGGTGCAGCCCGGGCGCGTCGTCGACCTGGCCGAGGCCACGCTTTCCGACGGCCTGCCGGCGCGCCTGCCCACCGCGGTGGTGCGCCGCGTGGCCTCGCCTTCCCGCGGCGAGGTGACGGTGCTGCTGCTGGACGAGGGGAGCTATTCCTCCGACAACGCCTCGGAGCTCGAGGCGCTGGGGCGGGCGCGCCCCGGCGAGGCCGTGAACCTCGTCGTCGACGCGGCGGTGACCTATCGCGAGACGCTCGACTGGGTGGGGCGCCTGCAGGCCTGCGGCGTGCGGCGCGTGAACCTGGTGGCGACGCCCAAGGAGCCCGATGGCGCGGCGGCTGAACATTGAGCGGCGGCGCAAGCGCATCCGCCATTACCGCGCCCAGCGCCGGCGGCGCTCGCCCGTGTGGCGCGCGTTGCTCTTCTGGTGGGCGCCCGCGCTCGTCGTGGCGGCGGCGGCGCTGGCCCTGGCGCAGGCCGTCGCGGCCTTCGTGGGGCGGCCTGGCGCGGGCCCGGCGGCGCGCTACGCCCTGCCGCGGCCGAGCCTGGGGCTGGTGACGGCGACGGCGGCGCAGGTGGAGGAGCTTCGGCGCCTGGGCAACGTGCGCCGCCTGGCCGGGGCGTTGGGCGACGCGGACATCGGCATCTCGCTGGAGCCGCGTCTGCCCGAGCCCGAGCCGCTGCCGCCGGGGCCGCTTGGGGAGTTGCCGCGGCCCCGGGCGGCGGCGCGGGGCGTGGGGGCGGCGGGGTTGCCGCCGGCGGCCGAGGCGCTGGCCGGCGCGCCGGCGCCGCGCGAGGCGGGCGTGAGGCTTTCGGCGGCGCTCGCGGAGGCCGGCTTCCGGGCTTCCGCGCCGCGGCCGGAGGGGCGCGGCCGGTGCGTCTTTTGGGTGGAGCTGGACGCGGCGGGGCGGGTGGCGACGGCGGCGCGTTTCGAGCCGGCCGGGGCGGAGACGCCGGCCTTGCGGCAGGTGCGCGGCGCGCTGTTGGCCGGGCGCGGGCACGGCGCCGCGCAGGGTTTCGTGACGGTGGTTTGGGATGAGGTCGGGAGGGAGGCCGGGAGATGAGAGGTTTGCTGACAATGGCCGCGTGCGCGGCGGCGGGGGCGGCCCTCGCCCAGCTGACGTTCCGCGACGGCGGGCCGGTGGAGACCGATTCGCAGGGGCATGTCATCGAGAGGCTGGATTATGACCGGAAGATCTCGGTGCAGGAGGGCGGGCGCGTGCCGACTGCCGCGGAGTACCGCGCGGAGTTGAAGGAGCGCGAGCGGATGAAGGAGGTGGCGCGGAAGGTGGGGCCGTGGTTCGACGCCATCCAGCGCCTGGAAATCGACCAGAAGGCCGCCGAGGAGAAGCACGCGGCCGACGGCGGCGGCCTGGCCGGGGACGGCGTGGGGGGCAAGGCGGCGGGCCAGACGGGCCAGGGGATGGTGGCGTACATCGAGGCCATGCGCGTCTTCAACTCCTCCACCGCCGAGGGCGGCAGCGTGGCGAAGGACGCCCGCCAGCTGAAGGCCGCGCTCGAGGAGCTGCTTTACCGCCGCGGCGGCGAGGTGCTCTGCGGGCCCAGCCACGGCGTCAGCATCAAGTGGCCGCTGGAGCTGCTGCTGGTGCGTTACCAGAGCTGGAAGGCGCAAAGCCTGCCGATGGACGAGCTGTACCCCGCGAAGTCCGCCGACCTGTGGCCCGGCAAGGTGCCCGAGGACGCCGAGCGCGTGCGCAAGAAGGTGCGCCTTTACCCCGGCGAGGGCGGCTGGGTGAGCACGGGGCTCTACGTGCCGCCGGGCGAGGTCATCACCCTCGACTGCGGGAGCCTCACCGGCACGCTCACCGCGCAGATCGGCTGCCACAGCGACAAGCTGGACCCGAAGATCTGCCCGCTCGACGAGGAGGGCAACCCGCTCGACGACCCTTACGACCCGCAGCCGATCAACCTGATGAAGGTGAAGATGGGCTGGCAGCAGATCACCGACAACCGCCCCCTCTGGCGCTGGCCGGACATGGTGCGCACCTTCCGCATCGAGAAGAAGCGCGAGGAGATCGGCCACGTCCTGGGCGGCGTGCTCTGGCTGAAGTGGAGCGGCGGCAAGCGCCCGATGGACGTGGAGGTCTCCGGCTGCGTGCAGATGCCGTGGTTCCGCCTGGGCATCGACACCGACGAGGATTGGGTGGAGACCCTCTCCAAATACCCCGCGCCGTGGGCCGAGATCCAGACCAAGACCGTCATCCTCACCGTCGAATCCAAACATGTGCGCGACATCAAGGAGATGACCGCCCTGGCGCAGTGGTGGGGCAAGGCCGCCGCCCTCATGCTCCGCGTCTCCGGCCACGGCCTGCCCACCGACGGCGAGGCCGACAACTACCGCGGCGCCAGGCGCGAGTGGGGCGTCCTCGACAAAAAGCTCGTCCAGATGAACCCCTCCGCGCCGCCCGACACCGAGGAGCTCGTCCGCGCCGCCCGCGCCGAGAGGGCCGCCGAGACCAACCGCTACGGCGTCGCCGAGATCGCCCAGGAGGAGGTGCCGCAAGATCCGCGCGCCCCCCGCGCCATCAAGACCCCCACCCGCGAGAACGAGCCCAAGGCCACCCCCATCCGCATCGTGGACGACACGCAGATCTCCATCGGCGCGGGCCATTCGGGCTATCCCATCATGTGCATGGGCTGGGGCGCGGGCATGGTGAACCTCGAGAGCCTCCAGAAGAACGGCTCCTGGGGCGCCCTCCACGAGATCGGCCACAACATGGGCCAGGGCCCCGGCGGCATCTTCGCCCTCCCCGGCAACACCGAGGTCGTCAACAACTTCTACTCCACCTGCACCATGAACCTCCTCAACGGCACCCCCTTCAGGGCCTTCCGCAGCTGGGCCTGGCCCACCGCCCTCGACAAGCTCGCCAAGGGCACGCCGGACCTTTGGACGAATGCCGACGTCGCCGAGCGCCTCGTCTTCTACATGATCCTGGCCGAGCAGTTCGGCGTCGAGGGTGTCATGGGCGTCGTCAACGGCAAGAACGACAAGCTCCCCGCCGACGCCACCGGCGACCGCCTCTGCTGCGCCTGGAGCCGCGCCGTCCGGCGCGACCTCACCCCCTACTTCGAGATGTGGGGCATCGGCCTCTCCAAGGCCGCCTACACCTTCACCCAGGATTGGCCCCCGTGGCCCGGCAACGACGCCGAGCGCGCCGCCGTCACCACCCCCCCGCCCTCCGAGGAGACCAGCCGCTACGCCAAGGACTACGCCGAGATGGCCGAGAACCCCGAGGACATCAAGACCCGCCGCCAGCTGCGCCAGCGCCCCCTCCTCAAGAAGGGCGCCAGCGGCAAGTGAGCGCGCCCTCCGCCGATTTCCGACCCCCCCGCACAGCCATGTATCTCTTCGGACCCGTCCCCTCCCGCCGCTACGGCCGCAGCCTCGGCATCGACCTCGTGCCGATGAAGACCTGCTGCTACGACTGCGTCTTCTGCCAGCTCGGCCCCACCCCCGCCACCACCCTCGAGCGCCGCGACTACGTCCCCCTCCCCGACGTCCTCGCCGAGCTCGACGCCTGGCTCGCGAAAGGCGAGCAGGCCGACGTCCTCACCCTCTGCGGCGGCGGCGAGCCCACCCTCCACGCCCACTTCGGCCGCGTCCTTGCGCGCATCCGCGCCCTGGGGCGCCCCTCCCTGCTCATGAGCAACGGCGCCCTCTTCTGGGATCCCGCCGTCCGCGACGACGCCTGCCTGGCCGACCGCGTCAAGGTCTCCCTCCACTTTTGGGACGAGCCCTCCTTCCGCGCCACCGTCCGCCCCCACCCGGGCCTGACCTTCGACCGCGTCTACCGGGGCCTCCTCGACTTCCGCGCCCAATTCCACGGCAAGCTCGACCTCGAGTTCTTCGCCCTGCCCGGCCTCAACGACGCCCCCGACCAGCTCAACGCCGTCCTCCCCCTCGCCGCGGCCCTCCGCCCCGACACCGCCACCGTCAACACCGCCGTCCGCCCCCCCGCCGACCCCGCCGTCCGCAACGAGCCGCCCGAGGCCCTCGCCCACCTGCGCCGCCTCTTCTCCGCCGTCGCCGGCGAGCGGCACGCCGCCCACGCCGCCCCCCCGGAGCCCTACTCCGAGGCCGCCCTTCTGGCCCTTGCCCGCCGCCATCCCCTCACCCCCGCCCAATTCGCGCGCTACTTCGGCGTGCCCGAGGCCGACGTCCGCGCCGCCCTGCTCCGCCACCCCGACGACCCCTACGCCTCGCGCGCCCTCGCCCCCCGCTGATGCTTCAGGACGCCATTCGCCGCCACCGCCCGCTCAACGGCTGGTGCGCCGCCCTCGCCGCCGGCGCCGCGCTGGGCTACTTCCTCGGCGGGGCGTGGCTCTGGCTGGGCGCGGCCACCGCGTGCGTCCTGCTGGCCTGGGCGCGCCTCCGCTGGGCCTCGCTCCTGCTCTGCCTGGCCTGCGCGTGCCTCCTCGGCTGGCGCGCCGCCCTGGCGCACGGCCGCCACGCCCGCGTCCGCGCCGAGGTCGCCCGCTGCCAGGAGGCCGGGGAGCCGCTGGGCCTGACGCTGACGGTGGGCGAGGATCGCGCCCTCGTCGACCGCCGCCGCGGCGGCCCCTACTGCCGCTTCACTGCCCGCGACGCCCGCCTGGCCGACGGCACCTCCGCCGCGGGGCTCGACTTCGCCGTCCGCTGGTACGACAAGGCCCGCGCCTTCCCCGCCGCCGGGGAGCGGTGGGCCGTCCGCGGCAAGCTCCACCGCACCGCCGGGCGCGGCGGGCGCTTTACCCTCTCCGTCCGCCCCGAGGGCGCGCGCCTGCTCGCCCCTGCGCCCGGGCGCCCGGGCCTGCGCCACCGGTTCGCCGCCCTGCGCGACCGTTTGGGGCGGAACCTGCTGTTGGGCGTGACCCCGCGCGAGGCGCTTTACGTGCGGACCATGACGCTTGGCGCGGATCTGCGCCTGCCCCACGAGGCCCGCCAACTGTATGCCGACGCGGGCATCGTCCACGTCCTCTCCATCTCGGGCCTGCACGTGGGCATCGTCGCCGCGCTTCTGGCGGGGCTCTTTTCCTGGACGGGGCTGGGGCTGCGGGCGCGGGCCCTGCTCCTGGCCCCCGCGCTTGTCTTTTACGTCCTCCTCGTGGGGGCGCCGCCCCCGGCCGTCCGCGCGGCGGTGATGGCGCTGGCGTGGTGCCTGGCCCCCTGTTTCCTGCGCCGGCCGGACGCCGCGTGCGCGCTGGCCTTCACCGCCGCGGCCGTCCTGGTGTGTGACCCCGCGCTTGTCGCGGACGTCGGGGCCCTGCTTTCCTTTGCCGTCATGGGCGGCATTCTGCTTTGGATGATGCCGCTGGCGCGCCTTTTCGGGCGGCTGATGCGCGTGCCGCCGCGCGAGGCGCTCCCGCCCGGCCCCGCGCCGCTGGGGGTGGCCTTTCGTCGCGGGTTGGCGTTGGCGCTGGGGCTGAGCCTGTCGGCGTGGCTGGCCTCCATCCCGCTCTGCCTGTTCTTTTTCATGCGCCTCTCCGTCGTCGGGCTGCTGTTGAACCTGTTTCTCCCGGCGCTCACCGTGCTGGTGGTCTGGGGCGGCTGCGTCAGCGCGTGCGTGGGGTTCCTGCTGCCGTGGGCCTCCGTCCTCATCAACCGCCTCAACGCGGCGTTGCTGCACTTCGTCGACCTGGCCTCCGGGCTGGGGCTTTCCTTCCCCTGGGCGGTCTTTGAGCTCCAGGCCCGCCCCGGGCTCGCCGCACTGCTGGCGATGGAGTTCCTCTTCCTTGCCGGCGGGCTGGCCCTCCGCGCGGCGGAGGCCCGCCGCGACCCCGTCCCCGGCCCGGCCTTCCGCGGGTGACGGGCGGGGGCGGGACGTCTCCCCTTAAAAAAATAAGTCATTCTACTTGACGGGGGGGGGGGGGGGGGGGGGGGGGGGGGGAGCCCCCCCCCCGGCGGGGCGCCCGAGGCAG
>CALXSE010000002.1 GCA_944391085.1 uncultured Kiritimatiellota bacterium | reverse complement strand
GACTTCCCCCAAGGGGGCCGAGCAACCGCTCGGCCCCCTTCCTTTTTTATGCGCCTTCCCCGAATCCGCCATGGCCCTGATGGCCGCCAACCCCGCCGCAAATCACCACCCCGCGTCGCCCCTCCCGAAAGCGCACGCTGCGCCAAGCAAAGGCATGCCCCGGCCTGCCGCGTCTATCCGCCGATGACAGGTCTGGCGGATGCGTTGCCATCTGGTGCGAGCCTTGCGCAGCCTGCGCCGGTGGCCGATGACAGATCTTCGGCAAGGGTGCACGCCCATGCGCATGGCCGGGGAACCCCGAGGCGGCCCCAGGCATCGCCCCGAGAGACACCTGGACGACGGCGCAAGGGAAACCACGAAGAAAGGAGATATTTAGATTGGATCTATGAAACGGAATGTCATGTTGTGATATATTTTGACCTGCCGCCGTAAGTGAGGGGGAGCATGAAGAATCTGAGGTGTTATTACTCTGCGCCGTTAGAAGTGTTCTTGGGGCAAGATCCTGTAGCAATATTCGGTGAGATCTGTGGAAATAGCACTAATGCAGAAGTAACGGTTCAACAGCAATCCGCTTGGAAAGACGAAATTAACATTCTTCAGACTGCTCTTTTGGAGCTTTCCTCCAGAGACGGTCGTATCCTTTTCGAGTATGTTATTCCTCGCCGTGGGAAGCGGGTAGATGTTGTCTTATTGTATAGGAATATTATTTTCTTGTTGGAGTTCAAGTGTGGGGACGATTCGTATTCGTCCTCAACGTTTGATCAGGTCTATGATTATGCCCTTGATTTGCATTGTTTCCAGAAAGAAAGCCATGACAAGTTGATTGTGCCGATAATGGTGCCAACGCGGGCGATGGAGCAACGGTTTGTCCTTCATCGCCTAGAGAATGTCTTGGAGCCTATTGGTTGCAATGCACAAACGATCGCCCGATCAATTGAAAGCGTTTGCGATGCCTTTTCCTCGGAAGCCCCTTTTGACTATGTGCGATGGGAAAATGGGGAGTACTGCCCAACGCCGACGATCGTGGAGGCTGCTCAGGCGCTTTACCTTGGACATGGTGTGGAGGAGATCACGCGCAGTGATGCAGGCGCAGAGAATCTGACCAAAACAACGACAGCCATCAATGAAATAATCGCCAGAAGCCGAGAGCGGCGTGAAAAAGCCATTTGTTTCGTGACAGGGGTTCCTGGTGCGGGGAAGACGCTTGTTGGCCTCAATTTGGCCATCCAACATGCTCGTCCTGATGAGCGCGAGCCGGCGGCTTTCCTCTCTGGGAATTATCCGCTTGTGACTGTTTTGCAAGAGGCGCTCGTGCGTGATAAGCTGATACAGCTTAAAGAAGAAGGGGGCAAAGCCAATAAAAAGGATATTTTGAGGCGAGTCTCTGCATTTATTCAGATCATCCATAAATATCGGGACGCCTATCTCAAAGATGCACAACCTCCCCCGGAACATGTCGTCATTTTTGATGAGGCCCAACGCGCCTGGACGCATGCCCAGATTGCGAAGTTCATGCGGACCAAGAAAGGTATTTCAGACTTTACTTATAGCGAGCCAGAGTTTCTCATTCAGACGATGTCCCGCCATGAAGATTGGGCGGTCGTTGTTTGTCTTGTCGGTGGCGGGCAAGAGATCAATGATGGCGAGGCGGGGTTGCCAGAGTGGTTTGAGGCGCTCCGTCGTTCATTCCCGGATTGGCATGTCTATATTTCCCCGCAAATCAATGATGAGGTTTATACGCGTAATCTCACGAGGGAAGAACTTCTTGGCGGCCTTTGTGTCACGGAGCTTGCCTCCTTGCATTTAGCGACATCAGTTCGTTCGTTTCGAACCCCGAAACTTGCAGCATTCGTCGATGCGCTCCTCACCCTCGATGTCACGGTCGCGAGGTACTATTGGCGTGAAATCGCCTCCCTTTATCCAATCGTCATCACGCGCGACCTCTCAGTTGCCAAAAATTGGCTTCGCGAACGTTGTCGTGGAACCATACGTTGTGGTGTGTTGGCAAGTAGTGGCGCATTGCGCCTAAAAGCCGAGGGCCTTTTCGTCAAAAATGAAATCAATGTGGCGAATTGGTTTCTCAATCCCAGCGGGGATGTCCGTTCAAGCCATCAGCTCGAAGATGTGGCGACGGAATTCGATGTTCAGGGACTTGAACTTGATTTTGCGCTTGTTGCCTGGGATGCGGACTTTCGTTATCACGCAGGTGCCTGGAAGTCCTGCCAATTTCGTGGCAATAAATGGATTAAGCACGATGGCGTGGAACACTTCCGCTATCGCAAGAACGCTTACCGCGTACTTTTGACCAGGGCTCGGCAGGGGATGGTCTTGTTTCTTCCAAAAGGATCGTCCGCCGACCAAACACGTCACCCACGCTACTACAATGGGACATATGACTATCTTCGCTCTTTAGGCATTCCAGAGCTTTGACCGGGCGACAACGAAACTTTTCCCACAAGGCCAGCCTTTTTCGATTGCCCTTGGGCTGGGCTTCCCTTTTGGGATTGGATTTGGTATAGTACACGGCGCATTGAGGGAGTAGCCGGCGCAGGGATGCGCGGCAGGCCAACAGTCTCGGCGGGAACGCCTGGCCTGCCTGAAATGGCGAGACTCATGTGCGGCACGCCGCCGCGCACGGGTCTTTTGTCTCCGAAAGCAAAGCCCGTGGCCGGTGGCCGCGGGCTTTTGTTTGTGGTGAACCCACCAAGCGGAGAGAGAGATGGACAAGGCATACACAACCCCCGCGGAAGAGGTGCTCCGGCAGCTCGGCGCAGACAGGCATCGGGGGCTTGGCGAAGAAGCCGTGCAGGCGAGCCGGCAGGCGCACGGCGCGAACGAATTGGCGCGGCCACGGCAGATTGGGTGGCTGGAGCGGATCGTCGAGGCGTTCAAGGAGCCGATGATTTTGCTCCTGGTGCTGGCGCTCCTCATCATGGTTGGCGTGAACGTGGCGCATCTGCTCACGGACGGCCACACGGAGTTTGCCGAATGTGTGGGCGTGGCGTTGGCCATCCTGCTCTCGGTGGGTATCTCGGTGGGGATGGAGGGGCGTAGCGCCAAGGCCTTTGAGGCGTTGCGCGGGATGGGCGCGGATGTCCGCCCGCGTGTGCTGCGCGACGGCAAGAGCCTCCGTATCCCGCAGTCCGAGCTGGTGGTGGGCGATGTGATGTTCGTCGGCACGGGCGACAAGCTGACGGCCGACGGGCGGCTCATCGAGTCCAGCGGCCTGGTGGCCGATGAATCGGCCCTCACGGGCGAATCCGCCCCCGTCGAGAAGCACGCGGAGGCCAAGGTAGCCGAGACCGCGCCGGTGGCTGAGCGCCCGACGATGCTTTACGCGGGCAGCTACGTCACCGCGGGCACGGGCCTGATGGTCGTCACCGCCGTGGGGATGCACACGGAGTTTGGCCGCATCGCCGCGGCGCTGGCGGATCAGAACACGGGCAAAACGCCGCTTCAGGAGCGCCTGACGCGGCTCGGTAAGTGGGTGACGCTCGCGGGCATCCTGGCGGCGGTGCTCGTCTTCGCGGTACAGTTGGGGCAAGACTGGTTCCATCACGGCGCGATCACGTGGACTGCGGTGGGCGAGGCCTTCATTTCCGCCATCGTCCTCATCGTGGCGTGCGTGCCCGAAGGGTTGCCGACGATCGTGGCGATGTCGCTGGCCATCAATGTGCTCAAGATGGCCAAGCAGAACGCGCTCGTCAAGAAGCTCATCGCGTGCGAGACCATCGGCTGCGTCACCTTCATCTGCTCGGACAAGACCGGCACGCTGACGGAGAACCGCATGACCCTCATCGCCCTCGTCGGCCCGGACGGCGAGCGCACCGAACCGAAGGGCGATTTGCTTGTGAACATGTGCGTCAACGCCACCGCGGATCTTGCCTCGGGCGGCAAGGGCTTCGTTGGCAATCCCACCGAGGGCGCCCTGCTCGTGGCCGCGGCAAAGGTGGGGCATGACCCTGCCAAACTCCGCGCGGAGGCGGACATCGTCGCCGTCGAGCCCTTCTCCTCGGACACCAAGCGCATGGTCACCACCCTTGGCGGCGCACGGGCCCTCAGGCTCATGAAGGGCAGCCCCGAGGCCGTCCTTGCCGCCTGCGGACTCGCCGGGGAGGCCAGGGGCGCGGCGGAGGCCGCGATGGCCTCCTGGCAGGAACAGGCCTGCCGCGTGCTGGCCTTTGCCCATGCCGAGGGAGAGGGGCCGTTCGTCTATGACGGCTTCGCGGCCATCGCCGACCCGGTGCGCGAAGACGTGCCGCCGGCCATCGACGCCTGCCGCACGGCGGGCATCTCCGTCATGATGCTCACGGGCGACAACCTCATCACCGCCACCGCCATCGCCCGCTCGCTGGGGATGCTTGAAGGCGGCCACCGCGCCGTCACCGCCGCCGAACTCGAGACGCTGGACGACGCGGCCTTCGCCGAGGCGCTGAAGACGGTGCGCGTCATCGCCCGTTCGACGCCTTCGGTGAAGCTCCGCGTGGTGCGCACGCTCAAGGCGCAGGGTGAATCCGTCGCCGTGACGGGCGACGGCATCAACGACGCCCCGGCCATCAAGGAGGCCGACGTGGGCGTGGCCATGGGCATCACCGGCACCGAGGTGACGAAGGAGGCGTGCGACATCCTCCTGCTCGACGACGCCTTCGCCACCATCGTGCGCGCCATCCGCTGGGGGCGCGGCATCACGGACAACTTCAAGCGCTTCATCCTCTTCCAGCTCACCGTCAATGTCTCGGCCGTGCTGGTGGTGCTCGTGGCCGTGATCCTGGATGAGCCGCCGCCCTTCTCGCCGCTTGAGCTGCTCTGGATCAACATCATCATGGATGGCCCGCCCGCCCTCTGCCTGGGCCTTGAACGGATGAGCGACGACCTGCTGAACCGCAAGCCGATCCGGCGTGACGCGCCGCTCGTCAGCCGGGGCATGGTGATGCGCATGGGCCTCATCGGCGGGCTCATCGCGGCGGTCTGCCTGTTGCAGCTCAAGGGCGTGGTGGACTTTCTGGGCGTTGCGGATGCCGGCAGCGCGGCGGCCTTGAGCACGGCGGTCTTCACGCTCTTTGTCTTCTGTCAGCTCGCCAACGCCCTGGCGGCGCGGCGACCCGAGGGCGGCAATCCCTTCGGCGGGCTGTTGGGCAATCCTGCGCTCCTGTGCGCCCTGCTCATCGCCGCCGCGCTTCAGTGGGTCATCGTCACCTACGGCGGCGGCGCCTTCGGCACCGTGGCGCTTGGTGCGGAGACGTGGGGGCGCATCCTCCTTGTGGCGGCGTGCGTGCCCATCCTGGCGGCGCTTTTGCCGCGAACGCGCGCTTGAGCGGAACGGGGGCGGCCGACCGGCCGCCCCCGTTTTTGTTTCCCTCGTTCCGATCAGGGTTCGCGGACGATGTCGGCGCCCAGGGCCCGCAGGTTGGCCTCGATGGCCTCGTAGCCGCGGTCGATGGATTCGGCGTTGTGGATGACGGTGCGGCCCTTGGCGCAGAGGGCCGCGATGATGAGCGCCATGCCGGCGCGGATGTCCGGGCTCGAGACCGTCGCGCCCTGAAGCGCGGTGGGGCCGGTGACGACGGCGCGGTGCGGGTCGCACTGGACGATCTTCGCGCCCATGCCGATGAGATGGTCGACGAAGTAAAGGCGGCTCTCGAACATCTTCTCAAAGAAGAGCTCCGTGCCCCTGGTCTGCGTGGCCAGGACGATGAGCGGGCTGAGCAGATCCGAGGGGGTCATCGGCCACGGCCCGTCCTCGATTTTCGGGATGGCCGCCCCCAGGTCATAGGCCGTGCGGAGGCGTTGGCGCGGCGGCAGGCGGAGGAGATTCTCGCCTTCCCACGTCCAGCGGACGCCGAACTTGCGGAAGGCCGGCCGGAGCACCGCCATGTCGTCCTGAGAGACGCCTTCGAGTGTGAGCGAGCCGCGCGTGGCCGCCGCCGCGATGAGGTAGGAAGCCGCCTCGATGGCGTCGCCGCAGACGCGGAAGGTGCCGCCGCCCAGGCGCTGGACGCCCTCGATGGTCAGGCGATTCGTGCCGATGCCCTCGATCTTCGCGCCCATCTCGACGAGCATCCGGCATAGGTTCTGCACGTGGGGTTCGCAGGCGGTGTTGTAAAGTTGGGTTCTCCCCTTGGCGAGCACGGCGGCCATGACGAGGTTTTCGGTGGCCATCACGGAGGCCTCGTCGAGCATGAAGTCCGTACCGGCGAGGCCGCCCTTCGGCGCGGTCGCGGCGGCCGAGCCGGTCTTGCGAACCGTCACCTTCGCCCCGAGCGCCGCCAAGCCGTCCACATGGGTGTCCAGCCGTCGCCGCCCAATGCTGTCTCCGCCCGGCGCGCCGCGCAGGCGCAGGCGGCCCCTGCGCGCCACCATCGGCCCGACAAAGAGAAACGAGGTGCGGATGCGCGTGCAAATCTCCGCCGGGAGAATTGGGTCCGCACGGAGCCGCCGGGCATCGATGGTCAGCGTATGCTCGGCCAACGAGCCGGAGACTTTCGCGCCCAGGGCCTTCAGGCCTTCGGCCATGACGCGGACGTCGGCGATGTCGGGGAGGTTGGTGAGGGTGACGGGCGCGTCGGCCAGCAGGGTGGCGGCGAGCATGGGCAGGGCGGCGTTCTTGTTCCCGGGCACCACATGGTGGCCGGAAAGGGGTTTGCCGCCGCGGATGATGAGTTTGGACATGTCGTCAGAGGGCGTTTCGCAAACGCGCCTGAAGGGCCTTGAGGGCCGCCCAGTTTTCCCGTTTCAGGGGGTCGGCCAGGCTCTTCCCGGCCAGGATCAGGCGCATGGGATGGTGAAGGGTGATGGTGGGGATCCGCCCCAGCAGGCTCCATTGCCCCACCTTGCCCGTCGCGGCCACGCCCGTGGGGTGGAGCGTCCGTGCGGCGACCGGGCCGAGCAGGACGATGGCGCGGGGGTTGACCAGCGTCAGCTCGGCGCGCAGATGGGCCGCGCAGGCGCGCAGGGCCGCGGCCGTGGGGCGCCCAGCGGCAGGGCACTTGAGCGCGGGGGTGACATAAAGCGACGTGCGGGACAGGCCGATGGCGCCGAACATTTTGTCGAGAAGCGCCCCGGCCTCGCCCTCCAGGCGCGAGCCGATGGCGATGGGGTCGTCCCCGGGGAGCTGCGCGCCGTTGACGACGGCCACGGCGGGATTGTAACATGCCCCCACGCCTTTCAGGCGGCCTTCCTTGGCGGCGAGTTCGCATCCGCGGCAGGCCGGGATTTGGGCGTTGAACGCCGCGAGAGCGGCCTCGCGGGCCGCCGGTGTGTCGGCTGGGCGTCCCTCCGCGGGCGGATGCGCGGCTTGCGCGGGCGGGGGAACGCGCGGCATTGCCTGGGCCGGGGTGGGGGCCGTTAAGGCGCGCCATGTGGCGGGTTCGACAGGCAGGGTCTTCACGCCGCCCTCACGCAGGAAGGTGAGCGCGGCGATGGTCTCGTCGAGCGCTTGGACAAAGGGGTGTCCCGCTGGGTCAGAGGCCGGCATAGCTGTGCAGCCCCGGGAACAGTTTGGAAAGGTTGATCCACGTCACCGTCAGGACGATGGCGAGCAGGCCCACCCCGAGCAGCGTCAAACGCCACGGACGCGAGCCCCGCACATGCCATAACGCGGCGTAGGCCAGCCAGGTGGCGAGCGACCACTGCTCCTTCGGATCCCACTGCCAATAGGCGCCCCATGCCTCGTTGCCCCACACCGAGCCGAGCGCCAGGGCCAGCGTCATCAGGAAGAACCCCCACGCGAAGCTTCGCCGCGCGGCGTCCGTACGGCCCGCGCACTCCAGCGCGAATGCCCGCGCCAGAAAGGCGTAGGCGAGCATATACCCCAAGACGTGCGGCACAAAAAGCGGGCTTTGCAAGGCCGGCGGCAATCTCCCTTCCTCGGCGGAGAAGACGAACGCCAGCGGGAAGGCCACGACAAACCCCAGCAGCGCGTCCAGACGCACCGTCCAAATCCCGTCGCGCCACCGCGTCAGCAACGTGGCCACGGACAAGATCGCCGGCAGCCAGAGAAACGCCTCGAAGAGGTTGCGCATGGGCGGGTGCCCCACCGCCCCCCAACGCACCGCGATCGCCGCCATGCCCATCGGCAGAACCGCCCCCCATATCCAGCGCCCCAGACGCTTGGGCACGATCACCCCGAGCAACGCGAGCGCGACCTGGGCGTTCAGCAGCCACCCCAGCAAATCGGTCTTCACCGTCATCGCGCAGTCTCCCGGATGGCCGCCCCCAAGGCCGCAAGGGCGAGCAAGCCGTATCCCGCGAACGTCACCGCCGCCCCCGGATCCCGCCGCAACGTCAAGTGCGTCACCCACCAGGCGCGCCCATAGGGATCGGTCGCCTGCGAATAGGACATCTGATAATAGGTGATCCCCTTGCGCCTCAGCGGCTTGTTCACCGACAACGTCCGCTCTCCATCCGGGAACGCCAGCGTCGTGCGGAACTGTTTCGGCATCCCGTCCGCATAGGTCTCAATCTCAAACTTGCTCAGCGACACCAGCTCCCCTTCCACCAGGCGCTGGCGATACTCCGGCGGCGCCAGCGGTGAATCTACCAACGCCACCTGCCAGGATTTCGCGTAGCCGGCAGTCATCCCCCCGCCAACGATTACGACCGCCGCACCCGCATGGAACACCGCGCTCAGCCAACGCCGCCGCGCCAGCGCCGCCAGGCCCATCCCCGCACACACCAGCAGCAAGCCCCAGAGAAGCGCGTTCGTCCACGCCGATCCCAGCACCCCCTGCACCCGAGGGAACGCCAACGCCGCGGACGCCACCGCCAACGCCAACAACGCCACCGCGGCGCCAACGCGCCCAAAAGCGCTCACCTTTGAAGAGCCAAACCACATGTTGCAAAGTATACCATATTTGCCTCCTTTCCCCCAACCTGCGCCGTCCCGCCTCACACGCATTCGGGCACAACGCCCGAATCGTCTCGCGACACTTGGGAAGGAAAGCGGCGCACGGTCAGCGGCGGAAGGCCTCGAGGATGCCGAGGGCAATGGCGAAACCAATGGCGCGGCGGCCCTCGGGGGAAGCCAGTCGGGCCCGGTCGTCGGCGTTGGTGACGAACCCGGTCTCGATAAGGATGGCGGGGGCGGGAACGTCGCGCAAGACCTTGAAATGGGCGTGGCGCACGCCGCGGTCCTCAGTATGCCCCGGGGTGCGCAGGAGGGCACGCTGGACGCAGAGGGCCAGGCGCGTGGCCTGCGGCAGGTGGGCCTGGCCGGGCAGGGGCGTCTCCCAGGCTTTGGCGTTGGCGTTCGTGCCGTCGCATCCGGGGAGCGGGAGCGTATAGACCTCGACGCCGCGGGCCTCGGGATTGGCGGCGGCGTTCACGTGGATGCTGACGTAGGCGTCCGGCGGGTTGGCGGCGGCAAGGTCGACGCGCTCCTGCAGGGTGGGCCCCTGCTCGGCGGTACGGGTGAGGCGGACGTCGCACCCGGCGGCGTGAAGGAGTTCCTGGGCGGCCAGGGCGATGTCGTGGGCGATGGCATGCTCGGCATCTTTGCCGACGGAGCAGCCGATGTCTTTCCCGCCGTGGCCTGGGTCAAGGAGGATGGCGGGGCGGGGGCAGAGCGGTGCGGGGGCGACCACTGCCGCGCGCAGGAGCGAGGCGTCGGCGGGGGCCAGGTCATCCGGGCCGGCGGCATGGTTGAGGTAATAGCGCGCGCCGTCGACGGTGGCGACGCGGATGCCGGGCGGGAACTCGAAACGGTGGCCGCCGCCTTCGAGGACGACGCGTTCCCCGGCGACGGTAACGGCGTCCTTGGGGAGGCCAAGGGCCTCGGCGGTGCGCTCGTAAGGGCGGGCACAGCCGAAGAGGATCAGCAGGGGGAGAAGGAAGAGAGGGGTGAGGCGGGGCATGTCAGAGGGTTTTCGGGGTGGAGGAGAGCAGTGAGGTGGCGCGGTTGAGGTGGGCCAGGGCGATGGCGAGGGCGTCGGCGGCGTCGTTTTGGAGGGGCGGGGGAAGGGAGAGGATGCGCGCGACCATGGCCTGCACCTGGGGCTTTTCGGCGGAGCCGACGCCGGTGACGGCGCGCTTGACCTCGGCGGGGGAATACTCGCAGATGGGGATGCCGCGCTTGGCGCAGGCGGCGATGACGACCCCACGGGCGTGGCAGAGGATCATCGCGGTGCGGGCGTTCTTGGCATAGAACACGCCCTCGAGGGCGGCTTCGGTGGGCGCGTAAGCGTCCAGGACGTGGTTCACGGCCTCATCGATCCGGACGAGCGCGGCGGAGAGCGGGAGCTTGTCGGGGACGCGGACGGGGGCGTAGTAGAGCGCGCGGCGGACGTTGCCCTCGGCGCGGACGACGCCGATGCCGGTGGAGCGCAGGGAGGTGTCAAACCCGATGGCGACGCGGTCCCGGGGCATTCAGAGGAGCTCCCATTTGGGCCAGAAGCGATTGACCTCGACGGTTTCGAGGGCGTCTTGGCGCGCTTGCGAGAGGGCCGGGAAGAAGTCGAGCCCCGTCTGTTCCTCAAGCCAGCGGATGGAACGGAAACAGTAGCGCGGGCGCTTGGTGTCGGCGGTCTCCTGGGGCATGTAGAGGCCGATGGCGCGGAGCCGCCCCGCCTGCCAGGAGGCCAACACCAGGCCGAAGCCCGCCGGAATGTCGATGCCGCCTTCCTTGAGCGTCCTGCCCCCGGGCGTCAGGCAGACGATGGCCCAGACGGTGCCGGCGCGCGACGGCAGGTCGTCGGCGACGATCGCCTCAAGGATGCGCCAGGGCCCGCGATTGAGTTCGGGCGCCTGCGGGGCGATGTTCGTCATGAGGAAGGTCTCGCATTGGGCCGCGCGGCCATAGCACATGGCGATGGCGTAGTTCGGGGCCAGGTGGCCGCGGTCGTAACCGCTGCCGGTGTAGGAGCCGGTGACGGGGGAATCGCGCACCTCGGGGTCGCGCTCGAAGGGGGGGCGGTCAGGCAATTGCCGCAAAACGCGTGCCTCGGGGACGGCGTAGGCGGCCCAGACGGGGCGGCGGAGGCTGGGGGAGTAGCCGACCCAATACCCTTTACGCTTGAGGAGGATGAGGTCGTCCGGCGCCTTGCTTGGGTCGGCCACGCGTGGCACGCCGAAGGGAAGCGGGCCGAGCGCGGGTTGCTTGGCGTAGTCGACCCAGGCGTCGTGACCGGTGAGGCCGATGGCGTCGGTGGCGTCTGCGGTGACGGCGCCGAGGGCTTCGAGGGTGAGCTCGGCCGGGCCGGCGAGCGCGCGGGTCTCGGTGGGGAGGTGCGCGAACCAGTTGCCGAGGACAAGGGCCGCGGCGAGGGCGACGGCCGCGAAGGCCCGCCCCCGGTGGCGTGCCAGCCAGTCCCGAAGCCCCGTGGGGCGTTTACGTCTGCGTCCGGCCATGCGCGAGCTCTCCGGCGGTCATCAAAAAGCCCCGGGCCAGGCCGGGGCCGAAAGGGTGCGGGCAGGGGTCACTCAAAACGGGCGGTGGCGGCGTAGGCGTGGCCGTCGAGGCCCTCGAGCGCACCGAAGGTCTCGATGGCCTTGCGCGTCTCGGCGAGGTCGTTCTGGGTGAACTCGACGAAGGAGCTGCGGCGGCGGAAGGTCTCGGCGGTGAGGCCGCTGAACATCCGCGCCGCGCCGCCCGTGGGCAGGACGTGGCTGGGGCCGGCCACGAAGTCCCCCGCGCTCTCGGGCGTCCAGTACCCGACGAAGACCGCGCCGGCGCAGGTGATTTTGGGCAGGACGGCCTCTGCGTCGGCCACCTGGAGCTCAAGATGCTCGGCGGCGAAACGGTTGCAGAGGCGAACGCCGTCGTCGAGGTCCGGCACGACGGCCATGAGCATCCCGCCGTTGGCGAGCATGCGCTCAATGATGGCGCGGCGGCCGCGGCGGGCAAGCTGTTCGAGCACTTGCGCGTGGACGGCCTCGGCGAAGTCGCGCGAGTCGGTGACGAGCAGGCTTTTCTCAAGGCCGCTGCCGTGTTCGGCCTGGGAGAGGAGATCCGCGGCGATCCACTTGGGGTTGCCGGCGCGGTCGGCCAGGACGCAGATCTCCGAGGGGCCGGCCACCTGGTCAATGGCGACAGTGCCGTAGACCTGGCGCTTCGCGGCGGTGACGTAGGCGTTGCCCGGCCCGGCGATGAGCTCGACGGGCCGAATACCGGCGCCGTAGGCCATCATGCCGATGGATTGGATGCCGCCGACGCGGTAAACCTCGGTGGCGCCGGCTACGCGCAGGGCATGCAGGAGGGGGGCGGAGACGGCCGTGCCGTCGCGGGCGGGGGTGCAGGCGACGATCTCGGGGACGCCGGCGGCCTTGGCCAGGACGACGGTCATGATGGCGGTGGAGGCCAGGGGGGCGGTGCCGCCGGGGATGTAGACGCCCACGCGGTCCATCGGGTGGAAGCGTTCGCCCAGGCGGCCGCCGTTGAAGGTGTGGATGTCCCAATCGTCGCGGAGGCCGGCCTTGGCGAAGCCCATGACGCGGGTGGCGGCCAGGCGGATGGCCTCCTTCACGGTCTCATCGCAGGCCGCGTCGGCGGCGTCGAGCTCGGCTTCGGTGACCCGGATGGTTTCGGGCGTGAGGTCGGCGTGATCGAAGGCGCGGCAGGCGTCGAGCACGGCGTCGAGGCCGCGGGCACGGATGTCGGCCAGGCATTTGGCGGCGGCGGCCTCGGCGCGCTCATCGAAGGGGGGGCGTCGGAGGAAGGCCTCGACCTGCGGGGTGGGGGAGGCGGGGGACCAATCGAGGATGGGAATCTGGAAATCCATGGTCATTCAGGGCTGTTTGGCGTCGCCGGAGGCCTCGGCCTCGGCTTTGCGTTGTTTATAGGCTTTGATGGCTTCTTCCTGCCTGGCGATTTTTTTGCCGATGGCGGAGATCCCGCTGGCGGTGGTCGCCCCGGCGATGGGATCGACGACGTAATGGCGCGGCACAGGACGATTGTATTTGAGCAGCGCCATCATCTGAAGCTCGACGGCCTCGCCGAGCTTCTCCTTGAGGGCTTCGTCGAGCTGATTCTTTTCGGCCTGCCGGCGGGCCTTCTTGTCGTCACGGCTGCCGTAACCGGCGGTGACGGAGCCTTTCGAGGCTTTGGCCGCGGCGGATTGTGCGGCGGCGATGGCGGCATGGTCGGCGTCGACGCGGGCCTGCTGTTTGGCGAGCCACTCGTCGGCCGCCTCTTTGGAGGAGAGGTTGCGGGTCTTGACGGAGCGGGGCCAGATGAAGGCTTTGGTTGGGTATTTGGGGAAATCCTTGTCGCCGGCCTTGCGGGCGTCGTTGTATTGCTTCGTCCAATCGCGCTTGACGGTCTGGAGGGCCTTGTTGAAGACGCGCTTTTCCTCGGCCAGCTCGGCGCGGAGCTCGCGGAAGTCCTCGGAGGTCATCACCGAGACGGCCTCGACCTTGTACATGTCGAAGAGGCGGACGCCGACGTAGGTCTCCGCGCGCGCCGTGAGGGCGGCGCAAGCGGCGGCCAGAAAGAGGAGGGCTTTCATCACTCGCGGTTCCTTCCGAAGATTTGGAGGAGGTAGATGAAGAGGTTGATGAAGTCGAGGTAGAGCGAGAGGGCGCAGAGGATGCCCAGGCGGCTGACGGTGGGCCGGTCGAGTTCGCCGGCGGCGTCGGCCAGGTGGCGCACCTTCTGCGCGTCATAGGCCGTCAGGCCCACGAAGACGGCCACGCCGAGGTAGCAAAGGATGGCGTCGAGCCCGCTGTTGCGCAGGAAGAGGTTGATGAGCGTGGCGATGACAAGGCCGATGAGGGCCATGGAGCAGACCCGCCCGAGGGTCGAGAGGTCGCGCCGCGTCAGCGTGCCGAAGAGCGCCATCGCCGCGAAGGTGCCCGCCGCCGCGAAGAAGGCCGTCTGGATGGTCGAGGCGGCGTAGACGAGGAGGAGGACGGAGAGCGTCACGCCGTTGAGCGCCGCGTAGGCTAGGAAGAGCCCGGCCGCGGCCGCGGGGGCCAGCTTGTGGATGGCCATGGAAAGGACGAGGACCAGCACGACCTCGACGACGGCGCAGAAGATGAGCGTGCCGGGGGTGAGCGTGAAGGCGCCAGAGAGGGCGGCGTCGGCCACCAGCCAGGCGACGAGGCCCGAGAGGGCCAGGCCCACAGCCATCCAGCCGTAGACGAAGTTGTAGACGCGGTTGAGGCCGGCGGCGCGGCTTTCGCTGCGGACGGCCAACAGATCGGGATCCATCATGGGGTTCATGCCATTCTCCTTTTGTGAAGCGTTATTTTAGCATAATTCGCGGGCGCGGGCAGGGGCGCCGGAGGGATGGGGTAGGGTGGGTTCGGCCGTCGGCAGGGAAAAGAAAGGCCGCCCGCGGGGTGGGGCGGCCTTGGCGCGCGGCGCGCGGCGGCTCAAAGGAGGGCGGCGCGGAGGGCTTCGGCGCGATCCTCGCGCTCCCAGGGGACGCCGGGGCGGCCGAAATGGCCGTAGACGCAATTGTCGGCGTAACCCCAGCCGGTTGGGGTGAGCAGGCCGAGGTCGCGGATGATGGCGGCGGGGCGAAAGTCGAAGAGGGCTCCGCGCAGGAGGAAGTCGGCGATTTTGGCCTCGTCGACCTTGCCGGTGCCATAGGTGGAGACGTTGATGCTCATGGGGCGGGCCAGGCCGATGGCGTAGGCGACCTGGATCTCGCACTTGTCGGCAAGGCCCGCGGCGACGATGTTGCGGGCGACGTAACGGGCATAATAGGCCGCGGAACGGTCGACCTTGGAGGGGTCTTTGCCGCTGAAGGCGCCGCCGCCGTGGGAGCCGACGCCGCCGTAGGTGTCGACGATGATCTTGCGCCCGGTGATGCCGGAGTCGCCCGCAGGGCCGCCGATGACGAAGCGGCCGGTTGGATTGATGTGGAAGGCCGTGTCTGCGGTCAGGAGCCCGGTGGGGGCGAGCACCTCGCGGATGACGGCGCCGATGGCCGCGTGGATAGCCGCTTCGTCCACGTCGGCGGTGGTTTGGTGGGAGCAGACAACGTCGGTGATGGCCTGGGGTTTGCCGCCGTCGTAGAGGACGGAGACCTGGGCCTTGGCGTCGGGGCGGAGCCAGGGGATGTCGCCGTTGTGGCGGAGCTCGGCCAGGCGGCGGAGGATGCGGTTGGAGCAGACGAGGGGGAGGGGGAGGTACTCGGGCGTCTCGTTCGTCGCGTAGCCGAACATCATGCCCTGGTCGCCTGCGCCCTGCTCCTCGGGGTCGGCGCGGGAGACGCCCTGGTTGATGTCGGGCGATTGGGCGTGAAGGTTGTTGATGTAAGTGAAATCTTGCCAGCAGAAGCCCTCCTCGGGGCGGTCGTAGCCAATCTTGCGGATGACGTCCTGGGCGATGGCCTTGGTGTTGAGGCGCTCGAAGCCGGCGCAGGTAACCTCGCCCAGATTGGCGACCAGGTTCATGCCGCAGGCCGTCTCGCAGGCAACGTGGGCATGGGGGTCAAGCGCGAGGCAGGCGTCGAGGATGGCGTCGGAGATGGCGTCTGCCACCTTGTCGGGATGCCCTTCGGAGACGGATTCCGAGGTATAGACGTGTCTGGCGAAAAGCTTGCTCATGGCGGATCCAATCGATGACTAAACGAGACTAATTATAACACACTTTCTGACAATTGGCGTGGATTTTGTTAAAATGGCGGCAACAACGTCAAGGAGGCGGCATGAGAAGGCGCGATTTTCTGAGGGCGATGGGCTTTGGCGCGGCGGCGTTCGCCGCGCCGCGGTGGGCGTTCCCCGCGGGGGGGACGCCGCCTCGGCGGCCCCGCAATATCCTCTTCATCCTGGCCGACGACCTCGGCTGGGGAGATGTCAGCTGCTACGGCGCGACGCCCGGCCTCACGCCCTTCCTGGACGACTACGCGAAAGGCGGTGTGCGCTTCACCGACGCCCATTCCCCCGCTTCCACCTGCACGCCCACGCGTTATGCCATCTTCACCGGGCAATACGCCTGGCGCAAGCCCGGCACTGGAATCGCCCCCGGCGATTCGGCCCTGCTCATCGACACCGACATCGCCACGCTCCCCAAGCTGATGAAACAGTCCGGCATGGTCACGGGCGCCGTCGGCAAATGGCACCTGGGCATGGGGCCGGGGCCGGGCAAGACCGATTGGAACAAACCTATCAAGCCCTCGGGCAACGACGTCGGCTTCGACTATACCTTCCTCATGGCCGCGACGGCCGACCGCACGCCATGCGTCTACGTCGAGAACGGCCTCGTCGTCGGCCTTGACCCCAACGATCCCATCGAGGTCAACTACCGGCACAACTACCCCGGGGAGCCCGACGGCAAGCGTGACCGCGCTTCCCTCAAGATGGATTGGGACTTCGGCCACAACCAGGCCGTCGTCAACGGCATTGGCCGCATCGGCTATATGAAGGGCGGGAAGAAGGCGCGTTGGGTGGACGAGGAGATGGCGGACGTCTTTGTCGAAAAGGCCTGCGCCTTCATGGAGGCCAACAAAGACCGCCCCTTCTTCCTCTACCTCGGCACGAACGACATCCACGTGCCCCGCGTGCCGCACCCGCGTTTCGTCGGCAAGACCCCCTTCGGCCCGCGCGGGGACGTCACCGTGCAGTTCGACGACAGCGTCCGCCGCGTCATCGAGAAGCTCCGGGAGCTGGGCTTGGAGCAAGACACCCTCGTCGTCATCACCTCCGACAACGGCCCGATGGTGAACGACGGCTACAAAGACCAGGCCGTCGAGCGCCTTGGCGACCACAAGCCCTCCGGGGATTGGCGCGGCCACAAATACCAGCCCTACGAGGGCGGCCACCGCCTGCCGTTCATCGTCCGCTGGGATGGCGCCATCCCAGCCGGGACCAACGACGCGCTTGTGTCGCTGGTCGACTTGGGCGCGACCTTCGCGGCCCTGCGCGGCGTGCCCGTGCCCCAGGCGGCGTTGCCGGACTCCTTTGACCAAAGCGCGACCTTCCTTGACCCCTCCGCGCCCTCCGCGCGCACAAGCCTCATTTGCCAGGACTATCGCCTGAACCTGCGCGAAGGCGACTGGAAATACATCGTGCCGGGCCCCGCCGGCAATGCCCCAGGCCCCAAGAACGACCCGCTCAACGGCGAGCTTTACGACCTTTCCGCGGATCCCTCCGAGCGGAACAACGTCATCAAGCAGCATCCCGACCGCGCCAAGGCCATGTACGCGACCTTGCTGAAGGCCATCCGGGATGGACGCACGCGCCCCTGAGTCCATTCCCGCAAGGTTCAAAGCAAAAGGGCCCCCGGCGGGAACCGGGGGCCCTTCATGGTTTGGAGGGTCAGCGTGGGATTTCGCGTCCCCAGAGTCGGAGAAGCGGCAGCAGGGCCAGGAGCAGCGTCAGCCACTCCGTCGCGGTAAGGGCCAGCCACACCCCATTGAGCCCCAGGAGCGGCGGAAGGGCAATCAGGAACGCCGCGCTGAACCCAACGCTGCGCAGCAGGGCCAGCGTCGCCGCGGGCAGGGTGCGCAGGAGGGCCTGCAGGTAGCCGCACGCCAGGATGCAGAGCGCCATCGGCAGAAAAGAGGCCGCGATGCCGCGCACCAGGGGCGGCGCCAACGCGATGACCTCCGGCGTCGGGTTCATGAACAGGCGGAGCGTCCCAATCGGGAAGAACAGGCTGAGGAGCGAGCAGGCCAGCCCCAACATGAACGACACCCGCACCCCCATCCAAAAGGCGCGACGGATCCGAGTGCGCCCACCCGCGCCGAAATTGACCGACACGATGGGTTGAAGGGCCTGGGCCACGCCGTTGAAGAGCTGCTGGTAGAGCGTGGTGAGGGTGAGCATGATGCCGAGGATGGAGAGCGCCGCCACGCCGCCATGGCGCATGGCCTGATGGTTGGCGAGCGTGACGACGACGGCGACGGCGGCGTTTGGCAGGGCCGGCGCGAGCCCGACGGCGCACAGGCGCCGGATGGCACGCCGCGGCCAGAGACTCGGCGGCGCGAAGCGCAGCGTGCTTCGCCGCCGGAAGAGATAACCCACAAGCAGGAGCGTCTGCAAGGCGCAGCCCGCGGCGGTGGCGATACCGGCGCCGGCCATGCCCGTGCCGATCCTGAAGGGAAAGACCAGGAGCCAGTCGCCAAGGATGTTGAGCACCCCGCCGGCGACGATGGCCGCCAGCGCATACCCCGGCGCGCCGTCATTGCGGATCAGGCAGGCCAGCGCCAACGAGAGCATCGCCCCCGGCCAGGTGAGGACGACCCAGAAGCCATATTCGCTCGCCAACGGCGCCAGGGCGTCGTCCGCGCCGCAGAATCGCCAGAAGGCGTCCCCGGCGAGCAGGACGGCGGCGGCCACGGCCACGCCGACCGCCGCGCAGAGCAGAAAGGTGAGCGTGAACCATGCGTCGCCCTCGCGCCGGTCGCCGCGCCCGCGGGCCGTCGCCAGCAGGATGGCCCCGCCCATGCCCAGGAGCGTCCCAAGGAAGGCCATCAATCCAAAACTGGGGATGAGGACGGCGGCGGCCGCCGCACCGGAGGGGCCTACGCCGTATCCAATGGCGATGGTGTCGACGATGCTGTACACGGAGGTTACCGCCGCGCCGCCAAGCGCCGGGACAAGGTAGGTGCGCCAATGGCCGCGCAGGGGGCCATACAGCAGGGGGTCGGCTGGGCGGTGAGGACGTTGTCTTTTCATAGAGTCTTACCTTTCGTTCCAAAATAGGCGGCGGTATGATACACTCCACCATTATGGCGGACTCAAGTGAAAAAATAGTAATGGCCAGGACGTTCACCATCGGCGATTTCTCCAAGCTCACCGGCGTCCACGTCAACTCCCTGCTGTACTACGAGAAACTCGGGATCCTCAGGCCTACGCGCGTCGACCGTTTGACCGGCTACCGCCATTATTCCCTGTCTCAGCTGCGCATCGTCGAGGCCATCCAGCTTTGCGTTCGGGCAGGGGTTCCCTGGAGGCGTTCGCCTCGCTTCAAGGGTGTGCCGGCGAGGGCATCATCCGTTACGACCGGCTTCTCGGCGGGGCGAGCGAAAGCCTTCGCGCCACGATTGCCCGAGCCCGCGCACTGTTGCGCGAAGTCCAGGCCGCGCAGGCCCAGCAACGCCAAGGCGAGGCCGTCGCCGCCGGGACTGTCCGCGAGGTCTCCGTCCCCGCGCATCGGTGCCTGGTCCGCGCCGTCCTGCCCGGGGAAAACCTGGACGACGCCTACTTCGCCCTCCTCCGCGCCATGGGCAAGGCGCGGATCCGCATCGGCTATGACAACGGCGCGCTCATCATCCGCCGCGATGGCGTCGAGCGGCGCTACCTTTACGTCGATGTCGCGCCGCGCGAGACGCGCCCTTTCACGGCGCACCGGCTCCTGCGCCTTCCGGCCGCCCGATGGCACTGCCAGGTGGCGGAAGGCGGGCTCCTCGAGCCAGACGCCGACCTGCCGACAGGCGACTGCGTCGTGATGGAGCGCGATTTGTTCACGGGGGATTTCGCCATTGACCCGCCCCGCCTTGAACGCCTCGTCTCGACCACCCTCCAGCGCCGTCTGCCAAAGTGGCTCACCGACTGAGCCCGAGCGCGCCCCTCAACGCAACAGTTCCCGCTCCATGGCGTCGAGGACCTCGTAACCCCGGAGCGTGGGGGCATTGTCCGCGGCAAGAAGGCCATGGGCGCGAAAGTCGGCAAGGCGGCTGGCCCAACGCCCGCGATAGGGGGCGAGGATGGGAAAGCGGGCGAGTGTGGCGTCAAGGTCGAAACCCTCGGCAAGGCGGAGTCGGGTGAGGGCGCGTTCAAGCGCATCCTCTTCCGGCGAAAGGAGCTCTTCGGTTCCATCCCCATGGCGGCGAAGGAGTCCCAAGCGGCTGGCCGCGCCGCGCCCAAGGCCGAGGTAGTCGCCGCCGCGCCAGGTGTTGAGGTTATGGCGGCATTCCAAGCCGGGGCGGGCGTAGTTGGAGGTCTCGTAACGGCGGAGCCCCGCCGCGGGAAGCGTGTCGGCGGCCTCGGCCACGGCGTCGCAGAGGCGGTCCGGGTCTGGCGGGGCCATCCCGGAGCGTCCCCACGCGCTTTCCGGTTCGATGGAGAGCGCATAGACGGAGACATGCGGCAGGCCAAGGGCGACGGTGCGGCGCAGGGTTCGCGTCCATTCGTCCGGGGAAACGCCGGGGAGGCCGGCGATAAGGTCGATGCCGGTGTCCGGGACGGCCGCGCGGGCGATTTCGATGGCCTCGAGCGCCTGGCGGACGGTGTGGCGGCGGTTGCAGCGGATGAGGGTGGCATCGTCAAAGGCCTGCACGCCGAGGCTCAGGCGGGTGACGCCGAGTGAGGCCAGGGTACGGACGAGGGGGGCGGTGACGGCGGCGGGGTGGAGCTCCACCGTCCATTCCGCGTCATCCGCGAGCGACAAGAGGCCGGACTCCCGGAGCCGGACGAACCCGTGCTCCCCGAGCAACGCGGGCGTCCCGCCGCCGCAATACAGCGTCTCCAGCGGGCCGAGCGATGGGAAGCCCCGGGCCGCGGCCTCGCACAGGAGGGTTTCGACGTAGTCGGCGGGGTTTGCCGACGGCGGGCCGGAGACAAAGGCACAATAGGCGCATCGCCCCGTGCAGAACGGGACGTGGAGGTAGAGGTGTTTTGGGGCGGCGCTCATGCCTCCGGCACGGGATCAAGGTCTTTGAGGCTGCGCAGGCCGAAGTGCTCCAGGAAACTGGCGGTGGTGCCATAGAGGAACGGGCGCCCGGGAAGCTCGCTGCGGCCCACGGCGCGGATGAGATCCAGCTCCAACAACGCGCGGACCGTATGGTCGGCCGAAACGCCGCGCACGGATTCGATCTCGGCGCGGCTGATGGGCTGGCGATAGGCGACGATGGCGAGCGTCTCGAGCGCGGCGCGGGAGAGGCGCTGGGGCGGGGCGGCCTTGACGAGCGCACGCACCCACGGCCCCGCGGCCGGCACGGAGCGGAAGGAGAAGCGCCCGCCCTCCTCGCAGAGGGCAAGCCCCAAGTCCGAACGCGCAAGGGTGGCGGCGATGTCGGCGAGATAGCCCTTGATCTGGGCCGGGGTGGCCTCGGCGAAGGCGGCTGCGGGAGTCCCCGGCCCGGCGTCCTGGGCGGCTGCCTGAAGGGCCTTGCGCAGGGCCTCCGGCGTGAGCGGTTCCGGCGCGGCGAAGAGCATGGCGCCGATGATGGCCTGCAGGCTGTCCGGGGCGGGAAGCGCGGGGCCGCTCATGGCTTGGCCTTCCGCATGACGATGCGCAGGAGCGTGGCCTCGATGATGGCCCATGGGTCTTGCGCGGTGGTGTCCACGAGCTTGAAGCGCATCTCGACGGCATAGTGCCGGCCCGCGCGCAACTCGTTGAGCGTGTACCGTTTGGCGGCCTCGACCTGTTTGCCGAGGAACCAGCCGTTGAGCCGGGCCAGGCGGGCGGGCAGGCGCTCGGCCGGGAGAACCCAACGGTTGCCGGCGAGCCACCCCCGGTCAAGCGCGTCGCGGAGGGCGCACAGATCGTTGAGCGCGTTGAGGATGGAGACTGCGGCGGGGAAGGCCGCGTTCTTGTCGGCGCGCAGTTGCTCGATGGTCTTTGCCGCGAGGGTGGGGGAGCGCTGAAGGATGGCCTCGGCAAGGGCGAAGGGCTCGGCGCCGACTGCGGTGGAGGTGACGGCCTCGACGTCTGCGAGGGTGGCTTCGGCGCCGTCCCGGCCCAGGTAGGCGCGGAGTTTCTCAAGCTCGGAAACGAGGGTGCGGGTGTCCGCGCCGACGCGCTGGGCGAAAGCGGCGCGCACGGCCGGCGCCATCTTGACGCCGCTTTGCGGCAGGAGCGCCTCCAGGCGTTCTTGCGCGGCCTTGCCAAGCTGGTAACTTTTCACCTCTTCGCCGCAGACGGTGATTTTGCCGTGCTTTTCCACCCATTTGTAGAAGCGCGAGACCTTGGCGCACGTCGAGGCGGTGACGATGAGGTGGTGTCCTTCCGGCGGGGCGTCCTTTTGCAGGCCTTCGAAGAAGGCCGCGGCGGCGTCCTTGGCGGCCTGGGCCTCCACCGCGCGCCCCTTTGCGCCGGGGAGGAAGTTCGCGTCGCGCAGCCACACCACCTTGCCGCCGCCGAGGAAGCTGGCGGTGTAGAGCGCCTCCGCCGTGCGGTCGCAGGCCTGGATTACGTCGTCGGCCTTGTCGCACGCGCCGTCGATGACCTCCAGGCCGAAGTCCCGATCCTCTGGCGCGACGAGTTTGCCGATGAGGCGCTTGGCCCCATCGCTTTTCAGATAATCGTCCGGCCCGAGGAAGAGGTGAACCATCAGAGGATCTTCATGCGCGGCAGATCCTGGATGTCGATGGTGCCGACGAGCTTTCCGGCCGCGTCGACCACGGGCAGGTCGTCGAGCTTGTGGCTTTCGAAGATGTTGAGCACCTGCACCGCCAGGGCGTCGAGCGGGACGGAGACGGGGTGGTGGATCATGACCTCGGCGATGGGCCGCCCCATCGGGTCGCCGCCCGCGCCGGTGAGCAGGCGGCGCAGGTCGCCGTCCGTGAAGATGCCCAGGAGCGTGCCGTCCGGCGCGGTGACGCAGGCGCAGCCGGACTTTGCCTCGGTCATGGCGAGCACGGCGTCGCGCACCGTCGCCTTCTCGTCGAGCGCCACGAGGCGTTCGCCCGTGCGCATGATGTCCTTGACGTGGAAGAGCAGGGCCCGGCCGATGGCGCCCGCGGGATGGAGGAGGGCGAAGTTTTCCTTCTTGAAGCCGCGCGCCTCAAGCAAGACCATCGCCAACGCGTCCCCGAGGGCCAGGGTGGCGGTGGTGGAGGTGGTGGGGGCCATATTGAAGGGGCAGGCCTCGCGGCCGCAGTCGATGAGGTAGACCCAGTCGCTGTTCTTGGCGAGGGAGGAATCGGCCTTGCCCGTCATGCCGACGATCTTCACGCCGATGCGGCGCAGGGAGGGGATGAGGCGGATGACCTCGTCGGATTCGCCGGAGTAGCTGATGGCCAGGACGATGTCGGCGGCGGTGACCATGCCCAGGTCGCCATGCATGGCCTGCACGGGGTTGAGGAGCATGGCGGTGGAGCCGGTGCTGGCCATGGTGGCGGCGATTTTCTCGCCCACGTGGATGTTCTTGCCGATGCCGGTGACGACGATCTTGCCGCCGCGGCCGAGGGCCTCGAGCATCGCCTCGACAATGTCGCAGAAGACGGGCGAGAGCGCCGCGTCGGCGCGCCTGAGGCCGGCGATTTCCGTCTCGATCGTCTCGTGTGCGCGGGCCAACATAGCATCATGCGTCATGGGAAACCTCCTCTTGCGCCGGCTTTGCGCGGCGGCGTTTTGGTTTGGGCTGTTCGAGTGGCCGCGGGGGCGGAGTGTAGACGGCGGCCAGCACATCCAGCTCGCCGGCATCCAGCGCGTCGTAATGGCGGCGCAGGGCCTTGCGCAGGGCGTGGCAGCGGCCGGGAGCGGTGAGCGCGTCGGTGAGCACGGCCAGGCGGGAGACCAGGCGGTCGTCGATGACGTGCTCCACGCGGCAGGCGGTCTGCGAGGCCGCCTCGTCGTCCAGCCGGAGGATCTCGCGCAGGAAGCGCGTCAGCACCAGATGGCGGCGGATCACGCGCAGGGCTTCGCGTTCGCCCTTCTCCGTGAGCGTCACCGGTTTGTTCGTGTCATAGTGGATCAGGCCGTGCTCCCGGAGCACACCCAGCGCGTTCGTCACGGAAGGCATCTTGACTTGGAGCCGCCGCGCGATGTCGCTGGTGTGGGCATGGCCATGGGCCGTCTCATCCATCAATTTCTTGATGGCCTCCAGGTAATCTTCTTGGCTGGCCGTCAACCGAGTGCGCGTCTCTGCGTCCATGTTCCAATCTCCCTTTTCCTTTCACTATACCATAATTTCGGCACGCCTTTCATGCCCCTCAGGCTTGGCCGCTCGCCATCCGCTGAAGGGAAACGCGCGGGGGGGGGCATGCCGGGACGGCTGGCGACAGGGTGTGGAGGATTCCCTTTTGAGCGGTGTTTTGTTATCATGGTGGGCACGCGAAGGGAAGAGCCTTTGCAATGTTTGCGCTTTTGCGCAACAGGTTGCTCCAAACGAAACCTAGGAAACTTCATGAACGAGCAACGTGTTGAGCGGGGCGCGCCGGTATTGGCGCGCTTTCTTGCACGTAGTCGTTCAGGGCACATCCTAGGGCCTCGTTTGGAATACGTGAAAGGAAGCGTGCTTTTTATGGCCGTGGAAAGTGGTTGTGTGTCGTCGGAGGCGCCGTCCCAAACATGGGGTGGACGTGGGGCAAGGTTGTTTCGGAAAACATGGCGGCGAGGCTTGACGTTCTGCTTTTCGCCAATCGGGCTTTATTGCTTTTTTGGAGGATGCACGACGGTCCTGAACGTTGTGCTGTTCCTTGTCTGCTTCCATGTGTTGGGCCTTTCGGGATGGTTGTCAAACACGTTGGCGTGGTGGCCCTCGGTGGTGTTCGCCTGGTGGACTAATCGGGTGTGGGTCTTCCATGCCCAGCAAGGGATAGGCGTGTGGAAGTTGTGGAAGGAGCTGATGGCCTTCACTGGGTCGCGTCTTGCCACGGGGATGGCGGATGTGGCGCTTATTTGGGTGACGGTGGACGTGGCTCGGTGGGATGAGCTGGCGATGAAGGTTGTGGTTGGGGTGATTGTTGTGGTTCTCAACTACTTAATCAGCAAATGGTTGATCTTTCGCGATCGGAAGGAGGCGTTATGACGTTGTCGTTGGTTGTGCCGTGTTTTAACGAATCGCTGTGTGTACGCCGTTTTTGGGAGGCGGTTCAGGCTCTTGGCCTGCCTCTTGGGCTGGAGTTCATCTTTGTGGACGATGGCTCGTCGGATGGGACATTGGCGGCATTGCGAGAGTTGGCACGAGAGGATGCAACCGTTCACTATGTCTCCTTCTCCCGCAACTTTGGCAAAGAGTCCGCCCTTTTGGCCGGTTTGCGCAAGACGACGGGCGATCTTGTGGTGACGTTGGACGTGGATTTGCAGCACCCTGTGGCGCTGTTGCCCGAAATGGTGCGCTTGCTGCAATTCGGCGAGTGGGATTGTGTGGCGGCGCGACGCACGAACCGCAAGGGCGAGCCATGGTTGCGAAGCCAATGCGCCAAGGCCTTTTACGGCGTGCTTAACCGATTCTCCGAGGTGCGTATGCGCGGCGGGGAGACGGATTATCGCATGATGAAGCGGCAGGTCGTGGAGGCGGTGCTTGCTTTGCCGGAGGTCAATCGCTTCACCAAGGGTATTTATGCCTGGGTCGGCTTCCGGACAAAGTGGTTGGAGTTTGAGAACGTCGCGCGTGCGGCAGGTGAGACGAAATGGTCTTTTTGGGGACTGGTGCGCTACAGTGTCCAAGGCCTCTCCGCTTTCTCTACGGCTCCCCTGCAACTGGCCTCCGTCTCAGGGATAACGGCCTGTGTGGCGGCACTGGTTTATCTGGTGTATGTCATCTTCAAGACGCTTGTCGTGGGTGAACCGGTCTCGGGATATCCCACTCAAATCTGCCTCATCCTCTTTTTGGGAGGCTTTCAACTTTTTGTCATCGGCATCTTGGGAACTTACCTTGCCAAGACCTATTTGGAGAGCAAACATCGTCCCCTTTATCTCGTCAAGGAGGAAAAGTAAATGAAGCGCCTGTATCCTGTGGTGCCGCATCTGCTGGCCTGGCTCGCGTTTTTTGCGCTCACGTTCCTGACGCCGATTTATGCCGATGATTTTGGCAACGTGTTTGGGTATTATCGGCAAGCGCCGCTTGAGCCGGGGCAGTTCCCAACGTTGCGCACGTTCGTCTCGGTGCCGGGCGCGGCGTGGAATCTGCTTGAGCTGGTCTGGACTCATTGGAACCACGAAAATGGACGGTTCGCGGCGGCTTTCCTGCTGCGTCTGACGGCCGGGATGCCGCACTGGCTTTTCGCGGCGTTCAATGCGTCGGTGTGGGTGGCGTTGTGGGCGGCTTTTTGCCGTTTGCTGGCGGTGCCGCGCGGCTGGCGGCCGGCGGTCTTTGCGGCGGCGTTCGCCTTCGCCTTGACGCAGGATGCCTGCCTCTGGCTTTCCGGTGCGTGCAATTATCTGTGGCCGATGGCGTGGATGGTTGCCGCGGCGCTTTTGTTTGTGCGCCCGAGATTAGGGGAGAGCGTCTTTGCGTGGCGCAATGCGTGGATGGCGGCGTTGCTGCCGTTGGGGTTCGTCGCGGCGGGTGGGCATGAGTTGCTGTCCGTGTCGGCGTGCCTGGCGTTGACGGTTTACTGGCTTCGCGAGATCGCGAAGGGACGTTTCGCCGTAAACGGGAGGCTGCTTCTGACGGTTGGGCTGGGATTGGGGGCCTTGGCCGTGGTCTTCGCGCCGGGGACGTTGACCCGTGCCGGGGGCGCCGCGTTTTTCGCGCCTGACGCGCAGTTGCTTTATTCGATCGCGCGGAAGGGGATGGCGTATTTGCGTTGCGGCATGGCCAACCCGCTGTTGTTTGCCGTCACGGCGGGCACCGTGGCAGTCGTCGTCTGGCGCAGGCGCTTTTCGTTGCCCGAGCGGGCATGGTGGGTGCTCCTTGTCGGCTGGCTCGTGGTCGTCGTCACGTGTGCGCTTTCGGCTGGGGGGGACAGGACGGCGTGGCCGGCGTCCGTGTGCGCGTTGGCGATGGCGGTGGTGCTTGCCCGGCACCTGGCGCCGTGGGCATGGATGCGGTGGCGCGTGCCGGTGACGTTGGCGGTTTCGCTTTTGGCGGTGGCCGTGGTGGGTGTCACGGCGGCGAACAATATGGCCATGTCTCGCGCGGCGGACGCCGTCATTCGCGCGTGGCGGGACAATCCGCAGCATGTGGCGGTGTCCCCGGAGGTGCGGAAGGTGTGCGCGGAATCTTGGCTTGACCGCTCGTGGGAGTTGCGGACGTTGGTCGGGTGGGGGATGGGGGAGCCGTGGACGAATCCGGGCGTCGCGCGGTTTTACGGGAAACCCTTTTTCATCTTGGCCGAGCCTGCCGTCTGGGAGGGGCTTTATCTGAGGGATACGCTGTGCGTGCCGCAGAACCGGTTGCCCTGCGGGTGGTACGCCAGGGCGGATGCTGATGTGCTGGCACTGCCGTTGCCGGAGGGGTCCATGCTGAGGCCCGGCACGCGTGTGAGCGGCAAACCGACATATGCGGACGTCCCGCCGCCGCTCTCCGTCGTCGCACGGCTTCGCAAGCGTATCCTTCGTGAGGGATGGGCGAGCTTTTCGTTGATCTCTCCGGAACAGGAGATGCAGCAAGGCTCACCGCTCACCGGCTATGTGTTGCCGACCCCACATGGGCGTTACCTGATCCTGAGGCATAACCGCAACATCCCGCGCGAATCCATCGCCGATATCCAGGTGTCTGAAGAGTAACGCCTCGCCAGGGGCTTTCCAGCTTCGCCCCATGGCGGGCCTCCCTGCTTCAAACGCTTTGGCGCGGGGTGGGGGAGATTGTGGTACAATTTTGGGGCAGTTTGGAGCTAGAGCAAGGAGTCTTCCGATGGATTGCGAAGAAATCGCGCGGCAGTGGCTGGCGGCGGCGTTCGAGACGGTGGCGCCGGGGTGCGGCGCCGGCAAGGTGGTGCCTTCAAAGGACGCGCGGTTCGGGGATTGGCAGTGCAATGACGCGATGGGGGTGGCGAAGCGGGCGGGAAAGAACCCGCGGGAGCTGGCGCAGGCGGTGGTGGGGGCGTTGCCGTTGCCGGATATCCTGGAGAAGGCGGAGGTGGCGGGGCCGGGCTTCATCAACCTGACGCTTTCGGGGAAGGCCGTGGCGGCGGGGGTGGAGGCTTTGGCCGCAGACGCGCGGCTGGGGGTGGCGCAGGTTGGGGCCGGGGAACGGGTGGTGATTGACTATTCCTCGCCGAACGTGGCCAAGCCGATGCACATCGGGCATATCCGGAGCACGGTGATCGGGAACGCCATCGACCGGATCTTGCGGGCGTTGGGATATGCGGTCATCGCGGACAACCACTTGGGCGATTGGGGGACGCAGTTCGGCATCCTGATCATGGGGTATCGGACGTTCCTGACGGACGAGGAGCGGGAGCACCTGACGGTGGAGCTGCTGGAGCGGGTCTACGTGCAGAGCTATGGGCGCACGAAGGATGACCCGGCGTGGCTGGAACAGTGCCGGGCGGCGTTGGTGCGCCTCCAGGCGGGGGATGAGGCGTGCCTGGCGGTGTGGAAGCGGTTCATCGAGATCTCGATGAAGGAGTTTGGGCGGATTTACGACCGCTTGGGCGTGAAGTTTGATTTGTGGCGGGGAGAGAGTTTCTATCAGCCGATGCTCGGCCCGACGGTGGCCTTGCTCAAGGAAAAAGGGTTGGCCACGCAGAGCGAGGGCGCGTGGATCGTCGACCTGAAGGAGCAGGGGTTGGAGGTGGCCATCGTGCAGAAGCGCGACGGGGGCTTCAACTACACGACGACCGACATCGCGACGGTGCGCAGCCGCGTGGAGGAGTTCGACCCCGCGCGCATCATCTACGTGACGGATGAGCGCCAGCAGCTGCACTTCAAGCAGTTCTTCCACATCTGCGGGGCGTTGGGATTGTGCGGGAAAGCGCGGCTGCAGCACGTCTGGTTCGGCCTGATGCGCCTGCCGGACGCGACGTTCTCGACGCGCCAGGGCAACGTGATCAAGCTGGAGACGCTGCTGGACGAGGCGGCGGCGCGTGCGCGCGCAATCGTGGACGAGAGCCACCCGGATTGGCCGGAGGCGGAGCGGGCCGCGCTCGCGGAGGCCATTGGCATCGGCGCCATCAAGTACGCGGATCTGTCGCATGACCCCGCCACGATGATTGTCTTCACGTGGGAGAAGGCGTTGGCGCTGGACGGCAACAGCGGGCCGTATCTGCAATACGCCAACGCGCGGCTGAACTCCCTCCTGCAGAAGTATCGCGAGGCGGTGGGGAAGGAGCCCGCGGCGCAGCCGCTGACGGTCGGGTCGCCCACGGAGAAGGCGCTGGCCCTGCATGTCTTGCAGTATCCGAATGCGGTGGCGCGCGCCGGCGAGCTGTGCAAGCCCAGCGTGTTGGCCGATTACCTGTATCAGCTGTGCCAGCTGTACAGCAGCTTCTACCAGAGCTCGCCTGTGCTCAAGGCCGAGCCCGCGGTGCGCGATGCGCGCATCCGCCTGTGCGATGCGGTCTCGAAGGTCTTGCGCGGCGGTTTGGCGCTGCTGGGGATCCCCACGCCGGAGAGGCTGTGATGGACGGGCTGTTCTTGGCGGCGATGACCACCGGGCCGATCAAGGCCTTCTTCGACTCCGACCTCTGCGGCCAGCTGATTGTGCTGGTGCAGATCGGGATGAGCGTGGCGTCATGGGCGGTGATGGCCGGGCGCGTGCTCCATCTGCGCGACCTGGTGCGGCGCTCGGCGCGCTTCGTGGACGACTTCGTGCGGAAGGACGACCCGCTGGCGCTTTACTACGACCGCTATCCGTTCACCGACACACCGATGGAGAATGTGTACGTCAAGACCTGCGCGCGCCTGGCCGACCTGATCCCCGAACGTCTGCGCGTGCTCCTGCGCAGCGACCCGAGCACGCCGTTGCGCCTTGACGCCGCGCGGATGGAGCTGGTGGAGAGCACCTGCGCCCACGCGACCGACGAGGAGACGGTCGGGCTGGGCCGGGGGATGACGGCGCTCGCGGTCATCACCTCGTCCGCGCCGCTCCTGGGGCTGTTCGGCACGGTGTGGGGGGTCATGTTGGCCTTCCAGGCCATGGCCGCCAGCGGCAGCGCCAACATCGCCGAGCTTGCCCCGGGCATCTCGTCGGCCTTGCTGACGACGGTGGTGGGGCTGGTGGTGGCGATCCCCTCCACCATCTTCTACAACGTCCTGCAATCCAAGGTCGAGGCCTACACCGTCCAGATGGAGGGCTTCGCCGAGGAGCTCATGGGCAAGCTGACGCTGCAATATCGTTCAACGGAGGGCTGAGGGGTGCTGCGCCGGAGGCTCAACCGTTCCAGGGCGCGCGCCCGCAGGAAGCTCAACGGGAACATCGACATGACGCCGATTCTCGACATGACCTTCCTGCTTCTGATCGCCTTCATCATCACCTTCCCCGCGTTGCAGAACGGCGTGGCCGTGCGTTTGCCCACCGCCTCTGGCGACCCGCTCCCGACCGTCGAGCCCATCGCCGTGACCATCCGGGCGGACGGCGCCGTCTTTTTGGACGATGATCCGGTGGACGAGTCCACGTTGGCCGAGCGCGTCCGCGCCCGCGTCGCCGCGGACCCGAACGCCGCCGCCCATATCCGTGGCGACGAGGCGCAAAGCTATGGCAAGATCATGGAGGTCATCCGCATCCTCCGCCATGCCGGGCTCGCCAAGTTCTCCCTCGTCACCGAAAGCGAGTGACCCATGCCGAAGCCTTCCCCCGCCAACGCCGCCGCCCAGCGCCAGACCGAGGCGCCCGCGTTGCCGCCAGCGCTCGTTTCCCGGCGCCGTGCGCTGGGCGTGGTGGTTTGCCTCTATGTCGTCGTCGCGTTGATCGCGCTGGCCACCTATGATTGGCATGACATCTCCTGGCTGTGCAATCCCCCCTCTCCGCCGGATGGGCGGCCCGTGAACCGCATCGGCTTGCTTGGCGCGTGGCTGACGTTCTTCGGCTACGGCTTCGCGGGGCTGGCCTATCGTTACTTCGCCATCCCCTGCCTGACGGTCTTCGGCCTTTTCCTGCTGCATGGGCGCGTACGCTGCTTCCGCCTGCGCACGCTTTGGCTCCTGTGTTTCTATTTGGTGGTGGCGTGCCTGTTTCAGGCCTACGGCGGCGATGACGGCGCGGCCTTGCCGCTTTTGGCCGACCTTAAGCTCCTGCCCAACGCCGGCGGCGCGGTCGGCCAATGGATCGTCACGGGCTATCTGCGCGGCTGGCTGGGCGACGTTGGGTTGCTGTTGCTACTTTGGCCGTTGGCGCTTTTCCTGTTGCTGTTGGTCGTCGGTGTGCGCAATTGCGTGCTGCTCTTCGTGCGGATGGCCTCCGCCAGGGCGCCGCGCCCCTACGAGGAGGCGCGCTCCGTGCCGCCGCCGCGCCGCGAGGCCCCAACGCCCGCCTCGGGCGAAGGTTTCTTCGCGCGCCTCTTCCGGAAGCGTGAGGAAGAGGCCGTCCGGCAGACGGACATCCGCGACCTGCTCGCCGAGGCTCGCGCGGCCAAGCCCCGTCCCGTCCCGCAAAGCGAATGGTCCCCGCCCAACCCGAAGTCCGAGCCTGAGCCGCTTTTCGAGCGGGCCGCGCCCGTGCCTGCACCGGAACCCGAGCCGTTCACATTGGCCGCCGAGCCCGCCGGCCATTTGCGCCCCGTCTCACCGGAGAAGTCCGTTACCGCGCCTATGCCCGCAGCCAACGACAACGATGAGGGGCCCGCGCCGGCCTTTGACCCCTACAATCTGCCGCCCATCGACTTGCTTGATCCCGTGCCGCCGCGCAAGGGCGATGCCGACGACATCCCTACCGCCATCGCCGCGATGGAGAGCGTCTTCCAGCAGTTCGGCATCGACGCGCACGTGGTGAACCACGTCCGCGGCCCCGTGCTCACGCAGTACGAGATTGAGCCCGGCCCGAAGGTGAAGCTTGAGAAGTTCCGGGCTTACGAGCGCAACCTGCTCATGGCCTTGCGCGCCGCCAGCATTCGCATCCAGGCGCCGATCCTGGGGCGCGACGTCGTTGGCATCGAGGTGCCCAACACCGTCCGCCAGTCCGTTACCCTGCGCGAGATCCTGGAGGGCGAGGTCTGGCGTCGGGCCGAGGCCCGGATGGCCCTGCCGCTGGCCATCGGCAAGCTTGCGACCGGCGGTGACCTGGTCGTCGACCTCGCGGACAGCCCGCACCTGCTCGTGGCCGGCGGCACCGGCTCGGGCAAGTCCGTCACCGTCAACGACATGCTCGTGGGCCTGCTCATGTGCCGCAAGCCCGACCAGCTGCGGCTGCTGATGGTGGATCCCAAGCGTGTGGAGTTCACCGCGTACGACGACCTGCCGCATCTGCTCAATCCCGTCGTGGTCGAACCCAAGAAGGTGCTCTTCTCCCTGCGGTGGGCCGTGGTGGAGATGAACCGCCGCTACAAGCTCCTGCAAAAATACGGCGTGCGTAACATCGCCGACCTCAACCGTCGCGTGGATCGCCCCATCCAGGGCCGTGACAACCCGCCCGCCAAGCTGCCCTACATCGTCGTTGTCATCGACGAGCTCGCCGAGCTCATGCTTACCGTCAAGGCCGACATCGAGCCGCCCATCACCTCCCTCACCCAAAAGGCCCGTGCCGCCGGCATCCACCTTATCATCGCCACCCAGCGCCCGACCACGGACATCATCACCGGCACCATCAAGGCCAACATCCCCGCCCGCCTGGCCCTGCGCGTCTCGCAGTCCAACGACTCGCGCACCATCCTTGACCACGTCGGCGCCGAAAAGCTCATCGGAAAGGGCGACATGCTTTTCTCATTCGGCGGCGAGAACATCGTCCGCGCCCAATCCGCCTGGCTCAGCGACGACGAGATCAGCCGTGTCTGCGACTTCATCAAGGCGCAGTCCGGCCCCGCCTTCGACAATCTGCTGGCCGGCTCCATGGACCGCATCAAAGAAGACAAACCCGCCGACGACGTCCACTCCCTCATCACCGAGTTCGTCGCCCCCGAGCCCGCCGCCGACGACGCGGGCGTAGACCTCGGGGAAATCGACGACACCTCCGACGAGGGGCTTTACCAGAAGGCGCTCGAGTACATCCGCCAGACCGGCCGTTTTTCCACCTCCGCCCTCCAACGTCGTCTCAAGATCGGTTACAACAAAGCCGGCCGCATCACCGACCTGCTCGAGGAACGCGGCATCATCGGCCCCGGCGGCAAGGCCGGCGGTTCCCGCGAAATCCTCGTCGACCTCAATGAGATGGCCCGCCAGGCGCTCGCCGGCACCGACGGCGAGGCCGCCGCCTTCGACACCCGCACCGAACAGAACCAGGCCGCGCCAGAAGCCGCCGAAGAAGTTCCCGCAGACGGCCAGCCCGAGGATTTCGACCTTGGCGACCTCGACCCCGCGTCGCTCGACATGCCCGACATCATCCACCCCCCAACCCACGAGGACCAAAATGGCACTCGGTGAGATTCTCAAGCAAAAGCGCCTCGCGCACGGCTGGACCATGCAGTACGTCGCCGAGCGCACCCACCTTATGACCCGTGTCATCGAGGCCCTCGAGACCGAGAACTTCAAGCGCATCCCCGCCCCTGTCTATGGCCGCGGCTTCATCCGCCAATATTGCGCCCTCCTTGAGCTTGACCCCCAGCCCCTCCTCGACGAGTACGACGCCATCTGCGCGGGCAAGACCCGTCCCGCCGTCACCCGCCCCGCCGTCCACGATCTCCCCGCCCGCCCCCCGGAGCCCATCCATACCGGCGGCCGCAGGACGCTTCCGCCTGACCCGGACGCCGCGCCGCGCGCCCCTTCCGTCCACAAGCTCGTTGAGCCCGCGGAGGCCACTTTCACCGCCGTTCCCAAGCCCGAGGTGCTCCCCGGCGTCGCCCCCACCCGCGCCGATGCCGTCGAGCGCACCCCGCCCACTGAGCCGCCCGACGAGCCACCCTTTACCCTTTCCGGCGACGACCTTCCCGAACCGCCTCCGCCCCCTTCGCCCAGGCAGGTGGACGAGGAGCCTCCCGTTTCGCGCAAGAAACGCATCAACGTCACCGGGCGTGCGGCCCTTGCGGATCTTGGCTCGTCCCCCCTTACGCGGCCTATGCCGCTGCGGTCCGCCACCGAGCGCGCCATCTTTGGCCCGCAGCATCCCGTGCCCGACCCGCCCAGCCCTCAGCTGAGCTCGCTCAAGGAGGCCGCGACCTCCCTCGTCTCCGGCCTTGCGGCACTCTTCAAGCGTCTGACGTTGCCCAAGGTCCGGCGCATGGGCGGGGGCGCTTCCGAGCCGCTTCTCTCCAAGCAGGCCATCCTGCAAATGTTGGCCGTGGCCAGCGCGCTTGTCGCCCTGACGCTCTTGGTGCTGGTCTTCCGTTATGTCTTCCGCCTCTCTGCGGAGGCCGAGCCGGAGGCGCCCCTTGCCGCCG
The DNA here is from genome assembly GCA_944391085.1 of uncultured Kiritimatiellota bacterium. Classification (GTDB taxonomy): domain Bacteria; phylum Verrucomicrobiota; class Kiritimatiellia; order RFP12; family DVOR01; genus Spyradenecus. The sequence goes on along the minus strand of CALXSE010000002.1, from coordinate 112,145 downwards.
AGACTTTCGAGCCGCGCCCGGTCGCCCCGTTGGATGCGCCTTACTTTGGGAAATGAGCGGTTCGCCAACGGCAAGACGAAGGCCCCGGCGGTTGCCGGGGCCTTCGTCTTTGCGCGGGTGGCGCTTACTTGTCGGAGAGCGCCGCGACGCCGGGAAGCACCTTGCCTTCGAGGTATTCGAGGGAGGCGCCGCCGCCGGTGGAGATGTGGCTCATCTTGTCGGCCAGGCCGGATTTCTTCACGGCGCTGACGGAGTCACCGCCGCCGATGATGGAGATGCCGCCGTTGGCCTTGACCTGGGCGACGGCCTCGCAGACGCCGAAGGTGCCCTTGGAGAAGGCGGGCATCTCGAAGCAGCCCATGGGGCCGTTCCAGACGACGGTCTTGGCGCCCTGGAGGGCCTCGGTGAAGCACTTGACGGAGGCGGGGCCGATGTCCAGGCCCATCCAGCCCTCGGGGATCTCGGTGACGATCTGGGTGTTGGCCTCGGGATCGAACTTGTCGGCCGCGACGTTGTCCACGGGCAGGAGGAACTTCACGCCGCGCTCCTTGGCCAGGGCGAGCATGTCGTTGGCATATCCCAGCTGGTCGTCTTCGCAGAGGGAGTTGCCGATGTGCTTGCCCTGCGCCTTGAGGAAGGTGTAGGCCATGCCGCCGCCGATGATGAGCGTGTCGACCTTGGTGAGCAGGTTCTTGACCACGGCCAGCTTGTCGGAGACCTTGGCGCCGCCGAGGATGGCGACGAAGGGGCGCACGGGGTTCTCGACCGCGGAGCCAAGGTACTGGATCTCCTTCTCCAGCAGGAAGCCGGAGACGGCGACGGGGGCGTACTTGGCGATGACGGCGGTGGAGGCGTGGGCGCGGTGGGCGGCGCCGAAGGCGTCGTTGCAGTAAATGTCGCCGTAGGAGGCGAGCACCTTGGCCATTTCCTCGCACTTGGCCTTGAGCTCGGCCTTGGCGGCCTTGTACTGCTCATCGGTCATGTCGTCGGTCTTCTTGACCTTGGCGGTCTCTTCCTTGTAGAAGCGGGTGTTCTCAAGCATGAGCACTTCGCCGGGCTTGAGCGCGGCGGCCTGCTCGGCGGCCTTGAGGCAGTCTGGCGCGAAGGCGACGGGCTTGCCCAGGCACTTGGCAAGATACTCGGCCACGGGCTTGAGCGAGAACTCGGGCTCGTATCCCTTGCCCTTCGGGCGGCCCAGGTGGCTCATGAGGACGAGGGAGCCGCCGTTGTCGAGCACGTACTTGATGGAACCGAGGGCGCCCTGGATGCGGGTGTCGTCCTTGATCACGCCGTCCTTCATGGGCACGTTGAAATCCACGCGCATGACCACGCGCTTGCCGGCGAGGTCCACGTCACGCAATGTCTTCTTGTTCATCTTCAGTCCTTCCCTGTTGTGGGTTGAAAGCATTGGTAGTATAGCACATCCCGGCGCCCCGCGCACGTCCTCGAAGGCTCTCGCGGCGAACCCGCCCGGGAAGCGCCGGGCCGTTTGCTTTGGGGAAGGCTCAGGGGGCGGGGCGGGGGCGGAGGAGCCGCGCGGCGAGGAGCAGGAGGGCGGAGAGCGCCAGGGAGCCGAGGAAGGCCGGGATCATCGCGTCGGCGGAGTGCCCGAGGGCCCCGACCCAGGCGTAGATGAGCGAGACGACGGCGTTGCCGAGAAGCAGGGGCCAGGCGGCGCGGCAGGGGGAAAGGCGCCCGATGCCGGCGAAGAGGGTGGAGGCCTCGGCAAGGACGGGGACGGTGCGCAGGGCGATAAGAACCGGCGTGCCGTAGCGTTGGAGGAAGGCGTGGAGGAGCGCGTTCTCGCGTTCGCCGATGGCGCGCCTGGCCCAGTCGGCGCAGAGCACTCCGAGCGCGTACCCCAGCGCGGCGCTGACGGTCATGGCGGCGAAGGAAATCCAGAAGCCGCCCCAGAGGCCGAAGACGATGCCGCAGAGGGTGCTGGCGAGGCTGCTGGGGATGGGGAGGAGGACGTCGAGGGCAAGCAGGCCGAAGAGGGCCCAGCCCAGCAGGGCGCGCCGGGTGCCGGCTTCCGGGGCCGAGATGGCGTTGAACCAGGCTTCGATGGGCTCGCCGAAGAGGACGAAGGGAACAAGGATGAGCGCGCCCACGGCCAGCAGGAGCCAAACGGTCTTGGGGATACGGCGGAGGGTGGCGGGCATGGCGGCGGGCGAGGCGTCAATCGAGGGATTGGAGGGCGGCGTCGATCTCGGCGCGCTCGGCGTCGGAGAGGTCGTTGACGGGGGTGAGGGGGACGACGCCTTTTTTCATGAGCTCGATGTTGGTGCGCCGGCGGAGATAGTCGGCGGCGGATTCGGAAAGCCCGCCGACGGCGAGCTCCTGGTCAAGGGCGGCCTGCGCGGCCTGCTTCTCGGCCTGCTGGCGTTCGACTTCGCGCTGGCGGGATTCGACGAGGCGTTTGAGGTAATCCTGCGGGCTTTCGCCTGCGGCGACGGCCTCGTTGAGTTCATCGACGCCGGCCTGGATGAGGGCCTCGGTGTCGGTCTCCGGCGCGGGACGTGCTTTGTCCGGGTCGAACTTCCGGGTGAAGGAGGCGGCGTCCCCGGTGGGGATGGGGAGCGGGGGGGCCTCGACGTCCGGGGGGAGGCTCAGCTGCATGGCGATGAGCTGCTCGGCAAGGGAGTTGGCGGCCTTGCGTTGGCGTTCGGCCTGGGCGGCCTCCTCTTCGGCGGCCTGTGCCTCGCGTTGGGCGAGAAGATCCGGGGTAATGGTCTCGAGCAGGCCGAGGCCGAGGCCGAGGGTGAAGGTGATGCCGTCGCGGCGGAAGGTGGCATACTCCCGGTCAAGGTCGGAGAGGAGGAGTTCGAGGCCGTTGGCCTGGTCGCCGTCGAAGAGGGTGATGTAGGCGGGGGGGGTGACGCCGTTGTCGATGAGCCCGACGGCTGTGCGCCCGTCCGGGGTGACGGTCATGGCGCACAGCTGGATCTTGTTGGATTCCTCGCGGATTTCCTCCGGCGTGGCGGCGGGGAGCTGCCCGGCCTCCGTGCCGAGGGGGGCCGCGGACAGGGGGCCGAAGGGTTCGGCGTCGATGATGGGCTGATAGCGGCCACGGCCTTCCGCGGCCCAGGCTGGGGCGAGGAGGAGGGCGAGTGCGGCGTGGGCGAGGAGATGCTTGGCACTTATGCTCATGGGGTGAGAAGGGCCTTGCGGATGGCGGCGGCGTCCGGCGCCTGGAGGAGGGCCTCGCGTTTGGCGGGGGCGCGCAGGGCGGTGAGGACGGCGGTGATGAAGGTCATGTAGGGGCTGTTGACGGTGTCTGGGGTGAGGGTGAGGATGACGATGCGGCAGGCGCGGCCCTCCTCGTCGGCGGAAAAGTCGACGGGGCGTTGCGTGACGCCGATGGCGCAGACGAGGGCGTTGACGGCGTTGGTGCGGGCGTGGGGGCAGGCGACGCCGAAGCCGACGCCGGTGGACATGACGCGCTCGCGTTGGAGAACCTCGCGTTCGGCGGAGTCGACGTCGGAGATGGCGCCGAGGTCGCGGAGGCGGAGGATGAGCTCGTGGATGATGGCGTCCCGGTCGGTGGCCTGGAGGCGGTGGACGATCGCGTCCTCGCGGATGTGGCGGGCGAGGATGTCGAGGCGGCCTGGGGTCTTGGCCGGGGGCTTTGGCGTGGCGGTGGCGGCGATGCCGATGTGGGCGCTTTCGGCGATGGGTTTGCGCAGGGCCTCGAGGACGCTTTCGAACTCGGCGAGGGATTCGGCCATGACGATGCGCACGAAGGGAAGGGCCTCATGGGCGGCGGTGAAGGAGACGGTGAGGTCGCCGCAGACGATGTTGAGGGTGGTGTCGTCGCGGCGGGCCTGGTAGAGGCCCTGGGTGGGGTCGATCTGGTGGGTGAAGAAGCCTTCCTTGGAGAGGTTGCGCAGGATGTTGCCCATGACGGCGTTGGTGATGGCGTGGTTGGGGAAGGTGTAGACGGCGGCCGGGAGGCCCTCGCCGTCGGCGGTCTTCCGGTGGCCGGGGGCCTTGATGCGGAAGGCCGCGAGGAGGAGGGTGGGGGAGACGAGGGTGGTGAGCATCGTCATGAGGACGGCGACGCCCAGGATCTCGACGTGGCCGTGGGCGGCGGCGATGCCGGCGATGATCAGGGCCACCTCGCCGCGCGGCACCATGCCCAGGCCCACGCGCAGGGCGCCCACGGGGGTAAACCCGAAGAACAGGGTGGGCAGGCCGCAGCCGATGACCTTGGCCAGGACGGCGACGGCGGTGTAGACGAGGCCGGCGAAGAGGACGCCCTCCTTGGCGAACTCGGTGACGTTGACCATCATGCCCATGACGACGAAGAAGACCGGGACGAGGAATTGGTAGACGCCGTGGAGTTTCTCCTGAATCATCACGCCCATGTCCGTGCGCGAGAAGGAGAGGCCCGTGACGTAGGCGCCGATGATCATCGCCAGGCTGGCCTGCTCAAAGAGCCCGCCCACCAGGAGCGCCACCCCCAGGGTGAGGATGGCCACCTCGCCGTGCGAGCCGCAGAAGCGCAGGAGCCAGGCCACGCGCCGCGAGACGAGGATGCCCACCACCGTCGCGCCCAGCCAGATGCCGAAACATTTGGCGGTGATGCCGAGGATGCCGGCCCATGAGAAGGTCTCGCCGCTCTGCTGGGCGTTGATCAGGCCCATGCCGATGGCCAGCAGGATGATGCCCAGCACGTCGTCGATGACCGCGCCGGCGAGGATGGTGACGCCTTCCTGGGAATCGAGCTTGCGCTTGTCCGAGAGGATGCGCGCGGTGATGGAGACGGAGGTGGCCGTGCACATCACCCCCAGCAGGATGGTCGTGGGGTCGCTCCACGAGAGCCCCAGCAGCCAGACGCCGATCGTCGCGCCGGCCAGGTAGGAGAAGAGCACGCCGCCCACGCCCACGAGCGACCCGACGGCCGAATAGCGCATGAACATCCGCAGATCCGTCTCCGCGCCGACGAGGAAGAGCAGGACGATCGAGGCCACCGAACAGAGGCCGTAGAGCTCCGGCGAGACGCCGACCGGCGAGGCCACGCCGGGCGCCAGCTCAAAGACCTGGAAGACCCACCCGGGCCACAGCGCGCCCATGGCGTAAGGGCCGATGACGATGCCCGCGCACAGCTCGCCCAGCACGCTGGGCAGGCGCAACCACGTGAAGAGGATGTTGCCCATCCGCGCCGCGAAAAGGATGATGCCCAGCTGGATGGCCAGCGTCATCATGCGGTGCGTCAGGCTCGCGGAGCCCCCCCCCGCGCCGGCGGCGAACAGCGTTGAGGCGCACAGCGCGCCCACGATGAGCAACGTTCCCTTCTTCATGGCCCGATTGTACCACACTTCCGGGCACGCTTCACGGTTCGGGCACGGGTGCGTCCTGCGGTACGCGCCGGGAGGGGCCGGGGTGGCGCCGCAGGCGCGGTTGTGTTATCTTATGCCTGTAATTAAGGAGCATACCATGAGGAAACGCTTTGCCCTGTTGGCCGCCATTTGCGCGGGGTCTCTGCTCGCCGCGCCGGAGTGGGAGGACGAGACCGTCTTCCAGGTGAACCGCGAGCCGGCGCGCGCCGCCCTGATGCCCACCGCGCCCAGCAGCGTGATCTCCCTCAACGGCAAGTGGCGCTTCCGCTTTTCCAACACGCCCGCCGAGCGCCCGCAGGACTTCTGGAAGACCTCCTACGACGTCTCGCAATGGGATTTGATTGACGTGCCGATGAGCTGGCAGATGGGCGGCTACGGCACCCCGATCTATTCCAACGAGATCTATCCCTTCAAGATCGACCCGCCGCGCGTCACCTCCACGCCGCCCAAAGATTGGGTCAGCTTCACGGAGCGCCCCTCCGTCGGCTCCTACCGCACCACCTTCACTCTGCCGGAAAACTTCTACAAAGGCAAGGTCTACGTCCGCTTCGACGGCGTCGAATCCGCCTACTACCTCTGGGTCAACGACACCTACATCGGCTACGGCGAAGACTCCTTCACCGCCGGCGAGTATGACATCACCAAGGCCCTCAAGCCCGGCGAGAACACCCTCTCGGTCGAGGTCTACCGCTGGAGCGACGGCTCCTACCTCGAGGATCAGGACTTCTGGCGCCTCTCCGGCATCTTCCGCGACGTCCGCCTCTTCTCCACGCCCGCCCTCCAGATCCGCGACGTCTGGGTGCGCCCGAGCCTTGCCGACGACTACGCCACCGGCACCGTCGCCGGCGACGTCTGGGTCCGCAACGCCGGTGCCGAGCCCACCTCCCCCAGCGAGGTCTCCATCGCCATCGGCGACGTCTACGCCGCCAAGCTCCCCGTCCCCGCACTCAAGGCCGGAGAGGAGGTCAAGCTCCCCCTCCCCGCCGGCACCGTCCCCAACGTCGCCCGCTGGACGGCCGAGACGCCGAACCTCTACGCCGTCACCGTCGCCCTCCCCAACGGCGACGCCCGCGCCTTCCAGACCGGCTTCCGCCGCGTCGAGGTCGGCAAGCAGGGCGAGCTCCTCATCAACGGCGTCTCCACCAAGCTGTGGGGCGTCAACCGCCACGAGATGGATCCCGACCGCGGCCGTGCCATGACCATGGAAAAGATGGAGGCCGACGCCAAGTGGCTCCAAAAGGGCAACTTCAACGCCGTCCGCACCGCCCACTACCCCAACGACCCGCGCTGGTACGAACTCTGCGACCGCCTCGGCATCTACGTCATGGACGAGGCCAACATCGAGGCCCACCAGATCCGCGGTACCCGCCAGTGCCTCAACGACGTCCCCTCCTGGCACGCCGCCTACGCCTTCCGCGTCCAAAACATGTTCCAGCGCGACAAGAACCACCCCTCCATCATCATGTGGTCCCTCGGCAACGAGACCGGCCCCGGCAAAAACCTCGCCGACCAGGGCGACTGGCTCAAGCAGAACGACCCCTCCCGCCTGGTCCACTACTGCGACTTCCCCGAGAACTCCCCCCACAACGACATGGATTCCTCCATGTATCGCCCTCACGACCAGCTCCGCGCCGTCGCCAAGCGCCACACCCACCGCCCCTACGTCCACGTCGAGTACGCCCATTCCATGGGCAACGCCTGCGGCATGTTCGACGAATACATCAAAATCTACGAGCAGTATCCCCGCATGATCGGCGGCTTCGTCTGGGACTTCATCGACCAGGGCCTCCGCGCCACCAAAGACCCCAAGACCGGCCTCTTCAAGCTCCAGCCCTTCACCGGCAAATCCCTCGCCTTCGGCGGCCTCTTCGGCGACAGGCCCAACTTCGGCGACTTCTGCGACAACGGCGTCATCACCGCCGACCACAAGCCCAAAGGCCAGTTCTGGGCCATCAAGCAGGCCCAGCAGCCCTTCGCCTTCGCCTGGGATCCCGCCAAGCAGGCCCTCACCGTCACGAGCAAGTTCTTCCACAAGACCGCCGAGGGTTACGCCCTCTATGGCCAGGACGGCGCGCGCCTCTGCGACCTTCCCGCGCTCAAGCCCGGCCAAAGCGCAACGCTCCCGCTCAAGCCCACCCAGAATTACGACTGCGACTTCCCCGTCTTCGTCGGCGCCGCCGGCGTTGACCCCAAGGCCATCGTCACCGACTGCGTCGCCTGGTTCGCCATCCCCGCCCCCGGTTGCAAGCCCCCCAAGCCCAAATCCATGGATCACCTCCCCGAGGTCCCCGTCGAGGTCACCCAAAACCCCGACGGCTCCCTCCGCGTCTCCGCCAAGGGCGTCGACGGCTCCTACCTGATCTTCAAGGACGGCGTCCTCTCCCAGGTCCGCTACAACGGCAAAGACCTCCTCGCTGCCCCGCCCCGCTTCACGATGTACCGCGCGCGCATCAACAACGACCGTTACATCAAGGACTCCGCCACCTGGCGCTCTCTCAAGACCCAGGGCAATCGTTGCCTCTCCATGAAATGGCGCAAGATTGAGGGAGACCAAGAGGCCGTCCAGATTTTCGCCGAGATGGAGACCGACGGCGGCAACGTCCCCTACAAATACACCCTCGTCTGGACGGTCCTCATGAACACCGTCACCTGCGAGGGCGTCTTCTATCCGCAGTCCCCCGAGGAAATCATCCCGCGCCTTGGCTTCGAGCTCGCCGTCAGCAAGGATCTCAACACCGTCCACTACGACGCCCTCGGCCCCTTCGAGAACTACGTCGACCGCAAGTTCCACACCTGGCGCGACCACTTCACCTGTTCCGTCGAGGATTTCTTCGTGCCCTATCCCGAGACCCAGGAATACGGCAACCGCGAGAACGCCCGCTGGCTCTTCCTTGAGGACGGCGAGGACTCCCTCTGCTTCTTCTCTCCCGTCTGGGAACGCACCTTCGCCTTCTCCGTCAACCAGTGGGATGCCGTCACCCTCTTCGACGCCACCCTCCCCTCCCTCCTGCCCACGCCCGACAAGACCTGGATCCACCTCGACTACGCCCAGACCGGCCTGGGCAACGGCTCCTGCGGCCCCCGTCCCTGGGCCGAGCACCTCGTCTACAACAAGCCCTTCGCCTTTGGCTTCGCCATGCGCTTCGGCTCCAAGCCCTTCAAGCCGGAGCCTTTCCGCCCCACCGCCGGCCTTGCCCTCGTGACGCGTGACGGCAAGAACCAGGTCACCGTCACCCCTGACCGCGTCGACGCCAAGGTACAGGTCTCCGTCAACGGCCAAAAGCCCTTCATCTACGACAAGCCTTTCGCGCTGGAGAGCGGCACCGTCGCCGTCACCGTCATCCCGGACGGCGGTCAGATTCCCACCCCGCCCCTTTTCCGGACCTTCGACAAGGAGGCCGTCCGCACCGCCTGGAAGGTCGTGAACGTCTCCTCCGAAGAGCCCGGCGAAGGCAACGTCGCCAACATCTTCGACGGCAACCCAAAGACCTACTGGCACACCGACTGGCGCAACGTCCACCCCGATTATCCGCACAGCTTCGAGCTGGACTTCGGCGAGGTGCAGACCGTCGTGGGCGTCCGCCTCCTGCCCCGCGCCGACGAGCTCAACGGCCTCATCGGCAAATGCAAGATCGAGCTCAGCGCCGACGGCAAGACCTGGGCCACCGTCTTCGACGGCGACACCGGCTGGAACCCCGGCAACCGCAAGTGGCGCGACATCGACTTCGCCCCGACCGACGCGCGTTACCTCCGCCTCACCGCCAAGGCCCCCGCCATCAAAGGCCACATCTGGGCCACCCTCAGCGAGCTGACCCTCAAGCTTCGCTGACGCCCGTTTCACCTCTCTTCACGCAAGGCCCCCTCCCGGGGGCCTTTTTCGTTTCCCCGGCACCGTCACAAGCCGTCCAGCGGCCTTTCTGGAAATGCTTTGCCGGATTACAGCGGCCACTCTCAGCAAGCAGCCCCTTAAACTCCGCTGGCCGCCCGTTTGCCGAACCCTTCACGCAGGCCCCTGATTCGGGGGCCTTTTTGGTTGCCGCGCTGTCGTCTTGTAGCGTGCCCGTTGGGCACGTTGCCGACCATCGGGAGGAGCGGGCTGTCACGGGCGGGTAGGGGCTTTCTTTTGGGGGCGGGGGTTTGCTATCATGTGGGCACGCGATGGGATGAGCCATCGTTTTACTGCGCTTTGCGCGACAGTTGCCTGTAACGAAACCTGAGAAATTTCATTGCACCGGGCAAAAGTCCAGCAAGGTGCGCCATTCTGGCGCGCCTTTTCGCTGCTATCCGGTGTAGGGCTTTCTCAGGGCCTCGTTACAGATAGAAGCAGGAAAGGCGTGCTTTTTATGGCCCGAGAGAAAGTGGATGGAAGAGAGACCGTGGCGGGGACGAACCCTTGCTACGGGTGTGGTGTGTGTGCCGTGGTTTGCCCGAGGCGGTGCGTCGAGATGGCGCAGTCGCGCGAGGGGTTCTGGGTGCCGCGGGTGGACGCGGCCGCGTGCGTGGGGTGCGGGCTCTGCGTGCGCCTGTGCCCGACCCGTTCGCCCATCCCGCCGGAGACGTTGCATAAGCGCGTGCTGCGCGGGGACGCGGCGTGGCTGAAGGACGCTGATTCCCTTCGCGCGAGTTCCTCCGGCGGGGCGGTCGGCGCCATCGTCGCGGCCCTGGCGGGGGAGGGCTACGGCTTCTGCGGCGTGCGGTATGTGCCCGAGCGGCAACGCGCGGAGCACTTTCTGGCGGAGACGCCGGAGGCCTTCGTGCCGGCACGGGGGTCAAAATACATCCAAAGCCTGACCGTCCCCGCCTTTCGCTACATCCTGGCGGGTGACGGCAAGTGGCTTGTCGTGGGCACGCCCTGCCAAATCGCCGCCTTCCGCCGCCTTATCCAAACGCGCGGCGTCGAGGAGCGGTTCGTCCTGGTGGACTTCGTCTGCCACGGCGTGCCCTCCCAAAAGCTCTGGGCGGCCTTCCTGCGCCGGGCGGCCAAAGGGCGGGATCCACGCCGGGTCGAGGCCTCGTGGCGCGGCAAAACCCGTGGCTGGCAGGACGCCTATGAATTGACCCTTTCCGAGGATAGACAAACATTTTATAGGGGATATGCCTCGGGAAACGAACCTTTTCTTCGCCATTTCCTTCGCTGTACGGCGCAGAATCTGACGTGTTACGCGTGCCCCTTCGTGGGGACGCACAGCGGCGCGGACATCCGCGTGCGCGATTTCTGGGGTGAGCGTTACCAGGCGAACGACACGGGCGTGAGCCGCGTGGAGGCCCTCACCGCGCGCGGCCTTGAGGTGTGGACCAAGGCCGCCGCGCACTGCGTCACCGAGCCGCTCACGCCCGCCGAGAACGCGGAGGTCGAGGCGAAGACGCCCAAGGCCGAACCGCCCGCGTGGGGACGGGCCACGTTCATCCGCCTGCTCGATTGGCCGGCCGGCTTCACCCTGGCGCATGGCTGGTCGCTCATCGGGTGCGCCTGGGCCCGCCTGTGCAGGATTGTCCGCCGCTGAAAGGAGATGCCATGAAAACCGTCTGCCAGATCACCATGTTCCGCACCATCAACTATGGCTCCGCGCTTCAGGCCTACGCCCTGCACACGGCCGTCACGCGCCTGTTGGGGCACCGCTGCCTGACCGTCGACTATGTGGCGCAGGCCGGCGAACGGACGTTCCCGCGCAGCCCGGCGGCCCTCGCGCGGTATCTCCTTGGGCGCGTGGTCTATTGGCGCCGCGACCGCGCCTACGACGACTTCCTGCGCACGGAGCTCGACCTGACGCGCCCCTACGCCACCTTCGCGGAGCTGGCCGCCGACCCGCCCGCGGCGGATGTCTACGCGACGGGATCCGACCAGACCTTCAACCCGCAGTGGAGCGGCGCGGACCCGGCCTACTTCCTCGCCTTCGTCCCCGCGGATAGACGCCCCGCCGTGCGCAAGATCGCCTATGCCTCGAGCTTCGCCGTCTCCGCGCTGCCGGAGGCGCTGCGGCCGCGTTACCGTGAGGCGCTTCTGGATTACGACGCGCTTTCGGTGCGCGAGGAAAGCGGCGTCGCGCTCATCCGCGACCTCACCGGCCAGACCGCCGCCTGGTGCTGCGACCCGACGCTCCTCCTTGAGCGCGCCCAGTGGGCCGCGATGGCGCAAAAGGCCACGCGCCGTCCCAAGCGCCCCTATATCCTCGTCTACATCATGGCCTACATGGTCAATCCCTACCCGCAGGCCGACCGCGTCATCGACGAAGTGGCCCGCGCGCTCGACCTCGACGTCGTCTATCTCAACGGCCGCAGGCAGGACTTGGGCAAGCCGCGCGCCACGGTGAACAAATCCGCCTCGCCCTATGAGTTCGTCGACCTCTTCCTCAACGCGTCCTTTATCGTGACCTCCTCCTTCCACGGCGCCGTCTTCTCCCTCCACAGCGGCAAGCCCTTCATCGCCCTCACCGAGGCCGACCCGCGCAAGGATTCCCGCCTGCGCGCCCTCCTGCGGCGCGTCGGCGCCGAACGCCACGCCGTCCCTGTCCCCATCCCCGACGATTTCCACGTGGGCGACCCCGCGCGTTTCGCTCAGCCCGCCGGCGGCTATGCGGAGCGGCTCGGGGCCTTCCGTGAGGAATCGCTTGCCTGGCTGCGCGCCGCCATCGAAGGGTAGGGGGCGGACAGGGCGGCATCCGGGGCGCGGCGTGGCGGCCAGCGGGACGGCGGGCGGTCGCCTCGCCGTTGCGGGGTTCTGCACGGTTGGCGAGGTTTTGCTACTATATGAGGGAATTGGGCGCGATGCCCGAAGGACAAGGACGGTTCTGCGATGTACGAGAATGAAAGACGCGAGAGCGAGGCGATCATCCGCAACGGGTGGGCGCTGATTGTGGTGCCCCTGGTGTTGGGCGTCGGCGGGGGATGCGTCCTTTGTCCCGTCTTGGGGTTGCTCGTGTAGAATGCGACATTGAGACCGGGCGCACCCACCAAATCCGTGTTCATCTCGCCTCCCTTGGCACCCCCATCGTCGGCGATGCACTTTATGGCAAGCCTGCCCTTGACCGGCGCCTTCCCTATCCGCCCGCCCGCCAACTCCTCCATGCCAGGCGTCTTTGCCTCAATCACCCCATTACCGGCCACCCACTCGACCTTCAAGCGCCTTTCCCAAAAGACTTCTCCCCTTATCTTTGAGGACTCCGCCAACGTCCGTTTGCGAGTCAAATGGTTAAGGAGACGAGGCATGACCGCGAAGCGTTGCGTTGGCGGGGCGTCCTTTCAAGGAGTGCGCGCGTTCGAAGGCGTCGGAGGCCATCTCCGCAAAGGGGCGCTTGTCGGCTGGATGGACGTTCGAGGGGTCACCGAGGCCGGCGGAAAAAGTGTCTAGGTACGTGGCACCGGTCTCGGCGCAGACTTTTCGCTGGAGGGCGCGGTAGGGGCCCCATGGGCGGTTCATCGATGGCAGGCCCATCATCAGAAAAGGTGTCTCCGGGGTAGGGCGGAGGGCGGTGATGGCGGCGCGGAGGGTTTCCTCCATGTAGGCCTCGGGAAGGGGGGCGTCGGGGTGGCCGTCGATGGCCATGGAGGCGTTGGACTCGCCTTGGTACCACAGGACGCCGGTGAGAGGGAGGTGGCGGGTTCGGGCGATGCCATTGTCCCATAGCGCGCCGGGGCGCCAACCGTCGGCTTCGTGGCCGAGGCGCTCGCGGTAAACGGCCTTGACCCAAGAGTCGGGGAAGTCCGGGTTACGGTCGAGCGGCGCACGGTTGGCCAGGATTGCGAGGAGGGTGGGGTGGCGCGCCATTTCCCAGGCGGGGAGGAAAGCCTCGGTGGGCGCACCGCCGACATCGACCAACAGGATGGCGATGGGTTTGCCCGAGGCGCGTGCGCGTCGGTTGGCGAAGGAAACGGCCAACGCACTCCACTCTTTGGCGTTGGCCGGAGTGAGGCGGCGCCATTGGCCGGTCACGAAGTCCCACAGGCGGATGTCGTGCTGGGCGGTCTCTGCGGCCTCGGCCTCTGCCCCCGCACACCGTGCGAGCGGCCAAAACATGTTGGATTGACCGGCGCAGAGCCACGTCTCGCAGTGTCCGGCAATATCGGGCGGAAACGCAACGGGGGGTGCGGGGCGTGGCTTTGCCCATCCAGAGGCAGTATGGGGGCGATGCGTGGGTGCCTGCGTGTCGGACGGAGGCGGGTTCAACGCCCGTGCGGTAGCCTCGGCGATGGCGCGTGTAGCCGTGGCATCAGGATGAATCTTGTCTGGGAAATGGTTGGGACAGAGGGATAAAAGAGGCGTCTCCATATCGATGGGCGTGGCGCCGCTACGGGCGGCAACCTCGGCGAGGGCCGCCTGCATGAGGAAGGGTTCCGGACTGCGCCAGAAGGTCTGGCCTGGTACGAGTGGCGCAAGTTTGCCCCACAAATAGAGGCGCGGCTGGCTCGGCAGGGATTGGTAGTCGCCGAGCAGGGAGAGATAATCGTCACAGAAGGTGCCGGGGCGCTCCGCCTCTGTTTTCAGGAAGGCGCCGCAATCGTTGATGCCCAAGTTACAAATCACGATGTCCGGTTGCCAGGCCAGCGCGGCTTGGTGCTCAGGCATGAAACGAAACCCTCGCCGTTCCTGCCCCCGCATCGTGTGCAAGTAGACGCCACGGCCGGGATTGCCAAAGTTCCGCACCTCGTAATTCACACCTAGGATTGTCTGCAACTGCGCCGGATACGCCTCCGAGGCACGGTCTGTCAAACCCGTGCCATACGTGATTGAGTCTCCAATGCACGCCACCTTGATCGGCGCCGCTTCAGAAAATGCTGCCACGCAGAAGAGAAAGAAAGCGATGAACTTTTTCATACGCTTATTATATCATACCGTGCATGTGTCAAGCGCATAAAACGTTCCACGCGCGGGAGTGCCTTCTCTTTTTATGATGGTGTTGCAAGGGGCCGTGTGGAGAATCGCTACCGGGGTGGCCATGGGGAAGTCAGAACCCTTGGGAAAGCAAAACGAAGCGGGCATAAGCGAACCCGGCGAGCCCTAGAAGGGTCAGGTGCCGCCCCTTAAAGGTCTTGCCTCGCATCCTTATAAGGGTTGGCCGCCGACCCTTATGGGTTTCCCGCCTGCCTGTTTTAGGAGGATTGTCGGGGACTTTGCGACAAGCGAGCCCGACGTTGTTTGGCAGAGTGGGGCGGGTTTTGGTATCATGAAGGCTGTTGGGCAGAGGTGCCCTGAGAGAGAAGGATTGTTCAATGTACGAGAATGAGAGACGTGAGGGCGAGGCCATCATCCGTAATGGGTGGCCGTTGATTCTGACGCCGTTGGTGTTGGGCGTCGGCGGGGGATGCGTCCTTTGTCCCGTCCTGGGGTTGCCGTGGGTGGCGACGGCGTGGCTGGCGCTGTGCGTGGTCTTCTCGGCGTTCATGGCGTGGTTTTTCCGGAACCCGCGGCGTGTGCCGCCGGCGGGGGAGGAGAACATCGTCTCGGGCGCGGAGGGGACGGTGCGCTCGGTGCAGTTCGTGACGGAGGACGACGGGTCGCCGGCGAGCGCGGTGGCCAAGGAGTTCTTCCCCGGGGAGCGGGCGGTGCGGATCTCGACCTTCCTCTCGCCCCTGCATGTGCACGTGAACCGGCTTTCCATCGGGGGGGTGGTGAAGCGGTGCGAGTATCGCCACGGGAAGCATCTGCTGACGATGGACGAGCGCTCGAGCCTTTACAACCAGCATTCCATCGTCCTGGTGGAGGACAAGGACGGGTTGCGGTGCCTGCATAAGCAGATCACGGGGCCCATCGTGCGGCGCGTGATCTATTGGCTGGAGGAGGGGCAGCCGGTGAGGCGCGGGGGGATCCTGGGGATGATGAAGTTCGGCAGCCGCATGGACATCTGGCTGCCGGCCGACCGCGTGGAGGTCTGCGTGAAGCCGGGCGACCCGGTGCGCGCGGGCGAGACGGTCATCGCGAAGCGGAAGTGACGCCATGAGAAAGATGATGAAGATGAAGCGCCCCTCGGCGCACGCCAACCGCGTGGGGTTCGTGAACTCCATCACCTCTGGCGCCTTGGTCTGCGGTCTGATGAGCGTGCTCTGCTCCGCGATGGGCGACTTTTATTGGGGCGCGCTCCTCATCCTCGGTGCGATGATCCTCGACGGCATCGACGGCACGATGGCACGGATGCTGAAGGCCTCGACGGCCTTCGGCGCGGAGTTCGACACCTTCGTGGACATCACGGCCTTCGGCATCGCGCCGGCGATGCTGATGTACTTCTATCTCTTCCACGACTTCTCGGCACCGGCGCCGACGCTCCATCCGGTGGGGGCCCTCCTGTCCATCGCAATCGTCCTCTCCGGGGCCATTCGCCTGGCGCGCTTCAAGGTGGTGGACGAGGATCACGGCATGAGCGGCTACACGGGGATGCCCATCACGGTGAACGCGCTTTGCCTGGCGGGCATCGTCCTGCTCATCGAGGCGTTGGAGAAGGGCTATGACGTGGCCCCGGCATGGCTGGATCTGCAGGCCGGCGGGTGGTTGGCGTGGGTGATGTACGCGAATTGCGTCATCTGCCTGCTCCTGCAGGTGTCGCCCTTCAAGTACCCGAAGCCGACGAACACGCCGATTGGGCAGTTCATCGGGGTGCTGGCCTTCCTGGGACTCTTCATTGGGCCTAAGACGGCGGTGGTGTGCTGCTGTTATCTGGTTCCCGTGACCCTGTTTTTCATCTACGTGGCGCCCTTCTGGTTCGCCATCAAGCGTCGTTGGTTGGCCAAGCAGGCCGCCTAATCCGAGACATCCGAGCATGAACGTCACCGAAAAAATCCTTCGCGCGCATTTGGTTTCCGGCGAGCCCGTCGTGGGCAATGAGGTGGGCATCCGCATCGATCAGACCCTGACGCAGGACGCCACCGGTACGATGGCCTACCTGCAGTTTGAGAGCATGGGCATCGACCGGGTGAAGACCGAGCTTTCCGTCAGCTACGTCGACCACAACACGGTGCAGATCGGGTTCGAGAACGCCGACGACCACGATTATCTCCAGAGCGTCGCGAAGCGGTTCGGCATCGTCTATTCCAAGCCCGGCAACGGGATCTGCCATCAGCTCCACCTGGAGCGCTTCGGCAAGCCCGGCAAGACGCTCATCGGCTCGGACTCGCACACGCCCACGGGTGGCGGCATCGGCATGGTGGCCATCGGCGCGGGCGGCATCGACGTGGCTGTGGCGATGGGCGGCGGGCCCTATTATATCGCCTGGCCGAAAGTCGTCGGCATCCGCCTGACGGGCCGTCTGCAGCCCGGCGTCTCGGCCAAGGACGTCATCCTCGCCGTGCTCCGCCGCTTTGGCTCCAAGGGCAACGTCGGCAAGGTCTTTGAGTATTACGGCCCCGGGTTGGCCGCGCTCGACGTGCCCAGCCGCGCGACCATCGCGAACATGGGCGCCGAGCTTGGCGTCACCACCTCCGTCTTCCCCTCCGACGACGTCACCCGCGCCTTCCTCAAGGCCCAGGGCCGCGAGCAGGATTGGGCGCCGCTCACCGCGGATGACGAGACCTACGACGAGACCTGGGCGCTCGACCTCTCCACCGTCGAGCCCCTCGCCGCCGCGCCGCACAACCCCGGCAACGTCGAGACCATCGCCGAGCATGTGGGCCAGCGCGTGAACCAGATCATGATCGGTTCCTGCACCAACTCGTCGTATCGCGACATCAAGACCGTGGCGCTGCTCCTCAAGGGCAAGCAGGTCCATCCCGACGTCGAGGTCGGCATCGCCTGCGGCTCCAAGCAGGTCGTCCGGATGCTCGCCGACGAAGGGCTGCTGAGCGACCTCATCGCCGCCGGCTGCCGCATCCTCGAGAACGCCTGCGGCTTCTGCATCGGCGCGCACATGAGCCCGAGCACCGACGCCGTCTGCCTGCGCACCAGCAACCGTAACTTCGAGGGGCGTTCCGGCACCCAATCGGCCAAGGTCTACCTCGTCTCCCCCGAGACCGCCGCGGCCTCCGCGCTCGCCGGCGCCTTCGCCGACCCGCGCGCGCTCGCCGTGCCCGCCGTGTCCCTGCCCGAGCACTTCACCATTGACGACGGGATGTTCCTCTACCGCGAAACCGCCGGCGCGGGCGTCGCGGGAACGCCCATCGTGCGCGGCCCCAACATCGGCCAGGTGCCCCCCGGCCGGCCGCTCCCCGAGCGCCTCGACGGCGTGGCCGCCATCAAGGTGGGCGACAAGATCACCACCGACCATATCATGCCCGCCGGCGCGCGCCTCAAATACCGCTCGAACATCCCCGAATACGCCAAGTACGTCTTCGAGCACACCGACCCGGGCTTCTACGCCGCCGCCTCGGCCAACCGCGACGCCGGCAAGGCCAACGTCATCGTCGCCGGCGAAAGCTACGGCCAGGGCTCCTCGCGCGAACACGCCGCCCTCTGCCCCATGTATTTGGGCGTGCGCGCCGTCATCGCCAAATCCATTGAGCGTATCCATCGCGCCAACCTCATCAATTTCGGCATCGTCCCCTTCGTCTTCGCCGACCCGGCGGATTACGAGCGTGTTTCGCAGGGCGACGCGCTTGTCATCGAGGGTTTGCGCCAGGCCGTCGAGACCGGCCGCGCGACGGTGAGAGACCTTTCCAACAACAACACGTTCGACGTGACGACCGAGCTGTCCGACCGTCAGAAACGCCTGATCCTTGCCGGCGGGCTTTTGGCCGCCGTCGCCCAGGGCCAGGCCTAAAGGAGCGACGCACGATGAGCGACGCAGAGACCCCCGAGACCTTCGGCTTCGACTTCGCCCCCGCCTGGGCCCGCGGTTCCGCCGAGGATTACGTCAGCCGCTACCAGGGCAAGAATTACGACGAGCGCACCGGCCGCGAGGAACGCCCCCGCCGAGATCGCCCGCCGCGCCGCGGGATTGACGGCGACCGCCGCCCGCCCCGCCGCGACCGCAACGGCGATCGGCCCGAGCGCGCCGACCGCGGCCCCCGCCGTGACCGCCCAGAAGGCGAGCGCCGCCCCCGCCGCGAGGGTTCCCGTCCTTTCGAGCGCCGCGAGCCCGTGAAGCCGCTCGACGCCGAGATCCGCATCCTTCCCAATCAGAAGAACCTGGGCGTCATCATCAAGACGCTTCAAGGCACCCACGTCGCCTTCCCCGTCAAGAAGTTCGTCAACCTCTTCCTTGAGAACCCCCAGGCCTGCCTGGTGCGATTCGAGGCCAAGCCCGAGACCGACGTGCGCTTCTGGACGTGCAAGACCTGCGGGCTCGTGGCCCTTTCCGAGGCGGAGATCGCCCAGCACCTGCTGGCCAGCCACCTCAGCGACTGGTTCGACGTGGCCGAGGAACCGTGCGACCCGCCTTCCGGCAACTTCCCGCGCGTGGCCAAGTGCACCCTCTCCGGCGAATGGGTCGGCGCGCCCAACCACCACAGCTACCGTCACCGCGTGGCTGAGCTCGCCGCCCGTGCCAAGCTCTCTGAGCGCGACTATCTCAAGACCCTTGAGATGCACACCGACCCCGAATCGATCGAGGCCTGGAAGCAATCCGTCACCACCCAGACCGTCTATCGGCTGAAGGTGCAGCCCGTCGCCCCCGCCCCCGAGGAGAAGCCCGCCGAGCCCGTCCCCGCCGAGGGTGAGGCCGCGTCCGAGCCGCCCCCCGAGGCCGAGGCCCCCGCGGGGCAATCCCCCGCGTACAACCGCGACCAGGCCGAGGCCATCTTCCGCCGCGACATCCTGCCCAAGCTCATCGGCTCGGCCAAGCATGTCTGTCTGCCCGTCACGCTCGCGCAGACCTCGCCCTCCCTGCCGTTGCGCCTGCTCCTGAAATACACTCTTCGCGACGAGCAGCGCTACCCGCGCTCCCTCTTCTTCGCCCTGCGCGGAGCTTTCCGCCACCGTAAGTTCTCGCTCTTCCGCGGGAACGACGCGCGCGGCCCGGAGTTCGTCGCCAACGTCGCCCTCGCGCCCTTCACCGCCGAGCACGCCGTGCGCGAAATCAAGTCCGCCCTCGATTATGTGGCCGCCCATCCGCTCTGCACCCGCACCGAGCTCCTCTCCGCGCTCAAGGCCGAGCTTGCGGACATGGACATCGCCGTCATCGCGCGCCAGATCGCCTTCCTCTTCCAGAAGGGCCATATCGTGGAGTACTACAACGGCGTCCTGGCCCTGCCCGAGGACTTCCCCAAGTTCCGCAAGCTCCCCGAGGAGATGAGGCGCGAGCCCAAGGAAGGCGAGCCCCACCCCGAGGCTTCCGCCGAAGAGCCCGCGACGGAACCCCCGTCCCAAGATGCCTCCCCCGCCGCCGAGGAGCCCGCGACGGAACCCCCGACCCAAGGTGCCGCCCCCGCCGCCGAGGAGCCGACCGTGGAGCCCGAGTCTGCCGTGGAGCCCCAAGCCCCGGCGGGAACGCCCGATGCCGTTCCTGAGGCCGTCGGCGAGGCCCCTGCGCCCATCGCCGAGGCGTCCACCCCCGCACAACCGGAGGAGCCCGCGCATGAAGCTGAGTAAAGTCGCAAAGGCCGTCAATGGTACGTTCACCGGCGACGGTGAAGCCGAGATTTCCGCGATGGCGAGCCTCCTGGAGGCCCGTGAGGGGGACGTCTCCTTCCTCGCGAACCCCAAGTATGCCGCGCAGATGAAGGACACCAAGGCCACGGCGGTCCTCGTCTCGCACGACTACGCGGGCGACTGTCCCGCCACGCTCATCCGCGTGGACGAGCCGAACAAGGCCTTTGCCTCGCTCGCGCCCATCTTCGGCCCCAAGCCCGTCGTTCGTGAACCCGGCATCCACGCCACGGCCGTCATCGGCGAGGGCGTCACCCTGGGCAAAGCGGTTTATATCGGCCCCTACACCGTCATCGAGGATGGCGTGACGATTGGCGACGGCACCGTCATCGACGGCCTCGTCTTCATCGCCCAGCACGTCGCCATCGGCAAAGGGTGCCACCTTTACCCGCAGGTGAACATCCGCGAATCGTGCGTGCTCGGCGACCGGGTCATCCTTCACGCCGGCGTGAAGATCGGCACCGACGGCTATGGCTACACCGTCGAAATCGGCGCGCAGGGCCCCGTCATCACCAAGGTGCCGCAGGTCGGCATCGTCGAAATCGGCAACGACGTCGAAATCGGCTCCAACACCTGCATCGACCGCGCCCGCTTCGGCCGTACCCGCGTGGGCGACTGCGTGAAGATCGACAACCTCGTCCAGGTCGGCCACAACGTGCAGATCGCCCCCTTCGTCGGCATCATCGCCCAGGCCGGCATCGCCGGCAGCGCCAAGATCGAGTCCGGGGCCCTCATCTGGTCGCAGGCCGGCGTCTCGGGCCACCTTACCGTCCATGAGCGCGCGCAGGTCGCCCCCCAGGCCGGCGTCAAGGAGGACGTGCCGGAGGGCGAATACGTCGCCGGTACCCCCGCCATCCCCAAACGCAAGTTCGCCGAGGGGCTCCTTCTCCCGCGCCTCGTCGACAAGCTCAAGAAAAAGGTGGCCGATCTCGAGGCCAAGGTCAAGGCCCTGGAGGCAAAGTAAGGTGCTTCGCCACCTTTACGCCCACCTCATCGCAATCCACGACCCGGAACGGCTCCGCGCCATCCGGGTGCTTGTCACGCTCCTCCTGGCAGCCGCCTGGGCGGGCGTGCTTGCGCACCGCTAAGGAGTCCGCGCAATGGCCTTCCGTTACCTCTCCGCAGGCGAATCCCACGGGCCCGCCCTCACCGTCATCGTCGAGGGCGTCCCCGCCGGGCTTCCCCTTGACGAAGACCTTCTTGCCGCCGACCTCGCCCGGCGCCAGCTCAAGGCCGGCGCCGGCGGCCGCATGGATATCGAGACCGATCGCGCCGCCATCCTTGCCGGCGTCATGGCGGGGCGCACCACCGGCGCGCCCATCGCCCTCTCCATCCCAAACCGCGACCACGCCGCCTGGAAAGGCAAGCCCGTCCCCGCCTACACCGTCGCCCGCCCCGGCCATGCCGACCTTGCAGCGTGCGTCAAATACGGCTTCGACGACATCCGCCCCGCCCTTGAGCGTTCCAGCGCCCGCGAGACAGCCTGTCGCGTCGCAGTCGGTGCCATCGCGCGGGCCTTCCTGGGCCGGTTTGGCATCGCTGCCTCCTCTTACGTCGCCGCGCTTGGCGCCGTCCCCGAGGCCGTCACGCCGTTGCGCGAGGCGCTTGCCTTCGCCGGGCGTTCCCCCAGTCGGGCGCCTTCCCAGGCGCAGGAGGATGCCTACGCCAATGCCATCCACATCGCCCGTTCCAAGGGTGAGACTCTCGGCGGGCTCATCGTCTGCGTCGTCGACGGGCTGCCCGTCGGTCTCGGCTCCTACGTCACCCCCGGGCGCCGCCTCGACGCCCGCCTCGGCGCGGCGGTTCTCTCCGTCAATGCCATCAAGGGCGTGGCCTTCGCCGACGCCTTTGCCAACGCCGCCCTTGAGGGCAGCGCCTGCCACGACCCCATCGTCCTCGATGAGGGCGGCCGCATCTTTCGGCCCACCGACCGCGCCGGCGGGCTGGAGGGCGGCATCACCACTGGCCAGCCCCTCGTCGTGCGCGCCGCGATGAAGCCCATCCCCACCACCTTGGCCCCCCAACGGAGCGTCGACCTCGCCACGCACGAGGCCGCCCAGACCGCCTACGAGCGCTCCGACACCTGCCCCGTCCCCCGCGCCTGCGTCGTCCTCGAGAGCGTCCTGCTCATCGAGCTTGCCGCCGCCCTCACCGAGAAGCTCGGCGGCGACAGCCTTGATGAGATGCTCGCGCGTTATGCCGCGCTCCCTTCTGCGGAAGATGTTCGCCTCAGCCCTGCGCCCAAGGTCTTCTGGCCCTAAGAGGGGCTTTCTTCCGCGCTCATGTTCGACGCCCACCTCCACCTCCGCGACGCGCGCATTCTGCCTTACCACGCCCGCTTTGTCAAGGAGGCCCTCGAGGCCGGCGTCACTGCGTGCATCGACTGCGCCTCGCGCCCGGAGGAGTGGAATGTGGAAGTGCGGTGTGCCTTGCGCGTCGCCACCGGGTTCGGCCTCCACCCGTGGCACGTCGCCACGGCCTGCCCGGATTGGCTTGAGTTCCTGACCGGCGCCCTTCGCGCCGATCCCGCGGCCATCGTCGGCGAGATTGGCCTTGACGGCATCCGCCGTCCCCTTGATGGCGGCGCCGCCCAGCGTGCCGCGCTTGACGCCCAGCTCGCCCTGGCCGCCCGCCTGGGGCGCCCGGTCGTCCTCCATGGCGCGCGGGCCTGGGGCGCCCTCCTTCGGGCGCTGGAGCCGTGGGCCGCGCGCCTCCCGGCCATCTTTCTCCATGGCGTCTCCTTCTCCCCGGATCTTCTGGCGCATCCCATCCTCCGCCGTCCCAATGTCTGGTTTGGCGTCGGCGGTGCGCTTCTTTCCCCCGGTGCGCGGACGCTTCCGCGCCTCGCCGCCGCCATCCCGCTGGAGCGTCTTCTGGTTGAGACGGATTCCCCGGACCTCTTCCCCATCGGCGGGGAGCCGCTGGTCCTTGGGCAATATCACGCCCTTCTCAACAGCCCCGCCAATCTTCCCCTTATTCTGCGTGCCCTGGCCAAGTGCCGTCAAATGCCCGTCGACGAACTGGCCGGGGTGACTTCGGCAAACGCCGAGGCTTTTCTCGCCGGGCGCTGAGCTCTTCATGCGGGCGTAGGGGGAGGAGGCGCACCTCGCCTTTTGCCGCCTTTTCGGGCGCTCGGGCAGGGGAGGGGCCGGTCAGAGGGAAAGAAGGCGGGCGGCGTTCCCGCCGAAGATGGCCTCAAGCCTGTCCTGGGGAAGCCCCCAGGAAGCGATGCGCGCGGCATGCTCGGCCGGAGAGGCCCATGGCCAATCGCTACCGAAATAGAGGTGCTCCTGCGGGTGTTCGGCGGCGAAACGCCGGATGATGGGTTCGACGCCCGTGGCCGGCTGAAAGGCGAGGTCGACGCCGACGGGCCGGCCAAGGAGCAGATCGAGCGTCTCGGGGTGGCGCCACGCGGCGCAGTGCGCGCAGACGAGTTTCAGGCCAGGGACGGCATCGAGGGCGCGCACGATGAGGCGAGGCCCCGCGAGGTCGTCCTCTCCCGCGGTGATGTCGTGCCCGGTGTGGCAGAGGACGGGGAGCCCTGCGTCGCGGCAAAGGGAGAGGAGGCGGATGAAGGCGGGATCGTCGAGGGGAAGGTTTTGGGAATAGGGGTGGAGCTTGACCATACGGGCGCCGAGGGCGATGAGGGCCTTGAGGTGCGCGGCGGCGTCCGGGTCGTACGGGTGGAGGGAGACACAGGGGATAATGCGGCTTCGGGCTTCCTCGCCCATCGCGCCGGCGCGCAGGTTGGCAAGGAACTTGGCCATATAGGCATGGTGTTCCGGGCGGGTGGCGATGTTGCAGATGGCGAAACGGTCAAAGCCCGCCTCGCGTTCGGCGCGGATGAGGTCGGCCACGGTGCCGTCGCCATGCGGGGCAAAGCCGGGGCAGGTGCGGTGGGCCAGGGCCACAAGACCGGAGAGCACCTTCGGCGCGGTGTGGGCCGAGAAGGCGTGGGCATGGAAATCGATGCGGATCATGGCTTGAGGCGGAAGGCGCAGTCGTGGATGGGGTCGCCCTTGGAGAGGAAGAGGCGTTCAAAGTCCGTCTGCTCGTCTTCGGGGCGGACAAGGGGCGCGATTGGCTCGAAGCGCGGGTCGGCGGCGAGCCAGTTGCGTACCTCGAGGAAGTAATCCTCGTGGTCGGTAGAGAGATAGAAGGCCCCGCCGGGGACGAGGATGCGGGCGAGAACGTCGCACATCTCTTTCCTGAAAAAGCGGTTTTTGTGGTGGCGGCGCTTGGGCCACGGGTCTGGGAAAAAGAGGTAAAGGGCCTGGCAGCAGGCGTTTGGCAGAAGCTCGCGCACGAAACGCCCGGCTTCGACGCGGACAAAGGTGAGGTTGTGGAGCGCGCCTTGCCGGGCCTTCCTGGAGCAGCGGCGGAGGCGCTCCATCATGCGCTCGACGGCAAGAAAGCGGACTTCCGGGCGTTTGGCGGCGTTTGCGGCGATGAAACGGCCGCTGCCGCAGCCGATCTCAATCTCCAGCGGCGTGCCTTCTGGGACAAGGTCTCGGAGCGGGAAGACGTGGTCGCCCTCTTTGAGCTCGATGACGTTGGGAAGGATTTCGTTCATATCACAACAGTCGTGCGAAGAGATCGCCGATGGCGGCGAGCCGGGATTTGAGCGCGGCGCGTTGGGCGGCCAGGAGGTCCGGACGCTCGGCGGCGAGGTTACGTGTCTCGTACGGGTCTGCGGCGAGATCCCAGAGCGCGGCGCCGAGGGTGCGGGTCGCGGCATCGTAGACAAAGGCCGACTTGATCGCGGCGCCGCGCAGGCCGCGCTTGCCGGAGGGGAATTCGCCCTGCGGCGCTTCGGGGCCTAGGGGAACGGGCAGGGTGGGGAACGCGTCAACAGCCGCGCCGGCGGTAAGGTAGAAGTAAAGGCGGGGTTCGGAAAGGTCTGCGCCGAGCTGTCCAAGCAGATAGGGCGCAAGGTTTCGGCCGCCCATGTGCGCTGGGATGGGCTGCCCCAGAAGGCCGAGCAGGGTGGGGGCGAGGTCAAAGGCGTCCACGAGCCCGGCGTCTTGCCCCGGGGCGATGTGCCCGGGCCAACGGATCAGGCAGGGGATGCGCATGGATTCCTCGAAGGGGTTGTTTTTGGCGGGCAGTCCGTGAGCGCCAAGGCAGCAACCATGGTCTGAGCAGAAGAGGACGATGGTGTCCTCGGCATGGCCACCCTCATCGAGTGCGTCCAGAATGCGGCCGAACTGCTCGTCGACCCCCTCCACGGCGGCGAGATAGAGCCCGATGCTTTCACGGAAATGGTCGCCCATCGGGGTGCCCTTAGGCGGATAGTCGCCCGAGGCGAGCGCGGTTGGGTCAAGTTCGGCGTAATGCCGCTTGTAACGCTCCGGGACGAGCGCGTAGCCGGTGTGCGGCGGATTCATGGAGACGACAAGGGCGAAGGGCCCCTTCGTCTCACGCAGGAAGGCGATGGCGCGGTCGGCCTCATGCTCGGGGCCCCAGGCATCGACGTAACGGAATCCGTCGCGCCCAGCCCCGGTGTCCCAATACATTGGGCGGAGATGGTCGTCGTAGGTGCCATAGGCATACCAGCGATTGAATCCATGGCGCCGCGCGGGCGGGCACCATTCGTTCCATTTCTTGACGCCGCGGTTGTTGGCAGTCGGCACCCAGGGGCGATGGGGCGCGTCAAGGTGCCATTTGCCGATGTAGCAGAGGTCATAGCCCGCCCGCGCCAAAACATCCGACCAGCAGGTCAGGTCGGCACGAAGCTCTGGCCCGCGCCTGTCCTCGGTGGAGAAACAGTTGCCCGTGACGCCGCTGACCCACGGGAGCGCGCCGGACATGAGAATGGCCCGGAAGGGGCTGCAGACGGGGTAATTGCTGACGGCCTGGGTGAAGACGCGGGATTGCTCGGCGAAGGCGTCCAGGCGCGGCGTGCGCACGGCGTCGCCGCCCATGAAGCCCATCGACTGCGCGCGCATCTGGTCTGGGAAGACGAGCACCAGGTTGGGCCGCGCGCGCGGCTTCCCCACGGCGGCACACCCCGCCAGCGTCAGCCCGCACGTCGCCAAAAATGCGCGCCTGGAGAGCATCGTGCCACCTTCGTTCAGGGCTTGTCGCCGAAGTGGAGGGTGTCGTCCTCAAAGGGGTCGCCGGAGGTGCCGGAAAGGGCGGGCTTGGCCTTTTGGCGGGCGGCCTGGAGCTCCTTGGCGGCGGCGATGGCCTCGGCGGGGGTGAGGGTGAAGTCGAGGGTGGCGGAGGCGCCCGCGGTGCCGACGGCGACGCGGCGAACGAGGTCGGCGGCCTTGGAATCGGGCAGGCCGGTGAGCATGGGGAGCATCATCTGGCCGTAGAGGGTCTTGAGGGCGATGAGCTGGTCGCGCAGGAGCTGGGCGGCCTCGGCGTCGGCGGCCTCGAGGGCGATGCCGAGGCGGAAGGTACCGTCGGGCTTGAAGGAGGCGGTGAGGGTGGCGGCGCGGAGCTGGTCGAGTCCGGGCGCCTGAATGGCCAGCTGTTGGCGATCCTCGGGCGTCTGGATGAAACAGTCGACAAGCGCCTGGACGTCCGGGAAGACGATGCGGGCCCAGGGGCCTTGCGTGTTGGGCGCCTTGAGCGATTCGGCGAGGAGGCCGCTTGGGGCGGTGGGGTTGGCAAAGGCGGCGTCGGCCTCCGCGCGGTCTGCGCAAATGGCAAAGCCGAGGCCTTCGTCGATGGCGCGCCACCCAACGAAAGTGGGATCCGCCGGCGACTGGATCGTGAGCCATTCGCCGTCCATGACAAGGGCCTCCTCGTCCGCCTTGAGCCGTTTGCGGCTTAAGGCCTCAAGGGCGGCAAGGTCGACTTTCGGGTTCTCCACGGCGACGTACCAGCCGAACCCTTTGGGGCATTTGGTGCCCTCCTTGCCGAAGCAGATGAGGGCGGCGCGATCCTCCGGAAGCGTGAGAACGCAGGTGATGGACTTTGCGGACATGGTTTTGCCGTCTTCGGAAAGGCCAAACACGAGCGCCATCACCTCATCCGTGCAGTCATCAACGAGGCGATCATCGGCGCCGCTGACCAGGCCGGCCTGCTCATAGGCGTCGCGCCAGACTTTGAGCGCGGCGGCGAGGTCGTCCGTGCGGTCAAAGAGCGCGAGGATTTCCGTCTTTGGCAGGACGCGGAGGGGATTGGGCGCAGACCAGGCGAACGGTGCGAGGGCGGCGATCAGGGCGGAACAGACAAAGGTTTTCATGGGCGTGTTCCTTTTTCAGTCATCGAGTTCAAGCCCGTCGAGGATGGCCTTGGCCTCTTCCTCGCTCATGGGCTCGAGCGATTCTTCGGCATCGTCCTCCCAGGGCGTTGCCTGCTGGGCGGTTTCGGCCTGCAGACGCTCCTGAAACGCCTTGATTTCGGCGAGGGCGGCGGCAAACTGGTCAGGCGAGATGGAAAGGGTGGCGGTGGCGGCGTTGCCGGTGAGCGTGACCTCGGTGGCGCCGATGAGCTTGGCAAAGGCGGAGTCGGCTTTTTGCAGGGCCATGGGGATGATCATCTGGCCGAGCATGACCTTGAACGTCACGAGCTGGTCGCGCAGGAGCGCGGCGGTTTCGGCGTCTGGCGCCTCAAGGGTAAGGGCGAAGGTACAACGGTCGGCCGTGGTGAGGAAATCATACCGAAGGGCGGAGGTCTTGAAGAGCCAGTTGGCAGCCATCATAAGCTGTTGGCGCGCGTTCGGCTCGTCGGCAAGGTAACGCTCGATGAGGCCGGAGACATCCTTGACGATGACGGAGCTCCGGTACGCATCTTGGACGGGAGCCTTGAAGGCCTCGGCCAGCTTGTCCCCGGCCTGGAGGGTTGGCGTCTTCCCGGCGAGGAAGGCGTCGGCCTTGGCTTGGGTCTCCGCAATGGCGACGACCCAACCGCCCTCGACGCCGCGCCACCCAAGGAAGGGGAGGTCATCAAGTCCGTTGCCCATGGGCTTCAGGACGCACCAATCGCCGCGTTTCTCCAAGCGCACCTTGTCGGAGAAGTGCTCGGCGATTCCCTCGCGTGCGAGTTTTTCCATCGCCGGGAGGTCGGCCTTGGGGTTGTCGACAAAGAGGTACATCCAATAATCTCTGGGGGTTTTGGTCTCGCCTTCGAATGTCGGGAGTTTGGCGCTGACGAGACACCCGGTTGCGGAGGACACGGTGAAGTCGTCGTTGTACCCGAAGGCGGCCTTCAGGAAGGGTTCAAGCTGCGGGCACTTTCCAAAAAGCTCCTCCCGTGCCTTTTGCTGCTCGTCCTTGGTGAGGCCGACTTTGTCAAAGGACGGCTGCCATGCCTTCTGAATGGCGGCGTCCAGGGCAGGATCGCTGACGCTGACGCACACAAGGTCGGCGTCTGCCGGCACGCGGCCGAGGGCGGGCTGCGCGGCAAGCGGCGCAGTGAGTGCGAAAAGTGCGGCGAAGAGCAAAGACTTTTTCATACGTTTCCTTTTCGTTGGTTATCGTAAGTCTATCAAAAGCACCCGACGGGTGTCCAGTTATGGTAAAATGAGGCGCATGGACTATGGCAAAAAGCTGGAACAGACGCGCAACTTCTGCATCATCGCGCACATCGACCACGGCAAAACGACGCTTTCGGACAGGATTTTGGAGCTGACGAAGGCCATTGACCCGCGTCAATTGAAAGAGCAGACGCTCGACGCGATGGATTTGGAGCGCGAGCGCGGCATCACCATCAAAAGCCACCCCGTCACGATGGCCTATACCGCCAAAGACGGCAAGCGTTATCGCTTCAACCTCATCGACACCCCCGGCCACGTCGACTTCGCCTATGAGGTCAGCCGCGCCATGGGCGCCTGCGAGGGCGCCATCCTCGTCGTCGACGCCGCCCAGGGCGTCGAGGCCCAGACCGTCGCCAACGCCTACCTCGCCATTGACGCGAACCTCGAGATCATCCCGGTGCTGAACAAGGTCGACCTCCCCAGCGCCGACGTCCCCGGCGTCATCCACCAAATCGAGGACGTCCTCGGCATCCCCGTCGATCCGCCTCTGCTCATCTCCGCCAAGACCGGCGTCGGGGTCCCGGAAGTCCTCGAGGAAATCGTCCGCCGCGTCCCCGCGCCCAAATCCGAGCACCTTGCCGGCCCGCTCCGTGCGCTTGTCTTCGACTCCGTCTTCGACGTCTATCGCGGTGTCATCACCTATGTCCGCGTCGTCGACGGCGCCATCCGCGCGGGCGACGCCCTCAAATTCATGTCCACCGGGCTCACCACCCCCGTCAAGGAGGTCGGCATCTTCTCCCCCTCGCAAAAGCCCGTCGACGTCCTTGAGCCCGGCCAGGTCGGTTACATCGTCGGCGCCATCAAGGATCCCTCCGACATCAAGGTCGGCGACACGCTCACCAGCCAGCGCGACGGCGCGCAGACGCCCCTCCATGGCTTCAAGGAAATCCATCCCACCGTCTTCTGCGGCATCTACCCCGTCAGCACCGACGAATACAACAAGGTCCGAGCCGGCCTCGAAAAGCTCCATCTCAACGACTCAGCCTTCACCTTCCACGCCGAAAGCTCCGCCGCGCTCGGCTTTGGTTTCCGCTGCGGGTTCCTCGGCCTGTTGCACATGGAGGTTGTCCAAGAGCGCCTCCGCCGCGAGTTCCAGCTCGACATCATCAACACCCACCCCGCAGTCGTCTACCGCGTCACCCTCAAAGACGGCACCGTGCAGGAAATCGACAACCCCGTCCTCCTTCCCGACCCCACCCGCATCGAGATGATCGAGGAGCCCATGATCAAGGCCCGCGTCATCACCATGAGCGCCTGCATCGGCGACATCATGCGCCTGGTCATGGAGCGCCGCGGCATCGTAGACTCCACCGAATCGCTCGACGCCCAGCGCGTCATCCTCACCTGCATTCTCCCCCTCAACGAAATCCTCATCGATTTCCACGACACCCTCAAATCCATCTCCCGCGGCTACGCCTCCATGGACTACGAGCCCCACGGCTATCAGGCCAGCGACATCGTCCGCCTGGACATCCTCCTCAACGGCGAGCCTGTCGACGCCTTCTCCTGCATGGTTCACCGCGACCGAGCCGTCGCCCGCGGCAAGCAAATGTGCAAGGCCCTCAGCGAGACCATCCCCCCGCACATGTTCAAAATCCCCGTGCAGGCCTGCATCGGCCGTACCATCATCGCCCGTGAAGACATCCGCCCCTTCCGCAAGGACGTCACCGCAAAGCTCTACGGCGGCGATGTCACCCGAAAGCAAAAGCTCCTCAAGAAACAGGCCGAAGGCAAAAAGCGCATGAAAGAGTTCGGCACCGTCAACGTGCCCCAATCCGCCTTCATCGCCGTGCTCAAAGGCGCCTCGGAGGACAATTGATGGACGCAGAAGAAACCCGCCTCGCTCTCGACTTCTGGCTCTACTTCCTCAACCCCTACTTTTGGAGCGGCTTCATGGGCTGGTGCGTCGCCCAGCTCATCAAGATGGCCCGCGGCGCCTTCCGCACGGGCCACCTCGACTTCACCTATCTCACCAGCACCGGCGGGATGCCCAGCGCCCACTCCGCCCTCGTCACCGGCGTTTTCGTCAGCCTTGGCCTCGGGCAAGGCTGGGCCGCACCCGTCACCATCGTCGCCAGCGTCGTCGCCGCCATCACCATGTTCGACGCCGCCACCGTCCGCCGCGCGGCCGGCCTCCAGGCCCGCCTCCTCAACGAAATCACCCGACAACTTTTCCACGAACGCAAGTTCCCCGCCCGCCCCCTCAAGGAAATGCTCGGCCACACCCGCACCGAGGTCTACGGCGGCATGGTCACCGGCGCGGTCGTCGCCTTTACGCTGACCCATTTTTGGGCCTTCCTCCACTGGCCCAACCTTTGAGCCAAAGCACAAGAAAGAAGTTGTTGTGCCAGATGGCACATGCCCGATAATGGGGCGTCGAACAGGTGTGTAGATCCAATTTGGGGCAGATGGCGGAGGCCTAATTTGAGTTCTTTATTCAATGACTTGCTTTTGTTATTCGTGATAAACGTAGAGACGCCGGCTCTAAGAGCGGCTTCAAAGATTGGCAAAGGACGGGCATTGCGCATCTTTTGCAAACACCGTATCAGGTGAATCCCCTATGAAGAGGGACGTGATTACACCGATTGGGCGTACGTCGTTGCCTACAGAGGTCGGCAAGGTATGAAGGGGCTTCCAGGGGCATTTTATGCGGGTGACACCGTGCGTGTGGCGCGGGCGCTGCTTGGCAAGTTGTTGCTCCGCAGGTTGGAGGGGACGTGGGCGGCGGCCGTGATATGTGAAACGGAGGCGTACGTCGGGCGCTGCGACAAGGCGTGCCACGCGTATGGCTACCGGCGGACGGCGCGGACGAAGTCGCTTTTCGCCGCCCCGGGAACGGCCTATGTCTACTTTGTCTATGGGATGCACCATTGCCTCAACGCGGTGACGGAGCCGCAAGGCGAGCCTTCCGCGGTGCTGATTCGCGCCGCACGGCCCGTGTTTGGGCACGACGCGATGGCGTTGCGCCGCCATGGGCGACCGTGGGAGGCGCTTTCCCCCGCACAACGGCGGGATTTGCTGAACGGCCCCGGGCGGCTGTGCCAGGCATTGGCCATCGACCGTACGTTTGACGGGGCCTCGCTTGTCGATGGGCCGGAATTGTTCATTGCCACGGAAGCGCCCGAACTGGGGCTCCTTGCGGCTCGCCCGCGCGGCATCCGCGCCACGCCGCGCATCGGCATCGATTACGCCGAGGAGGCGCGCGCCTTCCCGTGGCGGTTCCTTTGGGAAAACACTCGGCCCCGTTGAGGTCTGGGATACGAAAAGCCCCGCGCCGTGTCGCGGGGCTTTCGTTTGGGCGTCAGGTGAACAGGGCGCCTTTGGTGGAACCTTCGGAGGGAACCCACCAGGCCTCCTGTTTGGTGGAGATGCGCTCGATTTGCTTGGGGGTCATCTGGATGCCTTTGGATGAGGCGGCGGTGAGGCGGGCCTCGGCGGGGGAGAAGACCTGCTGGGTGATGCGCTGGTTCTTCATGTATTTGTATTTGACATAGATGGCCTCTGGGGTGCCTTTGCAGAAGAGGAGGATGGTGGCGCCCTCGGGGATGAGGGCGTAGTCCTTGTTCATGATCATGCCGCCCCAGGTGAAGCGCTTGAAGTAGGTGAAGCCGTAGATGGGCTCGTAGTAGACGCAGGTGAAGACGTCGTCGCGGGCGTAAAGGCCAACGTCGAAGAAGCGGATGGGGGCGCGTGGGCGAAGGGCGTCGAGCCAGGCATGGCCGGGGGCGTAGGTGGCGTCGACGAGAAACTTGTCGGGCGGGGGGATAAAGCGGTAACGGCCATCGCTCCAGAGGACATAGAGCTTGTCAAGGCTGGAACAGGGGAAAAGGGTTTGGCCCTGCTTGATGTCGTACCCAAGGTAGCCGTCCTCGGAAAGGCGAAGGGTGAGCTCGGTGGAGGTGAGGGCGCGCTCGTCGATTTGCTGGAACCCGTCGGCGATCTGGGTCAGACGGGGATACTGGGAGGCGTATTCCTTGATGAGGGCTTTGAGGTATTTGACGGCGTAGCGGGAAAGATGGGCGAGGTCGTCGTTGATTTGGGCGTACTCGGCGCGGAGGGCGTTGAGCTCGTCGTTGTGCTTGTTGATGTCGTAGAGGGAGATGCGGCGGATGGGGATTTTGAGGAGGTGGTCGATCTCGTCGTCGGTGAGCGGGTGCTCAAGGAGCTGGGCGTAAGGCTCGAAGCCTTTGCGGACCTCGGCGGAGACGGCCTCGGCGGTTTTGACGCCTTCGATGCGCTTATAGATGCGCTTTTCGATGAAGAGGGCCTCGAGGGTCTTACGAAGGATCAGCTCGTCGATTTCGCGGAGACGGACCTGGAACTCGCGGCGGAAGATGTCTTGGAGAAGCTCGGCGTGGCGGGAGAGGACCTCGGAGACGGTCATCTCGCAGGGGCGGTTTTGGGAGAGGACGACGATGCGGCTGGGGATGCGACGCTCGCAGTCGGTAAAGGCGTAAAGGGCCTTGCGCACCTTCTCGGGGTCGGAGCCGGGGTTGAGGGTGAGCTCGATCTCGACGGCCTCGGCGGTGAAGTTGTCGATGTGCCTGATGGGGAGGCGCTTGGATTTGATGGCCTTCTCGATGGACTCGGCGAGGCGGTCGGTGGTGACGCCGTAGGGGACGGAGGTGACGAAGAGCTTGTTCTTCTCGCCCTTGCGCTCCTCGATGCGGGCGCGCACCTTGACGGAGCCGCGGCCGTCGTCATAGTCCGAGGCGTCCATCTCGCCGCCGGTGACGAAGTCCGGGAACAGGGTGGGGCAGGGCTTCTTCTGGAGGATGGCGATCTCGGCCTGAAGAAGCTCGATGAAGTTGTGGGGAAGGACGGCGGTGGAGAGGCCGACGGCGATACCGTCGACGCCGAGCATGAGGCAGAGGGGGATTTTGGCGGGGAGCAGGACGGGCTCTTTGTTGCGGCCGTCGTAGCTGGGGACGTATTCGGTGATTTTCGGGGAGAAGAGCTGCTCGCGGGCGAGCTTGGTGAGGCGGCACTCAATGTAACGGCCTGCGGCGGCCTCGTCGCCGGTAAGGATGTTGCCGAAGTTGCCCTGGCCTTGGATGAGGTAACGTTTATTGGCAAGGGTGACGATGGCGTCTTTGATGGCGGCGTCGCCATGCGGGTGGTAGTGCATGGTGTTGCCGACGACGCCGGCGACCTTGGAGAAGCGGCCGTCGTCCTTTTCCCACATGGCGTGGAGGATGCGGCGCTGGACGGGCTTGAGGCCGTCCTCGACGGTGGGGAGGGCGCGGTCGCAGATTGAATAAGCGGCGAACTTGAGGAAGTTGTCGTCCATCAGCCGGCCGAAGGGGCCTCGGTCGCGGATATCCGGGGCGGCATCGGCCTTGGCGGCGTCCTCGGCGGGGACGGCGCCGTCTGCGGGGGCGGATTCAGATTCGTGGGATTCGTCGAGGGAGGCGAAGAGCTCGTCTTGGGGGTCGTCGGGGTGGGGCATGGCGGGATGGCGTCAGGCTGCGGGGGCCGTTTCGGTGGTCGGTTGGGGGGCGGGCTCGGATTCGGGCTGGGGCGCTGGATCGGGCTCGGGGGGCATGACGTCGTCGTAATAGACCTCGACGGCGCGGCCGGGGAGGGGGGCGCCGGTGCGCATGGCGTCTTCGAGCTCGCGGGCGGAGTCCGGGTCGTACCACCAATAGACGGGGACGGAGAGCTCGTCGCCGTATTTGCCGAGGACGGAATCCGGCGTGCCGAACTTGTTCCAATAGAGGAGGCGGGTGGAGTCGGTGTTCCAGGTGAGGATGTGGGGGACGGCGGCGGCGGCGATGGCGTCGATACGGCGCATGATGTCGTTGCGCTTGTCGAGGGAGAACTCGGTCTTTTGCTGCTCAACGAGGCGGTCGATCTCGGGGTCGCGGAAGCCGGGGTGGTTGATGCCGTTGGGGACGTCGGCGTATTGGCTGGACCACATGGCCTCGGGGTCGCGGAAGAGCCCGCTGGAGAAGGCCGAGAGCGTGACCTCGAAATTGTAGTTTTCCATTTCGCGCATCCACGTGGCGAAGTCTTTTTGGGAGATTTCCAGGCCGATGCCGAGGCGTTCGAGGGATTCCTTGAAGAGGGCGAGATAGACGGCGTCGCTGGTGGAACGCGAGAGGAGGCGGACGGTGAAGGGCACGCCGTCGCGCTCCATCTTGCCGGATTCGGGGTTGAATCGGAAGCCGGCCTCGGTAAGCAGGCGCAGGGCCTCGTCGGGGTCATACCCGAGGTCGGCGTTGAGGCAGGGGTGGTTGACGTCGTAAAGGTCGGTGCAATAGGAGCGGAGCATGAAATAGGAGTTGTACATCAGCGACCGCACCATGCGGCGGCGGTCGAAGAGGTGCGCCAGGGCCTTGCGCACGCGGATGTCGTCGTACGGCGGCTTGCGCAGGTTGAAGGCGAGGCCTTGGAAGCCGATAGGCGCGTGGTTGTGGACGTTCTGCTTGACGATCCAGTTCTTCTCGAAGCGCTCGCCCACGCTCTCGGCGTTCCAGATGCGCGCGGAATAGACGGCGTAAACGTCCACCTCGCCCTTCTTGAAGGCCTCGTAGGCGTTGTTCTGATCCATGAAGAAGCGGATGCGGATGCGATCGAAGTTGTAGAGGCCCTGGCCGCTCGGCGTTTGGAAACACCACCAGTCCGCTCGGCGTTTGAGCGTCAGGTAGCGCCCCTCCTTGTGTTCGGAGACGAAGTAGGGGCCGCCGACGATGTGGAGGTTGAAGTTCAAGTCGTTGAAGGCGAGCGCCTCGTCGCGCCCTTCCGCGCGGCATTTGGCCTTGGCCTCGTCGATGAGCTTCTTGGGCATGATGTTGAGCGTGCCGCCGATGTTGCCGAAGTTGCGCCAGTGGACGGCGGTGCAGGTGAAGTGGACGGTGCGCTCGTCGTTCGGATCGACCTCGGCTTTCTCCACGTCGGAGAAGAGCACCTTGAATTGCCCCGTGAGACTCTTGGGGTTCTTGATTTCGTCGAAGGTCGCCTTTACGTCATGCCCCGTGACGGGCGAGCCGTCGCTCCATTTCGCGCGCGGGTCGATGTGGAAGGTGTATCGCGTCTTGTCGTCGCTGATCTCCCACCAGTCCGCCAGGCCGGGGCCATAGTCGCCCGTGCGCGTATCCAGGTTCAGCATCGCCGGGTAGAGCAGGGCGAAGACCATCGCCGTGAAGGTGTTGTTGTCCAGATAGCCGTTGAAGCTGTTGGGGGGGATGCTGCCGGCGTAGACCAGCGTGCCGCCGGGCTGCGCGTAGGGCGAGGCGCAGGGATCCGGCAGCTCCTTCCATCCCTGCCCGGGGAAACGCGTCGCCGCCATGAGCGCCCCCGCCGCGACAATCGCCAGCATGGCAAGAAATCTTCTGCTCATTCCCGGGGTTCCTTTCTTCGGTTCCTGAAAAAATCCATGAATTGCCCGCGGCAACGCGCCTCAAGGGCTCCCGCGAGCAGCCTCGGGCGATGGTTTGTCCGAGTGC
The DNA here is from genome assembly GCA_944391085.1 of uncultured Kiritimatiellota bacterium. Classification (GTDB taxonomy): domain Bacteria; phylum Verrucomicrobiota; class Kiritimatiellia; order RFP12; family DVOR01; genus Spyradenecus. The sequence continues at coordinate 76,358 of CALXSE010000002.1, read as the reverse complement.
TTGATAGTATACCAAAAGCGCTCTCCCCGCCGCGCTCCAAATCGGTTACCCCCCACACCACCACCGTTGGGCGCGCCCACACCAACGCCCCCGCGCACATCGGGCATGGCTCCTTCGTCACGTAAACGGCCGTCCCCGTGAGCCGCCAATCGCCCAGGGCCGCGGCTGCCGCGGTGATGGCGATGGTCTCGGCATGGGCCGTAGGGTCGCGCAGCAGCTCGGTCTGGTTGTGCGCACGCGCCAAAATCCGCGCTGACCAAGGGTCGTCAAGCGGCTTGGGATTGGCCACCCCCTTCTCGAAGGAACCCTCCGGCAGGCGCACGATGACGCATCCGCACGGCACCTCGCCGGCCACGGCGGACTGCTCCGCCTCACGCAGCGCCAGCGCCATGAAATGCTCATGGAACCGCCGCTCCCCCTCGGGAAGCGCCAGAAAGGCCTCTTGCGCGGGTCGCATCCCCATGGCGGCCTCAGGGGATCGCGACCAGTTCGCGGGCGACGCCGTAGGTCGCACGCGCCGCGGCCTCCCAGGAACGCGCCGCCGCGCAGGCCGCCCCACGGGCCGTGAGGCGCTCGCGCAACGGCGCCGAAAGCGAAAGGCTGACGAAGGCGCGCGACCACTCCGCCGGGTCGGTGGGATGGACGCGGAGCGCGGCATTGCCGTAAAGTTCGCCGTTGGCCGCGTCCGCCCCGCAGATGACGGGGGTGCCGCAGGCCATGCTGCGCAGGATGGCAGGGCGGTATTCCGCGCCGCTTGCGGGCTCAAAGGTCGCCACGGCGCCGCTGTAGAGCGCGGAGAGCGCCTCGGGGGAGATCGCCGCCGCGTCGATGAACCGCACCATGCCCTCCAGGTGGCAATCGCGGATCGTCTCGCGCAGGGCTGCGGGGAGCCACGCGTCGCCCACGACCACGCAGGTGACGGACGAGACCTCTTCATTCTGTCCCAGCGCCTGCAGCGGCACGGCCAAATCCTTCGCGAAGGAGGAGTGCCCCGCCAACATCACATAGCGCTGCGGGACCCGCCACGCCCGCCGCGCCATCAGAATCTCGTCCGCGGAATGTCGGCGAAAGAGCGGGTGGACGCCGTTGAGGATGACACGCACGCGCCGCCGCGCCCGCAATCCCAGCCGCGCCACCAGCCGCACCGCCAACGCATGGCTGGGGCAGACCAGCGCGTCCGCCTGCCAAATCCGCCGATAGACCGTCAGCCGCCGCCAACTTCTTGCCACCCAGCGGATCAGCCCGTTCGGCGAGGGGCGCGTCAGCGTCTGGAAGGCGTAGGCCACGCGCAGGCGCCTCCGGCGCCACGGCGTCGCGGGCATGGGCACCGTCGGGTCCGCGCCCCAATAGATGTCCGGGCGCGACTGCCGCACCAGCGCGGCCAGCTCTCGGACGCCCTGCCGTGTGCGCGCCGGGCAAGCCAGCGTGCGATAGGCGATATTCGGGTGCTCGATCCGCTGCAAGGGGAACGCCATCCCCTGCGGCAACGCCACCGTCGCGCGATTCCCTTCCAGCAGCGCCGGCAACAATCCGTCCACCAGCGCCAAGAGATAGACCCGCGCAGGCGGCGTCAGGGAGCCAATCGTGCGCAGGTCGAACAGGATGTGGACGGGCTGCGGAACGCTCACTTGCTCAACAGCGAGAAGGTTTCGCGGGCGATCATCAGCTCTTCGTTCGTCGGGATGACGATCACGGGGATGGCGGAATCCTTCCCGGAGATGGTGGCCTCAACGCCGCGGACCTGGCGGTTGGTCTCCGCGTCAAGGGTGACGCCCAGGCCGCCGAGCACCTTCAGGAGCGCCTGGCGCGTCTCCCAGCTGTTCTCGCCGATGCCGCCGGTAAGGATGATGGCGTCCGTATGGCCCAGGAGCGCCACATACCCGCCGATGTACATCGCATAGCTGTGCACCAGGCGCGCCAATGCCACCTGCGCGTTGTGGTCGCCGGCCTCGCAGGCCGCGCAGATGTCGCGCATGTCGCTGGAGCCGCCCAGGGCGCGCACGCCGCCCTGCTTGTTGAAGAGGGTGTCCACGTCGTCGGCGCTGTAGCCGTTCTTCATCAGATAAAAGGCGATGGCCGGATCCACGTCGCCCGAGCGCGTGCCCATCACCACGCCCGCCAACGGCGTCATCCCCATCGAGGTGTCGAAGCACTTGCCGCCCTTCACCGCCGAGATGGAGGAACCGTTGCCCAGGTGGCACGTCACCAGGTTCACCTGGTCGAGCGGCTTGCCAAGGACCTCCGCCGCGCGTTCCGTCACGAAGCGGTGGCTCGTCCCATGGAAGCCATACTTGCGCACCCCCAGCTTGTCATGCAGCTCGCGCGGCAGGGCATAAAGGTAGCTCTCCTCCGGCATCGTCTGGTGGAACGCCGTGTCGAACACCGCCACGTGCGCCACCCCCGGCAGCACCTGCTCGCACCCACGAATGCCCTGCAGCGCGCCGGGGTTGTGGAGCGGCGCCAAAGGCGAGAGCTTTTCGATCTCCGCCAGCGCGTGCCCGTCCAGCTTCACCGGCTGCGAATACTTCTCGCCGCCGTGCACGATGCGGTGCCCCACCGCGTCGATGTCCGAAATCTGCCGCAGGCAACCGCCCTTCGCCGGATCCGTCAGCGCATTGCACGCCAGGCGCACCGCCGACGTATGGTCAGGCGCCTCGCACGGGCTCTGCTTCTCAGCGAACCCTTCCGTCGAGAAGGTGAAGAGCGCGTTCCCGATGCCGATGCGCTCCACCTGGCCCTTGGCCAACATCTTCTCGCTCGTCATGTCAAACAACATGAACTTAAGTGAGGAACTACCGGCATTGACGACGAGCACGTTGCGGATGACATCGGACATGGCAAATCTCCCAGTAAAAGAAATAAAGTTGTGATAGTATAACGCACTTCCCTGGCAAAGTCAAAGTCCGTCACCAAAACCTAACGCGCCATGCCCCGGCAAGTCCCGTCAAGGGTTGGCCTGTCCACGGTATGCCCATTCCCAAGAACCCGCCTTTGCCGTGACGACGCCACAAGGCCATGGGGACATTCGCGGCCGCACGTGGGACGCGTTGAAGGGGAGTGATACAACGATGTGTATGATTGCCTTTTTGTGGGCCGGAGGACGTGGCGGTGGATGCGGCAGAGAGCGGGATTCGACGGAGAACCAGAAGCAGGAGGGGCCGGCGCCTTGTCCGCGCCCTCCGCGTGGCTTTGCGCCCCGCTTGGGCCATGGATGCCTTTCGGGCAAAAAAGACCCCGGGGGCACATGCCCTCCGGGGTCGCTCCTTGACGTGTCACAAGGAACAATTGCTTGCGCTCACTCCGCCGCGGTGGGCGCCGCCGGCTCGGACGGCGGGATCGCCCTGACCGTCAGGTGCGCCGACTCCCCGGCGGGGAAGTTGGCCTCGTTGTAGGGCACCAGGAACCAACGGGCGACCTCGGTGGTGGGCATGTCCGGCGAGAAGCCGTAGCCACGGATCACCGCCTCGTCCGTGATTTCCGTCACGCCGGCAAGCGGGCCGTTGGGGCCGACGATCGTCAGTCCCACGCCGGGCAGGTAGGAAGGCTTGAACGCGCCCGCGCCCTGGAGTTGTTCGTCCGTGAAGTAAGGGCAATCCTTGAGGGCGTTGCGGAGCTTGGCCTCGACCACGATGCGCGTGCCGCCCTCCACGAAGGCCATGCGCGAAATGCCAAACTCATAGGCCATCAGCAGGTCGCGCGTGGCGTAGTCTTCACGCTGCTTGTCGGTCGTGCGCGGCGCGAGGACCCAGACGTTGCCGAAACAGGCGTAGGCGTTGGCGATGTCGGGGGCCATCAGCCACTTATGGTTGGCCATCGTGTATCCCTCCGCTTTGCCGGCGACGTTGCCGCCGCCCTGGATCTGGTCGGTCACCTCATCGTCGACGGCGGGGTCATCGCCGGAACCATCGGGCCACTCGTTGTCCACCAGGTCGTCGTCGCCGGGGCGAATATCCTCGGGGAGGCCGTCGGGGTTCGGCACGCTCAGGCCGGCGACGCCGACCAGATAGTCCGTGCCTTCGGGGACCTGTCCGGGGCGGTACCGCAGCAACACGTCCCAACGGGTCGCGGAGGAGTCGGTCGCCAGCAACCGGGCACGGGCCGCCCAGTTCAGGGTCGTTTCGTCCGAACGGAGGAAAACGAGGCCGTCCGAGGCGCCATCGGGCAGGGAGACGTCCACGTCCGCCAGGGCCGTCAGGCCATCCGTCTGCACGTCGCGCACGGAGAGGGAGCTCTCGTTCGCCTCACGGGCGTCGAGCGTCGCGTCCGTCTCCAGACGCAGGGTGCCGTCGATGCGGCCCAAGCCCGAGACGGTCTGCCCGGCGGGAATCTCCGCCAGCACGTCCTCCGCGATGGTGCCGGAGGTCGGGGCGAGCGTCGCGCCCGTCTCCACGTTCAGGCTGGCCTGGCCCACGGCCTGGCCCTCGCCCGCGAGACCCGTGGCCACGCGGAGCGTGCCTTCCTGGACATCCACGAAGCCCGCGTTCGGCGGCAGGTCGGCGGCGATGTCCGCCACGCCCGTGCCGGTCTTCGTCAGCGGCAGGGCGCCCACGTCACTGTTCAGCAACTTCCAGTCGGCGCCATCGGCCGCGTCAAGCGTCAGCGTTTCCGCGCCGGTTTGGCCGCGGATGCCCTCCGTGGGGGTCAGCGTCGCCGTCGTGCCCGTGCCCTCAATCGTGGCGTCGCCGGTGAGGGTGATGGCCCCGTCGACCGTCGCCGCATTGGACGCAAAGGTCAGGCGGCTCCCCTGGGCCAGCTCAATCGCCGCCGCACGGAAGGCGTTCTCCGCCCCCGTCTGCTCGACGCTCGCATTCTTGGCCGCCGCCACCGTCGTCGCCGACAGCTCCTGTCCCGCCGCGAAGCGGATCGCGTGCGCGCTCTCGATGCGGGCGATGGAGGAGCCGTCCAACGGGTGGTTCACCGTCGTGTTGCCGGCCACGTAGACGCCGGTCCCGACGCCGTAGAGCTTCGCGCCATTGTTCATCTGGGTGCCGGGATCGGTCTCGTAAGCCAGATGCACGCCGTCCGCGCCCGTCGCGTCGGCCTCGGATCCGGAACCCTGCGCGGAATAGACCTCCAGACGGCGGTCGGTGGAGACGGCCTCCATGACCTTGAGACTGTATCCCGTCCCATCCTGCGGGAGGATTTGGAGGGTTTCGTTGGCCGTTCCGTCGTCCTCCTTGGGCTTTTCGATGGTCAGCTCATTGACGGTCAGCCCATTGGCGGCGCTGTCCGCGCGGAGCGTCCTGGTCTCGCCGTTTTCCAGGCGGATGGAGAGCGCGACCGCCTTCTCGAAGTCGCCCTCGTGCATCGGTTCGGGCTCCATGTGCGAGACGGTCTCGGCCGCGACGTCGTTGTGATAGCCATAACGGTACCACGCCTGCTCGGAGAGCGCGCCATCGCGCTGGACGGCGTCCTCGTTCAGTTCCAGGTAGAGCCGCCCCGGCACCTTCGCCACGCGGACGAAGAGGCCTGTCTGCGGCAACTGCACCGTGCTGCTGTCGAAGCCCGTCTCGCGCTTAAGCACCTCGCTGTTGGCGCGCGTCACGTCGTCAAGCTTCCATTCGCTCTCCCGGTTGTCGAAGGTCGGCACCCAGACGAACTCCGAGGTCTGCTGGTTGCTGGACGAGATGTCGGCATTCCCGATGACGGAACCGTAGCCGTAGACATCCCCCGCAGGACGGACGTAATGATAGAACTCCGTGCCGCTCAAGGGGCCCGTGAGCTGGCGCAGGAAGGTCTCGCCGTCAAAGCCGCGCGTGATGAGGTCGTCCGCGCGGAACGTGGCGTTCACGCCGCGGCGGATCTCCACGCCGTCCGAAGCCAAGTCTATGACCGAGCCGTGCAGGACGGCGTGCGTCAGGACGTAGCCCGCCAGCGAGTGCCCCTCATTGAAGAAGGTTCCCACCGTTGTATGGCCCTGATTGACGCGCTGCCCGGCGCCGCCGGAGAAGCGCAGGACGCCATAGCGGAACGCGCCATCGTCCGTCCGCTCGGTGTACCACTCGTTGTCGGGCGTGGACGGGTCGTCGTAGGGCGCGATCGTAAGGGTTCCCCCGATCCAGTTGTCGTCCGACCCTTCGTCCTGCGCAAGCGTATCGATGTCCTTACCCGTGACGATCAGCATGGAATAGGTGCGGTCGGCGGAGGGGAAAAGTCCGCCCTTCTGCGTATTCACACGCAGGGTGGCGTTGCCTTCGCGGCACTGGACCACCACGATGGCGCCCTCGGCGGGCTCCGCGTACGTGCCGTCGTTGCTCCAGATAAGATCGCCGCCCAGGCTAAGGTGCTGCCGCTGCCATGCGCCTTCCTGCACCCAGGGTTCGTCCGCGCCGCCGTTGATGACGCGGACATAGCGGACATCACGGTGATTAGAGGCGGCGCCGCCCGGGTCTTTGTGGATGTACGGATTCTCACGGACGAGCTGGTCGATGGCCGCGTCGGAGAGGATGCCGCGATAAACGCGGATGAAGTCCACGACGCCGTCGCCGGCAGAACTGTTGACGGGCTTGAACTGCTCGGCCAGGGCATCGCCGATCGGGAGGTGGTCGCCATCGATGTTGGCGCCGCCCATGAGCTTGCCGATCTGAAGGCCGGGGCCGAGGTTGATGTCCTCGGGGAGGGTGGTGTCCATCAGGCAGTGGCCATCCACGTAGACCTGGATGTGGCGGTTGTCGTAGGTGATGGTGTAGAGGTGGGGCATTTCCGTGACCTGCGGGAGCGAGGCCTGGGCGAGGTACTCCGTCGGCACCGCAGGGTTTTCGCCGTAGAGATCCCGCCCGCGGATGAGCCACAGGCGGATGGTGTCCTCCGCATTGTCGTCGTCATCGTCCGCGCCGGCGGTGCCGCCGTCGCCGTGATCCTTCATCGAGCCGGTGGCGAGGACGAGGGTGTCGCGGCCTGAAAAGTCGTCGCCCGTGCCACCGGTCACGTCTTTGTAGTTGGCGCCGATGGCCAACATGACGGTCTTCGTGAATTCGGCGGCGGTCACGCGCGCGACGATGCTCCAGGCGTCGGGGTAGGCCGGGAGCGCGTCCACGGGGATATAAGGCTGCCGGCGCGGGTTCACGCCTTGACCCTCCGGGTTGAAGGCCGCCGTGAAGTCATCGCCGTCCGTCAGGATTTCGTCGGAACCGATGATGTTGCCGTCGCCACGGAGCATGCCGTTGGCGTCGCCGAGGCGGAACCAGCCGGTGTTGTAGGAATCACCGTTGAACTCGACGTCGACATAGGCGACCTTGCCGGTGAGGACGGGGTTCTTCCAGGTGAGGTCGATGGTGAGGCCGTCGTCGTTGCGGGTGGCGTCGTAGTCCTCGCCGGGGAGGGCGGAGTGGCCATCGGAGGAATCGTCGTAACGGTGGAACTCCATCTTCACGCCCTCGGGCCAGGCGGGGAGGGAGGCCTCGCCGCCGAAGGGGCCGGCCTCGACGAGGACGAGCTTGACGTTGGAGCAGTCCTCGGGCCAGAGGATGTCGGCGTCGGCGTACTGATCCAGACGCATGACGACGGTCTGGCCGGGCTGGACCTCGAGGGTGAAGGGCAACTCGGGGAGCTGGGTGTCCTCGAAGTCGAGGCGGGTGTAGTCGGGCAGCAGGAAACCGACGGTGCCGGTGAAGCCGCCCGCGAGGAGGGTGTCGATGACGGTCTGCTCGCCGGTGGTGCCGTTCGTGCCGAGGAGGCCGAAGCGGACGGTGCCGGCGGTGCCGGTGACGGCGTCGATGGTAACACGGGAGCCGCCGATGGCGTCGTCCACGTCGCCCTCACCGCGGCGGAGGTCGAAGGTGAGCGTGTCGTCCTCGCCGAGGCGGACGGAATCGATGTGCACCACGCCGGAGAGGGTGACGGCGCCGTTGCCCTTGAGGGCGTCGAGCGAAAGGGAGGAGTTGGTGGTGTCGGAGGATTCCAGATTGGCCGAGCCGATGACCTCGAGGCCGGGGACGGGGGCGACGGCGATGGGGGCGGCCTGGGGCTCGGGGTTCTCGAAGACCATTGTAACAGCCGCGCCGGTGTTGGCCTTGACGGTGCCGCCCTGAACCTTCAGCGAACGCTTGCCCACGGGGTAGAGGGCGTAGTCGGGCGTGCCGGCGACGGCGGGCAAATCACATTCGGTGAGGAGGAGGGTGGCGTCGGCCTTGACGGTGAGGTCGGCGGCGCCGCGATAGTCGGTGGTCACACCGCCGCTGGTGACGCCGTAGGGGATGCCAAAGAGCGTGGCGGTGGCGAGGCCGTTCTTGGTGTCGCCGTCGCCGAAGACGAGGGTGGCGGAGTCGCCGACGAACTTGGTGGCCCAGTCGGCATTGCCGAGAGTGAGCGCACCGGCCTTCTGCGTCAGCGTGGAGCCGGTGTCAAAGTTGATGACCGCCGCGTAGATGGTCGCCTCGTCGCCGCGGAGGTTCAGCGTGGCGGAGCCGCTCTTGCCGCCGAGCACCAAACGGGGCGTGGAGGAGAAGGTCTCGTCCACGTTCAGGGTGAAGGCGTAACCCGCGTCGCCCCGGTTGCCGATGCGGAAGCGGGCTCCCTGTGCGTCGGTCTCGTTGCCTGCGTAAGCGAAGGCCACGGGGCGCTCAAGGGTGACGGTACCGGAGGTGCCGAAGAAAAGATCGCGGTATTTCTCCGGAAGGGCGCCGGACTTGCCCGTTCCCGCGAAGGCGAGGTTGGCGGTGGGTGCGGTGAGGGCGACGAAGGGAAGCCGGGCGGCAGTCTCGGCCTCGCTGGTCAGGCGCAGGGTGCGCCCGGGGAAGACGCGGACGGACTTTTGCTGGAACCATCCGCTGACGATAAGGGGCAAGGGGGAGGCCACGTTCACGTCGCAGTCGATGGCAAGGGAGTCCGGTTGCCAGAGTTGCCTGTCGTCGTTCGTCGCGGCATCGTCCCACGGGCCGGAGAGGGTGATGAGGCCGTTGTCCACGTCGGTGGCGTTGCGGAAGACAAAGGGGCAGGTCAGGCTGGCCGTCTCCACGAAGGCGACGGCGGCCGCGCCCTCGGCCTCGAAGACCAGCGTGGCGTCCGTGACGGACCGGTCAAGCGTCAACCGCGCGCCCTGGGCCAAGGTTACCGTGACGATCCGGTCGGCGGAATCCGAGAAGGAGGCCGAGCCCAGCAAGTCCGCCAAGGAGGCCTCGCCTTCGGCGCGGACGGCCACGTCCGTGACGGAGACCGTGCCGGTGAAGGAGAGGAAGGGCGCATAGCCAGCGACGTCCGTCAGGTCGAAGCCGGAGTCGGCTTCGGTGGCGGCGTTGGTGAAGAGCGGCAGGATAGGGGTGACGCCGGCGGCGTTGAGCGTCAGGCGGTAGTCCGTGGAGCCTTCCAGCGTGATATCCTGCTCGACAAAGGTGTAGGTCACGGGCGTGAGACTGACCTCCGAGCCATCGGCCAGGCGTACGAGGACAGGCTCGCCCGTGCCCGTACGGTTGGCGGTGCCCATCAGTTTCGTGCCCTGATTGCCGTAGAGCGAGACGGTGGGCAGGCTGGCCGCGCCAAGCGTGCCGCCCGTGCCCAGGTCTGTCAAATCATAGAGCGTGACGCTGGAGAGGGTAAGGTTCGGGGGAACGGCGCCAAAGGTCTGTCCATCAAGCGTGTAGCCCATGAGCATGGCATCCAGCGAGAAGGTGATGCGGCGCGAAGGCAACGCCACGCGCGTGATGGCGTCCACCGTCTGGCCGGTGCTCCCGGCGGTGAAGACGCCGTTGCCCAACACCCGCGCGGCGGGGGGCTGGGAGGCAACTTCAATTACACGCGGGGGGGGGGTGGGGGTATGGGTAGAGGCGTTCTCGGACGAGAGGGAAGTCTGAGCCGCGACCGCGTTTCCATATGCGGCCACAAGGGCCAGCACCGTCCCGAAGGAGAATCGGAGGGCTTTGTGTTTCATGGTGCTCTCTTCGCGATTTTCGGCACGCCGAATGCGGTGGCCTGAATTTCCTTAAAAGAATGCCATTTATTATAGCAGGAATGGCCGGGAAGTCAAATGATGGCCTTCTCTCGACGGGGGGCGAGGGCGCTTGTGGACGGGGGAGGGAAGGCTGGGTTGTCTTTGACGGACGGTTCGTGATGGGCCTGCCAGGCGTTCCCTGACGACGTGTCAATGATGGGGGGGGGCTCGGAGGGCAAGTTCGCCGTGCCCTGCATTCATCCGGGCGGGACGCCCTGCCCCGTGGAATCCTCGCAGTTCCCACCATCCGCGTTACCTGCCTTTCCTTTTTCCCATCCTCAGCTCAATCGTGCAGCCTTTTCGGCTTCCCGCTTCCAGACATTCCCGCGCTTCTGCGGGCCTGGCCCCGTAGTCGCCCGGCGGATACAGTGGGGATGACTTTGAAGTGTCCGCGATGGTGCCCCTGAGCGTAGGTATGGAAAAGGCCCCGGGGTTCCGGGGCCTTTCGGTGTTGGGCACGATTCCGTCTCAGTTGGCGGCACGCCCGCCGACGCCGGCGGCGGTGGCGGCATTGGCCTTGGCGCCCTCATGGGGGCGGAGGGAACGGACGGCCTGGCCGGCACGCCACATCTCGCTGTCGCGGATCTTGGCGAGCTTGGCCTCGAGGCGCTCTTTGTAGTCCTTGCGGCCGCAGTCGCGGACGACGGCCTTGGCCTCGGTCATGTCGGCGACGGATTTGTAGAGTTTCTCGAAGACGGGCTTGGTGGCCTTTTCGAACTCGGGGGCCCACTTGAGTGCGCCGTGCTGGGCGGTGGCGGAGCAGTTGGAGTACATCCAGTCCATGCCCTTTTCGTCGACGAGGCGGATGAGGGATTGGGTGAGCTCCTCGACGGTCTCGTTGAAGGCCTCGGAGGGGCTGTGGCCATGCTTGCGCAGGACGGTGTACTGGGCGTTGAGGATGCCCTGGAGGCAACCCATGAGGGTGCCGCGCTCGCCGACGAGGTCGGAGGTCACCTCACGCTCGAAGGTGGTGGGGAAGAGGTAGCCCGAACCGACGGCGATGCCGAGGGCGAGGGTGCGCTGGAGGGCCTTCTTGGTAGCGTCGACGGCGACGGCGTAGGAGCTGTTGATGCCGACGCCCTCGAGGAAGTTGCGGCGGACGCTGGTGCCGGAGCCCTTGGGGGCGACCATGATGACATCGACGCCCTCGGGGGCCTCGACGCCGGTGAGGTCGCGGTATTGCCAGCCGAAGCCGTGGGAGAAGTAGAGGGCCTTGCCGGGGGTGAGGTGCTTCTTGATTTGCTTGAAGACGGGCTTGATGGAGGCGTCGGAGGTGAGCATCATGACGATGGTGCCCTTTTCGGCGGCTTCCTCAATCTCGAAGAGGGTCTTGCCGGGAACCCAACCGTCCTTGATGGCGCGCTGCCAGGAGCTGTTCTTCTTGGCGCTCTTGCGCTGGCCGACAATCACGTTGATGCCGTTGTCGCGCATGTTGAGGGATTGGGCGGGGCCTTGCACGCCATAACCGAGAACGGCGACGACCTCATCCTTGAGGACCTCCTGGGCCTTGGCAAGGGGGAACTCCTTGCGGGTGGTGATGTTCTCGATCTCGTCGGCGAATTTGATCTTTGCCATGATTGTGATTCCTTTGTCTCATTCTCTGAGAATGAATGAGGCTATAGTATAGGCGCGGCGCGGCGCAAGGTCAAGCCTTTTGTGCGCTTCCGCCGAAAAGTCCGCATGGGGAAGGGGTGTTTCCTGCGAGCGCGGCCTGGCAAGGATCAGGGGTCGCGCAGGTGGCAACAGGCGATGGCATGGTCGTAGAGGACGGCGGTCTTGATGGGGATGCGCTTACCGCGGAGGTTGGGGAAATTCTCGGCCCAGGCGCCGAGGAGCTCGATGGCGAGCTCGCCGGTGGCGGGGTCGGAGGCGCGGATGCGCAGGTCTGTGGGGGCGAAGCGGATGCCGGTGCCGAGGGCTTTGGAGATGGCCTCCTTGGCGCACCAGAAGCGGAGGACGGCGATGGGGCCGTCACCGCTGCGCGTGGCAAGCTCCTGCTCCTCAAGGGTGAAGACGCCGCGGAGGAAGTCCTCGGTGAGGTCGCGGGAGGTGGATTCGACGTCGAAGCCGAGGCGGCCATGGGTGGTGGCGCCGCCGATGACAAGGCCGGCTGTGTGGGCGATGGAGAGGTCGATGGGGGCGGAGATCTGCTGCTGCCAGTCGCCGAGGGGGTGGGGTTTGCCGAGCTCGTCCTTCCAGACGGCGATGTCGGCGGAAGGCTCGTAGAGGCGGAAGACCTCCAGGAGAAGGCGGCGGACGGCCTCTTTGGCGGCGGTGCGGCCGAGGAGCCATTCGAGGCGGCGCGGGGCGACGCCGCCCATCTGGGCGAAGTCCTCGCGCTCGTTCTGGGTAAGGACGGCGGCGGCGAGGGCGTTGAGCCAAAGGCCGTGGTTGGCGATGAAGAAGTCCGGGTTGGCGTTGACGTAAAGGGCGCCGACGATGGTTTTGTCCACGCCGTCCCTGGCGCTCTTGGGGAGAATCGAATCCGGAAGGGGCTGGGTGATGAAGTAACGCGAGGGGTTCATCACGAAGTCGTGGAGGGCCTGGCCGGCGCGCCCGCCGACCTCTTCCCAGCCTTCGACGCGGAGGACGGGGTGGCCGGTGGCGTCCATTGCGAGGATGTCGACCTCGAAGGTGCGCGGGGTGACGTTGGTGAGGCGGAGGGAGCACCGCAGGCGGGTGCCTTCGGGGAGCCAGGCGGCATAGTAGCGGATGGCCTTGCAGCGGAAGGGGAGGGAGATGGCGCCGTGGAAACGCTCGTGGGAGCGCCAGAGGGGAAAACCGGAGACGACGGCGTCGAGCAAAAGCGGGAGAGCGCAGAAGAGGGGGTTGCGGGAACGGCGCACGAGCGCGGCACGGGACGGGATGCGGATTTCGTAGTCAAGGCCGTTGAGGCCCCAGCCGACGACGGCGCGGATATTGCGCAGGAGGGGGCCCTGGAAGAGGCGGGCGGGATAAATGTCGTCTGCTTTCCACCCGACGTCGACGGGGCTGGCAAGGGGTTGCGCGGCGAGGTCCTCGGGGGGCTCCGGAATGGTGGGGCTGAGGACGAATTGTGCCTCCATGGCGACGCGGGGGGCCTCTTCCCGATCCTCACAGAGGCGCACGGCGACGGTGCGGTTGCCGGAGGGGGTCGGATCGCTGAGGACGGAGGCGCTGAGGCGGAGCCCCAAACGGCCGAAGTCGAAGGCGAGCCAGTGCGGGGCACGGAGCGTCTCGATGCGGCGGAGGGAGAGATCCGGGAAGAGGCGGTGGGCGGCCTCGGCCATGATTTCGAGGCCGGAGGGGACGGAGAGCAGGGTGAGCCCGCGCGTTTGGGGGTCGCGCAGGGAGATGTTGGAGGAGCCGATGGCGTAGTCGTTGAGGTACGGGAAATCCGCCAGACGCAGGACGCATTGGAGCTCGAGGGTGGTCGCCGTGCGGGCAAGCTCCTGGGCGCCGCGCAGGAGGGGGCATTCAAGGCCGCCGGCGGGGATCTCCAGGGGGAGGGCGTGCAGGTGGGTGGCGCCGGTCTCCTCGGGGCCCACGGCGGCGACCATGGAGAGGATCCGCTGGGCGTCGATGAGTTCGGGGCGGATGGCCGGGAGGCTGCGCGACAGGTGGACGGTAAGGGCGGCCGCGCCTTCTTCGTGGACCGGCACGGAAAAGTCAAGGCGGCGCGCGTGGGCGAAGAAACGAAGCCCGGAATAATCCATGGGGGCGCCGTTTGCGGCGAGGAGCCCCAGCGCCTGCCCAACCTGGACGCCGCCGGAGCGATGCAGAATGTGCATGGGGATGACGGCCACGGGGTCGCGCCCGGCAAGATTCTTGGCGATGAGAGGGGAGAGCAGGCCGCGCGCGCCGACCTCGACAAAGATGCGGCAGCCGTCGTCGTACATCCTGCGGATCATGGCGCGGAAATCGAGCGGCTCCATCATCTGGGCCATGAGGCCGTCGACGACGGCGGAGGTGGAGCGCCCCATGGGCGCGGCGTCGACGCAGGAATAAAACGGGATCTGTGGCTCGCAGTTGACGTATTTGACGAAGAAGTCTCGCAGGCGGCGGCGCATGGGCGCGTCGCCGTGGCCGGAGTTGAAGGGGGCGGGGAGGGACTCCGCCACGGAGACGCCGCCGCCGTTGTGGATGGCGATCTCGACCTCGGCCTGCTTGTCGGGGGAAATGGCCATAACGCAATCGTCGTCCGTGAGGATTTGGGTGAGGACGACGCGGGCGGGGTCGCGCAGCGCCAACTCGCGAAGGCGGGAAACCTCGATGCCAGAGACGGTAAGCTGCACCCATGGGGCACGGTCCCGGCCTTCCGCGCCGAGGCGGAGGAGCATCCGGCCCGCATCGCGGAGGATCTGGACCAGGCGGAACTTGGGATTGTGGTGCGTGGCGTGGAAGGCCGAAAAGGCCCCGAGCCCCACGCCGCCCACGGCATCCGGCCGCACGCCGACGGATTTGAGGAGGTCGGCGAAGACCTTGCTGGCGAGATAGGTGGAGGCGGAGGCCAGAAGCGGCAGGAAGGCCTGCGAGGCACTGAGCGGCAGGGTATGCTCGGGGGATGTTGAAAAGAGCCACTCGGAGGGCGAGGCGACGTCGCAGAAGCCCGAGAAGGCCTCCTCCATGTCATCGAAGCGCTCGCGCACGCCGTCGAAGGTAAGCGCAAGATCCCGCATCATTTCGAGATGGAAGCTCCCGGTCCCGGGAAAGATATAGGCGAGTTTGCCGCCGTGGAGCGCCAGCGGATGCGTGGTGAAGAAGACGCCGGATTTCTCGCGGGTCCGCGTGCGGCCGCTGCGCAGGGCCTCGAGGGCGAAGCGGAGCTTGCGCGCCATCTCTTCCAGGCTCGCCACCCAGAGGCCGGCCACGCACTGCCTGCCGCGCGCGTCGCAGGTGGCGGTGTAGACCACGTCGATCAGGCGGACGCCGCGGCTCTTGGTGACGAAGCCGAGGATCCGCGCGATGGTCTCGGCCAACGCCTGCGGCGTCTCGGCGCCGATCAGACAGAGCACGCCCTCGGAACGTTCCAGCGCCATCAGCGGGCCTCCTTCACCCCGTGATCTCCTCGAGCGTCGCCGCCCCGGCCCTGCCGAAACGCGAGAGCGTGGAAACGGCCAGCCGCCGCTTGCGCGTGGAGGCCGCGATCCAGGGGCGGGCCTCCTGCACCCAGTAGCACGCCTGATCCGGCGCGAGGGCGGGCGAGAAATCGTCCACCGGCGTCACCGAGGGCGGGAGCACACGGTGCCCGACGGCCAGCACGCCCTTGAGCACGCCGAGCGCCCCCGCCGCCGTGAAGGCGTTGCCGAAGGCCGTCTTCGCCGAGCCCAGGGCCAAAAGCGGGATGTGCGCGCCGCGGTTGCCGGTCATGAGCCTCAGCACCGCGCGCTCGGCCTCGTCCTCCTCGCCGATCCCGGAGGCGTTCATCTCCCAATAATCCACATCGCGGAACCCGTTCGGCAAGCGGCGCAGGGCGCGGTGGAGGGCGCGGCGGAGGCTCTCCTCCAACCCGCCGTCAGCGGGCGGCAGGCCAGAGACGACCGCGCTGCCGTGAAGTTTGGCGTAAAGGCGCGTCCCCTCGCGCCGGGCGTCGCTCAGGCGGCGGAGCACAAAGGCCGCGCCGCCCTCGCCGGGGAGCGTCCCCTTCGGGTCTGAGGAGAAGGGGGTGAGCGCGCGAAGCGGGGAGAAGGGGGTGAGCGCGGCCTCGCCGGCCAGCTGGGTGGGGGGGATCGGCGGCTGAAGGGCCACCGCCACGGCCACGTCGCACTGGCCCAGGCGCAATGCGTTCGCCGCGGATTCCAGCCCCGCGAAGATGGTGGCCTCGCCCATCGCGCATTGGCAGGCCATGTCGCACGCGCCGAAGGTCTGCGCGAGCAGGCGCACCACGCCTTCGCCGCGCGCCAATTCCAGTTGCCGGCGCTTGAGCAGGGGCAAGGTGTCGGCGAGCTCCTCGCGGAGCCGCTTGATTTGCCCGAAGGTCGCGCCGGGGAAGAACCGCTGCAACGTGCCGACAATCTGCCCGATGGCCGCGGCGTGCCACATCCAGTTCATCGCCGCCGGGTTGAAGGCGGAGTCATAACCCACGTAAAGCGCCAGGCGGTCGGTGCGACCCTCCCCGGGCGAAGGTGCAAGCCCGGCGTCCGTCAGCGCGTCGTGGATCAGCTGCGCGGCAAACCAGAAATCGGGATTGTCGCCCACGCCGAGGTCGGCCGGCAAAGGGATGTGGTCGGCCCGGCACGCAAAGTTCTCGCCCAACGCGGCGCAGACCTCCGGGGCGCGGCAACCGGGCAGGAGCGCCTCGACCAACCGCCCCGCGTCGGCGTCGGAGTAAGGCTCCAGGAAACACTGCTTGCGCAGGGTCGCCTTCCAAAAGGCACGCGGCGTTGCCGCGCCGGCGAAACAGCCGCTCACGCCGGTGAACACAACGCTCTCGCTCTCCGCGGAGGTAATCATGGCGCTAGTATAGCAAACCTCATCCTATCAGGAGGTCAAGCACAGTGCGGCGCGGCCCCGGCGGCAGGTCGAGATGCGCCGTGAGGAAGACGCCGAGAAACCGGCGCAGCCCGAAGACGCCGGGGAAGGGCTCCGGCCGCCCCAGGTCGTCGCGGCGATCCGCCGCGCGGGCTTCCGCGAGCGTCTCGGCAAGGGGATGGGCAAGGAAGCGGCGGTACAGCGCGGGGATGTCGTCGTGAAGCGTCAGGGTGGGGGGCGTGCGGAGCCGAGAAGGGCGGTGTTCGCAGACGAAACGCCCCTCTTCCACCGAGAAGAGCCGCCGCGGCGTGGCCGGGCAGGCGGCGCACGGCGAAAAGTCCGGCCCCAGGCCCACCGCATACAACAACGTGGCCTCAAACCACAGCAGGGCGAGCGTGGCCTCGTGCGCCGCGCAGGCGGGCAGGACGTCCAACAGCCCGCTCAACGCCCGGTAGAGCGCCGGGTTCGCCATCCCGGGCTGCGCCGTGCGCAGGGTCAGGTCACAGGCATACGCGGCGGCCTCGGCGCCGCGCCACGTGCGGCGAAGCCCCTCGCGCAACGCCAGCGGCGTGCATTCGCGGATGTGGTGGACGCCGTTGCGTTCACGGGCGTAGAAGACAAGCTCGCAGGTGTAGCCGACGTCGTAGCGCCCCACAAAGCCGCTCTTGGGCCGCTGTGCGCCCTTGATCGGCGTGGTGACGCGCCCATGCCCGGCCGTCAGCCACGTGACCATCTGCGAGGTCTTGGAAAAGGGCCGGGCGTTCAGGCAGAGAGCCTCTTCCTTGATCAGCGGGAGGCCCTGCGCCGAGGAATCACGCGCGGAAGCCACTGCGGTAAACCCTCAGCCATTCTGCGAAGGCGCGGTCAAGGTAATCCGGCGCGAAGGCGGAAGCGTGCGGCAACAGGAAGCAGCGCGGCGCACGGCGCAGCGGCCCGGCCTCCGGGTACGGCTCCTCTTTGAAGACGTCGAGGAACGCGGCATGGAGCGCCCCGCTCTCGAGCGCCGCGCACAGGGCGTTCTCGTCGATGGCGTTGCCGCGGCCCAGGTTGATGACCACGGCGTGGCGGGGCAGAAGCGCCAAACGCCGCGCATCGAGGATGTCGTCGGTCTCGGGCGTCGCGGGCAGGGCCAGGACGAGCGCGTCCGCGTCGGCCAGCAGCGCGTCCAAATCACCCAGGTTCGCGTGCGTCACCCCCACGACGCGCACGCCGAGGGCCTCAAGTTTCGCGCCGACCGTTTTGCCGATGTGGCCGTAGCCCAGGATGACGGCCTTGCTCCCGGCGACGGCGCATCGCCCCGGCACATGGACGGGCCAAGGCTCCCCCGCCCCGCACAGCCCCAGCCCGGGCAGGAGCCCGCGTCGAACGGCCAACAACATCCCAACCGCCGTCTCGGCCATCAGGTCGCCATGGAACGTCCCGTGCGTCAGGCGGATGCGTTCCGGGATGCGCGCGCCGAGCAGTTCGCGCCCGGCGGCGGGCGTGGCCAGCCATTTCACGCGGTAGGTCAACGGGAGCCAGGCCTCCGAGAAGGTGAAGGTCATCACGTAAGTGGCCTTGGAAAGGTTGCGGACGAACGCCTCCTGCGTCTCGGCGTGGACGACGTCGAGTTCCGGCACCTCCGCCGCCCACCGCTCCACCTGCCCACGCGTGGCGATGAACTCGGAGACGCCCCGGAAACTCAGCCAAATCAGCAACATCGGTTTCATGGTCTGTCCTTTACGGTGTGGCGGCACGCCGCCGCTCGCGGGTGGAGGCGATGCCCAATTGTTCGCGATACTTCGCCACTGTCCGCCGCGCGACCGGTATGCCGCGTGCGGTCAGCGCCTCGGCCAAGGCTTGGTCGGAAAGCGGCCGCGCGGGGTCTTCCGCCGCAATGAACGCCCGCAGCGCGCCTTTGGCCTGCTGGTCGGAGACGGGCGCTTCGCCCTCGGCGGTCAGCGCATGGGTGAAGAAGGCGGCCAGCGGCAGGAGCTTCCGGCTCGTCGCCACGCGCACGGCCTTGTCCCGCACCGCGCGCGAGACGATGCTTTTGTCGTAGCCGACGGCCTCCGCCACCTCCTTTTGCAGCAATGGCCTGAGCGTCGCGGGATCGCCGCCGCTGTCGAGAAAGGCGCCCTGCCGGTCAAAAGCCGCCTGGGCCACGCGCCGCAAGGTGTCGTTGCGCTCCTGATACGCCTCCGCGCCAAGCCGCGCCTGCTCCGCCAACGCCGTGACGCTTGCACGTTCGTCATGCGTCTTGGCCGCCGCGCGGGCGGCCTCAATGGCCGCTTCGTCCACGCGGAAAAGGGGGAAGCGGCGTTCGTCGCAGACGGCCCGCCAACGGCCGTCCGGCCCGCGCAGGGCCACGATTTCAGGGCTTTCCAAGGGCTCGTTGGGCGCAAAGGCGCGTCCCGGGAAGGGGTTGAGCGTCCGCAGATAGGCCAGCGCACGGGCCAGCTCCTCGGGCGTGCACTGCAGGCTGCGCGCCAATCCTTCACGCGATTCCGTGAGCACGCTTCCCAGACGGTCGCACAGACGCAGGTACAATCCCCGATCGGGCAGGTTTCGCGGATCCGCGCGGGTCTGCAGGGCCAGGCACTCGGCCAGCGAACGCGCGCCCACGCCCACGGGGTCAAGCGTTTGCACGGCGCGGATGGCCTGCTCCACGTCGGCCTCGGAGAAGTCCGCGGGCGGGCGTCCGCCGTTGGCCTGCCACCAATCGCCCAGCAGGTCGTGGACGCCTTCCCGCAGATAGCCGTCGGCATCCAAGGCGTCGCACACCAGGAGCGTCAGGTCGCGGCGCGGCCCCGCCGCCATCTGCTCGCACACCTGGCGCGCCAAATGGCGGTAGAGCGTCTCGGGCGCGGTCTGCGTTTCAATCAGCCAGTCGTGGCGGCGTTCGGCCTCCGCCTGCGCGGCGGGGTCGGCCTGGTCGCCGAAGCCCTCGAGCGAAGCGTTCAGGTAATCCAGGTCCTCGGCCTCGTCCTCCGCCGAGGCCGCGCGCTCCGCCAGCGCGTCCAGCGACACCGCGCCGTCGAGCGGCCCGTCATATTCCAGGAAGGGGTTCTGTTCCGCTTGCCGACGGAGTTCCGTGCAGAGCTCCGGCAAGGCCAAAGGCAGGAGGCGCAGACGTTGCCGCGCCTGCATGGAGAGAGCCGTCTCCTGCGTTTGGCGCTGGCGCTGCGCCGCTCCAAGGCTTTGCGAGAGCCCGGGCACGGGTACGGTCAATCCTCCAAAAGCGCGTCGGCGAAGGTCTGCCGCGCGGCGTCCTCGCCCTTGGCCTTGACGACGATGGCACGGGCGAAGTCCTTGAAGCGCCCGGGCCCCTCCGCCGTGATGAGGTTCCCGGAGACGACCGCCTTCTCGCGGCGGTACCCCTCGCCCAGCGCCGCCGTGAAGTCCGGGGCGGGGTAGCACGTCGCGGGGCGTCCGGGCAGGAGGCCCGCGGCCGTCAGCACCAGCGCGGGGGCCGCGCAGATGGCGCAGACCAGCTTGCCCGCCGCGTCGTACTCCCTGATCAGCTCCAACACGCCCTGCGTCGCGGCAAGGTTCCGCGAGCCGTCAAGGCCGCCGGGCAGGATGACGCCGTCAAACCGCGCGCTATCCAGTTCCGTCAGGCAAAGCTCCGCCTCAACGGCCACGCCATGCGCGCCGAGCGTCAGCGGCGTGGTGTTCAGCGTGCAGGTCGTCGTCTCGACGCCCGCCCGGCGCAGCAGATCGAGCGTTCCGAGGGCCTCGATTTCCTCAAATCCGTTCGCCAACAGCATCACAAGGGCCATGTTCGTTCCTCCGGGAAAGTTTTCGGCATTATACCAAACGTTCCTCCCGCCGCATATGGACACGGGTCAGAAAAGCACCACCGTGCGGTTCGGGTCGAAAGCCGCACGGATGCGTCCGCGTTCGGCGTCCGTGAGCGGACAGCGGGCCAGGTTGAGCACCTTGAGGGTGCGCCAGGCGGAGAGGTCATCGGGAAGGCGCGTGACCTTGGTGCGGGAGAGGTCGAGCCATTCCAACCCCGCGCCGAGGTCATCCGGCACGGAGGCGATGGGGTTCCCCGCGAGCGTCAGCTGGCGAAGCGCGGCAGGTTTGGCGGGGACCTCGGCAAAGGCATTGTCGGCCAGGTAGAGCCGTTCAAGGGTCGTCGGCAGGGACGGCAGGGTGGCAAGCTTGTTGCCGTTGAGGCGCAACCACCGCAGGCGCGTCCGAGAAAGGTCGGGGAGCGAAACAAGCAGATTGCGGTCGAGGTTCAGATACTCCAAATCGCCCCATCCAGAGACGACGCCCGGCAGGACGGTGAGGTTGTTGTCCGCAAGCCACAGCCGTTTAACCCCATTCGGGACAAGGTCTTCAGGCAAGACCATAAGATTGTTGGCGGAGAGATTCAGCTCGCGCACAGAGGCAGGGATGCGCAACGCATAGACACGCGCGGCGCCGACCCCGCGCAGATGAAGGGCCGTCACCTCCTGCGTCAAGGCCGGGATAGGCGTGTCGGCGCCCTCGATGAAAATCTCCGCGGCCCAGCCCTGCACCGCCGCCAACGCCGCCGCCAACGCAAACCCGCGCGCCATGCCTTTCACAAAGTTCCTGTCCATGGCACATAGTTTAGCAAAAGGGTACCGGCCGGGACGCGTGGCACGGATTGGCACACTACGTCGCGAACCGTCTTGTCCCCACTGCTCGCCAAAGCGCCACCCTGTGGTCGGCGACCGTCGACCAGGCGTGCGGCGAAGGAGGGCCGGGCAGGGCTCGCAAATAGTCCCGGTGGGAAGATGAGGGCGATGGGAAAGCAAGGGCGGGTTCAGTCCCATTGGGCGATTTCGCCGCAAAGGATTGGCTCGATCCCGTCGCCGTGTTGGAGGAGGAGCGCGCCGTCGTCACGGATGCCAAGGGCAAGCCCCGCGATCTCGCCGGCGGCGGGACGGACGCGGATGGTTTTGCCGCGCTTGCAGTCCAGCGCGTCGAGCTCGGCGCGGAGGGCGCGCAGCCCACCTGTGGCCCAGCGGGCGTAGAGGGCCTCAAAGGCGGCGCAAATCTCGGCCAGCAGGCACAGGCGATCAACGCCGCCGAGGCCGACGGCGCGGTGGGCCAACGCCCCCGGCACCGTGCCGGTGTTCACGCCAATGCCCACGACGATACCCTCGATGCCCCGCGCGGAGGTCTGCGCCTCGCAGAGGATGCCGCAGACTTTGCGTTCGCCGATAAGGACGTCGTTGGGCCACTTGAGCCCTGCCTCGAAGCCGCGGGCGCGGAGCGCCTCCGCCACGGCCAAGCCGGCCACCAAAGGCAGGGTCGCGGCCACCTCGGGCGGGGCTTTGGGGCGCGCCAACAGCGAAAAGGTCAGGCACTGCCCGGGCGCGGTTTCCCACGTGCGGCCCAGTCGCCCCCGTCCCGCCGTTTGGCGTTCGGCCACGACCAGGGCGCCCTCCGGCGCGCCGGCCTCGGCCCAAGCCAGGGCGTCTGTGTTGGTGCTGGCGCTTTCCGGCAGGAAGCGGGCGGCGCGCCCAAAGGTTTGGGTGCGCAGGCGACTGCCGAAGAAGCGCTCGCGCAGTTGGATGAGCAGGGCGGTGTCCGCCGCCGCGAAATCATGCCGCCACAGTTGGTCTGGGAGCGTCCAGGCGAAATCCGTGTGCTCGCGGAGCGTCGGGGTGGGGGAGCCGCCGCCGAGGGGCGCGCAGAGCACGCCGTGGAGGGTGATGGAAAACTCAGGGTAAACGTGGCGGACGGGCGGCGTTTCGGCCAAGGCCTCGACGTCAAGGCCCAGTTCCTCACGCACCTCGCGCACCGCCGCCTGGGAAGCCGTCTCGCCGGGTTCGAGCTTGCCGCCCGGGAATTCCCATTTCTCCGCCGTGGAGGGAAAGCCTTTGGCGCCGCGCCGCACGCAAAGCACCGCGCCCCGAACGTCCACAATCATCGCCGCCGCAACTGTCAGTTCCATAATCGATTCATTCTAGCACAATCCGGAGTATGTTATACTATCGCCATGAAACGCCTCTTTCTTCCCACCCTGCTTTGCTGTGCCGCCGCCGTGGTTTTCGGCGCGCCGCGTTACGCGATCGGCCCGGTGCTTTGGGAGGCGAAGGCCGCCGCGGAGGTCTGCGCCCTTCGCGCGGAGTCGTTGGCCCCAACCGCCGGAAGCCTGATTCCCGGACTCCAACCATCGGTCGCCTGGTCGGGTGTGGTGACAAGCCAGCCCGTGGATCTTTCGCTGTTGGCCATCGGGCCGGAGACGATCGCCGGCGTGAACGTGGAGAACAACTGCGCGCTTTTGCGCGGGGCGTTGCTCCCCGCGTTGCGGGAGGCCGGCCTGGAAGCGATCCTGCGCGGCCCGTTGGGCGATGGTCAGCGCCGGGCAACGACCAATTCCCCGCTTCCCGAACGCGCCGTCGCCGTGCGCGTCTTGGCTTATGCCGAGACGGCGCGCCCAGCGGCGCCTGTCATCGCCCTGCCGTTGCCCGTCCCGGGGAGCGTCTCGGTCAACCTGCTGGTCATCGTGACGGATTCTGCCACCGGCGACATCCTGCTTTCTCGCCCGGTAGACCTTTCCTTCCCCGTCGAGTCGCGTCTGGACGAGGCGAACCCGCAGACGCGCCCGACGAGCCCGCGCCTCTTCGTCGAACCCATCGCCAAGGCCGTCGCGCAGGCGCTCCAAGAACTTCCCAACGAGGCACCCTGATGCCAACCTACGAGTATCAAGCCAAAGACCCCGCACGGGGGTGCACGCGCTGCCGCGAGCCTTTCGAGGTCATGCGCCGTTTGGGCGACCCGCCCCTCGCCGTCTGCCCGGACTGCGGCGCGCCGATCGTCAAACTCATCGCCGCGCCCGCGCTCGGCCGCAGCAAGTCCAAGCTCGACGACCGCGCCAAGGCCGCCGGTTTCCACAAACTGAAGCGTGTCGACAAAGGCGCGTTCGAGAAGTTATACTGACATGGAAGACCCTATCCTTGCCCTTAACCGCCGTTTCTCCCACCCCGGCCGCGTGGCGTTCCGGGAGGATCCCGGCGGTGCGCCTTTGGCCGTGCTTGTCGGGCCGCGCGGCGCATGCGAGGTGTCGCTCCATGGGGGCCAGGTCCTCAGTTACCGCGCACCCGGTTTTCAGGACGCCCTGTGGCTGAGTCCCTTGGCGGACTTCTCCCCCGGCGCAGCCATCCGCGGCGGAATCCCGGTTTGCTGGCCCTGGTTCGGGAAAGCGCCCGAGGGGATGCCCGCCGGCACGCAGTCCCATGGATTCGCCCGCCGGGCCCTTTGGCGTGTCCTGGGGGTTGAGGTCGACGCCCAGCGTACCGCCCTCACGCTCCTCCTCACCGAGGCCGACGCCACCAGCCCCGCCTGGCCCTTCCGTTACCAGCTGACCCTCACCGTCACGCTCGAGGAGACGCTTACCCTTGACCTTCAGACGCGCAACCTGGACGACCGCCCCTTCACCTATGGCGAGGCGCTCCATGCCTATCTGCGTGTTGGGGACGCCCGCCGGGCTCGCCTCGTGGGCGTTGGGGGCACGCCGATCACCTTCAGCGACGACGACGCGCACGACGTCGTTTACCCGCAGCCGGACGTCGTCGCGCTTCTGCGTGACCCCGTGATGGGGCGCGACCTGGCCCTCTCCGCGGATGACGCCGCGGCCGTCGTCGTCTGGCATCCCGCGCTCGACTGCGGCCTTGACGACGTCCCGCTCGAAGGCCCCCGCCGCTTTGTCTGCGTGGAGCCCGCGAACCCGCATCACGTCGGCGGGCAGATCACGCTCAATCCAGGCGAGGCGCATATTCTTACGCTTCGCCTCCAACCCGCCCTTGCCTGAGCCATCATGAAAACCGAGAACTTCCTGAAGACGCTCGACTACGCCATCCTCAAGCCCGAACTTGGCCACGATGCCCTTGCCCAGGCCGCATCCCTTTGCCGGGCGGTCGGGGTGGGATGCCTGTGCGTGAAGAGCGTCGATGTCCCGCTCGCCGCCCAATTGCTGGCGGGCTCCGCCACCGCCGTGGCCGCCGTCGTCGGCTTCCCACACGGCAACGTCCATCCCACCATCAAGGCCCTGGAGGCACAGCTCGCCGTCGCCGAGGGCGCGGAGGAAATCGACATGGTCGTCAACGTCGCCGCGCTCAAAGGTGGGGATCGTGAGGCCGTGACGCGGGATGTCCGTGCCGTTGTCGACGCCGTCCGGCCCTATCCCGTCAAGGTCATCCTCGAGACCGCGCTCCTTTCCGAGGCCGAGATGCGCCTGGGCGTCTCCTGCGCCCTCGAGGCCGGGGCCGCCTTCGTCAAGACCTCCACCGGGTTCGCCCCGCAGGGCGGCGCCACCCATGAGGCCGCGCAAACCCTGCTCGACGCCGCGCAGGGCCGCATCCGTGTCAAAGCCTCCGGCGGCATCCGAACCCGCGAGGACGCGGAGGCTTATCTTGCCCAGGGATGCGCCCGCCTTGGCGTCGGCGCCGTCCTCCCGCTGTTAACCCCCGCAGAGCGCGCCGCCTTTGGCGTATAAGTCGGCGCCGGACGATGGCCACGGGATTGTGATACACTAGGGAGCCTATGCAGGCAAAGGATGTTACGGTGGTCTCGGCAGCGTTGCCCTCCGCGGAAGCGGCGGATACGTTGTTGGAGTTGCTTGACGCGGATGCCTTCACGCCAACGGTGTGGGAAGACGTGGAGACACGGGCCGTGCGGCTGGACGTTTTCTTGGAGGACGCCTCCTCGGCGCCGGGTGTCGCGGCGGCCATCCGTGCGGCGGCGACCCTCGCGGGCTTTGAGCTGGCCCCTACGACGGAGACGTTGCCGGCGGCGGATTGGTCGGAGGCCTGGAAGCGCTTCTTTCATGTCGAGCGCGTCTCGCCGCGCATCGTCATCCGCCCCTCATGGGAGACTTATGCCGCCGCCCCCGGGGAAGCCGTGCTGACGCTTGACCCCGGGATGAGCTTCGGCACGGGCAAGCATCCCACGACCCGCGCCTGCCTCCAGTTGCTCGACGCGCTTGCGACGGGCGATCTGTCGCGGCCTGTGCTCGACATGGGGTGCGGCAGCGGCATCCTCGCCATCGCCGCGCGGAAGCTCGGTTTCACGCATGTGCGGGGCTTTGACTACGACCCCGACGCCGTCTCCGTGGCCCGGGAAAACGCCGCGGCCAACGGCCTTGACATTCCCTTTGAGCCGAAGGACTTGGCCTCCAACCTCGACCAGGGGGCAATTGTCTTGGCGAATATCCTGGGGCCCGTTCTCATTGAGCACGCGGCGGAGGTGGCGTGTGCGGTGCTTCCCGGCGGAGCGCTCATCGCCTCGGGGATCCTTGACACGCTTTACCCGGACGTCCGTGACGCCTTCGCCTCCCGGGGGTTGCGCGAAGCGCGCTCGATTCTTATCGGCGAGTGGCGAACCGGCCTTTTTTACAATCCTGCGAACACAGACATCGGAGCCTGACATGAACCTCTTCCTGGCGATTGCCACCCTTGTTTTCTTTTCTTTCCTGCCGCTTTTGGAGTTGCGCGCGTCCATCCCGATCGGTTTTTTCGCGTTGAACGCCTGGTTCGGCGTCGCCATGGATTGGTGGTGGGTGGTGCTCATCTGCGTCGCCGCCAACATTCTGCAAGGCATCGTCGTTTTTGAGATTCTGCTTCCCATCCTGGAGCTCTTCCGCCGCCATTGGGCCTGGTTCGCCACGAAGGTCTGGCCGCATGTGGAAAAGCGCCAGCAAAAGCTCAAGCCCGTCGTCGACCGTTATGGCGAGTGGGGCCTGGCCATTTTCATCGGGATCCCGCTTCCCGGGACAGGTGCGCTCACGGGGGCGGTGGGCGCCTTTCTGTTGGGGTTTGAGCGTCGCCGATTCTACGTGGCCAATGCCGCCGGCGTGCTGCTCGCGGCGATTGCCGTTACCATCCTTTGCCTCTTGATCCAGGAGGGCGCGGTGGCGGAGGATTCCTTCCTGCGTTCGCTCTTCCTCAACGAGAAACTGATTGAGGGCGCAACGCACTGACGGTGCGCCTTAAACGCGCGTGCGAAAAGGAGGCGCCCCGCGGGGCGCCTCCTTTTCGCACCGTCTGCCTCACTTTTCCTGTTTGGGCAGGAGACGCTCGGCCATGGGGCGGACGCCCACGTGGTGCCAGGCATCAAGCGTGACGGCGCCAGCGGGGAAATTCAGGCGGAGAATGCCGCGCTTTTCCCAATGCGTCGCATCGACGGCCTTGAGTTCGGACAACGGATAGGCCGTCGACTTCCCGAAGCGCGTTACCGTCAGCGCCGCGTCGTCGAGCGTGTAGCGCGTCTGCCAACGATAGCCCACGAGCGCCGCCAGGGCCACGGCGGCCAACAAGGCGACGACCGCGCTGATAAACTGCGAGCGAATGTCATCCGCGGAGTAGGGCGGGGTGCGCAGGACGGCGCGGGTCGCCTCCAAGTCATTCATCCTTGGGTCGTTGGCCGAGACCCAGGAGCCGAAGGTGTCGGCAAGCTTTGCGGGGGGCTCCAGGCCCTCCTTGCGGAAGGCCTCCGCAAGCGGCGAGACGCCCGTTTTGGCGGTATTCACCCAATCCGCGGCGACAAGGTTTTGTTGCGCCAAGCGTTCGGCGATGGGCGCGACGGCGGCGTTCTTGCCGGGATAGCCGACGAAGCCATCGTAGAGGAACCAGCCGGCAAAGGCCGTCAGCAAGGCGGCCACGCCAAGGAAGCGGAGCGCATACTCCCGGTTGATGGAGGCGTGCAGGGTGTCCATGTCTTTACTTGATGGTATATCGGGTGGCTTTGGTGAGGGCCTTCCAGAGCGCGTTAGGCGTCTCCGCGGCGATGAGGGCCTCGCGGTTCGGCTCTTTGAGGAAGGCCTCCGTAAGACCCGCGATCAGGCGCATGTAAAACGCGCTCACCGCGGCCGGGATGGTGATAAGGAAGACGATGCTCGTAGGCGTGTCGGCGGCATCCCATTTGAAGGGTTCCTTACTCACGCCGCACGCCAACGTCAAGGAGCCGCCCTCCACGCCACGCACGTGCGGGAAGGCCAGGCCGTGCTCCATCGCCGTGCTGAGCATGGACTCGCGCTCGAGCGCGGAGGTGATGAGCTTGTCGGCGTGCGAGATGAAGCCGCCGGACTCCATCTTCCCGGCGAGCACCTCGATGGCGTCCGCCGCCGATCCCGCCACCAAATCCGGCACCATGAGCGACTCCGCGGAGAAGCGCGAGATGCCGCTTTTGCGTGGCTCCGTTCGCGTGGGCGAGGCGCCCACCCACTGCGGCGCGTCGAGCTCCTCGAAAAGGATCCGTGCGCACCCCGGGCACATCTGGAGCGTCTTGCATTGGCGCACCGCCTGGATTTGGCTGATCGGCAGGCGCATCCCGCACACGGCGCAACAGCCGTTGTGGACGGGCGCCATCATCACGTGATCGCGGTTGTACAGGCGCTGGAAAAAGGACTTGACGTTCGAGGGGAGGGCCTCGATCATGGTGTCGATCGATTCGTTCAGTCGGGCAAGATGGGCGCCGTCGCCAGTCGCACGGTGCTCGTCGCGCACCAGGATCAAATCCTGGAGCTGGCAAAGCTGATTCACGATGCTCTTCATAATCGCTCCGTTCTGCAGGCGGCAACTCTTCCACGCCGTCTTGCCGCAATTGTACCGCAACCCTCCCCCGTGCGTCAAACGCCATCCCGGACGCCGGCAGCGGAGGGGAAATTGCAGGGGAAAAGAGAATATGGTATCCTTATTTCACGTTGCGTCCAGTGAAGGGCGCAGGAACGCAAGGAACCGAGAAGATGCCGAACACCGTGTTGATTGGGTCGCAATGGGGCGACGAGGGCAAGGGCAAGATCATCGATGTGCTCACCGCCCAGGCGGACATGATTGTGCGCTATCAGGGTGGGTCGAACGCCGGGCATACGGTCATCGCGGAGGGCGAGAAGCGCGTCCTGCGGCTGGTGCCGTCCGGCATCTTGCACGAGGGGAAGATCTGTGTCATCGGCAACGGCGTGGTGATGAATCCGCTTGACCTCATCGAAGAGATCGAGATGCTCCGGAAGACGGGCATCGAATGCAAGGGACGCCTGTATATCTCGACCCGCGCCCACATGGTGATGCTTTACCACCGCGCGTTGGACAAGGCCGACGAAGCCGCGCGCCCAGTGGGCAAGAAAATCGGCACCACCGGCCGCGGGATCGGCCCGGCCTATGCCGCGAAGGTCTCGCGTTCCGGCCTGCGGTGCGGCGACATGCTCCTGCCGGAATTCCCCGATTTGGTCCGCGAGCAGGTGGAAGAGACCAACCGCAAGCTGGCCGCGCTCAACGCTGCGCCGCTTGACGCCGAGGAAATGGCCCAAACGTACATCGAGGCGGCCGAGCGTCTGCGTCCGTATATCGTCGACACCATTCCCCTGATCCATGCCGCAGACCGCGCCGGGAAATCCATCCTTCTTGAGGGCGCTCAGGGGACGATGCTGGACATCGACTTCGGCACCTATCCTTTCGTTACCTCGTCGAACCCCACTTCCGGCGGCGCCTGCGTCGGCTCAGGCCTCAGCCCGCGACGGATTGACCGCGTGGTCGGCGTCATCAAGGCCTACACCACGCGCGTGGGTGAAGGGCCCTTCCCGACGGAAGACTTCGGGGAGATCGGCAAGACCCTCGCCGAACGCGGCCACGAATTCGGCGCCGTCACGGGGCGTCCGCGCCGGTGCGGGTGGTTCGACGCCGTCGTCGCGCGCTACGCGCAGATGGTCAACGGCGTGGATTTCTGGGCGCTGACCAAGCTCGACGTGATGGATACGCTCCCGGAAATCAAGATTTGCGTGGCGTATGAGCTGGACGGTCGGCGTACCGAGGACATGCCGGCCTCCGCTGCCCAGCTTGCCCGCTGCAAGCCGATTTATGAGACGATGCCCGGATGGCTGGAGGAAACCAGCCATATCACCGACATCGCGCAGCTTCCCCTCAAGGCCAAGGCCTACGTGGAGCGCCTTGTCGAGCTTTCCGGCGGCCGGCTGGGCATCCTCTCCATCGGCCCGGCCCGCGAATCAACCCTGCGCGTCGGCATCTGATGATTCGGCATCTGGCCATTATCATGGACGGCAACGGCCGTTGGGCGAAGGCCCGCGGCCTGCCGCGTTCGGAGGGGCATCGCGCCGGCGGGGAAACCGTCCGGCGCGTGTTGGGATACTGCCGTGACGCCGGCATCCAATACCTCACGCTTTATGCCTTTTCGGTCGAGAATTGGTCGCGGCCGAAAGAAGAGGTGGAAGCGCTGATGCACCTGCTTGTGGCCTATCTCTCCGGAGAGGAGAAGATGCTCCACGAAAACCGTGTCCGCCTGCGCATCATGGGGCGGCGGAGCGACCTGCCGCCTGCGGTCAACGCCGAACTGGCCCGCGTGGAGCAGGCTACTGCGGGTTATGAACGCCAGCTGATCCTCTGCCTCAGCTATGGCGGGCGCACCGAAATTGCGCACGCCGCCCAGGCGCTTGCCACCCTCGCGGCGCAAGGCAAGCTGGACCCTGCGACGATCGACGAGGCCGCCGTGGCCAAACACCTCTATCTGCCCGATGTGCCGGACCCGGATCTCATCGTCCGCACCAGCGGGGAACTGCGGCTGAGCAACTTCCTGCTTTGGCAAGCCTCCTATGCCGAACTGTACGTGACGCAGACCCTCTGGCCCGACTTCCGCGAGGCGGATTTCCAGGCCGCGCTTGAGGCTTTTTCCAAGCGTGACCGCCGTTATGGCGGGCTCTCCCAAGAGAAGCGCTGACCGTATAAAGGCGACAAAATGACAATGGCCTAGCCGGTTTGCCCGGCTAGGCCGTTTTATATCTTATTTTGGTGGGGTTGTGGTTGTGTGTAGGAAAAGAAAACTCC
This sequence comes from uncultured Kiritimatiellota bacterium, assembly GCA_944391085.1. Classification (GTDB taxonomy): domain Bacteria; phylum Verrucomicrobiota; class Kiritimatiellia; order RFP12; family DVOR01; genus Spyradenecus. Next base: position 46,187 of record CALXSE010000002.1, on the reverse strand, counting down.
ATTAGTGTATCACATTGCGCTTCATTAAACAAGCTTTTTCGATTTGCAAGGATGGAAAGACAAACAAAAAAGGCCACCCGATCGCTCGGGTGGCCTTTTGCGTCGCCGCGAATCAGCGGCAGCAGAAGAAGAGGACGCCGGCAACGACGGCGGAACCAATGACGCCGGAGACGTTCGGGCCCATCGCGTGCATCAGCAGGAAGTTGGTCTTGTCGTATTCCAGGCCGACTTTGTTGGAGACACGCGCGGCCATCGGCACGGCGGAAACGCCGGCGGAGCCGATGAGCGGGTTGATCTTGTCCTTGACGAAAAGGTTCATCAACTTGGCCATCCAGACACCGCCAGCGGTGCCCACGCCGAAGGCGACGACGCCAAGGACGAGGATGCCGAGGGTCTCGAAGGTGAGGAACTTCTCGGCGGCGAGCTTGGAGCCCACGGAAAGCCCCAGCAGGATGGTGACGATGTTGATGAGGCTGTTGGCCATCGTGTCGGAGATACGATCGACGACGCCGCATTCTTTGGCGAGGTTGCCCAGCATGACCGCGCCGATGAGCGGGGCGGCGGAAGGCAGGAAGGCCGCGCAGAGCAGGAGCACCGTGATGGGGAAGAGCACCTTTTCCATCTTGGTGACGGGGCGGAGCTGCTTCATCTTGATGAGGCGCTCTTCCTTGTTGGTGCAGAGCTTCATGATCGGGGGCTGGATGACGGGGACGAGGGCCATGTAGGAATAGGCGGCCACGGCAATCGCGCCAAGCAGGTCCGGCGAAAGTTTGGTGGTCAGCCAGATGGCCGTCGGGCCGTCGGCGCCGCCGATGATGCCGATGGAGGCCGCATCGGTGATGAAGAAGTTGATGCTGTCGAAGCAGAGCGTCAGGGCGAGCGCGCCGAGGAGGGCCGTGAAGATGCCCAGCTGGGCGGCGGCGCCGAGGAGGGCCGTGCGGGGATTGGCAATCAGCGGGCCAAAGTCGGTCATCGCGCCCACGCCCATGAAGATGAGGATGGGGAAGAGGCCGCTGTTCACGCCGAAATCGAAGGTATAGTAGAGAAAGCCACCCGGCTCGACGACGTTGCCCATCGTATCCAGCAGGGGGCCTGCGGTGATGCCGGCGTAAGGGATGTTCGCGAGCAGGCCACCGAAGCCGATCGGCAGAAGCAGAAGGGGTTCGAACTCCTTGACGATGGCCAGGTAGATGAGCAGAAGGCAGACGGCGATCATGACCAGCTGGCTGATGCCGAAAGGCAACACCGTGTCGGGATGGGCAGACGGGAGCGGGTCGGGATTGGCGCGCGGCGGCTCGGGATCCTTGAGGGTAAAGCCCATGATGCCGGTGGAGCTCCAGAGATCCTTGATTCGCTTGACCATGAGCTGCCAATCGCCAACCTGATGGGAGTGGATGACGCCGCTGACGGTGGGCAGGTCGATCTGCTTGCCGAGAAGGTCGGGGAACTTGAGCTGGCGCTCGCCCTTGTCGTTCACGTAGTAGTTATAGGGTTCGTACTCTTCCTTCACGGCGCCGGGGGTGTCGTCGGTCGTCATGAACCCGTTGGTGATGTGGATGTAAGAACCGTGCAGGCGGATGTGCGAGTCATTGGGCTCGGCCACGGCCTTGTCGTTGGCCTGGAGCACCTGACGGCGCATCTTGACGAGCTGGACGATGGAATTGACCCCCTCGAAGGAGTTGGCCTGGCTGTTGAGGAAGTCCTCGCCAAGCTGGAGCTGCACTTCGAGCTTCGTCTTGATTTTCTCAAGGGGCGTTCCGTCGACGGCCGTCTTTTGGCCTTGCGAGATAGCGTCCTTGATGAACACGAGGTCGGTTTGGGCCTCCGCGATGGCGCGCTTGACGCGGGTGACGGCCTCGTCGGCGGTCAGGGGCTTGCCGTCAAAATAATAGACGGCGTCCTTGTCATACGTCACCTTCGGTTTGTCGGCCTTTGCCGCCTGGGGCGCCTGCGCAAAGGCGCAGACCCCCATCAGCAGGGCAAGACCCAGAGTGATATGCTTGAACATGGAGGGTTCTCCTTGGGTCACTTACATCGTGGCGAGGATGTCGCCGGTGTTCACCTTGTCGCCGGTGGAGACGGGGATGGAGGCGACAACACCGTCCTTCGGGGCCTTGATAGGCATTTCCATCTTCATGGCTTCCATGACGAGGATTTCGTCGTCGGCCTTGACGGCGGTGCCGGGCTGGGCGGTGACGCGCAGGATCAGGCCGGGCACGGGCGCGGTGATCTGGGTGTCTCCGGCGGAACCGGTGGCGGCCGCGGGCGCCGCGGCGGCGATGCCGTCGGCGACGGAGAAGTCATAGGCCTTGCCGTTGACGATGGCCTTGCCGTCCTTGATCTCAACGCCGTAGGGCTTGCCGTTGAGGGTGACGGTGCAGGGGCCGTTGCCGGCCTTGGCGGCGGGCTTCTCGTTCAGGCGGATGCCGAGCGGGGCGTTCGCGGGATCCTTGAGGTAAGCGATGCCCTTCTCCAGGCAGGAGGCGGCGATGAAGACGTTCTCGTCGGTCACCGGCAGCCCGGCGTCGGCGAGCATCTTCTCGGCGGCCTTGCGGCCCTTCTTTTCGTCGGCGTCGTTGATCTCGATGACCGTCTTCGTGGTGGGCGGCAGGCCGAGCTGCTCGGAGGCGATCTTGACGACCTCGGGGTTGGGCGCGACGGGGGTCTTGCCGAAGTAGCCGAGCACCATTTTGCCGTAGCCGGGGGCGATCTTCTTCCACTTGCCGAACATGACGTTGTTGAAGGCCTGCTGGAAGTAGAACTGCGAGACGGGGGTGACGGAGGTGCCGAAGCCGCCGCAACGGACGGAGTCGTACATCTCGTCGATCATCTGGTCGTACTTGTCCATCAGGTTGTTGTCGCGGAGCATCTGGGTGTTGGCCGTGAGGGCGCCGCCGGGCATGGGCGACCAGATGATGACGGGGCTGGAATGGACGGCCTCCGGGGGCAGGAAGTAGTCCTTCATGCACTCCTTGAAGGTCTCCTCGGCCGCGCGCACCTTCTCGATGTCGATGTCCAGGTCGAACTCGGAGCCGCGGAGCGCGTGCCACATCGTGATGACGTCGGGCTGGCAGGTGCCGCCGGAGACGGGCGCCAGGGAGAGGTCGATGCCGTCGGCGCCGCCTTCGAGGGCCGCCAGGTAGCAGGTCAGGCCATTGCCGGCGGTCTCGTGGGAGTGGAACTGGATGTGCGTGCCCTTGGGCAGCAGCTTGCGGGCCTGCTTGATGGTCTCGTAGACGACGCGGGGCGGGGTGGTGCCGGAGGCGTCCTTGAAGCAGACGCGGTCAAAGGGGATCTCGGCTTTCAGGATCTGCTTGATGCGCTCGGCATAAAACTCGGGGGTGTGCGCGCCCTTGTTGTCCACGCCGGGGGGCAGGCCCATCATCGTGACGGTCACCTCATGCTTCAGGCCCGCGTCGTGAATGCACTGGCCGGACCACTTCAGGTTGTTCACGTCGTTGAGCGCGTCGAAGTTGCGGATGGTGGTCATCCCATGCTTCTTGAACATGTCGGCGTGGAGCTTGATGATGTCGGAAGGCTGGCTGTCCAGGCCCACCACGTTCACGCCGCGCGAGAGCGTCTGCAAATCCGCGTCCGGGCAAACCTTGCGAAAAGCGTCCATCACATCGAACGCATCCTCGCGGCAATAGAAGTAGCAGCTCTGGAAACGCGCACCGCCACCGGCCTCGAACCAGCGGATACCCGCATCGTACGCGGCCTTGACCGCGGGCATGAAATCCTTGGAAAGGACGCGCGCGCCATACACGGACTGGAAGCCGTCGCGGAACGCGGTGCACATGAACTTGATCTTCTTGCTCATTGCTGTGAGACCTGAACTTTCTTGGTGGGGTGGGGGAAAGGGGCGATTACTTGCGCTTCAGCGCGATGGCGATGGCCGCGGCGACGGCCGCGTCCTCGGAGCCGGCAGACTTCGGCGCGGCGGCTTTCTTCGGCTCAGGGTCCGGCAACACGTTGAGCGCCGGGAACGCGCGCAACAACGCGCTCATGCCGGTCGTCACCAACGAAAGGACAAACAAAAACAGGATGGCGATGCCCATGCCTGCGACGAGAAGAACCAGACCTTGCTGAAGCATAACGGACCTCGTTTGTAGGGTGATTTCGGGGGCGCACGCCGCCACCAAAAAATCACGTCTATTTTATCATAGTCACACCGCAAACGGCAAGAAAAAGTCCGCCAAGAATGTAAGTTTTTCATGAGGGCGCAGTCTCCCGTGCGCAGATGCGTTCATTCCCCTGGGAGCACGTGCGAGACGCGCACGGAACACGGCGGGTTTGCGGGAACGCATAGTCGGCTCGCCGTCTGCGGCGTGGGCGGGGCGCCAAGGGCCTCCTGCCCGCCGCAAGCCAGGGCGCGGGCCTCCATCGTCAGACGACGGGGGAAATCCATCGCTCAGGGAATCCCGTTCGCCCACGCGTCCACCAACCGGCAAGGAGACAGGCATTGGACAGCGCAAGGGTAGGGGGACGGCTTGATGAAAGAGAGGTGAGGGAACCGAGGTCGCTCATACCGGATGGCGAGACATCGCGTACGCTCCATCAATGTGGTGCGCCGCGCCGCACCCCAGCGCAAAGGCAACCGTTACTCCGCTGACGCGGTCAATAATATAATAGTAAAACGGGCGTAGGCGAATGCGGCAGGTGGGACTCGAGGGCATGGGCCGAGGGCAAGGCATACGCTGAAAGGGAAGGTCAGGTCTCATCGATTGCCCATTGTCTTTCGTTGGGCGCCCATGCGCTCCCTGCCTCGGTTTAAGGGAAGGCGCTTTGCCGGCGTTTGCAGAGCGGCGGCAAACTGTATTATAATCCCAGACGTGCGTGAAGAGGTTTTGGTCGGTATCGGCTACCGCTTCTTGTCGTTGAAAGAGGAGTGATTGCCTGACGTTTCAGGGTGGAGTGCTTGGCGATGATTGGCAAGACGAAAACGGTTGGCAAGTCTCCCATTGGGCGGCCATATGGGAAAACCGTCGGCGTGGCGATTTTGGGCTTCAAGGCCCTTGAGACCACTCGGCAAACATTGGAAAGCCATTTGCGGAGCGGGCTTTACGAGCTGTTTGACGATGCCGTGATCTGCTGGCAGGCGGCGACGCCCGAGGCCGTGGCATTGAGCGACGGCCTGGGGGTGCGGAGCGTGGCGCGTCCGGACAACCTGGGCATCCAGGGCGGTTTCAGATGGATTTGGGAAACGTTGAAGACGGACTACATGATCGTCCTTGAGAACGATTTCCCCGTGTGCGTGCCGCCCGGGAGCCTGAAAGCCCAGTTCACCGAGGCAATGGCGCATTTGGAGGCCGGGCGCGTGGATTTGGTGCGTTTCCGCAACCGTTACAACCCGGGGCCGCAAAACCGTTTCGCCGGTATGTACTCGCGCTTTTGGCCGGTGAGGGAACCGGACCCTCGCTGGGCCGACACGGAGACCTTGGACGTGTCCCCGGCCTGGGTGAAGGCCTTGCGGAGGCTGTGCAGGCCCTGGAAGGCCTTGCGCTGGGCAGGCCGCAGCCCCTATATCGAGCGGTATCCGGAACGCCTGTTCCCACGGTTCATCAAGCGCATCGGCCCGGACTTCTTCGCCGTGGACAGCTGGGTGCTCCCGTGGACAAACCAGGCGACGTTGCTTTCCCATGACCTGATGGGGCGGCTGTTGGATTATGCCGAGGCGCACCCTTCCAGCCACTTCGTGAACGCGGAGCACAACACGTTGCAGACTTTGGAGCCCCCGCTCAATCGGTGGTGGTGGCGCCGCCAACACTTCCGGATAGGGCTCCCCGAGGGGGCCTTTACGCATAATCGAATCGACAGGGGCTGAGGCAAGGCAATGCAGGGATTCCCTTATGAGCGGGCGATCTGGCTTGGCCTCGCCGTCTGGCTAGCGGGGGCGCTTGTCGCGTGCCTGATGCCTGCGCCATGGGCGGTGCGTATCGGCGCCATGGCGCTGTGGGGGGCCGTTGGCCTGGTGGCGTCGCTCCGTGTCGCGTGGTGGCGGCCAAGGGCGCCCCGGGCATGCCCGCTGTTTTTGATGCTCCATGCGGTCTCCGAGGCCGTGGTGGATCCGGTCTGCCCGAACAATTCCATCCGCCCGGGCGAGCTGGCGCGCCTGATCCTCGACCTTCGCCGCGCGGGCTACACCTTCCATACCGTCAGCGAGGTGCTCTTCGACCCCGGGAGCCGCCGCGTGGCCCTGACCTTCGACGACGGGTTCGTCGACAATTACACGACGCTCTTCCCGCTTTTGCGCGAATTGGGCGCAAAGGCCACGTGCTACGTGACCAACCGCGGGGCGGCGGACCCCACACACTTCCTCTCTGCGGGACAGATTCGCGAGATGGCGGATTCAGGGTTGATCGAGTTCGGCGGGCACACGGCCAATCACACGGTGCTTTCCGAGGTCTCGGCGGCGGTCGCGAAGCGGGAGATCGAGGAGAACCGCGCCTGGCTCGGCGAGATCGTGGGGCGCCTGCCGGCGACGTTCGCCTATCCCTGCGGGGGCTTCACGGAAGAAACGGTCGAGTTGGTCCGTGAAGCCGGGTATGTCGCCGCGCTCACCATGCGAAAGGGAATGCGCCCGGTTTCCCTTGCCCCTTTCGAGATCCACCGCCAAATCATCCCGCGCGGGTGCCGCCCCTGGCAAGCCTATTTCATCGCCACGCGCGGCAGGTTCCGCGCATGAGGAGTGGAGTGTCACATGTCCCTGGTCTCCGTCATTATCCCGGTATACAACACGTCCCGCTGGCTTCCCCGTTGCCTGGGTTCCGTCAGGGAACAGCGCTTGCGCGACCTGGAAATCGTTTGCGTCGACGACGGCAGCACGGACGGTTCCGCCGAATGGGTGGCCGAACAGGTGCGCCAAGACGGGCGAATCCGCCTGATCTCACAGCCCAACCAGGGCTTGAGCGTCGCCCGGAACACCGGGTTGCGTGCCACCGCGGCGCCGTTTGTCTATTGCCTGGATTCGGACGACTTCATCCACGCGCAGTTGCTTGAGTTGGCCGTTGCCGCGCTGGGGGATCGCCGTGCGGACTTCGCGCTTGTGGACTATCTGAAAGTCCCGCCGGAGGCTCATCCCGCCGAGGCCGACGTCGTTTACGCCGAGGGCGGCGCCGTGCCCACCCAATGGATGCCCCATCCGCTTCGGGCGTTTTTGCGGCGCAACGAGAGCCCGGACATCTGGCGTTTCGTCTATCGCCGCGCTGCGTTGGGGACGCTCCGGTTTGTCCCTGGCCTGCGTTACGAGGATCTGGACTTCACCTATCGCTTCCTGCGGCGGGTCTCCTGCGGCGTGTGGCTGCATGCGCCCCTCCACTTTTATTCCCAGACGCCCAATTCCTTGCTGCGCCATCCCGTGACATGTTCCGATTTGCGCACGTATGCCTGGATTGTCCGCCATCTCCATCAGGATGCGCGCGGCGACCGCACCGCGGCCAGGCTTTTTGCCCGCAGACTTTTCCCGCGCATTCTCAAGAACATGTGGAAGCGCGTCCGCAATGCGTCGGAAGACAACCCGGAACTGGCCGAGCTGGCCCCTCTGTCCGATTCGTTGACGGCCGGGCTGCTTCGAGACCGGGTTCTCTCCCTCTTCGCGTTTTCGCCCAAATGGCAGTGGCATCTGCTGTTGTTGCTCCTGCGCGGCAAGGAGGCGCACGCATGAAAGTCGGCATCGCCACGCTTGCGCACGACAACGACAATTACGGCGGCACCTTCCAGGCCATCGCCACCCAGGAATGGTTGCGGCAGCACGGCCACACGCCCATTTTGCTGAATACGGCGCCGGTCGGCCGGGTTTTCTGGATCCGGTATTTCGGCGAGCTTTTCAACCATCCCACCCGGAAGATACAGGAAAACCGCAGACGGAACAGCTTCGTCCGATTTTGGGACAGGCACTATGCGTTCGACCCCAATGGGCACAGGCCGTTCGATGCGTTTGTCCGAGCGCCCACGCCGTGCGATGCCTACCTTTGTGGAAGCGACCAGATTTGGGGGTGCGCGGGCGGGGAGGACCCGGCAAAGCGGGACTTCTATTTTCTTAACTTCGGGCCGAGGGAGGCCATCCGGATCGCCTACGCCGCCAGCATCGGCGCGGGGGATTTCCCGGAACCTGCCAAGCCCGTCGTCCGCGACCTGTTGGGGCGCTTTGACGCCGTCAGCCTGCGGGAAACCTCCGGGTGCGAGGCCGCCCGGCGGCTGGGACGGGAGGACGCGGCCTGGGTCTGCGACCCGACCCTGCTCCATCGGAGGCCGTTCTGGGATGCGTTGGCAGACGAGACCCCTTCGCGGTGGCCGGAGCGCCTCCTGCTGTGTTACGGTTACCGGTGGCAAACCGTTGTTTCCGAGGCGACCGCACGGCGCGCGTTGGAGCGGGGGCTGGGCCTGAGCAGCGTCATCCCGTTCTCTTACAGGCCACTGTCCAATCTGACGCGGACGCGGGCCGTCAACCCGGCCCAGTGGCTGGACGCCGTCCGTTCGGCGACGTGCGTCTTGACCAATTCCTTCCATTGTGTCGTCTTCGCGCTGCATTTCCACCGCCCCTTTCTGGTGCTCCCGCTCGTCGGCCGATACGCTCGGATGAACGATCGCCTTGTCTCCCTGCTCGACCGGGTCGGTCTCCGCGACCGCATCGTTGAAAACGGGGATCCCACGCGAATCGTCAGCCAGGCGAAGGCGCCGATCGATTGGATGTCAGTGGAGGCAGGGTTGGAGGCTTGGCGCAGGGAATCCGCGCAGTTTCTCCTGAAGGCCCTCGAGAGAAAGGTGGTGTGCCCATGACAGTCGGACAAAGAGTGTGGCGGTTGTTCTGGAAGGCCATCGCCCCGTTGACGCCGCATCGTTCCGCCCTGGGGCGGATTTTGCGTTCCCGCGGCTGCAAGAAGCCGATGTCTGAGGCGCAATTGGCCAGGGAGGTCGGCCGCGCGCAATGTATCTTCGAGGACTTCGACCCGGCCACGGCCATCTTGTGCATCGGCAGCTCGCACGTCGTCCAGGGGATTGATCCGGCGGCGGCCGCGGACCTCCGCCTTTGGAACGCGGGGTTCGTCAACGGGGATTACAGGATGGACTATTACGTCTATCAGGCGTTGCGCTCCCGTTGGCCGCGCGCACCGGGGCAAACGGTCTTGATGAGCGACAACTTCTGGCTTCCCTCCCATCAGGCAGAATACACCGAGAACTTCATTTATTCCGTCATCCTTCACGTCCTGATCGGGATGCCTTACCGTTCTTCGCTGTTGATTGGGCCGCATGAACGGCGTGTCAGGCGCTTGGCCAAGGTCAGACAGCCGGCGGACTGTTTTCGCGGTTATACGGCTTTGCCGCCCGATCCCCTGGCGACGGATTTGAAGCAACGCGTGCTGGGGCATATCCGGCGGGCGCATTACGATCCTTCCGAAATGGAATGGTTCCTCCGCCTGCGCACGGCGGTCGAGGCGGATGGCCGCCGACTGATCCTGTTCCGGCACCCGCTGCGCGAGGATTACCGCGAGGCGTTGGCCGCCGGGGATGGCGCGGACGTCTGGACTCCCGGCGTTGAGGCAAAGGCCGGCTTGCGGATTTTGGATTACTCCGACATGCCGTTCCCCGCCGATTGCTGGAGGGATGCGGACCATTTCAACGCCCTGGGCGCCATACGGTTCACGGCCGCATTGAAGAAGGACTTGGCAACCCCCTGAGGCGCATGGCCAAATCATGAGGAGAGAGCCGTGCATCGCTCCATGAGAAGAGAGGCCGCCCTGCGCGAGAACCAGGGGAAGCCTCACCAGGGGCCGTCTTGCAAAGTTATCCCCACGAATCGAGTCGGCGCCGCGGCGATGCCAACATGCCGCAGAATCGCCGACCCCGACGGCGCTTTGCGCCAAGCCCTTCGCTTTTGTTTTGCTCAGGGCCTAGACCTGTGCGAAAAGGGTTCGAGGGGCCGCGTTTCCCTTTGAGGGCGATCCCATTCAAGTGGAATTGAGGATAGGCCCATCAAGTGCAGAACCGATGGCAGATTTGAGGCAATTGACTTTGGCGAAATCCCGTTGCGCCAAGGTGGCGTTATGGGGGCTTCCAACCCCAAGAATCGCGTGGGCGAGCTTCAGAGTCGCAAATGATTGGGCAACTAGGGAGACCTGGCAATGCTGATGGCGCAGAACGTCCCACCCGGGTTTTGGAGGAATTGAAGCGGTGAGGTTGCCACAGGACATCCGAAAGGGGCGGTGGGCGGTAGGCTTGAGCGGCGGGGCCGATTCGGTGGCTTTGTTGCTGAAATGTCTGGAAGCGGGAGTGCGGCCGGTGGCTTTGCATTTCAATCATGCCTTCGCGGACGAGAATGGCGATGAGGCGGAAGCGTTCTGCCGGGGCCTTTGTGCGGCGCGGGAGGTGCCTTTGCGCGTGGGACGGCGTGTGGCGGCGCCGACTGAGCGGGGGTCCAAGGAAAGTCTGGCACGGTCTGCCCGGATGACCTTTTTCGCGCAAGAGTTGCATGCGTCAAGATGTGTGGGCATCCTGTTGGCGCACCAGGCGGACGACCGCGCGGAAAACCTGGTGCTGCGGTTGGCGCGGGGTTGCGGCGCAGAAGGGCTCTCCAGTTTTGGTTGGGGTGGGGGACTGCCGGGGAGCCCGGAACTGCGTATCTGGAGGCCGTTGCTCGACGAGACGCATGCGGCCCAGGTGGCGTGGCTCCGTGCCCGAAGGCAATCCTGGGTGGAAGATGTCTCCAACGCAGACCTTTCCATCCCGCGCAACGCCATTCGGCGCGTTCTCGTGCCGCTCCTGCCGCATTTCACCTCCGGCGCCAACGCGGCCGCGGATCTGTTGGCCGAGGAATCCGCCTGTCTCAACCGCTTGGCACAGGCCGCGGTCTTTGCCGGTTCCGAACAGACGCTTGAGCTCCGCCCGGGGACAGACCCCGTGCTCATTCGTCGCGCCCTGCGCGCCTGGTTACCCACGACATTGACGCGCCAACAAACCGAGGCGCTCCTTGCGCTGCAGCTTGGCAGCGTCACCCAAGTCACGGGTGGACTTACCGTGAAGCGAATCGGCGAATCCGCTTGGGCTCGCCTCTGATTGTCCGCGACAGACTTTTGGTCACTCGTGTTTTCCCCTTTTGCCTCGTGGGGATGGCGGATAGGTTCTTACGAACAGGTTCGCCAATTCTCAATGCAGTGTGTATCACCACTTCCCAAAAGACTCCCTTGGAAGAACCATTTCAGCAGGCAATGAGGCATTGCCTGCTGCGTAGGGGAGTGGGTTAAAGCACGGAACGCATTGCGTCGCATAAGCGCAGTTCTGTTGAATTGTGCTTTTTATTTTGTCTAACTTCTTTGTTTTGCTTTGTTTATTTCGTTTCTTTGTTTTGTCGACAAAATGGCACCTTTTGGAGTTCCTATGAGCATGTATGAAAAGAACTTGATAAAGCGGGTTACAGTCCGCTTGGATGAGCCTTTGGCAAGGTTCATTTGGTCGTCTTCTAGGATGACGGGGCAAACGCCCTCTGAGTGGGTGCGTATGGTTCTGCATTCCTATATGGCCACAATTCACGGCGCGTCCGAACTCGTCCGTACTGCAAAGGCGACGATAGACAATGAGAACGAGAAGACTTGTAAGCACCGTTTCTTTTAATACCCCTGCTTTTCTCAGTCTGACGTGCGAACGCTTGCGGGCTTCGGGCGTGATTGAGTTGGCCTATTGGGTTGTGCATCAACCCGAGGATGACGAAAAGAAAGCGCATATCCATGTGTGTATGCTTCCCGCTCGGGTGTTGGATACGATGGAACTGGAAAAGCAATTCCGCGAACTTGTGCCGGGGGAAAGCGAGCCTAGGGGTGTTCTTCCTTTTCGGGTCTCAAAGTTTGCGGATTGGTTCCTGTACAGTTCCCACAACGCGGGTTATTTGGCTTCCAAGGGGCAGTCGCGGCGCTTTTCTTATGCGTTGGAAGAGTTCGGGGCAACGTGTAGGGAACGGCTGCTTGAGGATGTGAAAATGATTGATATGCGCCCTTTCAAGGTTTGGGCGCTTGTCAATGCGGCGGTGGCAAGTGGTCAGTCTTGGGAGGACTTGATGGCCTCGGGCGGCATTCCCCCGCATAATTGGCTTTATTTCAAAGAGCTTTACAATGCCGCACGGAGTAAGACGTTCCGCAATGGTTCGGAGGGGCATGGAAATGGCACGGTTTGATGAGAATGGCGGTGAGGTTTCGGTAGGTGAGTTGTTCGGTGCGCTTTGCGTCGTGGCTTCGGTCGTTGAAGCCGTGAGTGAGGCAGGTTTACGTCCTGCTGATGAATGTAGGGCGGCTGAAAATGCCGTGGCTTCACTGATGGCCTTCTGCGGCTTCTGATGGGTTAGGCAGGGGGCGATCACCGGCATTGCCACACGAGCCCGCTTGCTGGGCGCGTGTGGCAATGCCGCGTTCGCCCCTACCCTTCCTTGTCTGTCCGTTCATCGGTGCTTATGTGGGGTCTGGTGCCTTGGTGAACGCCTCTCTCCTTATCGGAGGGGAACATCCTGCCCTCACGCCAAAATGTCCGCACAAGCCCGCGAATAGGCCGCTTGCGGCCGTGGGGTCCCCGTGAGCAGTGCGGGCCCCAAAAAGCCCGCACGATCGCGAACGGGGATGAGCGGGCGTGGTGTGACGTTTGGGCGTGGGTTGGCCTCTTTTGCTTTTTTGGAGCCTTACACTAATAGGCTCCAAAAAATAATGCGGTTTTTGTCTGACAAAAAATGCCGTTTTGCTACTTGCGATTTGTCTGACGATTTGTTATATTTCATTGGTAGTTGATGAGTTCGGTTAACGTCCAGTTCTGTTGTTGCTAAACCTGTCTTTTTGGGACTTTGTCCCGCTTTTGGAGTTTGCTGAGGCCGTTGTGCCTTGACATTCAACCTATCAGAGTCTCAGCGATAAGCTCGCGTTCCGGCGGCTGGGAATCCGTGATCGTGAATGCCGCGAGCGTCTGCTCCACCAAAGACTCGGCACGTCTTTCCGTGTCGGCGCAAAGGAAACAGAGCGGTTGGCCTGGCGTCACGACGTCACCTTGCTGAAGCAGGGCGTCCAAACCCGCGGCGAGATTGGGCGTATCGGTGACCTTGACGCGTCCGGCGCCCAGCTCGAGAGCGACGCGCCCAATGGTTTCGGCATTGACGTGTTCGATAAATCCGCCCCGCGGCGCGGGCACAGGCACACGGATCTCGGCCGTTGGGAGCGGAGCGTCGAGGGTGCCGCCTTGGGCAGCGACCATCGCCCGGAACCTGCGGAGGGCAGAGCCATCGGCCAATGCCTTCGCCGCGGCGCGGCGGGCCAGGGGCAGATCCGCGAACCGTCCGGCGGAAAGGGCGAGATGCGCAGCCTCCTCGATGGTGAGTGCGCGGATATCCCAGGGGCCTCTTCCAGACAATGTCTCGAGCGCCTCACGCACCTCCAATGCGTTGCCGACGGCGCGGCCAAGAGGTTGATCCATGTCCGTAATGAGCGCACGACAGCGGCGGCCCAGGCGGCGGCCCGTGGCGATAAGGGATTCGGCCAATCGGTGGGCGTCGGCGCGGGTACGCATGAAGGCGCCGGAGCCGAACTTGACGTCAAAAAGCAGATGTTGGGCCCCCTCGGCAAGCTTTTTGCTCATGATTGAGGCCGTGATGAGCGGGATACTCGGGACAGTGCCCGTGACGTCGCGCAGGGCATAGAGGCGTCGATCCGCCGGCGCGAGTGTGTCGGTTTGGCCGATAAGGCAACAGCCGACGTCAGCGACAATGCGACGAAAATCGGCGACGGAAAGGCGCACGTTGAAACCGGGAATGGACTCGAGCTTGTCGAGCGTGCCGCCGGTGAGCCCCAACCCGCGCCCGGAAATCATGGGCACGGCCAAGCCGAGCGCGGCGCAGACGGGGGCCAGCGGCAGGGAAATCTTGTCCCCCACCCCGCCGGTCGAGTGCTTGTCGGCGGTCGGGGCAGGGAGATCCCAGGCCAGGCACTCGCCCGAACGCATCATGGCGTCGGTGAGCGTGGCGGTTTCGGCCTCGGAGAGCCCGTTAAGGTAAGCGGCCATGAGCCAGGCGGCGATTTGATAATCAGGGAGCGAGCCGTCGGCGATCCCACGCACCCACGCACGCAAGTCTGCCTCGGCGTGCTCTCGGCCGTCGCGCTTTTCCTCAATGAACCATTGCGGAACCATGCCTGATCCTCCTCATTTTCTTGGGGTCAAGGGCGCGTCTCTGAAGGGCGCCTATGCCGTAAGCGGTGAGCCTCCCCAACCCTTCCCCAATGCGAAAGGCGCACAGGCTAAGGCGCCGCCGCCAGATTCGTTACCCCGCGCGACGCCCGGCCAAACGCCCGACGCCCTCAATTCCTGGGCGACACGGCTACACGTCGCGCAAGGCCCGAGGAATGGGGACGCCGGGGCAGGCAAGCGCAGGACATTCACAGAAAATCCCCCAAGGCGTTGGCCAAGAGCGGCCCGAGCAAGACGACGATGGTCGCGGGGAAGATGAAGAGAAGCAGGGGAAAGAGCATTTTAGTCGGCGCCTCGTGGGCGAGCTTCTCGGCGCGTTCAAAGCGCTCCTGACGCAGTTGGTCGGCCTGAATGCGCAGGATAGAGCCGATGCTCACGCCCAGCTCATCGGCCTGGATGAGGGCGGCGCAAAGCGTGCGCAGCTGCGGGATGCGGACGCGCTCGGAGAGGTTGCGCAGGGCGACCTTTCGCGTGGTGCCGACCTGGATTTCGCGCTGCATCCGCAACAGTTCCTCGTTCAGGGGATCCATTTTGCGGCGTTCGCAGTTGCGCTGCACCGCGCCCATGAAATCAAGCCCCGCCTCCACCGAGAGCGTCAGCAGATCCAGCACGAAAGGCAACGCGCGGACGATTTGCCTGGCACGCGCGGCGCGGGTTTTGCGGAGCCAATGGAGCGGCCACACCCACGCCACCAGCACGCCGATGAGCCAGAACGGGAAGGCCTCCGCCCCAAGCGGGATAAAGAGAAGCGCCAGGACAAGCGCCGCCAGCGCCGGCAGTAGCATCTTCACGGCGACGAATTCACGCCCCGAAAGCAACCCTTCATAACCTGCTGCGGCAAGCTGCCACGAGGCGTTTTGCGTGGCGGGGGCGAAGGCCGGCTTGCGCAGGAGCGGCTCGAGGTTCGGCGCCAACGGCAACAGCAGGCGGAACGCCAAAGGCAACGCGCGCGCCTGGCGGCGGCCATCCGCCAAGGTGACGTAGGTGATTTGCGTGGCATAACCCAAGACATACCAGGCCAGGCCGCCCGCGCAAAGGGCCCATCCAAGAAGGGAAATCCAGTAGAGCGCAGCGGACATCTCACACGTCTATGGTTACGATTTTACGGATCAGCAGGCCGCCCAGGGCCACCATCACGGCAACCGCCAGCAGCGTGGCCGCGCCGGCCAGGGAACAGACGAAAGGCAACATGAGCGAAGGCTTGAAGATCGCCATGCCGATGCCCAGCAAAAACGGCATGGCGCCGATGACAAGCCCCTGCAGGCGGCCTTGGGCCGTGAGCGTGCGAACGTGTTGGTGGATGCGCAGACGCGCCCGGATCGTCTCTGCGATGGAGTCGAAAATCTCGGTGAGGTTGCCGCCCGAGCGGCGGGCGATGTCAATGGCCGTGCAGACAAGCGTGAGATCTTCGCTCCCCACACGGCGGTCAAGCGCCTCGAGCGCCTCCGTGAACGAGACGCCCACGCGCAGTTGCTGAAGGAACAGGGAGATTTCCTGGCGCATGGGCGCGTCCATGCCTTCGGCGACGCTCTCGAACGCCTGGTTGATGGAAAACCCCGCGCGCAAAGCGTTGGACATCATGGGCAAGGCCTCGAGGAGCTGGAGGTCGAAGCGCTCCAGGCGCCGGGCCCGCAGCACGTTCACGACCACGCGCGGCAGGAAGAAGGCGCCAATCGCCAACGCCAGCGACACGCCCAACCCCACCGGCAGCACCCACGGCGGCTCGAGTCTGCAAAAAGGCAACATCGCCACCAGGAAAACCACGCCCGCCGCCATCCATCCCAATTCCACGATACGCCGCGCGGGAACGAAAAGAAACATCGCCTCAAGCTTGCGCGACAGGTCGTCCTCATAGGAATCCGCCGCCGCCGCGGCGCTGTCTGAAAACGACGAGAGAAGGCACCAGGCCATCCCCCCGGCGGCCAGGCCGCCGAACACCGACGCGAACCAAAAGAGAGCCGTCAATGCGCGCCCCCAGAGGGTTGGAAGAGTGCCGGGTCGAGCGAAACGCCGCGCGCGGCAAGGGTGTCGTAGAAGGTCGGCATCGCGCCCGTGGCCGTAAGCGCGCCCAAGATGCGCCCGTCGGCGTCGACGCCCGTCTGACGGAAGACAAAGAGATCCTGCATGACGATCTGCTGTCCCTCCATGCCCGTGATCTCAGAGACCGCGACGATGCGGCGTGAACCGTCCGCCAGTCGCGATTCCTGGACGATGATGTTCACCGCGCTGGCGATTTGCTCGCGGATGGCGCGGCTCGGCAGCTCCACGCCGGACATGAGCACCATCGTCTCCAGTCGGCTGATGACGTCGCGCGGGCTGTTGGCGTGGACGGTGGTGAGGCTGCCGTCGTGGCCGGTGTTCATCGCCTGGAGCATATCGAGCGTCTCACCGCCGCGGCACTCGCCGACGATGATGCGGTCTGGGCGCATGCGCAGGGCGTTGCGCACCAGGTCGCGGATGGTGACGGCGCCCTTGCCCTCGATGTTCGGCGGGCGCGCCTCCAGGCGCACCACGTGCGGCTGGTTGAGGCGCAGTTCGGCCGCATCCTCGATGGTCAGGATCCGGTCGCTGTGCGGGATGAAGCCGGAAAGGACGTTCAGGAGCGTCGTTTTGCCGGAACCCGTGCCGCCCGCCACGATGATGTTCTTGCGCAGCTGCACGCACACCCGCAGGAAATCCGCGATGGCCGGCGTCCACGTGCCGAACCGCACAAAGTCCTCCGCCGTCAGCACGCGCCTGGCGAACTTGCGGATGGTCACGCATGGCCCAATGAGCGAGAGGGGCGGGATGATCGCATTGACGCGCGAGCCATCCGGCAGCCGCGCATCCACATAGGGCTGACTCTCGTCGATGCGGCGGCCCAACGGCGCGACGATGCGCTCGATCACGGCCATCACGCTGGCCTCGTCCATAAAGGTCTGATCCGTCAGCTCCAGCTTGCCGTGCCGCTCCACGTAGACGTTCCGGGGCCCGTTGATCATGATTTCGGTGACGGTGTCATCCGCCAAAAAGCGTTCCACCGGCCCCAACCGCACCGATTCGTCGTACAATTCCTCCACCAGCGTCTCCGGGGCCAAGCCTGGCGGCAAAGCGCCGCGCGCCGTGACCTCCGCAAGGATGGCGCGTAGCGTCTCACGGACGCGCCGCCCCAATTCCTCGGCCGAGATGTCGCTCGTGGCCAGGCGCTTGAGGTCAAGGCGTTTGACCAGCTCCTCGTGCAGTTGTCCTTTGACCTCCGCCCGAAGCACCGCGGCGCGTCTGTCCTGCGGCTCCGGCTCGGGCTTGGGCTCTGGTGGGGGCTGGGGATGCGGGGCGGGGGCCGCCTGGGGCGCGGGCGCTTGGGCCGGCGCCGCCGTGCGGGGCTGGACGCGGAAGACGGTCGAGCCGATGGAGACGATGGATTCCGGCGAAAGGCGCGTGGTATCCGTGATCAGCTGGGAGTTCACCACCGTCCCGTTCGAGGAACCAAGATCCTCCACCCAGGCGTCGCCGGGGGTCAGGATGAGCTTCGCGTGCAATTCGCTGACGCTGGCATCCTCAATATGCAGCGCACACGAGGCCCCGCGCCCAATCACATACGCGCCGCACGGCATCGGCACCTGCCGCACGGGCTGCCCTGGGATGGCCAATGTGACGAGGTAATCCATCCGCATCCCCTCACCGCCGCTTGCGCAGGATTTCCTGCTGGCGCTTTTCGTTGAGCCCCTCCAGCGTCGCCCGGATCTGCTCGAAGTTCACCTGCGGCAGCTCCGTCTCATAATGCAGATCCTCCGGATTACGCAAGGCCAGCGTCAGGCGTCCGCGCAGTTGCTCGGCGAAGGTCAACACCTCCGCCTCATGCGGCGTCACCTCCAGCGTCACCAGGGAGTAATTCCCCCCCACCCCGCCGCTTTGCGCCGTCTCCTGCCCCGTCGCCAACACCAGCACATCCTGCAGGATCGTCATCGTCACCAACTCCGCCTCGCCGGGCATGGACTTGCTGGGCAGCGTGAACGTCCCCAACACATCCACATGGTCGGTCGGGCGCACCATGTTGCTCACGCTCGCGGCGCCATTCACCGAAATTGAGAGCGCGCGCATCTTTGGCCTCAGCATCCCCGCCAGGCCGCGCGCCTCCGGCGCGCCGCCCTCGACGTCGCTCCACTGCAATGGCCGCGCGGCCTCCACCCCCATCGCGAGCGTCCGCCCCACCAGCCGCATCGCGATGTTCGGCGTGGCCCGGATCGTCTGCGCGCTCAGCGCGTTCTCCGGCACCGCGCGCAGACGCAGGTCATCCATCTGCAAGGTCGTCCCCGCCGGCAAGTTCTCCGCCGGCACCACCACGTCCACCGTCCGATACCGCCGCGCCAACGCCGCGCGCTCAGCCTCCACCGTCCGCTCCCGCGCCGCGATGTATGAGCCCGTCAAGAATGCGGCCAGCAGCCCAATGGCCACCGACGCCGCCAAAATGATCTTCTGCTTCATGCCTCAGTCCCTCTCGGACGTCACGATCATCACGGCCTCCGTCCCGCGCCGCGACTCTGCCGCATGGGCGAACAGCGTCAACCTTCCCTTTCGCCAGACATTGCCCCCCAACGCTTCCCACCCCTGTGCCTGCGCGCGCGCCGCCAGCGTCTCCAACGCCGCGCCGGGGGATTCGTCCGCGACACCGTTCACGAACCGCGCCATCCCGGTGTCCACCACATAATCCGGCCTGAAATCCCACGCCGGCAAATCCTCCGGCCACATGCAAGACCCCCGCATCGGCCGCACATCCTCATGGAACACATACACCATCCGCCCCACGATCAGGAGCGGGTCGCGCAACCGCCGCAACGGATCCGCGCTTGACGTTTCAGGCAGACGCCACACATCCGCGGTCACCGTCTGGCCGTTCACCTCCATCGACTGCGACATCGCCAACTCCGCGTGCAATGCCCGCAACACTTCCTCAGGCTCCTTCCCGCCCAGGACTTGAAAGACCTCCGCCGCCAAAATGCCCGCCACCGCCAAAAAGCCCAGCAGCAAAGCCTTCCGCACATATCGCCGTCGCAACCAGTTCATGTGCCCAGTATAGCACACTCCCCATGGGCCGCCAATCACGACGGACGCATTTGGGAAGGCTGCGTCCTACTTGTGCCGCTTGACACCCTCTCACGACGCAGTCGTACACACACTGCCTCCATCGGGCCCAGGCAGGTTCCTGAATCCGGGAAAGTCTGCGTGCTTTTGACCGGGTCTCTTCTTTGGAGCCATGCGTGAAGGCTTCATGGAAACGAAGAATTCACGGGAGCTTGCCCAACCCATTTCACTCTGCTATAATATTATCAAATTGTTAAAGCGTAAAGAAAGGAGTTAGACATGAACGCGAAGTTCCGTTTTTGCCGACGCTCCTGCTCCGTGAATCTGGGGATGACGACGGCAATCGGCATGGGTGATTGTCACCCGGCCCCTTCTGATCTCGCCTGAACGCCGGGCCGTATGCCCGTGGTTGTGTCGTGGCCTTGGCCTCCGTTTGGGGGCGACGCCGCGATAGCTGTTTGCGTTCACCCATTTCGGAGGTTTTGCCATGAACAAATTGCTTTTGGAGGCGCCCGTGGGGCGTCTGTTTGCGCGTTATCTCTTCCCGACGGTCTGCGCCACGCTGGTCACCGCGATTTACCTCTTCGCGGACACGGTGATGGTGGGATACAGGCTGGGCGCGGAGGGGGTGGCGGCGCTGAACCTGATCGTGCCGCTGGAGTTCGCCTTTTTCGCGGTGGGGTCCCTGTTGGGAAACGGCGGGGGCATCTGTTTCACACGGCGCCTGAGCGTGGGCGACGTGCAGGGGGCGCGGCGTTGCTTTGCGGTGTCGGTGACGGCCGGCGCCAGCTTCGCGGCCATGGCCATGGCGGTGTGCCTGGTTTTTCTGCGGCCGTTGGTGGGGCGGGTGCTGGGCGCAGGCGAGGGGGCGTTCCTGGATGCGGCGGTGAGTTATGGGCTGCCGATTGCGGCAGGTTGCCCGGCCTTTGTGGCAGTAACGTTGCTGGCGCCCTTCCTGCGGCATGACCGGGCCCCGCGGCGGGCCATGGCGGCGGTGTTGGCGGGCGGCCTGACGAACATCGCGCTTGACTGGCTCTTCCTGTATCCGCTGGATCTCGGGCTCTTCGGCGCGGGTTTGGCGACGACTTGCGGGGCGACGCTGACGACGGCCATCCTCCTGACCCATTTCCGCACGCCGGATCGGGCCCTGCGCTGGGCACGGCCCGATTGGCGGCTGTTGCCACGGGTGGCATGGTTCGGCGGCGGAGACTTTTTGCAGGAGCTGACGGGGAGCGCCACGGTGATGCTTTTTAACCGCTTGGCCCTCGGCACGCTCGGCGAGCCTGGGCTGGCCATCTACGGCGTGGTGGCGAACTATCTGCTGACGATGACGGCCGTCTTCAACGGCGTGGCCCAGGCGGCGCACCCGCTGACGGCGGCGAACGCGGCCGCCGGGAAGCCCAGACGCGTGCGGAGCATCCTGTGGCTGGCGCTTGGGACGGCGGTGGCCTTCGGCCTGGCGGCGATGGCCGTGGCCGTCGGCGCGCCCACGCTCTGCCTGCGGGCGTTCCTGCCCGCGGACGAGCTGGCGGCCCTGCCCGGGCAAGCCTCAGGTGCGCTGGCCGTGGCATTGCTCTGCCTGCCCCTGATGGGGGCGGCCCAGATCGCGACGCTGCAACTGCCGGCGGTAGGGCGGCCCGCGCGAGGGACCTGCTTCGCCTGCCTGCGGAGCGGCGCGCTCCTCTTCCCGATCGGGCTTGGGCTTGGCGCGTTCGCGGGGCCGTGGTCGATCTGGTGGGCCTTTGTCCTGGCCGAGGCCGTGGTACTGCCGGGCCTGCTCTGGTCTCTCTCAGACTTTTTGCGCGGGAACCCCAAAGACGGTGGCCGAGGCGTGCAGATTGCCGAGCAGGACGGCGCCCGCGCCGAGCGTACACTGGTCGCCGACGCGCTTGCCGGGCATGACCTGCGCGCCGGTGTGGAGGGTGACGTTATGGCCAAGGCTGGCATAACCGCCGACGAAGGACGTAGTGTCCATCCGCAGAAAGTCTCCCGCCACGACATCGTGCCCCAACACCGCGCCCGTCTGCATAAAGAGAAAGTCGCCGACCCGCGCGTCCGCCCCGACATAGGCAAAGGGCGCGAGCACCGCACCCAGCCCGAGCGTGGCGTGAAGCACCTTGGCCTGCGGGTGGACAAGTGAGGCAAAACGCGCCCCACGCGCCGTCAGCCGCTCCACGCAGACGCGGCGGACGGCGTTTTGCCCGATGGCGCAAAGCACGGGGCAATCCAACGGCGCGCTTTCCATACCGCCGAGGATGGGCGCGTAACCGGGGCGGGCGTCGAGCGCGGCGGGGTTGTCGTCGATGAAGCCGATGGGGTTCATCCCGGCTTCCCTGGCCCACCAAAAGACTTCCCGGCCCAGGCCGCCCGCGCCGAGAATGAGGACATTGCGCTTGTTCATGGCTTGGCCTCCTGCACCTGCGGCAAAAGTTCGCCGTAGGCTTGGTAATGGAACTTCACGGCCAGGCCGGCTTTGGCATGGCCGACGTCTATAAGCAGCTGTCCGTAGGCGGGGACGTAGATATCCTTGTCCGGCTTCCCCACGGCTTCCGCGGCGACGCGGCGGGCCAGGGCAAGCCCCTCCGCCTCGCGTCCCGCCTGATGGGCCACGCAAGTCGCGACAAGGAAACGCAGGCGGGCAAGGAGGGGCGGCTCCGCCTCGGCGGCCTGGCGCAGAGCCGCGGTGGAGACGCGTTCGGCCTCGGCAAAACGCTTGCCTTCGAGCAGAAAGGCGGCGTAAGCGGTAAGATAATCAAGGTCGTCAGGGGAAAGGCTCCCGGCGAGGCGGAAATAGGGCTCGGCACGCTCGGCCTTCCCGGTGCCCTTGGCGAGCTCGGCCGCGGCGAGGACGTCGGACACGCGCGGAAGGGTCAGCGCGAAAGCGGAGTTGTAGGCCTTGAGCGCGTTCTCCGTGTCGGCGAGCTTCTCGAAGGCTCGGGCGGCGGAAAGCTCTCGGTCAGCAAGGCTTTGCAGGAAGGGATCCAGCGGGTTGAGGCGCCCGGCCTCGGCAAACTTCCCCTCGAGCGCCTGACGACGGGCGACGCGCAAGGCGCCAAGGAGCTCGCGGAACTCCGCCTCGGCCTCCGACGGCACGGTGACCCAGGGCATCTCAACATCGTACAGCGGCGCGAAGGAGGCCAACAGCCTGCGGGCCCCCACCCCATCGAAGAGCAGACGGCGGGCGCGGAGATGTTCGCGGCGAGGAAGGCGTGGCTTGATGGGTTCGGCGAGGGCGGCCTCGAGCGTGCGGGCGTCCGCCGCCAGACAACAGGGCAGCAACGTAACGGGCGCGCCAAGACGGGCACGGAGCAGCGCCTCGGCCACATCCGGCCGGTCATAGAGCGCAAGCAGTTCTTCAAGGTTGGTCGTGATGGGCTTGCGGGAGGCGACGAGCTGCCAATCGTTGAGGCCGGTCATCCAGACCTGGACGAACTCGAACTGGCTGCGCAGGATGGCGACGCGCTCCATCACCATGCGTTCATCGAGCGCGCGGGCGTCGAGCGCATAGACCAGGACGCCGCTTTCCTGGAGGTTCCCAAGGACGGCGGAGAGCGCGGCGGCACGGAAGAAGTCCTGTTCCTCGGGCATCCATGCCGGCGGCAGCTCCACGAAGATGGCGTCATAAAGGCCTTTGAGCTTGCCGGTCTCGTAAGAGGGCAGCAGCGGCGCCTCCGCGATGAGGCGGACCGCGACACGGGCGTTTGGCGCAGGCTTGAGGAGCGCCGGGATAAACTGCGCGGCGGCCCGCGCTGCCCCATCCAGGCCCTCGGCCCTGACCACGCGGCCATCAAGGAGCGTGAACCCCTCTGTCCCCGTCCCGGTGTAGCCACTGTCCCGGGCGGCGACGACGGCAAAGGGATTGACCTCCCGCAGCGGATCGGCCGCAGAGGCGCCGACGAGCCAAAGCGGGATTGCGCAGAGCAGGCATGCCACGCCAACAAGGGCCGCAAGGGCACGCGCCCACAGCCGCTCAAACGCCGCAACGCACCAGACGCCGCCGGCGACCAGGAGCAACACCACGCAGACGGCCCACAGCTGGAAGGTCGGCAAATGCCCGACAAAGATGCGCCCGAGGATAAACCCCACGCAGACGCCGATGAAGACCGTCAGCCTGCCACGCTCGGCGATGGCGCTCCCGCGCACCCACAACAGGGGAAGAAGGACGGCCAACGGCACGAACCACAGCGCGGCCTGCCCCCACACGAAGCCACGCCAGGCCTCATAGGTCAGGCCGATGCGCATGGACAGCAACGTCCACGAGCGGACGGCCTCGGCCGGGGCAAGGAAGACAAAGGCCGAAAGCAGGGCAACCGCCAGGGCGGCCACCCCCAACACACGCGGGCCCACGCGGCACTCGGCCCAGCGGCGAAGCGCCCACCCCACGCCCCATCCCATGACAAGCGCGGGGAAAACGACCGGCCAGAGGGCGTATCCCCCCGTCCACGACTCATAGACGCGCCCGGCGGAGAAGGCCAGGAACGCTCCGGCAAGCGTGTAGAAGAAAAGCGCGGAAAGCAGGAAGGTTCGGCGCATGGGAGCTCCTTTTATGAGGCGTCTCGCGGGATGAAGCGGCGACGGTTGCGCTTGGGGTCGCCAAAGACGTCGTTGCTTTTTTTGGTGTAAGTGACGGCGGTGCGCCCCCAAAGGGCCTCGAGCCCGGCAATGCACTCGGCGGTAGGGTCGACGGCCCATGCGGGATCCGGCTCGATGGGCGCGACGCGGTTGCCGGGGAGGTCCAGGGTGATGGAAATCGGGAAGCCGCCGGGGTGCGCGGCGAGCAGGTCGCGCATCTTCGCCATCTTCTCCGCGGAGGGGCGGTCGTTGTTCACCCGGCAACGGACGTCAAGCCGTTTGGCGAAGACGGCGGGGGCATCCCGCAAGGCATAGGCCTCGCTGGCGAAGAGGACCGGGTCACGCCCTTCCTCGAACTTCGCCTCGCCGCAGACCAGGATGGGCGCATCCTGGACGAAGAGGTCTTTGTGGCGTTCGTAATTGTCGTTGAAGGCAAGGATTTTCACGGTGCCGGTGCCGTCCTCGAGGGTGAGCTCGGCCCAGGGGCGCTTGCTGGCCTTGGAGATGGCGACGCGCACGCCGGTGAGGATGCCGGCCACGCGCGCGGCGTCGTGGGTATGCAACGTGGCGGCGAAACGATCCGCCGTGACGGTCTGGAACGAGCGCACCAGCGTGCGATACCGATCGACCGGATGGCCGGTGAGGTAGACGCCGAGCAGGTCGCGCTCATCTTGGAGCTTCTCCTTCTCGGGGCGATCCGGGGCGTTTGGCAGCTCCTCGCCGCCAAGAGCTCCGCCGCCATCGCCCTCCCCCAGCAGGTCGAAAAGGGAGCCTTGGCCGCTGGCGCCGTCGCGATCGGCTTCGGCGACACGGGAGAAAGCGAAGTCGATGCCGCCCAAAAGACGGCCTTGGTTGGCGTCGAGCCCGGCCATCGCGCCGCTTCTGAC
Organism: uncultured Kiritimatiellota bacterium; assembly: GCA_944391085.1. GTDB lineage: Bacteria > Verrucomicrobiota > Kiritimatiellia > RFP12 > DVOR01 > Spyradenecus. Next base: position 21,459 of record CALXSE010000002.1, on the reverse strand, counting down.
GAGGGCCTCGATGGCCCGTTTGGTGACGAGGAGCTTGTTGTCGTTCGCGGCCTTGGCCGCGGCGCCGCAAAGGCGCTTGCAGAAGTCCACGAGCCCTTTGTAAGGGCCGTTGGCCTCGCGTTCGGAGACGATCAGCGCGCCGGCGGCCTCGCCGACGTTGCGGATCGCGCCGAGGCCGAAACGGACGGCCGCCTTGCCCTCAGGCGAGAAGTGGCTCCGCGAGCGGTTCACGTCCGGCGGCAACACGCTCAGCCCCATGTCCGCGGCGGCGGCGACGAGCGCGGGCATCTTGTCGAAGTTCCCGATTTCCGAGGAAATCTGCGCACACATGAAGTCTGCTGGGTAGTGCGCCTTGAGGTAGCCGGTCTGATAGGCGATGTAGGCGTAACAGACGGAGTGCGACTTGTTGAATGCGTAGGAGGCGAAGGCCGTCCAGTCCGCCCAAATCTTCTCGGTTTTCTTGCGCGCCTCATCCTCGTTGGCGCAGGCCTCCATGAAGGCGGGGTTTTTGAGGCACCCGTCGATGAACTTGACGCGGAGCTTCTCCATCGTCTCGAGCTGCTTCTTGCCCATGGCCTTGCGGAGGGTGTCCGATTCGCCGCGCGTGAAGCCGCCGAGCAGGCGCGACAGGAGCATGACCTGCTCTTGGTAGACGGTGATGCCGTAGGTGTCCCTGAGGTATTTCTCCATCAGGGGATGGTCGTAGGCGATTTGCTCTTCGCCGTGCTTGCGTTTGATGAACGAGGGGATGTACGCCATCGGGCCGGGGCGGTACAGCGCGTTCATGGCCACCAAATCCTCGAAGCGGTTGGGGCGCAGGGCGCGCAGGTGGGCCTTCATGCCATCGGATTCGAATTGGAAGAGGCCGTCCGTCTCGCCGCGGGAAAAGAGCTCGAAGGTCTCCTTGTCGTCGATGGGGATTTTGTCCATGTCCACCTCGACGCCGTGCGATTCCTTGATGGAAGCGAGGCAGGCCTTGAGCACGGACAGGGTCTTCAGTCCCAGGAAGTCCATCTTCAGCAACCCGATGGGCTCCACGAAGTGCCCGTCGTACTGCGTGGTCATGAGGCTTTCGCCGGCGGTGGGGACGATGGGGATGGTCTCCATCAGCGGGTCGCGGCTGATGATGATGCCGCAGGCGTGCACGCCGATGTTGCGTGTGGTCCCCTCCAAGCGCATGGCCAGCTCCAGGATCTGGCGCTTCAGCGGGTCGTCGCCGTCCAGGATTTCCGCGAGCTTCGGATTCTCCTTGAACGCCTTGGCGAAGGTGATCTTCGGCGTCTCCGGCACCATCGCCGCGAGCGCGTTCGCGTCCGAGAGCGGGTAATCGAGCACGCGGCAGACATCCTTGATGGCGCTCTTCGGGGCCATGATGCCGAACGTGGCGATGTGCCCGACGTGATCCGCGCCATATTTCTCCGTCACCCACTCCAACACACGCCCGCGGCCGTTGTCGTCGAAGTCCACGTCAATATCCGGCATCGAGATGCGGTCCGGGTTCAGAAAGCGCTCGAACAGCAGATCGTACCGAATCGGGTCGATGTCCGTGATGCCCAGCGCATACGCCACCGCGCTGCCCGCCGCACTCCCGCGCCCCGGCCCCACGATCACGCCCATCCCGCGCGCCGCGGCGATGTAATCCTGAACGATCAGGAAATAGCCCGGGAACCCCATCTGCTTGATGGTGTTCAGCTCAAAGGCGATGCGTTCCCTGATTTCCTCCGTCAGCGCCGCGCCCGGCCATCGCCGCGCCGCGCCCTCCCAGGCCAGATGCGCCAGATAGTCGCTTTCCAGTTTGATGCGCAGCACCTTGTCATACCCGTCAAACTTCTCATAGCGCTCAAACTCGGCCCGCAACGCCTCCTCCGGGAAGCGCTCCGCATAATCCGCTTCCGTGCCGAACGACGTCGGGATCGGGAACTTCGGCATGATGGGATCAGCGTTCAGCTCATACGCCTCCACCTTCTCCGCCACGCCAACCGTCGCATGGATTGCCGCCTCATGCCCCGGCAAAGCCTCCAACATCTCCTCGTAGCTCTTCAGCCATTCCTGCTGGGTATACCGCAGACGCCGCTCGTCCGACAGCTTCTTCCCCGTGCTCACGCACAGCAGCACATCATGCGCCGGGCCATCCTCCTTCAGCAAGAAATGCACGTCATTCGTCGCGATGACCGTGATCCCCAACTTCTCCCCCAGCTTGATGATCTCACGGTTGACCAACGTCTGCCGCTGATACAGCTCCCGGTGCTCCTCCTCCCCCGGCCCCCGCACCTCGCTCTTGTGCAGCATGATCTCGAGGTAGTAATCCTCCCCGAACAGGTTCTGATACCACCGCGCCTGAGCCTCGGCCTCATCCAGGCGCCCCTCCACGATCATCCGCGGCACAATCCCCGCCACGCACGCCGACGAGCAAATCAGGCCCTCGTGATACCGCTCCAACAGCTCCCGGTCGATCCTCGGCCGCCCATAGAACCCCTCGATGTGCGCCAGCGAAATCATACGGAGCAAATTGTGGTACCCCACCAGGTTCTTCGCCAGCAAAATCAGGTGATCCCCACTCCGGAGCGTCCGATCCTGCCTCCCCATCCGCGCGACATACGCCTCACACCCCAAAATCGGCTTAATCCCCTCCTTCCTGCACGCATCGTAAAACGCCTTGAGCCCATACAGGCACCCATGATCCGTGATCGCGCACGCCCCCATCCCCAGCGCCTTCACCCGCTTCACCAACGCCGGCACCTGGCACGCCCCGTCCAACAACGAATAGCCCGTGTGCACATGCAAATGCACAAACGGCGCCGTCTCACCCTGCCTCGTCTCGCTCATGGCACCATTATACCACGCCCACCCCCAAATCACGAACAAAAACACGGCCGCCAGGGCCGAGGGCTTTTCCCCCACTGGAGCACTCAGCACTGAACCTGCCGCTGCTCCAAGGCGCCGCACCGCGCCCTGGCGGGGATGGCCCCCACCCTCGCCTCCAGCGCCTGCCAAACGGCGCCCGGCAGGTGGAACGCGAGCGTCACGCCGCGCCCAACGGCCGCTCCCGCGAGGGCGAAAGCCCTAAGGACGGCGCCAACGCCAAACGTCCACACAGCCAGGCAGGAGGCATTCAGCGATGGCGGAGGGCAAGACGAAGGACAAGGCAGACGGCTTCCCAGGCGATGGCAAGGGACATCTTGGAGCTGCCGGCGACTCGATCCGTGAAAACGATCGGCACCTCGACGATACGAAAGCCTTGACGCCAGGCGTGATAGGTGGTCTCGATTTGGAAGGCATAGCCATCCGCGGCGAGTGGGCCGCGAAGGACGGCGGCAAGGGCCGCGCGGCGGAAACATTTGTAGCCCGCGGTCGGATCCATCACGGGCAAGCGCGTCAGCAGGCGGACGTAAAGGCCGGCGCCGTAGCTGAGGAAGAGTCTGCGCAACGGCCAATTGAGGACGCGCACGCCGCCCTGGTAACGCGAACCGATGACAAGGTCATACGCCTCCGTCGAGGCAAGAAGCCGCGGCAGATCGGCCGGATTGTGCGAGAAGTCGGCGTCCATCTGGACGATGCGCCCGTAGCCGCGCGTAAGCGCCCAACGGAAGGCAGCGCGGTAGGCGCGGCCAAGCCCGGCCTTGGCAGGGCGATGGAGCACGCGGAGACGAGGATGGGCCCGCACCAGGCATTCGGCGAGGGCGCCGGTGCCGTCCGGCGAGGCATCGTCCACAACCAGCAGGTCGGCCGTCGGAAGCGCGGTAAGGACAGCCTCGACGAAGCCTGGGAGGTTCTCGCGTTCGTTGTAAGTGGGGGAGACGACGAGCGTGCGCGGCGCCATCAACCGGCCTCCTGGGCGACGAGGCGCAGCAGCTCGGCCAACGCCTCCTCGGGCGGGAGCGTGGCCAGGCATTCGCCGTGGCGGTAGAGGGCGAAGACGCCGCGGCCGCCGCAAAGGGCAAGGTCCGCCTCGCGGGCCTCACCGGGGCCATTGACGACGCACCCCATGACGGCGACGTGGAGGCGCTTGGCGGCGGGGTGCGCGCGATAGAAGGCCTCGAGGGCGTCGGAGACGCGCTCGGCGGCGGATTGGAGGTCGACCTGCGTGCGGCCGCAGGTGGGGCAGCTGGTGACCCAGGCGCCGGGGGCGCGCAGGCCGCAGGCGCGCAGGAGCTCGACGCCGACGCGCACTTCCTGCTCGATGGGCGCGGTGAGGGAGATGCGGAGCGTGTCGCCGATGCCGTCCTCCAAGAGGCGCGAGAGGGCGACGCAGCTGGCGACGGTGCCGCGCAGGGCGGTGCCGGCCTCGGTAAGCCCCAGGTGGAGGGGATAGGGCACGCGGTCGGCAAGCAGGCGATAGGCCGCGAGGGTGCGCGGGATATCGGAGGCCTTGACGGAGACAGCGATTTCGCGGTAATCGAGCGCCTCAAGGAGGCGGACGTGGCCAAGCGCGCTTTCGACGAGCGCCTCCGGGGTGGCGGAACCGTACTTGGCAACGAGCCCTTTCTCGAGGGAACCGCCGTTGACGCCGATGCGGATGGGGACGCGCCGGGGGCGCGCGGCCTCCACCACGGCGCGGACGCGCTCCGGGCCGCCGATGTTGCCGGGATTGATACGGAGGGCGGCGACGCCGGCTTCAAGGGAGGCAAGGGCCAGGCGATAGTCGAAGTGGATGTCGGCCACGAGAGGGAGCGGGCTCTGCGCGACGAGTGCACGCAAAGCCTCGGCGGCGGCCTGATCCGGCACGGCCACGCGGAAGATATCACACCCCAGCTCGGCGGCACGGCGGGTTTGGGCAAGGACGGCGGGGACGTCTGTGGTCGGGACATTGGCCATCGTCTGGACGGAGACGGGGGCGCCGCCGCCGACCTGCACGGGGCCGACATGGATGGGGCGGGTTTGGGTGCGCAGGGTCATGGCTCAGCCTTGAAGGAAGGGAAGGATCAGGCGCATGGAATCGCGATAGATCAGCACCGCGAAGAGCAGCAGCAGCAGGACGACAAAGACGTTGGTGAGGACGCCGATGAACCGCGCGGAGGCCTCCTTGCGGCGGACGATGGCGTAGAGCGAAAAGAGAATATGCCCGCCGTCGAGCACCGGCAGCGGCAACAGATTCAGGAGCGCGAGGTTCACGCAAATGAGACGGAGGAAGCCCAGGCTCACCCAAAGGCCGTTCTGGATCACCTGCACGAAAATGCCGAAAATCATGATCGGCCCGCCGAGCCCAGAGGCCGCGCGCCCGGCCTCGCCCTCGGCCTTGGGCAGGGTCAGCGCCTCAAGGATACGGAAGACGCTCATCGCGTCGGCGCGGAGCTGGGCAAAGATGCCGCGTTCGGCCATCCATTGGAGATGCCCTTCCACAAAGGGATGGATGACCACGCCGATCCTCGGGACGGCGGAGGCGGCGTCCTCGCCGACCAACGGCGGCAAAAGCGCGGGCACAAGGGTGATCACACGTGGCTCAGAGCCTTTCGGCGCATCTGCGGGGAGAACGGCAAGGGCAACGGGCGCGGCGGGGTCCGGGCGCTCGGTAAGAAGCGTCGGGTCGGCGGCAAGGGGTTTGCCATCCACGGTGAGGATGACGTCCCCGGGACGGAGCCCCGCGGCCTCGGCGGGAGAACCCGGGAGAACCTCCCCGACGCCGAGGTAGACAGGGCCGGGGGTAAGCCCGCCAATGACGTAAATCTCCTCGTTCGGGTCGGCGCGCGTGTCAAGGCGCGCGGGGAGGTCAAGCGTCTGCCCGGATCGGTCGACGGAGACGGTGACGGTGGCGTTGGTGCCGCCGCCGAGATAGCTCTCCACGACGAAATCGCTCCAGGAGCGGACAGCGTTCCCATTGACGGCGAGGATCCGGTCGCCGGGGCGGAGGCCTGCCTCGTCCGCGGCGGATCCCGGAGCGACGATGCCGATGGTGGTGGAAGCGCCGGTGGCGCCATCGGGCGCAAACCAGCAGATGGCCGCCGCACAGCAAAACGCAAGCACAAGGTTGCCGAAGGGGCCGGCGAAGGCGACGATGATACGTTTCCAGGGCGGCGCCGGCGGGAGCGCCGCGCCATGGTCGCCCTGGATGCCCTTCATGGCCTCTGGGTCAAGCTGCGGGAGGGAGACATAGCCGCCGAAAGGGACGGCCGAGACCCGCCATTCGGTGCCGCGGATGACGCGTTTCCAAAGCGCGGGGCCGAAGCCGATGGAGAAAACGTCGGCGCGCATCCCCAGCAACCGGGCGGCGACGAAATGACCGAACTCATGGATGAAGACGGCCAGGCTGAAGAGAAAAACGGCCAGGATGATGGAAAGGGGCCAAAGCAGATAAGCGGGCATAAAGGGTTCCAATCAAGGCTCAAGGGGTTCGAAAAAGCGTTCGCGGCCACGGAAACGGGCCAGTCGGCGGTAACCGACGCGGGCAAGCAAATCGTAGGCGCGCGGGAAGTTCGCGCAGACGAAACAGGCGCGATGGGCGTCCGCGGAGACCGTGACGGGGATTTCTCGGCGGAAGCAGGCGCGGAGGATGGCCTCGCTGGGGTAACATTCGCGGCAATCCTTGGCCCAGCCGGAAGTGTTGAGCTCCACGACCATGTCCGCGGCCTTGATGGCGTCGAGGGCATCACGGATTGGAACGGTGAGATCCTCGGTGGGATAAAAGGCAAACTTCTTGCAGAGGTCAAGGTGCCCGGCGATGTCGAAGAGGCGGCTTTCGGCCATGTCGCGCACGGCCTGCCAGTAGCGGCGGTGCGTGGCATTCAGCTCATCGGCGGAAAGCCCTCCCCAGAACGCGCGGTCGGTGTCGATGGATTGGCGGCCGACGAAATGGACCGAGCCGATGGCGTAGTCCAGGCGCGGGTCGCGGGCGGACTTGGCGTACCAGGCGGCGGAACCGTCGAGCCAATCGAACTCCAACCCCACGCGCACCTCGATGGGGGCGGAAGCGGCGACCTCGGCGATGTTCTGGAAATAGACGTCGTCGAAGCGCGGCTGGAGGGCCCACTCGGGCGCGGCCTCGGCGCCGGGGCCCTCGCGGTAGTAGTGGTCGGAGAAACCGAGGATGCCGATGCCTTGGGCAACGGCCTGACGCAGGAAGTCTGCGGGCGTCTCGGCGCCGTCGCTGAAGACGGTATGGTTGTGATAGGAAGCCCGAGTCATGCCTGACGCTTGCCTTTTTTGGCGGGATTGGCGGGTTTTGACTGCTTGGCGGGGCGCTTGGCCGGTTTGCCGGGGCGCACCTTGCGGCCGCGCTCCTTGGCGATGGCGGCCAGGCGGGTTTCCTCGGCGTGGCGGCCGCCGTTCCAGCGGTCGACGGCGCTGCCCTGCACATAGGCGAAGTCAAGGCGACGCGCAGGGAAGTCGACGCGCGTGACGTAGACGCGGAGGGAAAGGCCGGCCTTGACGACGAGCTTGCCGGCGCTGATCGTCTCGGAGGCAGGGTTGAAGACGGCGTATTGCTTGGAGAGGCCGGCCACATGGACAAGGCCGGAGAGCTGCAGGTCGATGACGTCGACGAAGAAGCCAAAGGGTTTGACGGCCACGACGACGGCCTCGTACTCCTGCGGCTTGCGGGCGTCGAGCTGCTCCTGAAGGAAACGGTATTTCTTGATTTCGGTGAGGGCGCGCTCAGCCTCGTCGGCGAGCTGCTCACGTTCGGTGGCGCGGGCGGCGGCGCGGTCAAGCCAGCCCTGGTCGAGCCGGCCGCGGCGGCCCGTCCCGGCGAGATACTCGGCCAGCTGGCGATGGAGCACAAGGTCAGGGTAACGCCGGATGGGCGAGGTGAAGTGGGAATAGTAGGTGAGCGCGAGGCCGAAATGGCCGTGTTGCTTGGCGGAATAGAGCGCGCGCTTGAGCGAACGCAGCACCAACATATGGATGTGGTAGCGCAGGGGATGGTCGGCGGTGTCGCGCAGGAGGGCGGCGAGCTCCTTCGGCTCGCGGAGGTTGCGCGGGCGGACACCGAGTTTGCGGAGCTCCACCTCAAGCTTGGCGATCTTCTCGTCGTCCGGCGCCTCGTGGAGGCGGTTGAGGATGGCCACCTGGTGCGTCAGCAATTCGCGGGCGACGGCCTCGTTGGCGGCCACCATGCAGCACTCGATGAGCTGGTGCGACTCGTCGTTCGAGGCCGGATGGATGCCCACCATGCGCCCCTCCTTGTCGAGGACGATCTCGACTTCCTGCGAGGCCATCTCGAGCGCCGCGTTGCGCTCGCGGATCCGTTTGAGCTGGCGCGTCAGCTCCAGGGTCTCACGGAGCATCGGCCGGGTGCGCGGGTCAAGCGGGCCGCAGGCGACCTCCGTGGGGCGCCCCTCGATGAGGGCGATGGCCTCCTCGTAAGCCAGGCGTTGCTTCGAGCGGATGACGCTTTTGGCGAAGCGCGTGTCCACGGCGCGGCCTTGCTTGTCGTAGGTGATGAAGACCGAGAAGGCCAGTCGGTCTTCGTTGGGCATGAGCGAGCAAACGCTGTTGGAGAGCTGCTCGGGGAGCATCGGCACCACCTTGTCGATAAGGTAGACGCTTGTGCCGCGGCGATAGGCCTCACGGTCAAGCGCGCTGCCGGGACGCACGAAGTGGCTGACATCGGCGATATGCACGCCCAGCACGCGACGGCCCTGACCATCATGCTCCAGGCTGATGGCATCGTCGAAATCGCGCGCGGTGGCCGGGTCGATGGTGATGATGAAGCGGTCGCGCAGATCCAGGCGCTCGCCAGGCTCGTGCAGCAGCCCGGCCACCTGCTCGGCCTCGGCCGTCACGGCGGGGGGAAAAGCCTCAGGCAGCTCATACTGGCGCAGGATGGCGACGGTGTCCAGCGAGGGCTTGTCCTCGGGGCCGATGACCTCGAGCACCTCCGCCTCCAGGCGCTCATCGCGCCCCGAGCCGCCGCGGCGCATCCGCACCACCACGCGGTCGCCCGGTTTCGCGCCCTTCGGGTCGCCCACCAGCATGAAATCGCTTCGATAAACCGGGTTGAGCGGCGAGACGCTGAGCCCCTCGCCGCCCGCGCGGCGCACGGTGCCGACGACGTCGCGCACGGCCTCCTCGTCGATGGAGCGGATGACGCCGACGGGGTCGGTGCGGTCCCCGGGGCGATAGGCCACCGTCACGCGGTCGCCCTGAATGGCGCGGCCGACGTCGCGGCTCTCCAGAAAGACCTGCCGGCCCGTCTCCTCGTCCGTCACGATGCCGGCGCCGCTGCGCGTCACGCGGAGCGTGCCGGTGAGGACGCCCGACCCCGCGCCGGCACGATAGTGGCCGCGGCGCTTCTCCACCAAATCCCCGCTGCGCACCATCTCACGCAACAGCTGGGGCAGACGCTTCGCGGCCTTCCCACGCAACCCCAGCGTCTTGACGATCTCCGGCGCGCCAAAGGTCTTCTCGGGCTCGCTCTGGAACAGAAACCGAATCGCTTGCTCTTCAATATCCATAATCCCGTTATTTTACCACACTCTGCCCAGTTGGGCGTGTTATGGTATGATAAGGCGCGTTATGGACGAAGAGACTTTTGCCAAGATGGTGTCCGGGGAGTGGTACAACCCGGCGACGCTGGAGCCCGAGCGCCTGCGGGCGCAGACCCTGTGCGCGGAGTTCAACGCCTTGCGCCCGGTGGATGAGAAGCGCCGCTCAAAGGCGATGCGCGACCTGTTCGGCTCGGTGGGCGAGGGCGCCTGGGTCATGCAGCCCTTCCATTGCGACTATGGGCGGAACATCCAGCTGGGGCCGCGCTGCTTCCTGAATTACGGGTGCGTGATGCTCGATTGCGCGCCCATCCTCTTCGGCGAACATGTGCTCGTGGGGCCCGGGTGCCACTTTTACACGGCCATCCACCCGACCGACCCGGACGCGCGGGCGACGGACATCGAGCGCGCGGCGCCGATCGTCATCGGCAACAACGTGTGGCTGGGCGGGCATGTGACGGTTTTGCCCGGGGTGCAGATCGGCGACAACACCGTGGTGGGTGCCGGGAGCGTCGTCACCGAAAGCCTGCCGGCGAACGTCGTCGCGGTGGGCAACCCGGCCCGAATCGTCAAAAAGTTGCAGAAGTAGCGCGCCGCGTTGGCGAGGCCGCCGCTTTGTGCTATCATTGGGCGGATATGGAGAACCCCTCCCCCGAGCAAGACATCCGCACGCTCGCGGGCAGACTGATTGAGGCCTGCCGGCGGGCGAAGGTGCGTTTGGCGACGGCGGAATCCTGCACGGGCGGGTTGCTCGGAGCGGCCCTCACGGCGGTGCCGGGCGCAAGCGAAGCCTACGAGGGCGGGGCCGTGTGCTACCAGAACCGCGTGAAGGAGGCGCTCCTGGGCGTCTCCCACGAAACGCTCGGGACGGTCGGCGCGGTGAGCGCGGACTGCGCGCGTCAAATGGCCCTGGGGGCGCGGGCGCGCTTCGGCGCAGGACTTGCGCTCGCCACCACGGGCATCGCGGGGCCGGGCGGGGCGACGCCGAATAAACCGGTGGGCCTCGTCTACGTCGCCGTGGCGTGGGGCGAAGACGCGGCGGAGGCCACGGAAAACCATTTCGCGGGGGATCGTGACGCGGTGCGCGTCCAGACGGTCCGCAAAGCGTTGGAATTGGCACTGGCGTGCCTTGAGAAAGAGAGAGAAAGCCATGCAAGAAATTGATTGGTCGGCCCTTGGGTTTGCCTATATGCCCACGCGCAGCCACATCCGTTACCATTGGAAAGACGGGGCTTGGGACAAGGGAACGCTCGTTCGGGGCGACACCATCACGATGTCCATCGCCGCCGGCTGCCTGCACTATGGCCAGGAAGCCTTCGAAGGGCTCAAGGTCTTCCGCCAGAAGGACGGCAAGGTGGTGGCCTTCCGCCCCGAGAACAACGCCGAGCGGCTGCAGCGCACGGCGGTGCGCACCGTGATGCCGCCCGTGCCGACGGAGATGTTCCTGGACGCGCTCGACCGCGTGGTGAAGGACAACATCGACTATGTGCCGCCCTACGGCACCGGGTGCTCGATGTATGTGCGCCCGCTGCTCATCGGCACCGGCCCGCAGATTGGCGTGGCGCCGGCGCACGAATACGACTTCCTGATGATGGTGATGCCGATGGGCGACTACTACAAGGGCGGCATCAAGCCCGTCCGCGCCATCATCTTCGACGAATACGACCGCGCCGCGCCCCAGGGCATGGGCGACGTCAAGGTGGGCGGCAACTACGCCGCCAGCCTCTACGCCCACGAGAAGGCCCACCACATGGGCTTCCCCGTCGAGCTTTACCTGGACAGCAAGACGCACACGAACGTGGAGGAGTTCGCCACCTCCAATTTCCTGGGCTTCAAGAAAGACGGCACCTACGTCACCGTGAAGTCGCAATCCGTCCTGCCCTCCGTGACGAACCTTTCGCTCCAGCAACTGGCCAGGGACATGGGCCACGCGGTGGAGGTGCGCACGGTGCCTTACGAGGAACTGCGCGAGTTCGCCGAGATCGGCGCCTGCGGCACGGCCGTCGTCGTGACGCCGGTCTATGAGATCGTGCGCGGGGACGACGTCATCCGCGTGGGTTCGAAGGCCGAGTGCGGCCCGAACCTCCTGAAGCTCCACAACGCCGTCCAGGACATCCAATTCGGCCGCATGCCGGACGTCCACGGCTGGTGCCGCGAAATCAAGTAACCGAAAGGAGACCCCATAGGCATGACCCCTTATTATCAACCCCCACAGGGTCGTACCGGCGCGCAGTGCGTCGTCGACGGGCTCCTTAACAATGGCTGTGAGGTCGTCTTCGGCTATCCGGGCGGACAGGCCATCGACATGTTCGACAAACTCTACGGCTCGCCCCTGCGCCTGGTGCTGCCGCGCCATGAACAGGGCGGCATCCACATGGCCGACGGCTACGCGCGCGCCACCGGCCGCGTGGGTTGCGCCATTGTCACCTCCGGTCCCGGCGCCACCAACACCGTCACCGGCCTGGCGACGGCGATGATGGACGGCGTGCCGCTGGTGGTGATCGCCGGGCAGGTGAGCCTGGGCCTCATCGGCACGGACGCCTTCCAGGAGGCCGACAACACGGGCATCACCCGCAGCGTCACCAAGCACAATTACCTGGTGCGTTCGGTGGACGAGCTGCCGCGCGTGATCGCCGAGGCCTTCTTCATCGCCTCCACCGGCAAACCCGGCCCCGTGCTCATCGACATCCCCAAGAACGTCCAGCAGGCCATCACCTTCCAGCCCGACGTCCAGGATGTGGCCATCCGCGCCTACCATCCCACCATCCAACCGCCCCCCGCGCAGGTGGCGTGCCTGGCCGACGCCATCAACAAGGCGCACCGCCCCGTGCTCTACGTCGGCGGCGGCGCCATCATCTCCGGTTCCTGCGCGCTTCTGCGCTCCATCGCCGAGACCTACGACATCCCCGTCTGCACCACGCTCATGGGCCTGGGCGCTTTCCCTGAGACCTCGCCCCTCGCCCTCTGGATGGTGGGGATGCACGGCTCCGTGGCCGCCAACAACGCCATCCAGCAGGCAGACCTCGTCATCGGCGCCGGCGCGCGCTACGACGACCGCGTCACCGGGCGCATCGCCGACTTCGCCCAGGGTGCCAAGATCGCCCACATCGACGTGGACGCCTCGGCCATTGGCAAGAACGTCCACACCCACATCCCCGTCTGCGGCGACCTCCGGCAAACGCTCGAGATGCTCCTGCCCCAGCTCGTCAAGACCAACCGCTCCGACTGGCTGGCGCAGATCGCCAAGTGGCGCGAGGCCAAGCCCGCCACCTATCACCCGCGCAAGGACGGCAAACTCCAGCCCCAGGCCGTGATCGAGGCGATCGATCGCTCCGCCCGCGCCACCGGGAGGCCTGTCGTGCTCGCCACCGACGTCGGGCAAAACCAGATGTGGGCCGCGCAATTCTTCCGCCACACCGAGCCGCGCGGGTTTATCACCTCCGGCGGGATGGGCACGATGGGCTTTGGCGTGCCCAGCGCCATCGGCGCGCAGCTTGGCCGGCCCGACGCGCTCGTCGTCTCCGTGAACGGCGACGGCGGCTTCCAGATGAACATCCAGGAGCTGGTGGTGGCCGTCGAGCACCGCCTGCCCGTCAAGTTCATCGTCCTCAACAACTACCGCCTTGGCATGGTGCGCCAGTGGCAGGATCTCTTCTATGGCGGGCGCCATTCCGCCACCATCCTCTCCCAGGACGGCCGCCCCGACAACGAGCGCATCGTCTCTGACGAGCCGCGTTACCTCCCCGACTTCGTGGGCGTGGCACAGGCCTATGGCCTCAAGGCCGTGCGTACCACGACCCTCGCGGAGACCGAGGCCGTCTTCGCGGAGGCCTTCGCCGACCCCAACCCGTGGCTCATCGAGTGCATCGTGGCCGAGGACGAGAACGTCCTGCCCATGGTCGCCCCCGGCGCCGCCCTCTCCGAGATGATCCTGGACCGCGACAACTAAGGAGCCCGCCATGCAGAAGCACATCATCAACGTCCTGGTCGAGAACCGTCCCGGCGTGCTTGCCCGCATCGTCGGCCTCATCACCGGCCGCGGCTACAACATCGAGACCCTCAACGTCGGCCCCTCCAACGACCCCACCATCTCCAAGATGACCATCGTCATCCCGGGGGACGAGGCGGTCGTCGCACAGGTCGTCGCCCAGCTCGCCAAGCAGATCAACGTCTTCCGCGTCGATGACGTCACCTCCAAGCCGCATATCGACCGCGAGGCCATCCTCCTCAAGGTCAGCACCCGCGCCACCGGCCGCGCCCCCGTCATCGAGGTTGCCATGCTCTTCGGCGCCAAGGTCGTCGGCGTCCAGCCCGACGCCCTCACCATCCAAATGATCGGCTCGCAGATGCAGGTGGAGCAGTTCCTCACCCTCGTCCACCCCTTCGACGTGCTCGACATCTCCCGCTCCGGCTCCGTCGCCATGACCCAGGAGTAACCCATGCGCCGCTTCGCCGTCCTCGGCCACCCCATCAACCACAGCTTCTCGCCCGTCATGCACACGGCGAGTTTCAGAAGCATCGGCTTCGACGGCGAATATACGCGCCTGGACGTCCCCCCGGAAATGTTGGGCGACGCGCTCGCCGCCCTCGCCGCCGAGGGGTTCAGCGGCGTCAACCTCACCATCCCCCACAAACAGCTCGCCCTCCCGATGATGGACGTGCTCACCCCCGAGGCCGAACGCCTCGGCGCCGTGAACACCGTCCGCTTCGAGGCGGACGGCACGCGTTCCGGCCACAACACCGACGGCCTCGGCTTCCTCGCCGCCGCCAGGGCCACGCTCGGCTTCGAGCCCGCAGGCCAGGCCGTCGCCGTCGTCGGGTGCGGCGGCGCAGGCCGCGCCGTCGCCATCTCCCTGGCCCATGCCGGCGCCAAGGTCGGCCTCCTGGACATCGACCAGGGCCGCGCCGCGGAACTCGCCGAGGCAATCCGCGCAGCGGGCCGCGACGCCGCCCTCATCGGCCGCGGCCAGCTACGTGACGCCGCCCTCATCGCCCAATGTTCCCCCAGCGGCCTGGCGATCTTCCCTGATCCCGCAGTCCGCGCCGACGAGATGCGCCCCGGGCAGTGCCTCTACGACATCGTGATCCCCCCCGGCGACCCGACCACGCCCACCATGCGGGAGGCCCAAAAGCTTGGCATTCCCTGCGCCAACGGCGTGCGGATGCTCGTCGAGCAGGGGGCGCTTTCCTTCGCCTATTGGACGGGGCTTGAGGCCGACCGCGCCGCCATGCTCCGCGCCGTCGAAGAAGGGCTTGCCGGCCATGAGTGAGGCGCTCGCCGCCTTCAATCGGTGGTTGATTGCCTTGCCGGAGGCGGACGCAGTCTTTCTCGTCCGCCTCACCCTTGGCTTTGTCCTTTGCCTTGGCGCGATCATCGGCAGCTTCCTCAACGTCTGCGTCTATCGGATCCCCCTTGGGCAATCGATCAGCCATCCCCGCTCCCACTGTTTCAGTTGCGGCAAGATCATCCCGTGGTACCTCAACGTCCCCATCCTCTCATGGCTCGTCCTGCGCGGGCGGTGCGCCAATTGCCGCGCCCCGATTTCCGTGCGGTACCCGCTCGTTGAGGCCGCCACGGCGCTCCTTTTCCTTCTGGTGTTCCAGATGTGGGGCAACCCGGCGCTCTTCGGTCTCAACCGCCTCCCCACCCCGCTGCTCATCCTCCCACTCTGGGCCTTCGTCGCCTCGGTCGTCGTCGACGTCCTGATTGACATTGACCACCGTATTCTCCTCGACCGCATTTCCCTCGGCGGCACGGCGCTTGCCTTTCTGTTGGCCGCGTTCGTGCCGACCTGGTTTGGCACGGGGGTTTGGTGGGAGGCGCTTTTGGCCTCCCTTGGCGGCGCGGCGGCTGGTTTCGGCGTGGGGTTCGCCATCGCCTGGGTTGGCGAGCGCGTTTTCCTGCAGGATGCCTTCGGCTTTGGCGACGTCAAATGGCTGATGCTCTTCGGCGCACTCTTCGGGTGGCGCGGTGCGCTCTGCATCCTGATGATCGCGGCCTTCGTCGGCCTTGGGATGGGGCTCGCCGCGCTCCTCTCCGCCAAACTCCGCCGCCGCGGCGGGGAAGCGGGGCCGTTGGCCATTCCCTTCGGCCCCGCGCTCGGCACGGCCGCGCTCCTCTGGCTCTTTTGGTCTGACGCGCTGGTTCGCCTGGCCTTTTCGACGCACGCCTGGGCTTTTCAGCACCGAGGGGCCTTCCTTGGCGTGCTTCTGCCCCTGCTTTTGATTTCCCTGGCCTGGCTTCTCCACCGCATCCGCGCCATCCGCGCCGCCGTGCAGGAAGACGACGGGCTTGAGCCACTCTCTGAGGAATCCCCGGAACATGAGCGACACCATTCTCCTTGAAGGCCTCCGCCTCGAATGTATCCTTGGCGACCTGCCTCACGAGCGGACCTTCCCCCAGGAGCTTTTCCTTGACCTGGAACTTGAGTGCGCGCCGCTCCCCGCCACGCGGACCGATCAGTTGTCCGACACGGTGGACTACGTCGCCGTTGCCGGGCGCGTGCGCACCGCGCTCGTCGCCGCCCGGTGCCGGATGATCGAGCGCGCCGCCCAGCTCGCCGCGGAGACGGCCTTCGCCTGCGATGGGCGTATCCGCGCCGTCCGCGTTACCTTGCGCAAGCCCCACGCCCTCCCCGGCGTCGTCGCCGGCATCCGCCTCTCCCGCACCAGGGACTGAGGCGCATGACGCGAAGGAAAAAGAAAGGCGGCCCTTGCGGGCCGCCTCTTCTGCAAGCGCGAAGGCTTACTTTTTGTGGCGATTGGCCTTGATGCGTTTGCGGTATTTGTGCTTGGACATCTTGGCGCGACGTTTCTTCTTGATGGAACCCACGGTCGTGCTCCTTGGTGGTTGTTGGGGGGTTAGAAAATGACCTTGTTGAGGGCCAGTTCGATGATGCCTTGGGCGCCGGCGGCACGCAAGGCGGGGATAAGGTCGCGGACCTCGTCCTCCAAAATGACGGTCTCGATGGCGACCCACCCCTCGGCGCTGATGCGGTTGACGGTGGGCGCGTGGAGGGAGGGGAGCAGGGCGGTGATGGCGGGCACCTGCGCCTCGGGGGCGTTCATCTTGAGCAGGACGCGGCTCTCGGCGGCGAGGGCGCCTTGCAGAAGCATGGCAATCTGCTCGATCTTGGCGCGCTTCTCGGGCACCTCCCACGCGGCCTTGTTGGCGATGAGGCGGGTGGTGGAGGTGAGGACGGTGTCGACAATGCGCAGATTGTTGGCACGGAGGGAGGAACCGGTCTCGGTGAGCTCGATGATGGCGTCGACGAGCTCGGGGGCCTTGACTTCGGTGGCGCCCCAGGAGAACTCGACGGTGGCCTTGACGCCGTGCTGCTCCAGGTAGCGGCGGGCGAGGCCGACGGCCTCGGTGGCGATACGCTTGCCTTCAAGATCTTTGGGCGACTGGATGGGGGAATCGTTGGGGACGGCGACGACCCAGCGGACGGGACGGCTAGTGGCCTTGGAGTAGCACATCTCGCAGACCTCATGGACATCGGCGCCGTTCTCGTAAATCCAGTCAAAGCCGGTGATGCCGGCATCCAGGAGGCCGAGCTCGACGTAGCGGGCGATTTCCTGCGGCCGGATGAGGCGGCACTTGAGGGTGTCATCGTTGACGGTCGGGACGTAGGAGCGCGAGGAGCACGTCATGGCGAAGCCGGCGCGCTTCATGAGGTTGAAGGTGGATTCCTGAAGGGAACCCTTTGGAAGTCCGAGTACGATGGGCATGTTCAGTCCTTCGGTGTTACAAAAAACCTGTTTATTATGCCACATTCTGGAAATCGTGGCAAGTTCTTGCTATAATCCGCCGCAACAAAAAGGAAGTTCTCCCATGCAAGACGAAGCGAAGAACGGCGCCCCGAACTCGGAGCTGGACACGTCACGGCATTTTCTGCGGCAATGGATCGAGGCGGACTTGGCCGCCGGCAAGAACGACGGCACGGTGGTGACGCGCTTCCCGCCGGAGCCCAACGGCTGGATCCACATCGGCCACGCCAAAGCCGTCTGGGTGGACTTCGGCATGGCTGCGCTCTTCGGCGGCAAATGCCACCTGCGCATGGACGACACGAACCCCTCCAAGGAGTCCGAGGACTTCGTCGAACAGCTCAAGCGCGACATCGCGTGGCTGGGCTACAAGTGGGACGCCTTCTTTTACGCCTGCGACCGTTTCGACGAAATGTGGGCCATCGCCGAGGAGCTCATCCGCCGCGGGCAGGCCTACGTCTGCGAGCTTTCCCAGGAGGCGTGGAAGGCCTACCGCGGCGTGCCAACCGAGCCCGGCCGCCCTTCCCCTTGGCGTGACCGCCCCGCCGAGGAGAGCCTGGCCCTCTTCCGCGACATGCGCGCCGGGAAGATCCCCGAGGGGGCCTGCTGCCTCCGCGCCAAAATCGACATGGCCTCGCCCAACATCCACTTCCGCGACCCCGTCATCTACCGCGTCGTCGACCTCCCGCACTACCGCACCGGCACCGCTTGGCATTGCTACCCGATGTACGATTTCGCCCATCCCATCGAGGACGCGCTCGAGGGGGTCACCCACTCCATGTGCACCCTGGAGTTCGAGGTCCACCGCCCGCTCTACGACTGGGTCGTCGACCGTCTGGCCGAGCAGGGCCGCCTCGTCGTCCGCGACGGCAAGCCCATCCGCCCGCAGCAGCGCGAGTTCGCCCGCCTCAACCTCACCTATACCGTCATGAGCAAGCGCCTTCTCCGCCAGCTCGTGGAGGAGGGCCACGTCGACGGTTGGGACGACCCGCGCATGCCCACCGTCGCCGGGATGCGCCGCCGCGGTTACACCCCCGCCGCCATCCGCGACCTGTGCGAGCGCACCGGCGTCTCCAAGTACAAATCCCTCACCGACCTCGCCCTCCTCGAATGGTGCGTCCGCGACGACCTCAACCGCATCGCCACCCGCCGCATGGCCGTCCTCAACCCCATCAAACTCGTCATCGACAACCTCCCCGAGGGCGTCGAGCTCCCCGCCGAGGCCCCCAACAACCCGGAAGACCCAGCCGCCGGCACCCGCGAGCTCCGCTGCACCCGCGAGCTCTGGATCGACCGCGACGACTTCATGGAGGTGCCCGCCAAGAAGTTCTTCCGCGTCACCCCCGGCAACGAGGTGCGCCTCCGCGGCGCCTGCCTCTTCACCTGCACCCACCTGGTCAAGGACGCCGAAGGCAACGTCACCGAAATCCACGGCACCTATGACCCGCAGAGCAAGGGTGGCAATCCCGCCGACGGGCGCAAAGTCCGTGGCACCATCCACTGGGTCAGCGCCAAATACGCCAAGACCGCCGAGGTGCGCCTCTACGACCGACTCTTCACCCTTGAAGACCCGATGGCCTGCCCCAGCGGCAACTTCCTCGACGCCATCAACCCGGACAGCCTCCGCGTCGTCACCGCCTACGTCGAACCCGCCCTCCTCGAGGCCGTGCCCGGCGGGCACTACCAGTTCGAGCGCGTCGGCTACTTCACGCCAGACGTCCACGCCTCCCGCCCCGGCGCCCCCGTCTTCAACCGCACCGTCACCCTCAAGGACTCCTTCAAGAAGTAAGCCGCTGTGCTATACTGATGGCACAAAAGGAACCGCACCCATGATCAAGCTCCAAGGCGTCTACTCCGCCCTCGTCACCCCCTTCAACGAAGACGGCACCGTCGATTACGGCGCCCTCCGCGCCCTCATCCAATGGCAAATCGCCGAAGGCGTCTCCGGCGTCAGCCCCGTCGGCACCACCGGCGAAAGCCCCACCCTCAGCCCCGCCGACCACCTCAAGGTCATCGAGGCCACCGTCGAGGCCGCCGCCGGAAAGGTCGCGATCATCGCCGGAACCGGCGCCAACTCCACCGAAGAAGCCATCCACCTCACCAGGGAAATCCTCGGCCTCGGCGTCGACGCCACGCTCCAGGTGACCCCCTACTACAACAAGCCCAACGCCGAGGGGCTCTACCGCCACTTCGCCGCCGTCGCCGACCTTGGCCTTCCCGTCGTGCTCTACAACGTCCCCGGCCGCTCCGCCAAGGAGATACCCCTCCCCGTCGTCGAGCGTCTGGCCAAGCATCCCAACGTCTGCGCCATCAAAGAGGCCGCCGGCAGCGTCGACCGCGTCTCCGCCATCCGCCAAATCGCCCCCGACCTCACCATCCTCTCCGGCGACGACGCGCTCGCCCTGCCCATGATCGCCGTCGGCGCGCAGGGCGTCATCTCCGTCGCCTCCAACGTCATTCCCCGCGAGATGTCCCAGATGGTCCGCGCCGCACTCGGCGGCGACTTCGCGCAGGCCCGTGCCCTCCACGAGCGCTGGTATCCCCTGTTCCGCGACCTCTTCTGCGACACCAACCCAATCCCCGTCAAGGCCGCCCTTGGCATGATGGGCAAAATCCGCCCCGTCTACCGCCTCCCCCTCTGCGCGCCCGACGAACAGTGCACGGCCCTCCTCCGCGGCACCCTCTCCGCCCTTGGCCTCATCAAGTAAAGGAACGCCATGAAACTTGCCATTCTCGGCGGCGCAGGCCGCATGGGGCAGATGCTCCTGGACAACGCCCGCGCCCTTGGCCTTGAGGTCGTCGCCGTCACCGAGGCCCCCGGCTCGGCCTTCATCGGCCAGCCTGCCGCGAACGGGCTCGTCTACCAGGACGTCTGGCCCACGAACGCCGACACCGTCATCGACTTCACCTTCCACGCGTGCGTCATCCCCAACCTCCGGGAGGCCGTCGCCAACCGCCAGGCCTACGTCCTCGGCACCACCGGCCTCACCGATGAGGAACGCGCCGCCGTCGACGAAGCCGCCAAGCGGATCCCCCTCTGCTTCGCCCCCAACTTCTCCCTCGGCGTCAACCTTCTCCTCGAGCTCGTCCGCCGCGCCGCGGCCGTCCTTGACGACTCCTACGACGCCGAAATCGTCGAGATGCACCACCGCCACAAGAAGGACGCCCCCAGCGGCACCGCCCTTGGCCTGGCCCAGGCCCTCGCCCAGGGCCGCGGCATCGACCTTGGGCAGGCCGCCATCTACGGCCGCCACGGCATCGTCGGCGAACGGCCCCGCGGACAAGTCGCCATCCACGCCCTCCGCGGCGGTTCCGTCGTCGGCGACCACACCGTGATTTTCGCCGCCGACGAAGAGCGCGTCGAGATCACCCACAAGGCCTCTTCCCGCGCGGCCTTCGCCAAAGGCGCCCTCAAGGCCGCCCAATGGCTCCAGGGCCGCGCCCCTGGCCTTTACGACATGCGCGACGTCCTCGGTTTCTGATAAGCGCAGACGCGCAGCCCGCGGAAAGCGGCGGGCCGCGCATGACAGGCAACG
Source organism: uncultured Kiritimatiellota bacterium (assembly GCA_944391085.1). Classification (GTDB taxonomy): domain Bacteria; phylum Verrucomicrobiota; class Kiritimatiellia; order RFP12; family DVOR01; genus Spyradenecus. The sequence goes on along the minus strand of CALXSE010000002.1, from coordinate 737 downwards.
CTCGCCGTTCATGAGGGCTTTGACCGTGAAAAGGTGGCCTTACGGGTTTACATGGCAAGCGTTGGGCAACGTCCGCGTGGTTGCCCCGCAAAGGCTCGTCGCCTCAGTGTTTTCGTTTCCATGCCACGCGCCGTCATCGCACTCGGTTCCAACCTCGGCGATCGCGAAGCCGCGCTGACCGCGGCGGAGTCCGCGATCGCCGCGCTCCCCGAGACCCGTGTGCTCAAAGCGGCGCGGCGTTACGACACCGCGCCCGTCGACGTCCCCGTGCAATTCGCCGACCTCCGTTTCCTCAACACCGCGCTCCTCGTTGAGACGGCCCTTGCGCCCCGTGCCCTCCTCCGTGCGCTCAATGCCATCGAGGCCAAAGCGGGCCGCGTCCGAGCCCTCCGCAACGGGCCTCGGCCCATCGACCTGGACATCATCCTTTACGAGGGCGTCGCCTCGGACGCTCCCGCCCTTACCCTCCCCCACCCTCGCGCCCATTTGCGTGATTTCGTCCTACTCCCGCTGGCCGACCTCGGCATCACCCGGGACGACCTTCTCGCCAATCGCCTTCCCGGGGCCTTTCCTTGATGCTCCCGGAACCCGTCCGGGAAAATCGTTTCGCAAAAGGCGATTGAGAAAAAAGCCCCGGACAATGCTCGGTGGTCGTAAAACAGTAATATGCGAATTTCTTGGAACAGGCATGATTTCGGTCATGCCTGTTCCGCTTTTATCAGTTCATCCACGGGAAT
>CALXSE010000001.1 GCA_944391085.1 uncultured Kiritimatiellota bacterium | reverse complement strand
AACACGGAAGTGAAGGGCCTCATCGGCGAGGGTACTGCGGGGTTCGCCCGTGGGAGAGTAGCACGCCGCCGGGACTTTTCCCCAAGGGGGCCGAGCAACCGCTCGGCCCCCTTCCTTTTTTGTGCGCCTTCCCCGAATCCGCCATGGCCCTGATGACCGCCAGCCCCGCGCAGACCACCAACCCGCGTCTGGCCGGGAGGACACCGCCGCGCCAATCCCCCCCAGGGCAATGCCCCGGAACGGACCCCGCCCGGACGGCGCAGGGCCCCCCTGCCGCGCCACACCCGCCCCACGCCGCCCAAAACCCGGGCCCTTCTTTTTTGGCAATGGCGTTTATCGAATGGATTTGTTAGGATGGCGGGCGTGGGGAGAGAGGAAGGCTGACGGTGACAGATGGAGAGCTGGGAAAACGAGGAGGCGCCACATCGTCGGATGGGCGCTTCGTTTTGCGTGGGGTGGGGCGGCTGTTGTTGGTGGTGGTGGCTCTGTTTGCGTTCTGTCTGTGCGCGGGTTGTCTAGGTATGGTGGCAGAACGCCAGGAGGGGGAGGCGTGGTGGCGTTATGGGGTGGAGGCGAATGTGCTACAATTCGATGGGTTCCCTTCGCACCGCGGGGATTACAATTTGGCGGGACTGGAGCTGAAGGGCTTCGATGTTTCCCACGAAGTCGGAAAATTGTATGGCGTGGGGCTGTATGGATTGGGGGGAGCGCTTGAGTCGACTGGTGTGACGGTCGCCGCGCTTTCTTCCACATGGCGGCTTCGTGGCGCGCAGATTTCGTTTTTGGGAGGGCCTGTCTACTCTTCGCTTGCCGGGTTGCAGTGCGCGGGGGGCATCACTTGTTCCGGAGGGGGCGGCATGGGGATGCAGTTGGCCTTGTTGGGGAATCTAATCGTTCCGCATGATTTTTCGTGCACGGTCGGTGCGCAGTGTGCTACCGTTAATGTAGCCTATCACTTTTCCGGGCTTCAGGCAGGCGTTTGGAATTATGCGTTTTCATTTTCAGGGGTACAGTTTGGCATTGTCAATGTGGCCGAGTCCGATCACGGTCTGCAACTGGGGCTTCTCAACTTTCGGGAGGATACGTGGTGGCCACTTCCGCTCATCCGCTGGTGAACCTCGCCCCTGTGCCGTTCATTTCTGTTTAGTCAGTTCTCACGACTTCGTTTTCCTATCGCCATGCCAGATTCTGAAGTTTTGATTGACCGGGCGAACCGTGCCGCCGAGGCCGCGCACGCCCTGCTTCGCGCCACGCGCCTCCGCGAGCGTTGGGAAGCCTGCGGCGCCGAGGTCTGCCTTGTCGGTTCCCTCGCCACCGGCCTCATGCGGAAATATCCACGCAACGTGCTCCTGACGATCGCGCTTCTCTTTGCCACGGTGCTTTCCGCCGCGTTCCCCGAGCGGTGGTTCACCGATAAGGCCGCGTTGCCGCCAGGCATTTCCAAGGCGGAGATTTACCGCAGGCTTCCCACGCGGCACCATCCAATCGCCGAACTTCCCGTCAAGTTGGCGTCGGCTTTCAAAACCTTGCCCGCCGACCTGACGATTTTCGTCGGCGAGTCCTATTTCGTCGATCATTGCCTCAACCACCATCCTGACGTGGCGGATTCCGTTTACCGACGGTTTGAGGAGTTTCTTGCCGATCCGGAGGAGATTGTCCTTGATCGCCGCGACGGCAAGGACGCGGTGATTTTCCTCAAGCGTCTCGAGGGTAGGCTGTATGCCGTGGTCATCCGTCACTACGGCGACGCGCAATTGGTGTACAAGACACTCTTCCCATGCGATGTCGCGAAGCCCTATCCCACGCTTCCGCGCTGGTTCCCCCCGGAGGATAGCACGAAAAAAGCGCTTGACCTGAAGCCGACTCCATGTCGTATAGTATGCCCGTTTCCTCAATAACAAGGAGTCTCAAGATGGATGACGTGACATTGAGCAACGGCGTGCAGATGCCGCAGGAAGGCTTCGGCGTCTTCCAAATCCCCGACCATGCGGAGGCCAAACGCGTGGTGCGCGACGCGCTGGCGTGCGGTTATCGGATGGTGGATACGGCGGCGGCCTACTTCAACGAACGCGCGGTGGGCGAGGCCATCCGCGAGAGCGGGCTGCCCCGGGAATCTCTCTTTGTGGAAACAAAAATCTGGGTTCAGGATTACGGCCACGAACGCGCGGCACAGGCGGTTGACGCGGCCTTGGCACGTCTGGGCCTTGACTACATTGACCTGCTTCTGCTCCACCAGCCCATCGGGGATTGGCCGGGAGCGTGGCGGGCGTTGGAGGATGCCTATCGCGTGGGCAAGGTGCGTGCCATCGGCGTGGCGAACTGCTATCCGCACATGCTGGCCGACGTTTGCCTGACGGCGACGATTCGCCCCATGGTGAACCAGGTGGAGATCCATCCCTTCTTCCAGCAGGAGGCGAGCCTCGCCACCATGCGCGAATACGGCGTGACGCCCCAGGCCTGGGGGTCGCTTGCGGAGGGTGGGCATGGTCTCTTCACCCATCCCACGCTCACGGACATCGGCCGCGCCCACGGCAAGAGCGCCGCGCAGGTAGCTCTCCGCTGGGCAATCCAGCGCGGCATCGCCATCATTCCCAAGAGCACCCACCGCGAACGCCTCGCCGAGAACCTCGACATCTGGGACTTTGCCCTCTCCGATGACGAGATGGCCCGCCTCCGCGCACTCGACCTTGGCCACAGCGAGATCGTCGACCACTTCGACCCCGCCTTCGTCCGGATGCTCCACAACTACCGCATCCACGATTGACCGGCGAGGAAAGCCGAAAGCCGCCGCGCGTTGAGGCCGCCCTTTGAGAGGATGAAGGGGGGACCCGCGGGGCCTGCGGCTGAACCCGGGCGGGGCCGCCGACCTTTTGCCGGGATGGCGGCGGCCCCACTCATCGCGCCAGGCGCATCCGGAAGGCCGGCAGGGCGATGCCTGCGCGGATGGGGCGGACCTCCTGGACAAGGCGGTAGCCCCGCCTGTCGAAGAAAGGCCGCGCGGTGAGCGAGACGCGCACCTCCAGGTCGCCTGCCGCCAACGCCTCCATCGTCGCGCACAAGGCCGTGCCGATGCCCAGCCGCTGGGCCGTGGGCGCCACATAGAGGCAATCCAGATAGTCTGCGCCCTCCAGGTTCGCGAAGCCCAAGACCTCCCCCCGCGCATTGACGGCCACGCGCGTCTGGCTCCCCGCGAAACGCCGCGCCCAGGCCTCCCCATCCATCTTTTCCGGCGCCCAGGCCGCGAGCTGCTCGGGCGTGTACGCCCCTGCGCACCCCACGTGCACCGCCTGCCGGAAGACCCGCAGCATTGCCGGCAGGAAGCGATCCCCATAGGGCAGGATGGCCCAGGGCGTCCCCGCCGCCTGCGGCGCCAGCGCCTTTTGCAGGTAAACCATGTCCCGGAGCTGCCGCCCGTCCTCGAAGATGGGGTGGTCGTACCGCTCGACGAAGAAGTCCCGCACCACGTGCGACCGCGCGAAGCCGCACTTACGGTAAAAGGTGAGCGTCCCCGGCGCGTCGCCCGTCCCCACCAGCAACTTTTCCCCCCGCCCGCCAAACCAGTCGGCGATGAAGCCCAGCAGCGCCCTGCCGTAACCCCGGCGCTGCCGGCGCGGCCAGACCGACAGGTTCTTGACCTCGTAGACGCCTTCCCCCTCGGCCGTCACCACGCCGATGGCCTGCGTCTCGGCGTCCTCCTGAATCGCAAAGAGTTCGCCGCGCCACAGATAGCGCGTCACCTGATCCCATTGCTCGTCCCCCACGAGCAACAGCTCCCGGAAGCGCGCCTTCTGCCCCTCCGCGATGCGCTCAACCCATCTCATCCGTCCCTCCCTTCCCCGGCCGGGCGCGGTCAGCGGGCCTCGTCGAGCATGGCCTCGCCGATGTTGAGGCAGTCTTCCTTGAGGCGGCGGTAGATGTTGAGGACGTCGAGGACGACGACGACGCAAAGCGGGTCGAGGGTGGGGTCGTGCTCGGTGAGGCGGGCCATCTGGTCTTTGCGGATTTCCTTGACGCGGGCGGAGATGCCGGCGGCGTCCGGGTACATGTCCGCCAGGACGTCCGAGGCGTGGGCCTTGCCCTGGCGGAAAGACTCGGTGACGGTGGCGGCGAAGGCCGCGCAGAGGTCGTGGAGGGAGAGGAGAGCCTGGCGACCGCGGTCGGAGAGGCGCATCTTGCTGCGGCGGATGCGGATGAACTGCTTGAGGAGCGCGGCGACCTCGTCGGAGACGGATTCGTATTCGTCGGCGACGCGCAGCAACATCCTGGAGCGGTAGGCGACGTCGGCGGGGAGGTTGGTGGACAGGATCTGGCCGAGGAAGGCGGAGACCTCGTGCTGGATGACGTCGAGCTCCTCCTCACGGTGGAAGATGTCGTTCTCGAGGGTCTCGTTCGTCTTGCCGACGAGGACGCTGCGGAAGTCCGTCAGCAGCTGGGCGCAGCGGTCGGCCATGTGCTCGACCTCCTTGCGGGCCTGTTCGACGGCGACGACGGGGGCGACCTTGAGGGGGTTGAGGAGGGCCAGGCGCGGGAGCTCGCGGACCTTAGGATCCGGGATGATGTGCTCGATCAGCCAGGCGAAGGAGCGGGTGAAGGGAAGGAAGACGCAGGTGTTGATGAGATTGAAGGCGGTGTGGACGCTGGCGACGGCGAAGGTCAGCTGCTCCGGCGTCATCGTGTCGATGTGGAAGAGGCGTGTGGCGACGGGGAGGAGGAAGGGGAAGAGCGGCGCCAGGATGAGGACGCCGATGACGTTGAAGAGGGAGTGGGCGAGGGCGGCGCGGCGGGCGTTGGTGGGGGCGCGCAGGGCGGCGAGCCAGGCGGTGATGGTGGTGCCGATGTTCATGCCCAGGACCAGGCAGGCGGCGGTGTTGAAGTCGATGGCGCGGTTGACCACGAGGATGATGGCGATGCCGGTGGTGGCCGACGAGCTCTGGACGATGGCGGTGGCGACGGCCCCCACGAGGATGCACTTGAGCATCCCCACCGCGGAGAAGGCGCCGTCCGCGCCGGTGGCGGAGAAGAGGGAGATGGCGTCCCGCATCCCCTGGGATTCGGAGATGGGCGAGAGCGCCCCGCTCATGAGCTCGAGCCCGAAGAAGATGAGCCCCAGCCCCAGAAGGATGAGGCCGACGAACTTCCAGCGCTCGCGCGTGGCAAAGAGGTAGACGATGGCCGCCACGCCGATGACGGACATGATGGCCGTGACGCCCACCTTGGGGAAGACCGCCACGAGCCAGGCGGTGACGGTGGTGCCGATGTTCGCGCCGATGATGACGTTGATGGCCTGCAACAGCGTCATGATGCCGCTGGTGACCATGCCCACGACCATGACGGTGGTCACGGAGCTGCTCTGAATGATGGCCGTCACCACCGCGCCGGTGGCGACGCCCGCGAAGCGGTTGGAGGTGGCCGCGGCGACGACCTTGCGCATCCGCGGCCCGGCCACGCCCTGGAGCCCCTCGGAAATCTGCTGCATCCCCAGGAGGAAGATGCCCAGCCCGCCGATGAGGCAGGCGACGATGGCGGCGCCGCCTGCGCCCCCAACGACGGTGAACGGGCCGATGGCCGCAAGGATGGATGACATGGCTTTAACCTCTCTCTAACGCTTCGCTAACACAAGCCGCGGCCGCGGGCACAAAAAAAGCGCGGCAAAGGCTCGCCGCGCCCGTCGCTCAGGGATCCGGGATGAACAGCTTCTGGCCGACCTGCAGCTTGGTGGGGTCGGTGATTTTGTTGGCCTTCATGATGGCGCGCACGGAGACGCCGTAAGCCTCGGCGATGGCCGAGAGCGTCTGCCCGGACTCGACCACGTGGCTGTAGCCCGAGCCGCGGGTCTCGCGCGCGGCGGCCTGGGCCCGGGCCTGACGCTCGGTGATGGCGCTGATGCGCCCGGACAGGTCGTCGACGATCTCCCCGCGCATCCGCGACTGTGCGGCCTTGAGGGCGGCGAGGTCGGTACGGAGGGCGGCCACCTCGTCCTTCGTGGCCAGGGAGGAACGGCCGTCGCCGCGCTCCAGGGCCGCGAGGCGCGCCGAAAGGGCGTCCTGCCGCTGCTCGATGGCGTCGAAGCGCGCCGCGAGGCGCTGGACGGCGAACTCCACCTCGCGCAACGCCTGCTGCTGTTGGGCGGCCACGCGCTGGGCGGGGCCCGGCGCGGCCAGGAGAAGGGCCGCCGCGAGGAGGATGGGCCCCCTCATTGCGCGGCCTGGCGGAGTTTCTCGACGAGGACGTCGGCGCGCGTGACGCCGACCAGGCGCTCGACGGGCTCGCCGCCCCTGAAGACGATGAGGGTGGGGATGGTCTGCACCTGGAAGCGGACGGCAAGGGCCTGCTCCTGGTCGATGTCCACCTTGCCGACGCGCACCTTGCCGGCGAGGTCGTCGGGCAGCTCCAGCTTGTCGAGGATGGCGCCCTGCATCTTGCAGGGGCCGCACCAGGTGGCCCAGAAATCGACCAGCGCGACGCCGGCGATGGCGTCCTCGAAGGTCTTCGCGTCCAAATGCTCAACCGTCATGGCGTTCTCCTTGTGAAGTTGACGACCCCATTATAACAGAAATCCACGCAGCCGCCAAAGCGCCGCGCGGCGTGCCGCGTCACTGGAAGTCCAGCGGCAGGGGGGTGGCCCGGCGGCGCCAAAGGCGCTTGTCGCGGTGCCTGCGCGGGAGCCACGGCGGCGCGACGAGGCAGGCCGGGAGCATCCACCACAGGAGGCGCGGCCACCATTTGCGGAGGTCGAAGGCGAGCATCCGCGGGAGCCCGGCGACCCAGCGTTCGGGAAGGTTGGGGATGGACCAGACGGTGCGCAGCCAGGCCCGCCCGGCGGCGGCGTCCGGGTAGCGCCGGTCGCGGAGGCTGACCCATGGCGCGGTCCCCGCGAAGTGGACGGCGCCGCGGGGCACGGCGAGGGGGGTCGGGATGCGCGCCCCGATGATTCCCCAGCGGTCGGGCAGGAGCTTGATGTGCCCCCGGCACACGACGTTGATCGCGGATTGGTCGCAGAGCGGCGCGTCGGCATGGCGCGCCAGGAAGTCGAAGCACCGCCGCGAGAGCCCCTCGCGCCGGAACGCCGCCAGGTTCATGAGCAGGAAGCCGGAGTTGACCAGCTCCTGCCTGGAGTAGGCGTAGCCGTGGGCATCCAGCCACATGTGGACGTTCTTTTCCGTCCAGACCGATTTTTCCTCCTCGTGCCCGATGACCCACGCCGCGCCGTCCAGAAGGTCGAACACCCCGCTCGGGTCGTCGGTGAAGAACACATCGCAGTCGACGTAGAGCACCCAGTCCACGTCCGGCAGCAGCGTAGGCAGGAGGAGGCGGTTCAGCGCGGCCAGGGAGCCGCGCCACCGCGGCATCCCCTCGAGGCTGTCCGCGTCGATCCGGTGCCGGACGACCTCGGCGCCGGGCCGTTCGGCGTGGATGGCCGCCTCGCAGACGGCGTAGTCGGCGTCCGGGATCTTCAGGTCAAGGATGTGGACGGCGGCGCGCCACGAAGGGTCGAGCCGCCGTATCGCGGAGACCATGCAGACGGTCAGCCCCAGGAGATAGTTCGGGTTCCCGTCGGACGCGATCGCCAGGTGCAGCACGTGTGGATTGCCGGCCATTGTCTTCCCTTTCGGTCATGCGTGAAAGTCGGCGATGCGCGCGCGGATCTCACCCAGGGCGCCGGCGTCGACGCCCTCCCCGCGCGCGGCCAGGATGGAAAGGCGGAGGTTCTCCAGCAGGTCGCGCTTGAGCGGCTCGATGTCCGGCGCGGCCGGGGAGAAGTCGACGCGCCCGTCCCGGAGGTCGCGGAGCGTCCAGATCGGCAGGATCCCGTCCAGCGTGGAAAAGCGGTCGCACTCGTCATAGCCCGGGTTGATGAGCACTGTGGGGATTCCCATCGCCGTGCACGGCTGCGCGCAGTGGATGCGGCTGGGGGCGAGGCCCTCCCAGTGGTCCACGATGGTCGCCCCGTCGCGAAGGGCGCGCGGCAGCGCGGGCAGCACGGCGTCCCGCCAGGCGCGCGGGCCGACGACGAAGACGCCGTTCCCCTCCCTGGGCGCCGGCGCGTTCGTGCGCCTGGGGAAGGTCAGCGTGAGGCAGCGGCTGAAATAGGCCGGCAGGCGCTGCTCCCGGCACCACCGCAGCGTGGAGCGGTCGCGGCAGCCGAAGGTCTGGTCGCGGAAGGCCTCCCGGTCAAGCGTCAGCAACCATTCCAGGTAGGGGCGGATCGCCCCGGAGAAGTGCGTGCCGACCCAGACCGGCAGCACGGCGCGGTTGCCGAGGAAGTTCAGCGTCGCGTCCTCGAACCACCCTTGCATCACGCAGATCGCCGGCTCGCGGTCATACCAGGAGAGCTCGCTGCGCAGCCATGGGCGGAAGCGTATTACCCCCCAGTTGCAATCCTCGGCGACGTGACGGACGGCCTGCTCCATCGCGTCACTCTGGATGTAATCCCCCAGGTTCACCGAGCTTGGCGTGGCGCACCCCAGGCGATAGTCGTAGCGGATGAACAGGCCGCCGAAGGCCGGCAGGTCCGCGCGGAACGGCGCGATCGGCCCGAGCCCCGCGCGCGTCTGCGCGGCGAGCACCTCCGGGAGCGGCCCGCGGCGCAACCTTTGCGCCAGGCGTTCCCGGATGAACATCCGCACGCTTTTCCCTATCTTCATTGTCTGGGATCCTTGTCGTTTTGCCGGGCGTCCGCCTTGCCGGGCTCCCCCGCCGCCCCCGCATGGGCCTGAGACGCCGCCAGTATATCATAAGACCTGGCGTTCGGCGCCCTGCCCAGGTTCGCCGCGTAGGCGCGGAGCTTGGAGCGATAGGGCAGGAGGTCGCCGAGCCTGAGGACGGGCCCGACGTATTCCGGCACGTCGGCCAGGGCGCCGTCCTCGAGCATCCGCACGGCCTCGTCGGGTTTGGAGAGCGGCAGGCGGCGCAGGTCGTCCGGCGCCCACCGCCACCACCGCGACTGCCTCAGGCGTTCGCACAGCGCCTCCGGGAAACGGTGGCGGATGAGTTTGGCGGGAACGCCGCCGACGATCGCATAGGGCGGCACGTCCCTGGTCACGACGGCGCCCGCGGCGACGATCGCGCCGTCTCCGATCGTCACCCCGCCCAACACGATCGCCCCCGCGCCGATCCAGACGTCGTTGCCGATCGTCACCTGCTGGAAGGCGCCCGCGAAGCGTTCCCTCGGCTGGGACTTCGCGAAGCCGTGCAGGTTGGTGAACGAGACGAACGAGGTCGTGAGCCAGTCGATGGGGTGCTCGGCCAGGGCGAGGCGCACGTCCGCCCAGATGGACGTATACCGGCCGATCGAGACGTTCCCGATGCCGATCGGCGAGTGCCGGCCGCCGTCCGTGGTGAAGGAGGAGAAGGCCCCGCAGGAGAGCTCCGCGTTCAGGGAGCAATCCGCGCTCAGCACGCACGGCCCCTCCACGCGCATTGCGTCCGCCGCGATGGCCGCCTCGGAGACGGGGTAGTTCCCCGGCTGGACGCGGACGCCCGTGCGCGCCTCGATCCGCTTCGACACGCCACGTGTGATGTGCAGTTTAATCATGGGCGAGAGCCTCCATTTGCGGGATGAGCGCGAGGAACCTCCCGGCGAAGGCCTCCGGCGTGTACTGCGCCGCCCAGGTTCAGCGCCTGGCGGTAGGGATAATAGATCAGCGGTTTAGCCATTGGGGCGTGCCTCCTGGGCCGCGGGCGCGGCTTCGTTCCTGTGTGCCTTTCCGTACCGCGTCAGTATAGTGGATTTGCCGGCCGCCTTGCAATCCGCCCCTTGCCGGAGGCCCGGGCGCGGGCGCGGCTTCCCAAATGGGCTTGGCTGTGGTATGCTTAAGCCAATGATGAGAGTGATCGAGCAGCGCTTTTCCGTTTCGTTCGCCTATCCGGTCGTCTTCTGCCGCGGGCTCTTCGCGCCGGGGGACGAGACGGTGGCGGAGCTGTTGGCGCGCGACGCCTCGGCCCCCGCGCCGCACCGCGTGCTGGTGGTCATGGATCAGGGCGTGCGCGCCGCGCACCCAGACCTGCCGCGGCGCGTCACGGCGTGGCTGACGGAACGGCGCGGCGCCATCGAGCTGGCCGCGCCCATCGAGTTCCTCCCCGGCGGCGAGTTCGCCAAGCGCCACGACGGCCTCGTGGCCAAGCTGGTGAAGCTGGCCTATCAGACCCACTTCGGGCGGAAGGACACGTTCATCGTCATCGGCGGCGGCGCGGTGCAGGACGTGGTGGGCTATGCCGCCGGCATCATCCACCGCGGGTGCCGCGTCATCCGCGTGAACACCACCACCCTGTCGCAGGCGGACGCGGGCGTGGGCGTCAAGAACGGCGTGGATTTCGGCGCCTGCAAGAACTTCCTGGGCACCTTCGCCCCGCCCCTCGCCGTGGTGAACGACGCGGACTTCCTGCCCACGCTCTCGGACACGGACTGGCGCAACGGCGTCGCCGAGGCCGTGAAGGTGGCCGTCATCAAGGACGCCGCCTTCCTCGCGTGGCTCCAGGCCCACGCCGACGCCCTGCGCCTGCGCGACCTGGACGCGATGGCCGAGCTGGTGGAGCGCACCGCCGCGCTCCACCTGGCGCACATCGCCAACGCGGGCGACCCCTTCGAGCGGGGCTCGGCGCGGCCGTTGGACTTCGGCCACTGGAGCGCGCACCGCCTGGAGGCGCTGGCCTGCTACCAGCTTTCGCACGGCGAGGCCGTGGGCATCGGCGTGGCGCTGGACATGGTCTACGCCTCGCTCCTGGGGCTGGTCACGCCGGCCGACTGCACGCGCGTCGTCGCCCTGCTGCGCGACTGCGGCCTGCGCGTGTGGTGCGACGAGCTGGCCCTGCGCGGGACGGACGGGCGCCTGGCCGTGCTCGAGGGGCTGCGGCAGTTCCGCGAGCATTTGGGCGGGACGCTGTGCGTGACCCTGCCGCAGGGCCTCGGCGCGAAGACCGAGGTGCACGAGATGGACGAGGCGCGCCTCGAGCGCGCGGTCGCGCTGCTGCGCGAGCGTTACGCATAAGGAGAGAGCCATGAGCGTGAACGGAATCATCGCCAAGCCCCTGGAGGATGCCGCCTGCCCCAAGTGCGGCGCGCCCTTGCCCCCCGGCGCCGAGCCGCTGGCCGAGCTCGACTGCCCGGCCTGCGGGGAGCGCGTCCTCGTCCCCGGCAGGCTGGGGCAGCAATACCGCCTCACGCGGCTCATCGGCGCGGGCGGCATGGGCGCGGTCTTCGAGGCGCTCGACGAGGGCCTCCGGCGCAGGGTCGCCGTCAAGGTCATCCTCAAGGAGAAGGCCGCCGAGGACCCCGCCTTCATCGAGAACTTCCAGAAGGAGGCCCAGGCCGCCGGCCGGCTCAAGAGCCCCAACACCGTCGCCGTCTACGCCTTCGGCGACGAGGCCGGCCAGCCCTACCTCGTCATGGAGCTGGTCGAGGCCGACTCCCTGGACCGCATGATGAAGGCCGGCCCCGTCATGCCCGCCGCCGTCCTCAACGTCGGCATCCAGATCGCCCGGGGCCTCAAGGCCGCCGCGGACGTCGGCATGGTCCACGGCGACGTCAAGCCCGAGAACATCCTGCTCGACGAAGACCGCCAGGCCAAGCTCGCCGACTTCGGCATCGCCGCGCTCATGGGCGCCCACGCCGCCGCCAACAACGAGGTCTGGGGCACGCCCTACTACATCGCCCCCGAGACGCTCAAAAAGCAGAAGGTCGACTTCCGCGCCGACATGTACTCCCTCGGCGGCACCCTCTACCATGCCCTCGCCGGCGTCCCCCCCTTCGAGGGCGCGGACGCCGTGGCCGTGATGCAGGGCCGCCTCCTCGGCCCCGCCCGCCCCCTGCGCGAGGTCGTCCCCACCTGCCCCGAGGGCCTTGCCAAGATCGTCATGCGGATGCTCGAGGCCGAGCCCGCCCGCCGCTACCCCAACTACGACGCCCTCATCGCCGACCTCGAGAAGGAGCTCAAGGCCGTCAAATCCCAGATCGGCGGCGGCAAGCGCATCGTCCTCAAGGGCGCCGTTCCCCGCCCCGCCGTCGGCCCCTCTCGCCCCATGCCCTCCGTGGCCAACCCCAACGCCCCCCTCGTCCCCCCCAAGAAGGGCCTCGGCAAGGGCGCCATCGCGGCCATCGTCGGCGGCGCGGTGGCCGTCCCCGTCCTCATCGTCGGCATCGTCCTGGCCGTCGTCCTCGGCGGCGGGGAACCCGAGCCGGCGCCCGACCCGGCGCCCGCCGCCCCCGCCCTCCCGCCCGAGCAGGCCCAGGCCGCGGCGGATCTCGCCGCGCTCGAGGCCGTCGGCGGGGAGGTCGCCGCCCGCGCCACCGATCTCTCCGCCCTCCCCGGCGCCGCCGACACGATCGTCAAGGCCCTTGCCCAGCAGGCCCGCCGCGCCACCCTCCCCGAGCAGGAAGGCTGGCTCCGCCCCGCCGAGGGCGAGGCCCCCACCGCCATGCTCAGGGCCCTTCAGGGCGCCTACGCCAAACAGGCCTCCATCGCCGCCGCCGCGCAGGCCGCCGAGGCCGCCCGCAAGACGCTCGACGGCCTGCGCACCCAGGCCGCCGAGGCCGACCCCGCCGCCGTCGCCAAGGCCCTCGCCGAGGCCCAGGCCGCCGCCAAGGCCCTGGCCGACGACCCCGCCGTCAAGTCCGCGGCGGCCGACCTCCGCGCCCTTCAGGATCTCCAGAGGGGCTGGCGCGCCGCCGTCGACCGCGCCCGCACCGAGATGGAGGCCGCCGTCGCCGCCCGCTTCAAGGCCGAGCAGGAGGCCAAGGCCGAGGCCGCCCGCCAGGCCGAGCTCGAGCGCCAACGGCAGGAAGTCGCCGACGAGGTCGCCTCCGTCGCCCAGTTCGAGGCCGCCGTCTCGGGCGAACTCGAGGCCTTCCGCCCCGACCAGGCCGCCAAGGCCTTCGCCGCCCGCGCCGCCCGCCTTAAATCCGCCGAGGCCAAGGCCGCCGCCGCCCTCGTCTCCGAGCGCATCGAGGCCCTCGGCCGCGTGCGGGACTGGGTCGCCGCCGGCGCGAAGGATGGCGCGTTCGCCCGCTTCGGCCTCGCCGCGCCCACCGAGGAGGGCCTCTCCGTGAACGGCAAGCCCTGCACCTGGGAGGACTTCGCCATCCACCAGTCCGGCGCCGCCGTGAACCTTTTCCGCGGCGCGATCGCCGACGACCAGGGCGCCCGCGCCCTTCCCTCCGCCGCCCGCGCCGAGCTCGCCATCGGCGCCCGGCTCTACGTCAACCGCTACATCGGCGCCGCCATGCTCGACAAGTCCAAGGTGTTGCGCGACCTCATGGACACCCTCGCCGAGATCGCCGACCGCCTCCCCAACACCCGCGCCAAGCGCGCGCGCCTCGAGGGCCTTTCCCCCGAGGCCTGAGGCCCGCCCGCCGCCATGCGCCGCTTCCTGCTTTTCCTGGTGGGGCTTGTCGGCCTCCCGCTGGCGTGGGCCCTCGGCCGCGCGTTCCTCGACGGGCTGGCGGCCGGCCTGGCCAGCGGTGCGACGCTCTCCCCGGGGTGCCTTGCCTTCGCCGGCGGCGGCGCGGCGATGGCCGCGCTCTATTTTTGGAAGGGCCGCGCGCTCTCCATCTTTTATGTCTTCGGCCACGAGATGACCCATGCGCTCGTCGGCCTCTGTTGCCTGGCGCGCATCCACCGCGTCAGCGTCCGCGAGACGGGCGGCTTCGTCGAGCTTTCCAAAAGCAACCTTGCCATCACCCTCGCGCCCTACTGCGTCCCCCTCTACCTGCTGCTCGCCCTTGGCCTCTGCGCCGCCGCGCGCTCCGTTTGGCCCGGCCACCCGCTTTGGCCCTGGGCCGCGCTCTTCGGCGCGCTCACCCTTTTCCACGTCCTCTACACCCTCGACGCCCTCTTCACCGTCGCCCAGCCTGACGTCCTTGAATATGGTCGGCTTTTTTCCTACTGGTTCATCCTCGCCGTCAACCTTTTCTTTGCCAACCTTGCCCTCCCCGCCGTCGGCCTCACCGCGCCCGCCGGCCAGGCCGCGGCCATCCTCCAGCGCACCGTCGGCGCCTACGGCGCGCTCATCGAGGCCGCCGCCGACCTCATCCCCAGCCAGAGGACCCCATGAACCCCGTCGGCCAGCTCCTTGACCTCCTGCGTGCCTCCGCCGCCACCGTCGCCTTTACCGGCGCCGGCGTCTCCACCCCCAGCGGCATCCGCGACTTCCGCGGCAAAGACGGCATCTACCGCGACACCTTCCGCGGCCACGGCGTCGAGGAGCTCTTCGGCCTTGACCTCTTCGAGCGCGATCCCTCCCTCTTCTACGCCTGGGCCAAGGACTTCGTCTATGGCCTCGACGCCTTCCGCCCCAACGTCATCCACCGCACCCTTGCCCGGCTCGAGGCCGACGGTCTCCTCCGCGCCGTCGTCACCCAGAACATCGACCGCCTCCACACCCTCGCCGGGAGCAAGGCCGTCTACGAGCTCCACGGCTCCCCCCAGACCCACCGCTGCCTCGCCTGCGGCCGCGCCTATCCCTACGACGCCGTCCAGCCCACCGCCCACGCCGGGCGGGTCCCCCGTTGCGCCTGCGGCGGCGTCCTCAAGCCCGACATCGTCTTCTACGGCGAGTCCCTGCCCGAGCGCACCTTCCAGGAGGCCCTCGACGCCTGCCGCCGCGCCGACCTCCTCCTCGTCCTCGGCACGTCCCTCACCGTCCATCCCGCGGCCCTGCTCCCCCGCGAGGCCTACGAATGCGGCGCCCGCCTCGTCATCGTCAACGCCGATCCCACCCCGCTCGATTCCCGCGCCTTTCTCCGCCTCCCCGACCTCACCGACGCCTTCACCCAGCTCTCCGCCATGCTCTGAGGCCGGCGCGGCGGGAAGGGAAGGCGTGCGGGCATGAAAAAAGCCCCTGTGGAGGGGCTTGGAAATTGGGGCGAAAGACGGGGCACGATCCCGCGACAACCAGATCCACAATCTGGGGCTCTACCAACTGAGCTACTTTCGCCAGAAATGTGGAGCATAAGATAGCACATCGCGGATGCGTTGTCAAGGGAAAGTGTTTTCGCCGCGGCTTTCCCGCCCGCGCCGCCTTCGTGCCCCCCTCGGGCGCGCCGGGCGGGGCGCCCGAGGGGGCCCGTCGCCCCGGGGCCGCCGTGCCGCCGGGGGCGGGGTGTGGTAGAATGGGGAGGCTTCGCGTGGTGCGGGGCGGAGGGTTTTGCGATGCGGGTTTGTCTGCTTGGGCCGGTTTGGGGGGATATGTGCGGGGCGCCGTATGAGTTCGCGCCGGAGCGGGAGGCGGGGCGGGTGGATTTGGCGCACCCGGGGCAGCGGTTTTCGGACGACACGGTGCTGACGTTGGCGGTGGCGAAGGCGATCGTGGAGGGGCGGGGATATGGGGAGGTGATCTTCGAGATGGCCCAGCGGTATCCGGATCGGGGGTTCGGGGTGCGGTTTTACCGGCGCTGGGTCGTGGGGCGGGATCCGCGGCCGTATGGGAGCTTCGGGAACGGGGCGGCGATGCGGGTGGCGCCGGTGGGGTGGGCGTTCGAGACGGTGGGGGCGGTGCTGGCCCAGGCGGAGGCCTCGGCGGCCTGTTCGCATGACCACCCGGATGGGGTGGCGGGCGCGCAGGCGGTGGCGTTGGCGGTGTTCCTGGCGCGGAAGGGGCAGGACAAGGAGGAGATCCGGGGGGCGTTGGAGGGGCGCTTCGGGTGGGATCTGTCGGCGCCGCTGGAGGGGATCCGGGCGGAGGCGCTGCGGGCGGGGTTTGACGCGACGTGGCGTTCGGTGCCGCCGGCGATCGGGGTCTTCCTGAACACGGAGAGCTTCGAGGCGTGCCTGCGGGAGGCGATCGCGTTGGGTGGGGACGCGGACACGCAGGCGTGCATCGCGTGCGCGGTGGCGGAGGCGTATTACGGGCCGGACGAGGGGCTGCTGCCGCGGGTGGCGGCGCGGCTGGATGGGCCGCTGCTGCGGATTTTGGAGTCGTTCTCAGCGCGGTTCGGGGTGTAGGGCGGGCACGCGGGACGGAAAAGGCCCCGGGCGGATCGCCTCGGGGCCAGGGTATGGAGGGATAGGAGAAACGAGAGATGTGGGTTTCCACATCCACGCTTCCAGAATAGCACATCGGGGTGCGCGCGCGGCGGCGTTTGCGGCGGGCGCGGGGCGTGCGTACGGGCGTAGGCACGCTCAGGGGCCCAGGCGGTGGACGCGGAGCTCCTCGTCTTTGTTGAGGACTTCGACGAAGGGGCGCTTGCCGCGGACGAAGAGGCCGTGGACGGCGTCGTGGCCGCAGCGGGCGATGACGTCCTGGATGAGCTGGATCATGGGGCGGGTGATGGGGAGCCCGGGGATGAAGACGGGGATGCCGGGCGGGTAGGGGACGAGGAGCTGGCTGGCGATGCGGCCCTCGCTCTGGGCGAGGGGGACGAGCTCGCCGTCGCAGAGGGCGGCGTCGCGGGGGAGGACGGCGGGCTGCCCGGAGACGGCCTGCTCGAGGATGTCGGCGTCGTCCGGCGGGCGGTCCGGCGGGCCGATGGCCTCGCGCATCTGGCGGATGCAGCGGAAGAGGTACTCGAAGTGCTCGGGGACGGTGCCGACGGTGACAAGGAAGAGGACGGTGACGGGGGTGGCCTTCTCCCACTGGATGTGGCTGTCGTGGAGCAGGCGGCGGAAGGCGTCGCAGGCGCCCTCGTCGCGGAAGACGAGGATCATCTTGAGGGGGTCGTGGAGGTAGCCCTGGGCCTTCCAGTGGGGGGCGTCGCCGGCGATGGCGCGCAGGCCGGCGAAGCATTCGTGGATGGGGCGGCCGACAAGGTCGGAGACGCGGCGCTGGAAGTCCGCCACCCACCGGAGGCGCTCGTCGATGAGGCGCAGCCCCTCCAGGCGCATCTGCACGCCGGCGATGTCGAGCGTGGCAAGGGTGGGGTAGTGGGGGGAGGTGGAGTGCCAGTAGCGGAGCATCTCGTGGAGGTCGTGCGAGAACTTCTCGTAGGAGCCGTGGCCGTGGAGGTGGAAGCGGCGGCGGAGCCAGCGGTAGGGCCGCGAGGCGTCGGTCTCCAGGAGGGCCTTGAAGCGGTTGG
Source organism: uncultured Kiritimatiellota bacterium (assembly GCA_944391085.1). Lineage (GTDB taxonomy): Bacteria > Verrucomicrobiota > Kiritimatiellia > RFP12 > DVOR01 > Spyradenecus. Next base: position 137,282 of record CALXSE010000001.1, on the reverse strand, counting down.
AGACGTGGATCATGGAGGCCTGGGAGAAGGCGGCGAGGGCCTTGTGGGTGGATTGGACGGAGAGGTGGGCGCCGCCGAGCTCGGAGACGGCGTTGTAGCGGCGGGTCTGCCCGCCCGGGAGGGCGCGGGTGTAGTAGGGGTGGAAGGCGAGGTAGGGGGCCCAGGCCTCGTCGGCGTAGAAGAGGAGCCCGGCGCGCTCGCAGAGGCGGCCGATCTCCCAGACGGGGTAGAGGATGCCCTCGTAGGTGCAGGTGGTGATGACGAGCATCTTGGGGCGCGCGGGCTCGGGGAGCGCGGCGGCGCGGTCGAGCTCGGCGCGCAGATCCCCGAGGGCGACGGGGCCCCAGACGCCGAGGCGGGCGTTGAAGCGGGCGGGGAGGTAGCGCGGGACGGCGCCGGCCATGACGACGGCGTGGTGGACGGATTTGTGGCAGTTGCGGTCCAGGAGGACGGCCTCGCCGGGGCGCAGGAGGGTCATCAGCATGGCCTTGTTGGAGGTGCTGGTGCCGTTGGTGACGAAGCAGCTTTGCGCGGAGCCGAAGATCTCGGAGGCCAGGCGCTGGGCCTGGGAGAGGGGGGAGCGGCCCTCCGGGTCGGACAGGTCGCCGAGGGATTCGACCGACACGGAGAGGTCGGTGCGGAAGATCATGGAGGAGAAGGCCGCGTGGAAGCCGTGGAGGAAGGGGGAGCGCTCGAAGGCGTTGCCGTTGTTGTGCCCGGGGGTGTGCCAGGCGGTGCCGGCGCGGCGGCGGACGTATTGGCGCAGCGCGTCCCAGAAGCGCGGCAGCCAGAAGGAGGCGAAGAGGTGCCCCAGGCGCTCGCGGTGGCGCGCGGGGTTGGCCAGGACGGAGAAGGGCTTCTGGGCCCAGCGGCGGTTGGGGAGGCGCGGCTTGACGTGGCCGGGGCGGGTGACGAGGACCTTGGGGATGGCGGGGAAATAGGCGAGGAACCAGGCGGGGATGGGCAGGCCGGCGATGGCGTGCTCGAACAGGGGGCGCCCGCCCAGCTCGTCGTCGAGCAGGAAAAGGCAGCAGCCCCGGCCGGCCTCGGTGAGGGCCCGCCGCCCGCCGCCCGCGGAGAAGAGCGCCCCTTCCAGCGCCTGCGGGGTGCGCACGGCTACCAGGCGCAGGGCGGGGTAGTCGCGCGGATCCTCAAAGGTGAAGTGCTCGCGGCAGAACGCCTGGAAGACGTCCGAGAGGCCGTACTCAAGCTCCTGCAAAAAGGTGGGCGTCGCCTCCGCCGCGTCGGTCAGGTAAAAGACGGTCTGGGCCTCCACGCGCGTCTCCTCCGGCTAAGGGCAAAGCAAAAGGCCCGCGCCCCGGCGTGCCGGGCCACGGGCCTTTTCGCGGTTGCGCATCGCGCTTACTCCGCGACGATCGCCTCCATCGGGCAGGCGCCGGCGCAGGTGCCGCAGCTGACGCACTTCTCGGCGTCGATGACGTAGGTGGGGTCGCCCGCGGAGATGGCGCCGACGGGGCACTCGCCCGCGCAGGTGCCGCAGCTGACGCACTTCTCGGTGATTTTGTAAGCCATGGTTCTGCTCCTCGTTCACGTCTCCGCCGGGCACTGTGCCCGCTTCGACTGTCACAACTGTAGCACATCTCTTCCCCCTTTGCCGAGACTAAAGATGGGCGCGGCCGCCCCGCACGTCCCCTTCCCCGGTTGACAACCGGGGAAGGGGTTGATAATATAGAAAGCTCTTTTTCTTTTATTAAAAGGAAAAGGCCTTTCACAAATTTGTGGTGCAAAGGAGCAGAGAATGATTAAGGTTAAGGCATTTGGGATTTTGGCGGCGTTGGCGGCTCTGCCCGTCTTCGCCGAACCTTCCGCCGGGCAAAGGACGGGGGAGGGAAATGAGACCACGACGGCCAAATACGGCCTCCGCTATTCCACGCTGGCGCGCGCGGGCACGCTGGCCGTGCGCCCGACCTCCGAGGCCAATGACCTCTCCTTCACCCTGTCGGCGGAGACCTTCGACAAAGCCATCGTGCTGGAGGGCGCGGAGCGCCCCATCGTCTTTGTGCCGTCCACCGTCACGGTGACCGAGATCGCCGTCGCCATCCCCGGCACGGACGCGCCGGGCTACGTGCGCCTCACGCCGAAGGACGGCGAGCCTGTCACGTTCACGCCGACCGGGGACGCCGAAAGCGTGACCCTGACGGACACCGACGGCTCCACTGCCGCCGCCACCCTGCGCACCTACGCGTCCGCGGTCGGCGTCACCCTCGCGCCCGGCCAGGCCTGCGGTTTCGTCTTTGACGACACCGAGGTCGGCACCGCCCCCCGCAACTTCTACACCTTCGACGGCGCCCCCCACCTCCGCATCGAAGGCTCCGCCACCATCACCCGCCACGTCCTGAACATCTCCGACGGCGCGACGCATTCCTTCACGGAGCTTGCGGGCTTCAGCGAACCCATGGATCAGGCCGACCAGGTCTTCGTCGTGGAGTTCTCCGGCGCGGGCGGCACGCTCGAGATGGACGGCGCGCTCCAAAACGCCCCGCTTGTCGTCGGCTCTTCCGTCCCTTCGGAAAGCGCGGCGCTCGCCTTCGGGCAGGAGGCCTTCACCGTCCCGCTCTCCCTGCGCGACGGCGAGGGCGGCGTCGGCGGAGTCTCGCTCACCTTTGGCGAAGGCGAGGCGTTCAACCCCTCCGCCCTCCTGCTCGCCTGCGACGTCACCCTCAAATCCCCCGTCAACCTCCCGGAGGGGGCGTGGCTCGCCACGCACGACGTCCCCATCCCCGCGGGCCGCACCTTCCGCCTGGAGCTTGACCAGCCGGTGGGCTCCGAGAACAACCTGCCGAACCTTTCCTTCGCCGATGCCACCAGCCGCCTGGAGCTCGCCTCCGACGCGGCCTCCCCGGAAGACAACCCATTGGGCATTCCCTCGAAGTATCAGACCATGTTGTGTACGCAGTCCGGCACGCTCGTCCTTGACCGCAATGTCTCCGTTGAGAACGCAAATGAGGAAGGGTCTTCTGTTTTGTCTGGGTTTGTGCTTTCGGATTCGCGTGTCGCCTATGGAATACCCGTGAATAGGCCGTTGGAGACCCATGTCATCCTTCGTGCCGGCCATACCTATGATTTTGGCTTTATGTTTGGGTTCGAGGATTATGGCCCAGAGATGGGATCTGCGCCCATCGGCAAGGCGACCCTGACCGTCGAGGGCGGCACCGTCGCGGTCAATACCATCAACTTGACCGCCACCGATGCCACGCTCGACATCCAGGGCGGCACCGTCACGGCGGAGAGCCTCGACGGCATCGACGATGGCACCAACACCGCCATCACCGTCGCCAAGGGCGCCACCCTCCGGCTCAACGGCGGCCTCCCCGCGGGCGCGGCGGACACCACCGCCACGCTCGACCTCACCGTCGCCGGCACCCTCCAGCTCAACGAGGACCTCGCCATGACCCCCGCCCTGCGGCGGACGCTCACCCTCGCCGACGGCACCATCGAATCCACCCGCTACTACCCGGACGTGGTCTACGTCACCTGCGGGGACGGCGGCACGTCGGACGGCGAGGGCCTGCTGGACATCGTGGGCGGCGGCGCCCTCACGGGCTCCCTCGTCGTCGACGCCGCCTCCGGGCAGGGCGACCTTGCCCTCGGCGGGGATGTGACGCTGGAGACCCTGCGCGACTACACGGGCACGGTCTCCGGCGCGGGGATCATCGAGGCCCTCACGGGCTCCCTCGGCGAGGTCATCCTCGACGACACCTGGCTGACGGCCGCCGCCGGCAAGCGCCTGGGCGACGTCCTCACCGGCTGGGAGGTGGACGGCACGGCCTACGCCGGCGCCTCCGCCTTCTCCGGCACCATCGGCTTCACCGCCGGCACGGAGACCGCGAAGAAGACCCTCGACTTCACCGACCTTGACGAGCTGACCTCCCTGGGCATGGCCTTCCGCGTCGCCAACCACCAGCATATCATCATGCGCCTGGACCAATACGCCGACGCCATCATCCGCTGGCCCGACGACCCCCAGGGCATCACCCTCACCCTCATCGAGTCCGGCGCCTACGGCGGCGAGCTCACCCTTCCCCACTTCCCCCACGTCGAGGGCGACGAGGGGAGCGGCGTCAAGTTCGAGTTCGCCACCTTCGACCCCAACGCCGAGAACGGCTACACCGTCCGCACGGACGGTTACTCCCACACCCACACCGAGGACGGCGTCAACGACACCCTCACCTGGGACAACCCCGTCTTCACCGGCGAGGGCGCCTGGATCGACATCGAGTTCAACGGCGACACCCGCAACACCGGCTGGTTCACCCTCGGCGACTACAACGGCAACCCCGTCACCACCGACGACCAGCGCAACCGCTACAACGGCCTCCTCGCCGGCGACGAGCCCTACGTGGTGCTCGAGCAGACCCCCACCACCACGCCCTCCATCACGGCCATCCACAAGGCCGACTTCGTCGACTCCAAGCACCCCGCCCAGGCCCACGGCAGCCTGCCCCTCCACTATCGCCCCTTCGTGGCGCTCTCCTCGCTAGAATACCCCGAGGCGTGGACCGTCTCCCTGCGCCTGAGCGCCCCCAACGCCGCCCACACCTGCATCCTCGCCCTGGGCCACAACTACACCGGCACCACCGCCGGCATCCCGCAGTACGAAGGCGACGTCTACACCCTCATCTTCGCCACCGGCGACACCCCCAATGAAATCTGCCTCTGGGTCGTCCCCGGCGTGGGTGCGGACACTCCCAAGCCCGACGCCCCCGCCTTCACCGTCACCCTGGCCGACGCCACCGCCGCCCAGCACACCTTCTCCGTCATCTGCGACGGCAAGGCGATGAGCCTCTACGTCGACGGCGCCTGGCTCGGCGAGCAGGCCCTCCCCGGCGAGGGCGCGCGCCTCACCAACGGCCTCCAGGTGGGCGTCCAGCTCGGCGCCAGCTCCATCCCCAAGGCCCTGCAGGCGGAAGACTTCGCCGTCGCGGCGACGGAGGCGGTCGGCGGCTCCATCGACTTCCTCCGCTTCTACAAGGGCGCCATGCCCGAGGCCGCGATGGTCGAGGTCGCCGACCGCACCCCCTACGTCCGCGAGAACCTCCGCTACGTCCGCTACGTGCCGCTGAGGACCATGCCGGAGCCCGACCTGGCCGACTATGTGGCGCCCACGGAGACGCCCGCCGTTGAGACCTGGATTCAGGAGGACGCCTGGTTGGAGCAGCGTTGGGACGGCATCAAGTGGACGGATGAGCGCCTTGTCGATCAGCCCGCCGAGGGCGCGGAGTGCCGTATCCTCGTCGCCGCCGGCGAGCACACCCTCCAGGTGAACGTCGAGCGTCAGGTGGAAGCCAAGGCGGCGGATGGCAGCGTGACCAACGCGGGCCGCTATTTCTACTCCCCCAACCGCACCTACGCCTCCCTCGTCGTGCGCGGGCAGGACGCGGCAACCTCCCCGGCGACGCTCCGCCTCGTCCCCTACGGCGTGACCAAGCCGGAATCCGGCGACACGATGAACGCGCGCCCCTGGGAGACGCAGCTCCTGGAGAGCGACTGGTTCAAGGTCCCGGAGAAATCCTCCCCCGGCAACCGCACCGGCTTCCGCTACGGCACGCTCCGCTTCACCGGCGGCGCCAACGACCCCATCAACGACGAAGGCCGCATCCCCAACTTCTACGGCGCGGGTTACCTGCTGAGCGGCGGCGCCACGTCCGCTTCCGGCGAGGGTACCGTCATCGAGGAAGGGGAGATTGTGCAGGACGGCGGCGTCCAGTACGGTGGCGGGACGTATTATTATCGCTATAGGCAAGAAGTGAAGGTGCGTTATGCCACCACAGGCGCAATCCCTATGGTCGGTATCTATGACGCGGGCGTTTGTTACCTCTCCAGACACGCGAACACGGTCTTGGCCGCCTCTGCCGACCAAATCCAGACCGTTGAGCGGGAGTGGCGCCAGCCGTTGGTTTACGAGAATGGCACTTACACCGCAAATGGGGAGCGTTCCATCCATAGAACGACTCTCCTTCCCACTTCCGACGACACGACTGTCGGTGCGCAGTTGAACACGCTGGAGATGGTGGCCGGACTGTCCTTGACGCGCGGGGTGATGGATGAGGTGGTGCGTTGGCAACTCACCGGCCCCGTCGTCGTGCAGGGCACGACCGAGGCTGGCAGGGATTATGTGCTCGGCCATGCCGGCTTGCCCAAGGACCAGGCTTCCGAGGACGTGTGGGTGCCCTTCTTTGGGGCGGACTCCACGTGGAAGTTCTACGACGACACGCGCGTCGAGGGCGGGGCGGAGAACGCCGATGGTGCCAAGGCCGGCCTCTTCGCCCGCGGCGTGCAGACCCCCGGCCGCCTCTACCTCGACTTCACCGTCGGCGTGGGGACGGGCGACACCCCCGGCACGGCCGAGGACAAGGCCAAGCCCAGCACCGGCAACTTCTCCGAGCAGGCGTGGTACCGCTACGGCTACGAGGCCAACCAAACCACCTCCACGCTGTCCGGGATGAGGCCGGAGCGGGCCAAGCCGAAAGACTTCGACCAGGCCGTCGCCTTCCAGATCCGCCTCTCCGAGAAGACCGGCGACGTGACGCTGACCCTCGACAAGGTGCCCACGGCCCGCGTGCAGACCTTCCACGTGGAAGAGGAGGCCGGCGCGCAGAAGGCGCTGACCCTGAAGCTGGAGCGCGCCGAGGGGGTCGAGGCCCTGAAAATCTGGAAATCCGTCGTCGCCGCCGCGCGGCTTGACGTCTCCAACAACAACACCGGCGTGGCTACGGCGACCTCGGGGGAGGGCAACGCGCTGAACCTTCGCCCCGCCGATGGGATCCGCACGCCCGTGCAGCGCGGCAACGCCACCCACGGCCACGGCGCCTTCATCGTCGGCGCCACGGAGGTGGATTGGGACTTCGGCGCCGTGAGCTCCGTGCCGCGCCTGGAGGTCATCCCCGGGGCCGAGCTCACCTTCACCGTGGGGCAGGACTTCCGCCGCCAAGACCTCGGCGGCATCACGCTCGTCGCCCAGGGCAAGGCGGCATCCACCTTCCCGGAGGAGGGGAGCGACGCCGGCCCCACCGCCGACGACCTGGACTCCGCGGCCTGGATCCACCACCGGAGCGCCGAGCCCTTCCTGGGGCAGGACGTCGAGCTGGGGGAGGGCGCCATCTTCGGCTTCCATGCCGACGCCGCCGCCTCCGAGGCTGACACGCAGAACGAGGGCGTCGTCCTGGCCGGCGAGCTCCGCCTCACCGGCAACGCCACCCTCCGCGCCGACTTTGAGTCCGCCTCGGGCGGGGCCGGCGCGGCGCGCCTCCCACACTTTGTCGCCGCCGGCGGCATCCGCGCCATGGCGCCGGGCCTTACCCTGATCGTGGACGCGCCGACCCACCAGTCCGCGGATGGGCAAGGGGGCACCGGCGACTGGCATTGCCATACCGCCACCTTGACGGGCGAGGAGGACTTCGGCCTGTGGAAGACCGGCCCCGGCACGGTCACCTTCTATGCCACCACGCCGCCCAGCGTGACCGGCAAGGTGACGGTGGAGGAGGGCACGCTCGCTGTCACCGCCGCCGCCGACACCCCCGTCGGGGCAAAGGGGCTCCATGTCAAAAAGGACGCGACGCTCGCCGACAGCGGCCGCATGTCCGGCACGGCCCGCCGCCTGGCCATCGTCCCCGCCGGGCAGACCCTCTCCGGCGGCGGCACCGTCGCGGGGCCGCTCGGCCTGCAGCCCGGCGCCACCTACCTCGCCAAGAAGGACGAGGCCCTCACCGTCACGGGCGGGCTCACCGTGGGCGCCGCGGGTGAAGGCAGCGACGCCACCCATGTCAACGTCTCCCTGCCCGCCAACTATGTGGGCGACACGCCCTATCTGGTCGCCAACCGCGAGGAGCGCGACGTCCGCCGCCGCCTTCTGCCCAGGAAGGAGGCCGCGCGTTGGGACGCCATCGCCTGGTTGGAGGGTGGCAGCACCTATTATGCCGCCCGCGAGCCCGCCATGCCCGAGCCCGCCGCCGGCGACCTGGGGGGCAACGAGACGGTGAACGCCTGGCATGACGGCTTCGAGGCCATCCTGGTCAACCAATACCAAAGCCTCGGCCATGCCTATGTCGGCGCCACGCAGGGACGTACCCGTGCCGGCTCGGCCCACCTCTCGGCCTCGGAGATCAACGAGGCGCTCTACGCCTTCAGCGGCATCAGCGCCTTTGCGCCCTCCGGCGGCGCCGCGACCGGGGGCCGCACCTACATCGACGCGCACAACTTCTTTGTGGCCTACGAGTTCGGCGTCAGCGGCATGACCTTCGCCACCATCGAGGGCAAGGAGTACGCGGTGGTGGAGGTGAAGGTGCGCAACGCCCTGGCCGAGTCCTTTGACGAGGACGTCGCCGCGGCCGCCGCCGAGGGCGCCGCCGCCTTCCGCACGAACACCAAGATCACCTTCAAGGCCATGAAGGACGGTCAGGCGCTGGACTTGCCCGAGGACGTCATGGTCACGGAGGTCGCCAACCTGGCCGGCGACGAGGGGCGCTCCGCCTCCGGCGACACGCGCTACTTCGCCCTGCCCTACGAGGCGCTCAAGAAGTTCTTCGGCGAGGCTCCCATCCTGCTTCGCCCCTGCGCCGAAAACAATGTGGAGTTGCCCTGAGGCGACATCCTTCATGAAGCCGCGGAACTGGGCGCCTGCGGGCGCCCAGTTTTTATTCCCTGGACGCACGCTGTGCAGATGCCACCGCCGCGCAGGGACGGCAGCGCCTCGCGGAACGCGCAACGGGAAGGCGGGCACGGGGGCGGCGGCGCGCGGCGATCCCGGTTTGGCGCGCGGCCTAACATGACGCTAACATGGCTTTGTTACCATGTGCGGCAAATGGACACGGACAAGACAGAGAAGCTGGCGCTCATCGACGTGGGCTCGAACACCATCCGCACCGTGGTCTACGGCCGCCGCGGCGCCCGCGTGCGCAAACTGTACAGCGAGCGCGACTACACCGGGCTCATCGCCTATGTCTCCAATGGGCGCCTCACCGAGGAGGGCGTCTCGCGCCTCTGCGCCACGATGGCGCACATGAAGCGCTTCTGCGCGCTCTGCCGCTGCGAGGGCGTGACGGCCTTCTCCACCGCCTCGCTGCGCGGCGTGACCAACCGCGTGGAGGCCGTGGAGGCCGTGCGCGGGCTCACGGGCATCGACATCATTCCCCTTTCGGCCGAGGAGGAGATGGCGTGCGACTGCGCGGCCCTGCGCCACGCGGGCCTGAAGGCCGGCTTCGCCTTTGACCTGGGCGGCGGCAGCTGCCAGGTCTTCCGCTTCGACGAGGCGGGCCTGGGCGAGGGCGCCTCGCTTCCCTTCGGCTGCCTGACGTTGGGCGAGCACTTCGTGCGCCGCGGGCTCTTCCCCGACCGCGAGGAGGCGCGCGCCATGCGCCGCTACGTCCGCGGCACGCTCGACGAATACCTCCCCGGCTTCGTCGGCGCCGAGCCCGCCGTGCTCCACGCCATGGGCGGCACCGCCCGCGCCGTGGCCAAGCTGCTCCGCGCCACCGGCCAGGCCCAGGCCGAGGACGGCGACTGCCTCTGCGTGCCGCGCGAGGCCCTGCGCGGCCTCCTGCGCGAGGCCCGCAAGCGCGAGGGGCGCCTGGTGGCGGCACTCCGGCGCGTCATCCCCGGGCGGATGTCCACCCTTCTGCCCGGCGTGCTGGCGATGGAGGCCATCGCCCGCCATCTGGGCTGCGAAACCATCGAAGTGACGCCCACCGGCGTCAGGGAAGGCTTTCTATGGACGAGACTGTTGCCTACGGCTGCACCCTCAACCGCGAGCTGAGCTGGCTCGCCTTCAACCGCCGCGTGCTCGAGGAGGCCGCCCTTGAGGCGCGCCCGCCCCTGGATCGCCTCACCTTCCTGGGCATCTTCCAGAGCAACCTCGACGAGTTCTACCGCGTCCGCCTCGGCACCCTCCTTGACCAGATGGCCCTGGAGCCCCCGCCGATCGACGACAAGACCGGCTGGACCCCCGCCCAGCAGTTCGACGCCGCCCGCCGCGAGGCCGAGCGCCTGACCGACGAGGCCGGGCGCGTCGCCCGGGGCATCCGCACCGCGCTCCAGGCCGGGGGCGTCGCCTGCCTGCGCCCCGAGGCGCTCGAGGGCCCGCGCGCCGCCGCCATGGCCCGCTATTACAAGGACGAGCTCAAGCCGCTGCTCTCCCCCCTGGCCATCGACGCCCACCACCCCTTCCCCTTCATCCGAGACCGCGAGGAGGCCGTCGTCTCGCGCCTTGGCAAGCGCACCCTCGGCGTCATCCCCCTGGGCCGCCTCCCCCGCCTCAAGCTCTTCTCCGACGAGGCCGGCCACTGGGCCCTGCACCCCTCCGCCGTCGTCCGCTTCTTCGCCCCCAAGCTCTACGGCCGCCGGGCCCCCGCCGAGACCGTCGTCTGCCGCGTCACCCGCAACGCCGACCTCACCGTCGAGGAGCGCGAGGGCGAGGGCGACTTCCGCGGCGCGATGCGCGACTTCGTCCGCCGCCGCAAGCGCCTCGCGCCCGTCCGCCTCCAGTTCGACCGGCCCGTCGGCCCCGAGCTCCAGTCCCTCCTCGTCGAGCGCCTCGGCCTCCCCGAGGGCGTCGAGCCCCGCGCCCAAAGCCTTCCCCTCGCGCCGGACTTCGCCTTCGCCCTCGGCAAGGCCCTCCCCCCGGAGGTCGCCCAACGCCTCTGCGCCGCCCCCAGGAAGCCCTGCCACGTCAACTGGGCCCAGGGTGACATCGCCCGGCGCGTCCGCGAGCGCGACCGCCTCCTCCACTTCCCCTTCGAGAGCATCTCCCCCTTCGTCAGGCTCCTCGAGCAGGCCGCCGAGGACCCCAAGGTCTCCGCCATCCGCATCACCCTCTACCGCCTCGCCGCCAACAGCCGCATCGCCCAGGCCCTCGCCCGCGCCGCGGAAAACGGCAAGGACGTCCTCTGCGTCCTCGAGCTCCGCGCCCGCTTCGACGAGGAGAACAACATCAACTACTCCGAGATGCTCCAGGAGGCCGGCTGCACCGTCATCTACGGCCTCCCCGGCTACAAAGTCCACGCCAAGGTCTGCCTCATCCTCTACAACGACGGCGGCGACGAGCCCCGCACCCTCACCCAGATCGGCACCGGCAACTACAACGAAAAGACCGCCGCCCAGTACACCGACCTCTCCTACCTCACCACTGACCCCACCATCGGCCGCGACGCCATCCGCCTCTTCCGCGCCCTCTGCCTCGGCGACCCCGAGGTCGAGAGCGACGCCCTCTGGGTCGCCCCCAAGTCCTTCCTCCCCCGCCTCCTGGCCCAGCTCGACCAGGAGATCGCCGAGGCCCGCGCCGGCCGCCCCGCCTACGCCTTCCTCAAGGTCAACTCCCTCAACAACATGCCGCTCATCCGGAAGCTCATCGAGGCCTCCCGCGCCGGCGTCCGCCTCGACCTCCACGTCCGCGGCATCTGCTGCGTCCGCCCCGGCATCCCCGGCAAGACCGACAACCTCGACATCCGCTCCGTCGTCGGCGACAGCCTCGAGCACACGCGCCTCCTCTGCTTCGGCGCGCCCGGCCGCGAACGCCTCTTCATCGGCTCGGGCGACTTCCTCAACCGCAACCTCAACCGCCGCGTCGAGGTCTACACCCCCATCGTCGACCCCGACTGCCGCCAGGATCTCCTCCAGCTCATCGCCATCCTCCGCGCCGACGACGCCAAGGCCCGCCGCATGAAGCCGGACGGCTCCTACGCCCTTCCCCCCCAAGGCCCCCGCCCCCTCTCCTCCCAAGACGCCCTCCGCGCCCGCTACGCCAGCCTCAACGCCCGTCCCCTCCCCCTGCCCAAACGCCCCGGCCCCCTCGCCCGCCTCCTCGCCCGCCTCCGCCCAAACCCAAAGACAAAATAACGCTTGCGCCCCCGCGCCCCCTTTGCTATACTAAGCGGCGTTTTCCGGTGGGTTACCAAAGTGGCCAACTGGGGCGGACTGTAAATCCGCTGGCTTTGCCTTCCTACGTTCGAATCGTAGACCCACCACCATCTTCCGCCCGTGGCCCCGCCACGGGCGTTTTTTTGCCCCAGCCGAGCCCCGCCGCGCGGCGCGCGAAAAATAAGTCTTGCCCCCCCCCTATCTTATGCTATCTTTTCTCCCCGTTGCGGGCGATTGTCGCCCAGACAGGAGAAACAGACAGCATGAAACGCCTCTTCCTCGCCGCGGCCCTCGCCGCACTCACCCTCCCCGCCGCACAGGCCGTCACCTGCTCGTGGACGCGCCCGACCGGGGACTTCGCCGGAAAGAACGCGAAGGTCGACTTCAACAACAACCTCTCCATCGTTGCCAAAATCACCGTCAGCGACACGCTCAGCGACACGCAGGCCTACATCTTCAACACGAACGCGGACGGCTTCGGCGGCCTCACCTTCCGCATCGCCGGCAAAGACGACCCGAGGACGGACGGCACTTACCTGGGCATCCACCTGAACACGAACCAGACCGCCTGGGTCGAAGGCTCCACGCAGGTTGAGCTGAAGGCCGGCGAAACGTACATCCTCACCCTGGCCTATGGCCGCGAAGGGAATACCAATACCGTCACCTGCTACGTCAACAACGAGGTGATCTTCACGGCCTCGAACACCTACCCCACGCTTCCCCAGGTCTTCCTGAACAGCAACAACGCCTTGACCGCCTCCTTCAAGCTCGAAGGTTTCTCCGGCTGGGACGGCCCGCTGACGGCCGAGGAGGTGGCGCACCTGGTGCAGACGCAGAGCACGGACGGCGTGCCCGAGCCCACGGCGCTGGCGCTGCTCGCGCTGGGCGCGGCCGGCCTGGCCCTCCGCCGCCGCGCGGCGTAAGCGCCGCCACGGCACAAAAAAGCCCCGGCCGGGAAGGCCGGGGCTTTTTCATGGGCTCACTCCACCACGCGCAGGGTGGGGGCCGTGAGGGTGAGCGCGGCGGGGAGGGAGAAGGTGAGGCGGACGCGGAAGGCGGCCGCGTCGTTGGGGACGGTGACGGTATAGGCGCAGTCGCGCGGGGTCTTGTAGGGGTGGAGGTCGTCCTTGCGCTGGGAGCCGTCGGCGCGGTGGAAGAGGACTTGGGCGGTGTAGCGCAGCCCGGGATGCTCGCGGGCGTCTGTGCGGAAGGAGAGGCGGAGCTTGCCCACGTGCCCCGGGAGCGCGGCGAGGGGGGAGAGCAGGGTGGCCTGGCAGGGGCACCCGGGGGCGGCGGGCGTCAGGGTGAGGGCATTGGCGGCCTCGTCGGCCCGGACGCTGAGCCCGGCGCCGCCGATTTCCCAGCGCGAAAGCGGCGGCAGGAGCGGCTGTTCGGCGGCCTGGGCGGCGGGCGCGTCGGCGGGGGGGCGGAGCGCCCAGGCCGCGGCGGCCGCCCCCAGGAGCAGGAGCCCAAGGAGGGCGGCGGCCAGCCAGAAGCCTTTGGGCAGGGCCCTGTCGCGCCGGGGGCGGAAGGGGCCGCCGGGGGCGGGGGCGCTGCGCGGGGGGGTGAGGAAGGCCTGCTCGGCGCGGCGCCGGCGCGCGGAGGGGCTGAGGAACCAGTAGTTGAGCGGGTTGTAGCCGTTGCGCACCAGGGCCAGGCGGTAAGGGGCCAGGTCGTAGGGCACGGCGCGGAAGGCGATGCGGCCGGTGACGGTGTCGTAAAGCAGGTAGTCGGCGGTGAGGCGCTCGCCGCGGGGAAAGCCGACGGAGCCGGGGTTGACCACGTAGCGCGCGCCGGGGCGGAGGGCGAGATCCTCGGGGGGGAGCTGGCGCAGGACGCCGCCTTCCTGGGCGAACAGGCGTGGGATGTGGGTGTGCCCGACGACGAGGAGGGGGAAGCCGGGCTGGGCGGACAGGCTGCGCGCGGCGTCCTCCTTCGTCTCAAGGTAGTTGAAGCGCGGCGGGTCGGCAAAGCTGCCGTGGGCGCAGGCGAAGCCGTCGCCCTCCAGCACGTAGGGCAGGGCGGCGAGCCAGGCGCGCTCCTCCGCGCCGAGGGCGAGGGCCGCGCGCTCGGCGGTCTCGCGGGCGAAGGCGTTGAAGAGCCTGGGGTCGAGGAGGCCGCAGACGGCGGCGTCGTGGTTGCCCAGGACGGAGGCGGAGGCGACCTCCCGGACGCGGGCGAGGCACTCGGCGGGCTCGGGGCCGTAGCCGACGAGGTCGCCGAGGTTGATGAGGTGGGTGGCGCCGCGTTCGCGGGCGTCCTCCAGCGCGGCCTCCAGCGCGGGGAGGTTGGCATGGATGTCTGCGAAGAAGGCGACGCGCATGGGTGCTTGGGCTCAGGAGGCCGTTGCGCCGATGGCGCGGAGGAGTTTGGCGCGGCGATCGGCGGAGGCGTCCGGCGCGCCGCCGGGGCGGACTTCGGCCCAGAGGGGGGTGGTGACGTTGGCGGTGTCGCCGCCGGTGGCCAGCCAGAAGCCGTCGGCGGCGGGGCCGGCGTCGATGGTGGTGAGGGGGTTGGCGTCGGCGGTGAAGCGGGCGGAGGGGCTGGCGCCCCAGGCCCGGCCGTCCCACGCCCAGAGGCGGGAGAAGCGGGCGGCGCGGACCTGGCCCTTGCTGGCGACGTTGCGCCAGAAGTCCTCCAGGAAGGAGTAGGGGGCGCGCAGGGTGGCCTGCTCGCCGCCGACGAGGGTGGAGAAGGTGGCCATGCGGAACCAGTCGGCCTTGGCCTCGTCCCAGACCCAGCAGGTGTAGGCGGTGCGGTAGGGGCCGTCCGGCGCGCAGGAGACGGCCATGCAGACGGGCTTGCCGAGCTGCCAGGCCCAGGGCATCATCGATTTGCCGCCGGTGCCCTCGCCGCCGAAGCGGCTGACCTGGACGCCCTCGCCGCCGTAGAGCGCCTTGGTGCGCCTCTCCTCATGCACGGCGTCGGGGTGGGCCTTGAAGTCGAAGGGATCGCTGGGTTCCCAGACCGAGAAAATGGCCACGTGGCGGCCGTCGACGAGCTCCTGGACGCCGGCGTAGCCGCCGTCGAATCCCAGCAGGCAGAGGTAGGAGCCGGGGTGGAAGCGGTCGGCCGTCGCCTCCACGTAGAAGACCTTCGCGGACGGGGGCACGCCGAGGTATCCGAGGTGGACGCTCCGCGCCTGGCGCGCGGCCTGCTGCTCGCCGCTTTGCCCGAAAAGCGCACAGGCGGCCAACGCGGCCGCGGCAACCGTCAGAAATCTCTTCATCGCACGTTCCTTTCGTTTACCTGTCCATTATGCCAAAGCCGGCGCCCCCGCGCCATCCCTTTCCGGCGGCGGCGCGTCTTGCAGTAGGCGGCGGGGCGGCCTCAGGAGAGCCTGGCGCGGAGCTTGGAGACGAGCGCGCGGCTGAAGGTGTCGCACACGAAGTCCGCCCCCGCGCACCCCTCGAAGGCGACCATCGGGTCCGGCACCGCCGCGGCGCGGAGCCCCACGCGGACGGCGGCGCGGACGCTGGCGCCGCAGGCCATGAGCCCAAAACAGTGGCGCACGGGAAGCCCCAGGGCGACGATCGCGGCCTGGAGGGTGTCCGGCGCGAGGCCGACGGCCAGGGGCTGTGGGTCGAGCACCGCCAGGGCGCCGCCCGGGACGCCCTCGACGAGCTCGTCCACCACCGGCTGGCGCAGGCGGGTGGCCAGGGCGATGCGCACGCCCTGCTTGGCGAAGGGGCGCAGGAAGGCGCGCACGCCGCGGATGGCCTGCTGGGCGTTCTGCTGGAGGAGGGCGGCGTAGGTGGCCGCGAGGCGCCGCCCGACGTGCGCGGCGTCGACGGCGGGGGGGAGGAGCGCGGCGAGGGCGTCGCCGACGGGGCGGCCGTAAACGTGGCGGACGAAGCGGAAGGGGTCGTCGTCCGGGATGCCGTACTTGACGAGGCGCTCGGAGAGGACCTCGGCGGGGAGGGCGAAGCCGCCGAGGAAGAGGGGGTCGAACTCGATGATGAGCGCGGGCATGGCGGGCTGCTCCTATTGCGCGCGCCGGTCGAAGCGCATCGAGAGGGTGCGCGAGACGCCCTTTTCGGGCATGGTCACGCCGTAGACGATGTCGGAGCCGGCGATGGTGTGCTGGTTGTGCGTGATGATGAGGAATTGGGAGTGGACGAGGAAGTCCTTGAGGGCCTCGACGAAGCGGCCGATGTTGGAGTCGTCGAGGGCGGCGTCGAGCTCGTCGAGCAGGCAGAAGGGCGCGGGCTTGATGAGGAAGATGGCGAAGAGCAGGGCCACGGCGGTCATGGTGCGCTCGCCGCCGGAGAGCAGGCTGATGGTCTGGGGCTTCTTGCCGGGGGGCCGGGCGATGATGTCGATGCCGCACTCCAGCGGGTCGGCGTCGTTCTCGAGCAGGGCCAGGCGGGCCTCGCCGCCGTTGAAGAGGCGCGTGAACATGGCGCGGAAGTTCGCGTCGGCCCGCGCGAAGGTCTCGCGGAAGAGCTTGCCGGAGGTCTCGTTGATGGTCTTGATGAGGCCCATCAGCTCGTCGCGGGACTTCGTGAGGTCGTCGGCCTGCGCCTGGTAGAAGGCGTGGCGCTCCTCCAGCTGCCTGTACTCGTCGATGGCCAGCAGGTTCACCGGGCCGATGCGCTCGAGCCCCTCGCGCAGCTCGGCCAGGCGCGCCTCGAGCGTTTCGTCGGGCGGGGTCTCGCCCTCGGGCCACTCGGCGCAGGGCTCGTCCCGGAGCCCCTCGGGCTGGACGCCGTAGTCGCGGGCCAGACGCTCCATGAGCGCCTGGCGGCGGGCGCGGGCCTCGGCCATGGCGACCTCGGCGCGGGCCTTGGCCTCCTGGGCCTCCTGCAACGTCCTGCGCGCCCCGGCGCTGGCGGCCTCGAGGCGTTCGCGCAGGGCGTTCAGCTCCAGGCGGTCGGTGCGGGCCTGCTCGATCTTCGCCTGCAGGGCCAGGGTCTCCTGTTCCATACCGTCGAGGGAGGCGACGATGCGCGCGTTGTCGCCCTCGAGCTTCTCGATGTTGGCCTGGCAGGAGGCGCCGGAGGCTTCGCGCTGGGCGATGGTCTCGCGCAGCTCCCTCAGGCGCGCCTCGCGCTCGCGCCGCTGGGCCAGGGCGTGCTCGCGGCGCTGGAGGAAGCCGGCCATGCGGAAGCGCGCCTCGCTCAGGCGCGTGCCGGCGGCGTCGACCTCGCCTTCCAGGGCGGGCAGTTTCGCGGTGGTCGCGCCGGCCTCGTCGGTCAGGCGTGCGCGTTCGGCGGCCATCCCCTCCAAGCCCCTGCGGGCCTCCTCGCGGCCCTCGTCCTCGCGGCCGATGTCGGCCTCGGCCTCGGCGAGCCTCGCGGCCAGATCGGCGCGGCGGGCCTCGGCCTGGGCGGCGTCTCGCGCGGCGGCGGCGAGGGCGCCCTCGGCCTGGTTGGCGGCGCGCTGGGCCCGCTCGAGCGCCCGTTGCGTCTCGCGCTGCCTCGAGCCGAGCGCGTCCAGTCGGGCCTGGGCCTGGGCGATGGCGGCGTCCTCGGCGCGCTCCTCGCGCAGGAGGGCCTCGGCCTTCGCGCCGAGCGCCTCGCAGGCCAGGCGCCGCGCGAGGGGGTCCGAGCCCTCGCCGGGCGCGCGCAGGCCGCCGCCCTCGCCGTAGAAGAGCGTGCCATCCGGGGAGACGGCCGCGCGGCCGGGGGGCGGCGCGTCGGCGAGCGTCCAGCCGCCCAGCAGGCGCGCCAGGAGCCCCTCGAAGCCGGGCCTGGCCGGGACTTGCGCGGCGAGGGACCCCTCGGGCGCGGGGCAGTCCTGCGCCACGAGCACCTGGATGGCCTCGCCCGGCCAGCGCCCGGCCGCGGTCTCGAGGACGCGGCGCGCGGCCTCCGGCGTGCGGACGACCCAGGCGCGGGCCCAGGGCGCGAGCACGGCCTCGACGGCGCGGCGCAGCGCGGGCGGCGGGTCGATGGCCTCGGCGAGGGGGCCGACGAGCTCTCCCTCCGCCAGGCCGAAGGGGTTGGCGGGGTCGAGCAGGCGCGGGCCGGCGTCCGGGCGTTCGCCGGGGGCGGGCCTGGAGAGGAGATCCTGTTGGGCCTCGAGGGCGGCGCGGGCCTGGCGTTTGGCGGCTTGGCGGGCCTGGGCCTGGGCGATGTCGTCGGCGGCGAAGGAGCGGTCTTCGTCGAGGGCGATGAGGGCCTCGCGGGCTTCGTCGGCGGTCTGCCGGTTGGCGTCGGCCTCGGCCTGGGCGGCGTCGCGCGCGGCGGTGCGTTCGTCGCGCAGGCGTTGGGCCTCCGCGGCTTCCGCGGCGAGGCGTTCGCGGCGGAGGAGGCGTTCCTCCCGCCCGGCGTCGGCCTTGGCGAGGGTCTGCTGCCAGAGGAGCTGCCTGCGGTCGCAGTCGGCCAGGGCGTCGCGGGCGGATTGGAGCTCGGCGCGGGCTGCGTCGAGGGCCGCCTTGCGGGCGTCGAAGGCGTCCTGCGCGTCGTCAAGGAGGTTCTGGAGGGTCTCGCGCTCGTCCTCGAAGGATTCGGGGTCGGGGTCTTCGCCCTGCTCGCGGGCGCCGGCCTCGAGGCGGTCCCGGGCGGCCTCGAGCTCGCGTGCCAGGCCTTCGGCCCAGGCGCGGTATTCGGCGATGCGCGCAAGGTTGGTCTGGATGATTTCCTGTGCGCGGGAGTGCCTGGCGGCGGCCTGCGCGGCCTGTTCGGAGAGGGTGGCGATGGCGTCCTCGCCGGCCTGGATGCGGGCGTTGGCCGAGGCGATGGCCTTTTCGCCGGCCTCGGCCTCGGCTTGGATGGCGGCGATGCGGGTGAGGGCCTGGGCCACGTCCAGGCCGTGGGCGGCGATGGCGTCCTCGAGCGCGGCCGCCTGGCGTTTGGCGAGGAAGAGGTCTAGCCCGCGGAGCTCGGCGCGCAGGGCGCGGGCCTTCTCGGCCTTCTCGGCCTGGCGCTGGAGTTGGCCGGCCTGGCGGCGGAGCTCGCGGAGGATGTCGTTGAGGCGGGTGAGGTTTTCCTCGGTCTGGCCGATTTTGCGGAGGGCCTCGCGGCGGTCCGCGCGGAACTTGGTGACGCCGGCGGCCTCCTCGAAGACGGCGCGGCGGTCCTCGGGGCGCGAGGAGAGGATGGCGTCGATCTGGCCCTGCGCCAGGACGGAGTAGCTGGTGGTGCCGACGCCGGTGCCCATGAAGAGGCGCTGGATGTCCTTCAGGCGGCAGGGGGTCTTGTTGAGGAAGTAGGCGTTCGCGCCGTCGCGGTAGGCGCGGCGGGAGATGGAGACCTCGCCGAACTCGGTGCCGAGGGCGCCTTCGCAGTCGGCGAAGACGAGCGTCACCTCGGCCATGCCCAGGGGCTTGCGCGCGTCGGTGCCGTTGAAGATGAGATCCTGCATCTTCGCGCAACGCAGCGCGCTGGGCCGTTGCTCCCCCAGCACCCAGCGGATGGCGTCTGAGACGTTGCTCTTGCCGCAGCCGTTCGGCCCGACGATGGCGATCATCCCCGGCTCGAACGTCAGCCGCGTCCGCTCCGCGAAGCTCTTGAAGCCCTGAATCTCTAGCGCCTTCAGATACATCCCGGACAGTGTACCAAAAAAGGGCCCCGGCCCGCGACGGGCACAAAAAAGCCAGGGGTCGAGGGAGGGCGGCTAATTGGTCGGATGTGCGCACAAACGACCAGCTCGTTCCCATCCCAGCCCCTGGCGGGCCAAGGCGCAGGACAATTGCGGCGTGCGCGGGGTGGGGTGGGGTGTGGCACGCCTAGGGGAAGTCCACTCTCGCCTTGACGTCCCACAAGGTAGCACAACCGGCGCGGGGAAGTCAAGCGTTTCTTTCGTGGCGGCGCAAAAAAGGGGGGCGTCGCCCCCCTTTTTTTGCGTTTGGCCCCCGGCTTTATTTGGAGGCGGAGAGGTCCTGAAACATCTGGTAGGCCTCGTCGGGCTTGAAGCCGCGGTGGATGACGGCGCCGACGGCGCGGATCATGGCGGCGGGGTTGGTGGATTGGAAGACGTTGCGCCCCATGTCCACGCCCGCGGCGCCCTCGCTGATGGCGCGGTAGGCCAGCTCCAGCGCGTCGCGCTCGGGCACCTTCTTGCCGCCGGCGATGACGATCGGCACGGGGCAGGCGGCCACGACGGTCTCGAAGCCTTCGGTGTAGTAGGTCTTGACGATGTTGGCGCCGTTCTCCGCGCAGATGCGGGTGGCGAGGCGGAAGTAGCGTGCGTCGCGGGTCATCTGTTTGCCGACGGCGGTAACGCCCATGACGGGGATGCCATAGCGCTGGCCGACGTCGACGGCGTGGTAAAGGTTGGCGACGGTCTTGGCCTCGGTGGCGGCGTCGCCGACGGCGACCATGACGGCCATGGCGGCGGCGTTGACGCGGATGGCGTCCTGGACGTCGATGACGACGTTGTCGTTGAGCTCGGTGGTGACGGAGGTGCCGGCGTCGGAGCGGAGGCAGACGGGGATGTCCTGCGTGGGCGGGATGACGGCGCGCAGGACGCCGCGGGTGCACATCAGGCAGTCGGCGTACTTCAGCAGGGGCACGATGGAGAGGTCGATGCGCTCGACGCCGCCGGTGGGCCCCATGATGAAGCCGTGGTCGCAGGCGAGCATGAGGGAGCGGCCGTCCTTGGGGCTGAAGATGCGCGCGAGGCGGTTCTTCATGCCCCAGTCAAGGTTGGAGCAGCCCTTGAGGGGGAAGCCGATGGTCTTTTGGGGGGTGTCGATGCCGAAGGCCTCGGCCTCTTTGAAGTTGTCCATGTCAGGCATGGGGAAGATCCTTTCTGGCTGGTTGGCGGGTTAGTTGGCGAAGGCCTCGAAGACGGTGGCCATGGAGGCCGAGCCGGCGTCGATGGCGCCGATGGAGCGCTCGCCGAGGTTCTTGGCGCGGCCGAACTTGGCCTGGAGCTTGGCGGTGGCGTCGGAGCCGGCGCGGGCGGCCTTGGCGGCAGCGGCGAACATGGCGGCCTCGCCCTGGCCTTTGGCGGCGACGAGCGCCTCGGTGGCGGGCTGGAGGGCGTCCATCATCGTCTTGTCGCCCTGGCGGGCGCGGGTGACGGCGCAGATCTCGTCGAAGCCGCCCTGGAAGAGGTCTGCCAGCTGGTCGGCGTCGAGCGCGGTGGCGCCTTTGGGGGCGGCGTCGGCCATGCCTTCGAGCCAGGCGCCGTAGAGCGAGGAGGTGGAGCCGGAGGCCTCTTCCTCGAGCTTCCCGGCCATGTCGGCCAGGAGGGTGGGGAAGTCGTCGCCTTCGGCGTGGTTGATGGCGTGGATGGCCGCGACGATGGCGGTGCCGTGGTCGCCGTCGCCGCCGGTGGCGGCGTCGAGCTCGGAGAAGCGCTTTTCGTTGGCTTCGATGGCGGCCTGCGCCTTTTGCCAGACGGCCTTGAATTGTTCGATTGTCATGATGGGGTGCTCGTGGGTTGAGGGGTGGGGTTCGGGCGGCGGGAAGGTGGGGCGGGGGCCGGCTTGCCATTGGGGCGCCGCCAAGGCGCCCGGGGGCTCCCGCGCCTTCCTCGCGTGTGGCTGGGCGGCCGCGCCGCTCAGCCGTTGCAGGTCCAGTAGGGGGTGTTGGCCTTGGCTTTGAGGAGGGCCTCGCAAGTGGGGCAGACCTTGGCCAGGATCATCTGGAAGCCGGCCATCTCCTGGACGGTGAGGAGCTCGTCGGCGATGCCGTCCATCAGGGTGATGCCCTTCTCGGCGAGGCGCTTGGCGGCCGCGCGGTAGCAGATGAGCATTTCCATGGTGGTGGTGGCGCCGGAGCCGTTGACGATGAGCAGGGCGCGCTCGCCGCTCTGAAGCCCGGTGGCCTGGACGAGGCGGTCGACCATGATGCGGGCGGTCTCGTCGGCGGTCTGCACCTTCATGATGCCGCCGCCGCCTTCGCCGTGCTGGCCCATGCCGATTTCCATCTCGTCGTCGGCCAGGGCGCCGATCTCGGCCCCGTTCTGCGGGTGGGTGGCGACCTTGAGGGCGACGGAGAGGGTGGCCAGGTGGCTGTGGAAGGCCTTGCCGATCTCGAGCACCTCGTCGATGGACTTGCCCTGCTCGCAGGCGGCGCCCATGACCTTCATCAGGGGGATGCAGCCGCCCAGGCCGCGGCGGTCCTCGGGGTCGGCGTCGACGCCGGGGGCGATGTCTTCCTGGACGACGATTTCCTTGACGTTGAGGCCGGCCTTCTCGGCCAGGCGCAGGGCCTTGCGGGCGGACATGCGGTCGCCGTTGTGGTTGAGGGTCAGCAGGATGACGCCGGCGGGGCGGTTGAGCATCTCGAGGGCCTCGAAGACCTTGGGGCCGCCGGGGGCGGCGAAGACGTCGCCGGCGACGGCGGCGTCGGCCATGCCTTCGCCCACGAAGCCGTGCATGGCCGGCTCGTGGCCGGTACCGCCGAAGCAGACGAGGGCCACCTTGTCCTGGGCCTTGGGCTGGGCGCGGACGACGATGCGCTCGTTGACGAGCTTCACCTTGTCGGAGTAGGCGAGGGCGAGGCCCTCGAGCATCTCGGCGGTGAGGTTGGCGGGGTCGTTGAGGAACTTCTTCATGGGCATGGCGTCACCTCACTTCTTGGGCTGGTAGAATTCGACGACGGTGTCGTTGTCGTAGACGAAGGCGATGTAGGCGCCGCCCACGTCCATCTTGGGCCAGAGGATGGATTTGCCCTCGAGCGCGGCGTCGATGTCTTCGACCTCGTAGGCCACGTGGGGCTGTTCCTGGATGGCCGCGGCCATGGGGGAATCGACCTCGAAGTAGAGGAACTCGATGGCGTACTTGTCCTTGGAGGCGTCGGTGACCCACACCTTCAGGGGCTCCATGTAGATCATGTCGGGCAGCTTTTCGCCCACGATCATGCCGGTGTGCAGATACTTCATCTCGAAATCCTTTCGTGCGGTTGTGGGGCGCGGCGGGGGGAGGCCCGCCGCGCGGGGGGCTCAGAGGCTGGCGCCGGGGACGGTGAAGCGCAGGCCGTTGTTGTCGTGGAAGGTGCCGAACTCGGTGACGACGGCGCCGTCGGGGCCGCCCATCATGAAGTGCCAGGTCTCGTCCTTGGGCAGGACGTGGAGCTGGCCGTCGGCTTCCCATTTCTCGACGTGGACGCAGTTCATCACGGGTTTCTGGCAATCGGCCAGGAGGGCCTTGATCTCCGGGAACTCGTCGAGGTTGGGCTCGCCCACCTCGCTGAAGCCGTAGACGGAGCCGTGGCGGACCAGCCAGCTCTCGTGCTTGGCCTGCAGGGGGCCTTTGTCGTCGGTGGTGGGCAGGTGGCGGTGCTCGGCGATGGATTGGCCGGGCAGCAGGAAGATCTCGTGGCCGAAATACTGCTTGTCGCGGTTGTTCACCCAGAAGACCCCGCCCATGCCGAAGCGCGCGAAGTCGCCCTGCCCGAAGTCGACCGTCCACAGGAAGCCGGGCTCATCCTTGTAGCGCGGGTAGACGGGGGCACCCACCTTTTCCATCATCTCGAAGTAGGCCGCTTTGCACTTGGCCGCGTCGAGCTTGCCGTCGGTGTAGAAATCTGCGTTGTCCATTTGTACGATCTCCTGTTGTTGCGGCTGCGCGGTGCCCGCGCAACCAACGGAAAACCCAATCGTGGAGGCGGCCATCACAGCCATCGCGCCGCGGCGCATTGCCTTCATCGTGTCCATCTGATCCTGTCCTTTCCTTGCGGGCCGAGGCCCATCTTGACGTTTCAAGGCCTATTATACCCGTTCGGAAGCCCTCCGCGCAAGCAAAAAGCACCCCAGAAGGAGTCGCCCGCGGCCCCCGGCCCCCGGCGTCTGGGCCGGGGCTTGACCTGGAGTGTGGGCAAGGGTGTATCCTGCCTGCGTCCAAACAATGAGGAGGCAACCATGAAGCAAGTCCTGATCCTGTCCGCCTCGCCGCGCAAGGGCGGCAATTCCGACACGCTCTGCCGGGCCGTCGCCGAAGGCGCGCGCGCCGCCGGGCACGCGGTGGAGCTCATCCGCCTGGCCGAGAAGCGCATCGGCTATTGCACGGGGTGCGGCCTCTGCTCGTTCCACGGCAAGCCCTGCCCGATCCGGGACGACGCGGCGGAAATCCAGCGCAAGATGCTCGCGGCGGACGTCATCGTCATGGCCACGCCGGTCTATTTCTATTCCATCTGCGCCCAGATGAAGACCCTCATCGACCGCTCCAGCCCCTACTACGGGCGCATGGGCGGCAAGACCTTCGGCTTCGTCATGACCTCGGCCGACGACGACCCCGCGTGCATGGATCGCACGCTCGAGGACTTCCGCGGCTATCTGGCCTGCCTCGACGCGCCGAGGGAGGCCTTCGCCCTGCGCGCCGCCGGCCTGACCCACCCCGACGAGGCCAAGGCCTCGCCCTATCTGGCGCAGGCGCGCGCCCTCGGCGCCGCCCTCTGACGGCGCCCGGCGGGACGGTGAGCGCGGTGTTTGTTTTTGGTACAATAAGCGCAAATGAAGAGAGGGCCAAACAGGTTTGATTTCGTCTATGCCGTCCGGCACACGCACATCGTCCGCGCGCCGGAACGCCTGCTTGACGCCTTTGACCAGACCTTCGTGAACTACACGCTGCTGACCCAGCCGATGGACGACCCCACCAAGACGCGCGTCCGCGAGGGCAAGCTGCAGACCTTCCCGCCGCGCCTCCTGCTGCCCGGCGACCTCTCGACGCAGGAACTGGAGGGCTTCGGCCCCCAGGCGCAGGGCTACCTGGACTTCCTGAAGCGCCACGGCGACCGCTTCCGCATCCTGCGCTATTCCTACCGCCTGCGCCGCGAGACCTACTCCGAGACGCTGCTCTGCGAGCCGCTCGAGGCCGTTCGCGGCCGCGCCGAACAGGCCCTCGCGCGCAAGGGCGACCCCTACGCCGCCCTCGTGGTGGGCGTGGACGAGCCGTGGGACGTCTGCCTGCTGCACCTCTTCATGCGCCTGGTGCAGGCCTCGCTCCCCAAGACGCTCCATGCCCTGGCCGAGCACGAGAAGGAGGGCTTCCGCGAGCGCCTGCCCCACGCCGACCGCGACGAGATCGAGCGCGCCTTCGCCGCCGCCGCGCGGGATTCCGCCCTCATCAAGCCCCTTGGGCGCCTGCTCAAGGACAAAGGGCTCTTCGACCTGTACCAGGACAGGTTCTTCGCGTTGGTCAAGGATTGATCCCCGCCCTCAGATCGGGAGCGAGGGGTCGACGTCCAGCGACAGCGCGGCGGCGTCCTCTTCCTCCACCCCCGCCGAGGCGATGCCCGCGATCATGGCCGCGTTGTCGCCGCAATACCGCGGCTCGGCCAACAGCAGCGCCACGCCGCGCCGGGCGGCCAGCTCCCCCAGCGCCTCGCGCAGCTGGCCGTTGAGCGAGACTCCCCCGCCCACGGCCAGGGACTTGTGGCCGCCGCCCGCCAGCGCCACCTCCAGCCGGCGCACAAGCGCCCCGACGATCGCCGTCTGGTAGCTCGCGCAAATCGTCGCCACCTCGGCCTCGCCCTGCGGCGGGTGCCGCTTGACGTACGTCAGCAGGGCCGTCTTCAGCCCGCTGAACGAGACGCACAGCTCATGCCGCCACTCCTCCGGCAGCGGGTGCCCCGCGGCGACCCGCCCCTCCGGGAAGCGGATGGCCCGCCGCGCCTCGGGCGGGGCCGAACGCGCCAGGCGGTCGACCACCGGGCCGCCCGGGTACCCCAGGCCCAGGAGCTTGGCGGCCTTGTCGAAGGCCTCGCCCGCCGCGTCGTCGATCGTCTGGCCCAGCAGGCGGAAGCGCCCCGGCGCGGGGCTTTCCACGAAGGCCGTGTGCCCCCCGCTCACCGCCAGCCCCAGCTGGGGCCACAGATCCGCGCCGCGCAGATCCGGGCGCCCCAGGCGGACGGACCAGAGGTGCGCGTGCATATGGTTCACGGGGATGAGCGGCTTGCCCAGCGCCAACGCCAGGCCCTTGGCGAAGGTCCACCCCACCAGGAGCGCGGCGGCCAGGCCGGGGCCGCGCGTGGCGGCGATGGCGTCGACCCGGCCCCACGGGTCGGGCTCGCCGGGGAAGGCCCTGGCGAGGGCCTCCTCGGCCACGCCGCGGATCTTTTCGACGTGGGCGCGGCTGGCCACCTCCGGCACCACGCCGCCGTAGGGGCGGTGCAGCGGCACCTGGGAGTAGACGACGGAGGCGAGCACCTCGTCGCCGCCGCGGACGACGGCGACGGCGGTCTCGTCGCAGGAGCTTTCGATTCCGAGGACGGTCATGTCATTCGGGCAGGCGCACGACGAGCGTGCGCATGGTGGGCGCGGAGAGGAGGCGGTCCAGCTCGGTGAGCGCGGGGAAGCGCCAGGCGTCGAGGAGGGCCGGCGGGCAGACGCACTCGGCCACGTACGTCACGCGGAGGTAGCCGGTGTGCGGGGTGGGCCGCACCTGGCAGGTGAGGGTGTAGCGGCCGCCGCCGGGGAGGGCGTAGTCGAAGGGCTCGGGCTTGGAGACGATCTCGCTGCCGGGGGGGAGCCAGAACTCGAGCGTGGCGCGCGCGCCCTCGGTGGGGCTCTGCCAGATGGGGTTCTCGCGCTTGACGCCGCGCAGGCCGTAGACCGGGGCGACGAGGCGCTCGACGGGGACGCTGAGGAGGTCGCCGCGGCGCTGGGCGTAGGCCTTGGCCTCGACGGAGAGGCGTTGGCGCGTGGGGTAGGCGCGCTTGTCGACGATGTACTCGCTCACGGGGGTGGCGCCGGGGGCGAGGCTCTCGGCGACGGCGGCGACGGCGCGGCGGCGGAGCTCGGGCGTCAGGTCGCGGTCTGCGCGGCGGACGCCGCCGGCCATGAGGCCCCAGGCATAGTCGTCGCGCGAGATCGTCGCGTCGCCGTCCGCCTCGACGATGACGCGGGTGACGCTCTCGGTGCGGGGGCGGAGGCTGTCGGGGCGGGTGTAGAGGACGCGGCCGCGGGCCGTCATGAAGGCGCGGGAGGAGAGTGCGCAGGCGCCGGGCTCGTCGAACTCGCCCTCGTCGCCGATGGCGCGGCCGTCGGGGAGGAGGAGGTAGGGCCGGGGCCAGTCGGCCCACCGCGGGGCCCCGCGCAGGGCCAGGCGCTCGCCGAAGAGCAGCTCGTTGGGGAGATCGTTGGCGGCGGCGAAGGCCAGCTCGGCGTCGACGTCCATGGCGCGCAGGAGGGCCAGCTGGAGGACGAGGCGGTCCAGGCGGTTGCCGTAGCCGTCGGCGAGGGTCTCCGCGGGCGGGGTGAGCGTGCCCCAGCGGAGGGCGGCCCAGTCCGGGCCGAGCGTGCGGATGCGTTTGGCCAGGTAGTCCTGCACGGCGCGGAGGCGGCTCTCCAAATCCTCGTCGCCGAGGCCTTCGGCGAGGCGTTCGGCCAGGGCCTCGACGGCTTCGCCGGGGTCGTCGGCGAGGGCGTCGGCGCGGGCGATGAGGGCGGGGAGGGCCCGGTGGGCGGCGGCGTCGCGCATGGCGAAGGCGATCGTGGGGCGGAGGAGCTGCGCGGCGGGGGTGGCGGGCTCGGGGCGGATGGGCGGGAGGTCGCGCACGACCCAGGTGCGGACGACCTGCGCGCCGTTGGTGACGACGGCGCGCGAGACGTCGAAGCCCTCGAAGCCGCGCTCGGCGATGCGGAGCTCGGGGTCGCGGCCGAGCGGGACGGTGAGGGTGTAGCATTCCTCCCGCGTGGGGTAGGGCGAGGCGCCGAAGACGACAAGGCCGCAGAAGGGCGCGCCGGCGGCGTTGGAGACGGTGGCGTCCACGTGCGTGGCGGCGCCGACGTCGACGGCGGGCAGCGAGAGGATGGTTTGGCGGAAGGCGGGGTAGCGCGGGGAGAGGGCGGCGCCGTCGACGTCGAGGCGGGAGATCTCCTTCTCGGTGAGCGGGACGCGGTCGCCTTTGGCGGTGGAGACCTCGACGGCGTTGAGGGTGAGGGTCTCGGTGTCGGGGTTGTTGACGAACTTGACCTCGCCGAGGGCGCGCTTGCCCTGGAAGGTGAGGATGTGGGTGTCCGTGACGGAGCGGCGGGTGAAGGAGCCGTCGTCGTTCAGCGTCACGGATTCGTCGCGCCGGAGGATCTCGGCGTCGGCGTCCTGCTTCGGCGGGCGGATGAAGAGGGGGCGGACGGATTCGACGCGGGCCATGCGCTCGGCGAAGCGGCGGAGCGAGCGGTAGTCCTCGGGCGTGTAGGTCTTGTGCGAGAGGACGAGCTCGCGGGTGAGGGTGAGGTCGCCGTTCTCGGCGCGGGCGCAGACGATGTCGAAGGAGGCGCCGTTGGCCTTGAGGATGGGGTCGTCGGGCAGGAGGGCGGGCTCGCCGAGGGCGCCCAGGCCGCGCAGGGTGAGGCGCTCGCGCACGCCGCAGGGCGCCTCGATGACCCAGTCGTAGGCGCGGGTGGGCTGGGCGAGGCCGTCGAAGAGGAAGTTGACCAGGCCGACGGCGCGGCTCATGAAGGGGAGGGAGACGAGGGTGTGGCCCTTGGCGTCCGGGGTGCCGAAGTGGGGGACGCGGCCGCGGACGGTGACGACGAGGGGCTGGGAGATGTCGGCCGGGTTCTTGGGGGAGACCTCGACGTCGGTGAGCTCGGCGCCGGGGGCCAGGCGCTTGAGGAAGCCGTCGAAGACGTCGCGCACGCGGTCGGCCTGGGAGCGGACGAAGAGGGGGCGGTAGACGTTGTCGTTGACGCCGCCGAGGCGCATGGTGGAGGTGAGGGCGAGGGTGCCCGCGGCGTCGAGCTCGCCGAGCGTCTCGATCTCGGCCAGGTTGCCCTCGGGGCTGGGCACGGGCGTCTCGCGGAGCGTCTCGCCCTCCGGGCGCGCCACGAGGTAGGAGCAGGCGCTGAGGTAGGCCGGCAGCTCGGCGCGGGCGGTGTCGTCGGTGGGGTCGAGGAGGCGGTAGTCGCGCCCGCCCTGGTCGATGGCCACGACGGCGTGGTTGAAGTAGGGCATCGGCACCTCCCGGTCGCGGGGGCTGCCGGCGTGGATGATGACGGGGTAGGCGTCGAAGCCGGCCTTGCGGAGCATGGCCACCAGCAGCACGCCCTTGTCGCGGCAGACGCCGTAGCGGTTGTCGAAGGTGAGCGAGACGTCGTGCGGCTCGAAGCCCGGGGCTTCCTCCTCGGCGATGATGCCCATGTAGCGGATTTGCTGGGCGACGAAGGCGAAGAGGGCCTCGACCTGCGCCTCGCGCGACTTGCCCTCGGTGAGCTCGCGCACCTTGGCGTCGATGGCGGGGGTGGTCTGCATGTGCTTGGCGCAGAGCGCCCAGTACCACTTGGAGATCTCCTCCCAGCTGGCGAAGGTGGAGGCCGCGACGCGCTGGAGCGAGACCTCGGCGGAGGGCATCTTCTCCTCGGCGAAGGCCTGCGGCACGTCCCGCGCCACCCAGCGGTGGAGGGCGCGGCCGTCGGCGAGGGTCTCGCGGCTGGCGGTGACGGTGCCGGGCACCTCGTCGAGGATGGCCTGGCTGCGCAGGGGCAGGTCTTTGGGCGCCACGACGGTGAGCGCGGCGTAGGGCACGGGGCCGTCGAAGCTCTCGAAGAGGGCGCGCGTGTAAAAGGTGTCCGGGATGCGCGGGCGGATGGTGCGGAAGGCGGCGACGACGTGCAGCGTGTCGCCCACCGCGGCCTTGGGCACGGTCAGCACCAGGCGCTTGGCGCTGGGGTCGTAAATGTTGGCGTCGGTGCTGTCGTTGCTGGTGGAGACGGCCACGTTCGCGTTGAGGTCGATCGGCTCCACGGAGCCGTCCGCGCGCACCATCTCGGCCAGCTGGAACTCGGCCTCGGTGTAGCCTTCCTTGAACCAGAGGGGCATGGCGCGCAGCTCCTGCGCGCCCTTGTCGGTGAGGGCTTTGACCCAGAAGTCGACCCAGGAGATGTCCGTGCCGTCGGCGGCGTACTCCACCCACTGCGATTCGGCGATGGTCAGGGTGTTGGCGTCCGGCGCGTCATGCCGCGTCGTCTCGGCGACCTTGGCCAGCGCCGCCTCGCGGCTCAGGCGCTCGGGCATCTGCGGCAGCGCCGCGAGGGCCGCCCCGGCGCACAGCGCCGCGGCCAGCAGGGCCATCCGTTTCACAAGCATCTTCATCTCTGCGTGCCTTTCGTTGACTTTCCCACACTATAACACATTCCCGCCGCGGCACGCCATGGCTCAGGCGCGCCGCACCCGCCCGCCCGGCAGCGGACGCACCCGGCGGTGCATCTGCAGCGCGATGACGTTGGCCGAGACGGCCGGCAGGGGCAGGCCCGTGCGCGCGGCCAGCTCCTCCACCGAGCATTCGTCGGGCCCGAGCGCCTCCCAGATCCTCCGCTCGTCGTCCGTCAGCCCCAGGGGCGCGCCGGCGGGCTCGCCCTCCCCGCCGCCGGGGCGCAAGTCCAGCTCGCCGAAGTCCTCGAGGATGTGCTCGGGGCTTGTCACCAGGCGGGCGTCGCCGTCGCGGATCAGGCGGTGGTTCCCCTCGAAGCCGGGCCAGTCGGCGCGGCCGGGCAGGGCATAGAGCGCGCGGCCGAACGTCTGCGCGAAGGAGACGGTGATGAGCGTGCCGCCGCGCGCGCCCGTCTCCACCACCAGGACGGCCCTGGCGAGGGCGGCGATGAGGCGGTTGCGCTGGGGGAAGGTCTTCGCGTCGCCGTGCCGCCCGAAGGGATACTCGCTCACCACCAGCCCGCCCCGGCGCGCGATGTCCCGCGCCAGGGGCTTGCGGCCGGCGGGGTAGAGGCAGTCCAGCGCCGTCCCCACGACGGCGATCGTGCGGCCCGGCCCGTCGGCGAGCAGCGCGCCTTCGTGCGCCGCGCTGTCCACGCCCTCGGCCAGGCCGCTGGTGACGTGGAGCCCCGCCTCGGCCAGGCGCCGCCCGAAGCGCCGCGCCTGCTCCGCGCCGTAGACGGAGGCCGCGCGGGTGCCCACCACGCCCACCTGCGCCTGCGCCAGCAGCCGCGGCTCGCCGGCGCAGTAAAGGCAAAGCGGCGCGGCGGCCAGCGCGCGCAGGCTCTCGGGGTAAAGGTCGTCCAGCCAGGTGAGGATGCGGACGTTCGCGGCCTCGGCCCGGGCCTCCTCGCGCGCGGCGAAGTCCGAGCGCAGGGCCTGGGCCACCTCCTCGGCGAGGTCTGGGCCCAGCTCCCTGCAACGCTCGGCGAGGCGCCCGGGCGGGGCCTTCGCGGCCTCGGCGAGCGAGCCGAAGGCGCGCGTCAGCGCGCGCGCCTTCGCGGCGCCCACCCGCGGCACGCGGTTGAGGGCGATGAGCGCTTGACGTTCCCGGGCCGCGTCGTCCCCTGCGCTCACAGCGTCTGGCCGACGGTGATGCAGATGTTGCCGAAGATGTCCTCGGCCGAGCATCCGCGCGAGAGGTCGTTGATGGGCTTGGCCACGCCCTGCACCACGGGCCCGAGGGCCGTCGCCCCGCCCAGGCGCTGCACCAGCTTGTAGCAGATGTTGCCGGCCTGGAGGTCGGGGAAGATGAGGACGTTCGCGTCGCCCTTGATGGCGCCGCCGGGGTTCTTCTGCAGGGCCACGGCCGGGACGATGGCCGCGTCGGCCTGGATCTCGCCGTCGACCACCGCGTCGAGGTTGAGCTCTTCGAAGCGGGCCTTGGTCAGGCGGGCGGCCTCGGCCACCTTGTCCACCAGCTCGTGCTTGGCCGAGCCTTTGGAGGAGAAGGAGAGGAAGGCCACCTTGGGCTGTTTGCCGACGAGCGAGCGGAAGGTGCGCGCCGTGGCCAGGGCGATGTCGACCATCTGCTCGGCGGTGGGGCAGGGGTTCACGGCGCAGTCCGCGAAGCAGAGCACGTCGTCGCCGGCGGCGGTGGGCTCGCGCAGCCCCATGAGGAAGGTGGAGGAGGCCAGCTTGATGCCCGGGGCCGTGCCCACGCATTGGAAGGCCGCGCGGAGCATGTCGCCGGTCGAGGCGATGGAGCCGGCCACCAGGCCGTCGGCCTTCCCCGTGGCCAGCATCATCGCGCCGAAGTAGATGCGCTTGTCCAGGAGGGCCTGGCGCGCGCCCTCGGGGGTCATCCCCTTGGCCTTGCGCTTCTCGTAAAAGGCCGCCGCCAGCTCGTCGAGCAGCGCGTCCTTCGTGTGGTCGATCACCTGCGCGGAAGGCGTCAGCCTCATGCCGGCGGCGTTTTCCGAGAAGGCGATTTCCTCGGGCGTGCCCAGCACGATGATGTTCGCCACGTTCTCCTGGAGCGCCAGGTTCGCGGCCTTGATGACGCGCGGGTCCTGCCCCTCGGGCAGCACCACCGTGCGCCCAGAGCCTTTGGCCTTCGCGCAGATTTGCTTCAACAATTTCATCTTGGCATTCCTTTCTCAAAGCCTTTCTTGCAGTATACCACAAAGCGCGGTGCGGGGGATGGGACGGGGCGCCCTCCGCCCTCCCTTTCCTGCCCGGGCCGCGCGGCCTTTCCGCTTCCCCGGGACGGCGGGTTTTGTGTTGGCGGCCGGGGGGCAGGTGTGCTATTATGGAAAGGCTATGAGAAAGATGATCCCATTGTTGGCCATCGCGGCGTTGCTCTCCGGTTGCGCCACGGTTTCGTACGAGAATGTCGCGCAGTTGCCGGGGGAGACGCTCTCACTCCATCGGACGGTGGCGCGGTTCGAGGGGACGGTCGAGGCGCCGTGCCGGTTCCGGACGTCGCAGTGCCCTGACAAGTGCGACCACGGCGGGACGTACGCGGTGTTCGCCATCGTGGAGTACACGGGCTATGAGAAGCCCGGGAAGTATGGCGACGGGAAGCAGGAGCGCTTCCAGGTGCGCGTGGCGCACAAGGACGGCACGCCCGACGCGGAGACGCCCGAGGCCCTGCGCCTGGCCATCGCGGCGCTGAAGCCCGGCCAGGTGGTGGGGCTGGATTGGGCGCACGTCTACGTCACCGAGGGCGGGGTGAGCGCACCCGAACGGATCGTCACGCGGCTGGCGGAATGAGCGCAGCGCCGCTGAAGGTGATGGTCGCCGCCGGGGAGGTCTCCGGCGACATGTACGGGGGCGCGCTGGTGCGGGCCCTGCGGGCCCGTTTCCCGGGGCGGGCGATCGAGGTGCGGGGGATGGGCGGCGACGCGCTGCGCGCCGAGGGGGCCGACCTGCTTTACCACACCGACGCGATGGGGGCGATGGGGGTGGTGGAGGTGGCGGCGAGGTTGCGCTTTTTCAGGAAGGCGTTGGCGGACATGGCGGCGTTGGCTGCCGCGTGGCGGCCGGATCTGCTGGTGACGCTGGATTACTATTCCTTCAACGTGGCGCTGGCCGAACGGGTGCGGGCGCTGGGGGTGAGGACGGCGCATTACATCTCGCCGAAGGTGTGGGTGTGGCGGCGGGGGCGCGTGCGGCGGATGGCGCGGGCCTTCGACCTGCTGCTGTGCATCTTCCCCTTTGAGCCGGCGCTTTACGCGGGGACGGGCCTGCGGGCGGTGTACGTGGGCCACCCACTGGTGGAGCAGGCCGCGGCCACGCGGGCCGAGCCCCCGCCGGCGCTGCCGTGGGGGCCGGGGCGGCGCGTGGCGATCCTGCCGGGGAGCCGGGCGGGGGAGATCCGGGCGTTGCTGCCGACCTTCCTGGAGGCGGCGCGGTGCGTGGAGGCCGGGCTGGGGGGGGAGGTCTCCTTCCTCCTGCCGGCGCCGACGCCGAAGATGCGGGCGTTGGCGGAGGCGGTCTTGGCGCGCCATCCCGCGCCGGGGCGCCTGGCGGTGGTGGACGGGCAGGCGCGCCACGTGCTGGCCCAGGCGGGGGCGGCGATGATCGCCAGCGGGACGGCGACGCTCGAGGCGTGCCTGATGGATTGCCCGGCGGTGCTGGCCTACCGCGTGAGCCTGCCGACGGAGCTGGTGGCGCGGCTGGTGACGCTGCGGGCGGCCTTCCGGTGGGCGGGGCTGGTGAACATCGTGGCGGGGCGCCTGGTGATGCCGGAGCTGCTGCAGCGCGACTGCACGGCCCGGAACGCCGCGCGCCTGACGCTCGAACTCCTACGCGACACGCCGGCGCGGCGCGGGCTGCTGGAGGCGTACGCCGAGGTGCGCGGGCGCCTGGGGCCGCCCGGGGCGACGGCGCGCGCGGCGGAGGCGCTGGCGGGGCTTTTGGGCGCTTAGGGGCGCGGGCGGTTTGGCTTTGGACGCGGGGCGGGAAAGGAGCGGTATGACGCGCGAGAACTGGACATCGTCGATTGGGTTTATCTTGGCCTCAGCGGGCTCGGCCATCGGGTTGGGGAACATCTGGAAGTTCCCCTACATGGCCGGGGAGAACGGCGGCGGGACCTTCGTGCTGGTGTATGTGCTGTGCGTGGCCTTCATCGGCCTGCCGGTGATGTGCGCGGAGATGCTGATCGGGCGGCACACGCGGCGGAACATCATCAACGCGATGGGCAAGGTGGAGCGGCTCTCGGGGAGCGTGGGGGCGCGGTTCGTGCTGAGCACGCTCTCGGCGGGGATGGCGGTGGCCTTCGCGACGATGGAGGCGTGGCTGCCGGTGGCGCTGGCGCTGGCGGGGGTCTTCCTCTTCGCGAAGAAGGGGTTCTCGGTGCTGGGGTGGGTGTGCACGATCGTGGCGCTGGCGATTTTGTCCTACTACGCGGTGATCGGGGGGTGGATCGTGGAGTACATCCGCCTGGCGCTGACGGGGACGTTGGTGCCGGAGGCGGCCGAGGGCGTGGCGGCGGTGGAGGTGGCCAAGACGTCGCAGACGGCCTTCGCGGCGTACGTGGCCAGCCCGTGGCGGGTGCTGTGGGGCTTTGGCGTCTTCATGGCGGTGACGGGGGCGATGCTGCTGGGCGGCATCCGCGCGGGCATCGAGCGGATGAGCAAAATCCTGATGCCGCTGCTCTTCGTGCTGCTGCTGGTGGTGATCGCGCGGAGCGTGACGCTGCCGGGGGCGGGGCGGGGCGTCGAGTTCCTGCTGCGGCCGACGCTGGACGCCTTCACGCCCAAGGTGGTGCTGATGGCGCTGGGGCAGGTCTTCTTCTCGCTCTCGCTGGGCATGGCCATCACGGTCACCTACGGCTCGTACCTGCACAAGGAGCACAACATCCTGCGGGCCGCAGGGTGGGTGGGCGTGCTGGACACGTGCGCGGCGCTGCTGGCGGGGCTGGCCATCTTCCCGGCGGTCTTCGCGGTGGGGCTTTCGCCCAGCGCGGGGCCGGGGCTCATCTTCGGGGCCCTGCCGGCGGTCTTCGACACGATGTGGTGGGGGCCCTTCTGGGCGGCGTGCTTCTTCTTCATGCTGTTCATCGCGGCGGTCACCAGCTCGGTGGCGCTGCTGGAGTGCGGGGCGACGGTCTTCATCGAGCGCCTGCGGCGCGGGCACAGGCGCGGGAGCCGCCGCACGGCGGTGTTCATCGGCTTCGCGCTCTGCACGCTGATGGGGCTGCTTTCGGTCTTCTCCACGGCCGATTGGGGCCACCTGCCGTGGCTGGGCAAGGCCGCCGAGGCCTGCATGGGCGAGTTGTACCGCGGGAACTGGCTGGACACGCTCGACAACTTCGCCAGCAACTGGTGCCTGCCCTTCACCGCGCTCTCCACCGCGCTCCTGGTGGGGTGGGCGTGGACGCCGCGCCGCGCCGCGCCCGAGCTGCTCGCCGCCGGGGAGGATTGGCGCGCGTTGCCGGCGCTCTGGGGCTTCCTCGTCCGCTGGGTCTCGCCCGTCGGCATCCTCTTGGTCTTCCTCTACGTCTCGGGCTTCCTGGGGTTCTGATGAAGACGCCGCTGCTGCTCTGCCTGGCCGCGCCGCTCGCCTTTGCCCAGGGGGAGGCCGGGCGCGGGCGTTATCAGCCGATCATCGACGCCAAACCCTTCGGCGACATGGCCGCGCAGGTCTCCGCGGACGCCGCGGCGGACGCCGCCGAGCAACAGCGCCAGCGCGAGGAAATCGCCCAGAAGTTCCGCATGGTCGGCATCACCGACCTGCCCGACGGATCGCGCAAGATCGCCTTCATCGACGAGACGGGCGGGGCCTTCGCCAGCTACCTGCTGGGCGTGGGCGAGACGCAGAACGGCTTTACCCTCGTCGAGGCCGACTACGACGCCGAGTGGGCCACGCTCGCCAAAGACGGCCTTACCTTCACCCTCGGCCTCGGCAAGGGGCTCATCGAGAAGCCCGCCCAGGCCGAGCCGATGGCCGCGCTTGGCCCCGCCGCCGCGGCGCCCGCCCCCATCCGCCCCGCCTCCGTCCGCCCCGCCGCCGCGGCCCCGGCCCCCGCGCAGGGCTCCTTCCGCGCCCGCCTGCTCCGCCGCGAGGCCGCCAAGGCCCAGGCCGAGGCCAAGCGCCGCGCCGCCATCGGCAACGAGATCGCCGCCGAGAACGCCAAGATCATCGAGGCGCAGACCCAGGCCGCCGCGCGCCGCCTGCAGATCGAGCGCATCAAGCAGGGCCTGCCGCCCACCCAGCCCATCACCCTCACCGCCGAGGAGGACGCCGAGCTCGAGGCCGCCGGCGTCTTCGACCGCCAGCCTGCCGCCCAACCGGAGCACCCCGATGAAGCCTTATCCCCAGCCGACCCCTGAAGCCGTCTCCGCCGAGGCCGAGCGCCTCCGCCCCCGTTACGAGGCCTTCCTGCGCGCCAACGGCGAGGAGCCGAGCGACGCGCAATTGCGCGAGTGGGCCGCCGAGAACCTCCGCGAGCGCATTATCCTGGAGACCGACGCCAAGGCCGCGGGGCAGAGCGTCGAGCAGCTCATGAAGGCCGTCGCCGACGCCGCGCCCGAGCCGACCGTGGACGAGGCCCGCGCCGTCTTCAGGGCGCACCCCGAGCGCTTCGTCGCCCCCGAGCGCGTCCACGCGCGCCACATCGTCATCCACCGCGGCCCGGGCGTCGACCCGGCCGGGGCCGTGGCCGCGCTCCTTAACCTGCGCGCGGACATCCTGTCGGGCCGGACGACGTGGGAGGAGGCCGCCGCAAGGCACTCTTCCTGCCCCGGCAACGACGACCTGGGCTTCTTCCCGCGCGGGGCGATGGTGCAGGCCTTCGAGGACGCGGCCTTCGCCGCCGAGGAGGGCGCGGTCACCGACGTGGTGGAGACGGAGTTCGGCTGGCACCTCATCCAGGTGCTGGCCCATCTGCCGGAGGAGCCGATGCTCTTTGAGGAGGCCAGGGAGGGGATCCTGGGCTCGCTCCGCGAGGCGCGCGCCCGCGCCGCGCTCGAGGCGTATGTGGACGCGCGCAAGGGCCGCTTCGCCTGACGGCCGCGGGGCGCCTCAGAGCATCCAGGGCTCGAAGGCCTCGCGCGGGAGCGGCTCGGCGGGGAACTCTTCCTGTCCACCCGGGGTGAGGTGGCGGACGGTGATCTGCCGGAGCTGGCCGCGGTCGCCGTAGTGCGCGACGATGCCGGCGGCCAGGCGCAGATCCTCCGGGCCGATGGGGCCGAGGATGGCGGCGGTGGGGCCCGGGACGTTGACGGTGTGCAGGAGGGCGCGGCCCTGCGCGGCGAGGGCCTTGAGGGCCTGGTTGTCGGCGCGGTTGCGCCCCACGATGATGCGGCCGCCGCCGGGCAGGCGGAAGTGGCGCGAGAAGCGCAGGAGCGCGACGTCCTCGGCCGCGGGGATGCCCTCGGTGTGGTCGAAGAGGTCGCGGAGCTTGCGGCAGTAGCCCTTCTCGGTGAGGAGGCAGCCGCCGGCGGGGGAGGGGAACTCCGTCAGGCCGAAGCGTTTGGCCAGGGCCAGCTGCTCGACGCGCTGGCGGCCCTGGATGGCGCAGAGGCGCGCGCGGTCGACGCGGCCGTCGCGCTCGGGCTCGGTGGGCTCGAGGAGCTGGGCGGAGAGGGGGCGCAGGAGGCGGCCCGGGAGGCCGGAGGCCGCGGCGACGGTTTCCAGGCTGCGGCGGTTTTGGGACATGGGGCGCTGGTTGAG
Organism: uncultured Kiritimatiellota bacterium; assembly: GCA_944391085.1. Taxonomy (GTDB): domain Bacteria; phylum Verrucomicrobiota; class Kiritimatiellia; order RFP12; family DVOR01; genus Spyradenecus. The sequence goes on along the minus strand of CALXSE010000001.1, from coordinate 99,745 downwards.
CACCTCGCCGGTGGAGACGAAGTCGTAGCCGCCCCGGCGCATGAACTCGCCGGCGCGGCGGATCATCGCGGCGTGGCAGTCGATGCAGGGGTTCATCGCGCCGCCGAAGCCGTGGGGCGGGTCGCGCACCAGCGCCAGGATGTCCGCGGTGAAGTCCAGCTCGTGGAGGCGCACGCCCAGCTGCGCGGCGGCCTTGCGGGCGGCTTTCGCGTCGAAGAAGGGGCTGACGAAGACCACGCCCTCCATCTCGATGCCCTGGTCGCGCAAGACGCAAATGGCGAGCATGGAATCGAGCCCGCCGGAAAGAAGGGAAATGCCGCGTGTCTGCATGGGAGCGCCCCGAATGGTTGCCGAAGTGACGAAACGCCGCACATTGTAGCAAACCGGGCGGTGCGGGGAGACAGCCGCGCGCGGATTTGCTACACTGGGGAAGATTTTAGGAGTGCGCGATGTTGGACAAGCAGGCAATGGGTTTCCTCAAGGCGTTGGTGGCGTGCCGGGCCCCGAGCGGGTTCGAGCAGGATGGCCAGCGGCTGATGGCAAGGCGCCTGGCGGGCGCCGGCGTGGCGTGCGCCTTCGACGTCCACGGCAACCTCCACGCCGTGCTCAACGAGGGCGCCCCCACCAAGGTCATGCTCGAGGCGCACTGCGACGAAATCGGCTTCCTCGTCTCCTACATCGACGATTCCGGGTTCCTTTACCTCATCCCCAACGGCGGCGTCACCCCCCAGACCGTCGCCGGCGAGCGCGTCGTCATCCAGGGGCGGGAGGGCCCCGTCAACGGCGTCTTCGGCGTGCGCCCGCCCCACCTCATGGCCCCCAAGGAGCGCGACAGCGTGGCGCCGGGGGATCTCGCCGAGGCGCCGGTGGACATCGGCGCGCGCTCCAGGGCCGAGGCCGAGGGCCTCGTCGCCCTCGGCGCCCCGGCGGTGGTGGACGCCGGCTGGAGGCCCCTCGCCGGCAGTCGCGTCTCCTGCCGCGGCCTTGACAACCGCATCGGCGCCTTCATCGCCACCGAGGTCGTCCGCCGTCTGGCCGAGGAGCCCCTCGCGCCGCTCAACGTGGCGCTCCACCTCGTCGGCAGCGTGCAGGAGGAGCTCGGCCTCGTCGGCGGGCAGACGGCGGCCTATGCGGTGGCGCCGGACATCGGGATTTGCCTCGACGTCGGCTTCGCCACCGACGCCACCCCCGCCGACCGCAGGAAGATGGGCGACGTCCGCCTCGGCGGCGGCCCCATCCTTGGCGTGGGCCCGCTCTACAACCCCAGGCTCCGCGCCCTGCTCGAGGCCACCGCCCGCCTCGAGGAGATCCCGCTCCAGCCCCAGGTGCGCGCCCGCGCCTCCGGCAACAACGCCTATTCCATGCGCCTGCAGCGCGGCGGCGCGGCCGTCGCCCTTGTCTCCATCCCCTTGCGCTACATGCACAGCCCCGTCGAGGTCGTCGACCTTGACGACGTGGAGCGGATCATCCGCCTGCTGTGCGCGTTCATCGGCGGCCTGCCGGCAACCCCAGCGCTGACGCCCGAACTCTGATCGGAGGAAGACCCCATGCATCCGAACCCCGAAGCACTCCCGGACATCACCAAAGACCCCCGCGCCATCCTCGCCATCAAGGCCGCGCTCAAGGAGGACATCGGCTCCGGCGACGCCACCACCCTCGCCCTCGTCGGCCCCGACGTCATGGCCACCGGCGAGATCCAGGCCCGCGAGGACTGCTGCGTCGCCGGCCTCAACGTCGCGCTCTTCACCCTGGGCCTGCTCGACCCCACCCTCACCAGCGAGATCCTCATCCCCAACGGCGCCCTCGCCCCCAAGGGCAGCGTCCTGGCCCGCTTCACCGGCCGCGCCTGCGCCATCCTCACCGCCGAGCGCACCGCCCTCAACTTCATCCAGCGCATGTGCGGCACCGCCACCCTCACCCACCGCTTCGTCGAGGCCGTCAAGCCTTACGACTGCCTTGTCCTCGACACCCGCAAGACCACCCCCTGCCTCCGCGTCTTCGAGAAGTTCGCCGTCCGCTGCGGCGGCGGCGCCAACCACCGCTTCGGCCTCTACGACCGCATCCTCATGAAGGACAACCACCGCCGCCTCTGGGCCGGCGGCGACCCCGACCGCCTGGATCTCGCCGTCGAGGCCGCCCGCAAGGCCTATCCCCTCCTGGCCGTGGAGATTGAGGTGGAGAGCAAGGCCGAGCTCGAATCCGCCCTCCGCGCCGAGCCCGAGTGGATCATGCTCGACAACATGCCCCTTGACCTCATGCGCGAGTGCGTCCAAATCGTCCGCGCCTCCGGCAAGAAGACCAGGCTCGAGGCCTCCGGCGGCATCAACCTCCGGACCGCCAACGCCATCGCCGCCACCGGCGTCGACGCGCTGAGCGTGGGCGCGCTGACGCATTCGGCCCCGAGCGTGGACCTGGCCTTGGAGTGGAGCGTCATCTGATGCGCCTGGTCTGCGTCGACGTCGGGAACACCTCCACCACCCTCGGCCTCTACGAGGACGGGGCGGTCTCGCGCGTGGCCCGCGTCGAGGGCGGCGCGCTGGCCAACCCGGAGGCCTGCGCAGACCTCCTGCGCCTCATCGCCTCGGGCGGCGTCGAGGGCGTCTCCATCGCCTCCGTCGTCCCGAAGGCCGATGCCAGGTGGCGCGCCCTGACGCGCGAGACGCTCGGGTGCCGACCCCGGTTCGTCACCCACGAGAGCCCGTTGGGCTTTGCCCTGGATTATCCCAATCCCGAGCGTGTCGGCGCGGACCGCCTGGCCGACGCCGCGGGCGGGCTGGCGCGTTACGGCGCGCCGCTCATCGTGGTGGACTTCGGCACGGCGCTCAACTTCGAGGTGCTCGACGCCCGCCCGGCCTACGTGGGCGGCGTCATCACCCCGGGCCTGCCGCTCATGACCTCCTACCTCCACGAGAAGACCGCCCTTTTGCCCGAGGTCGCCCTCGGCGGCGAGACGCCCGACATCGGCAAGAGCACCGAGGAGGCCATCGCCCTCGGCGCGCGCGTCGGTTACCGCGGCATCGTCCGTGAGCTGGTCGACCACCTCCAGCGCCCCTTCGGCGGCCGCGCCAGGGTCGTCGCCACCGGCGGCTATGCCGCGTGGGTGCTCGAGGGCGCGGGCCTGGACTACGCCATCGACCCCACGCTCACCCTTTTCGGCCTGGGCAGGATCTTCGAGAACGGGGGCGCCGACTGATGGCCGCCCTGCTCCTGGCCCTCCTGCATCCGCTGGCGCTCATCCTTCTGGTGCGCCTGACGCTCCCGGCGCGATACGCCCTCCTCAACCCCTACGCCGCCGCCGCCGATGCGCTCCTTGGGCGGTTGCTGGCCTTTGTGCGCCCCGCCCTGCGCTTGGGCGACCGCGCCCTCTGCGTCGTGCTGCTGGCGCTTGACCTGGCGGCCTGCGCGGCCGTGCTCACCCGCCTGGGCGGGCCCCAGCTGGTCTTGGCCGGGACGGCCGTCGCCACCTTCCCCGCCTCCGGCTTCCTGGGGTGGTTCGGGTTGGCGACGCTCGATTTTTGGGGGTTCTATCTGGCGCTCCTGGCAGGGAACCTGATCTTGCGCCTGTGGTGCCTGGGGCGGCAGCTCCCGGGGTTCTCGGGCGACCTGCTGTGCCTGGCCACGCGGCCTTTCTCGGGGATGCGCCTGTGGGCCCAGGCCCTGGCCATCCTGGCCTTCGCGGCGCTTTACATGGCCGTGTCGCTGGCCTTCGCGGCGGAGGTCTCCTATCCGCTCGCCGACCTTGCCGCGCAGATCGCCGCGCAGTTCCCCGGCGGCGCGCACGCGCCCGCCTTCCTTGCCGTGGCCGATCATCCCGTGCCCCTGCGCGTCTTTTTCCTGGCGGGCATGGCCGTGCTCAATGTCATTGGGCAGCTTCGCGACTACCTGTTCCTCTTTTGGCTGCTTCTCGCGCTGTCCGCGCTCATGGGCTCCCAGCGGCTGGCCTTCTTCCTGCGCGACGTGCTACGCCTGCTTTGCGGCCGCGTCCCGCCCCTGCGCCTGGGCCCGCTCGACCTTTCGCCGTTGGCGGCGATGGCCGCGCTCCTGCTGGCGCACGGCGTGCTGGGCGGGCTCTTCCTTCTCCTTGTCGGGGCGCTGGCCCATGTGGTGTGAGCGCTGGAAGGAGGGCTGCGCCCTCACCGTCAAGGTCACCCCCCGCGCCTCCAGGGACGCCGTCCTGGGCGAAGAGGAAGGGTGGCTCCGCCTGGCCCTCGCGGCCCCGCCCGTCGACGGCAAGGCCAACGAGGCCGCCCGCCGCTTCCTTGCCGAGGCCCTCGGCGTCCCCCGCGCCGCCGTCAAGCTGCTTTCCGGGCAGAGCGCCCGCCTCAAGCGCTTCTCTGTCGCGGGCCTTTCCCCTGACGTGGCCCAGGCGCGCCTGCTTCCCCGCTGAGACGACAGGGCGCGCCCCTCTCGCCTTGGGCGACTTGGGCGCGGCGGGGCGATGTGGTATACTGTGCGCGATTCGGGCCCGTGGTGGAATTGGCAGACACGCAGGATTTAGGTTCCTGTGCCTCACGGCGCGAGGGTTCGACCCCCTCCGGGCCCACCAAAGCGGCTTCGGCGGCCGGAAGCCAACGATTGGCCCGCGCGGATTCCGCGCGGGCTTTTCCCTTCTCTGAACCAGCCGTTTGGGCTCAGCCCGCTTGCCTTCTCGCCGCGGCGTCGGCCTCGATGAGGGCCTCGGCGGCCTGCGCGGAGGCCTCGGCCTGCGCGGGTGTGGCCTCAAGGCCGGCATATTTCACGCGGTCGGCGGCCTGGAGGAAGGCCGTGAGGGCGTCCTTTGAGGCTTGGGGGACGCCGGGGGTTTGGGCGAGGCCGGCGAGGAACTCCTCGGTGGTCTGGCGGGTGGCGCGGAGGGCGTGGGCGCGCTCGAAGTAGCGGCGGACGACGCCGGTGAGGGCGTAGTAGAAGCGTTTGAGGCGCCCCTGGGCGGGGAGGCCCTCGGCAAGGAGGCGGGCGAGCTCCAGGCGGGCGCGTTCCTCGGGGCTGAGGGTGCGCTCGTGGAGGGTACGGCGGAGTCGTCTGAGGAGGGGAAGGAGCGCGACGCCGGCCCCGGCGGCGAGGGCGGCGGCGAGGGCCCAGAGGCCGATGGCGCGCCAGGTGGGGGGCGTCCAGAGGGGGGCGGTGTCGACTTCTGGTGCGCCGTCGGCATGGGGGAGCGGCGCCGGGGGCGGGAAGTCGGCGGCGCGGGTGGCGAGCTGGCGGGTGGCGCCGGTCTGCCGGTCGCGGAGGGTGAGGGCCATCGGGAGGATTCGCCAGGGGCCTTCGGGGGCGGGGGTGAGGCGGAGGCGCCAGGTGGCCAGGGCGCGCCCGGCGGCCGTTTGCCGGCCTTCGGGGAAGTCCTCGACGAGCGAGAAGCCGCGGAGGCGGTCGCGGAGGTCTGGGAGCGCGGGGGCCTCGGCGGCGGGGGTCTCGACGCGGAGGGTGGCGAGGAGGGGCGTTTCGCGGGCAAGCACGGGGGCCTCGGCGGAGAGGGTGGCCTTGACGCCGCCTTCGTCAAGGAGCGTCAGCTCCATCGCGCGGAGGGTGGGGCAGAGGAGGGCGAGGCAGAGGAGAAGGGGGGGCGCCGCGCGGCGCGCGACGGTGGGGCGCCGAACAGGCGCGCGGCGGGTGCGCGAAGGGGAAGGGGGGCGAAGGGCTTTCATGGCGGCGTGGGCGGATCTGCGGTTCAGGGCGTCCCGGTTCCCGTTCCCCGGCTTCCCCGTGCGTCAGAGGCCGAGCTTGCGCCTGGTCTTGGCCTCGAGCTTGTCGAGCTTCTGGGCGATGGGGGCTTTGTCGGCGACGTTGTCGATGAAGACGTGGCCTTCGAGGTGTTCGAGCTCGTGCTGGACGGCGCGGGCGAGGAGGCCGTGGGCGGTGTAGGTGCGGCGCTCGCCGTGCTGGTCGAGGAAGGTGAAGGAGACCTTGTCGGCGCGGGTGACGGGGGCGTGGATGGAGGGGAAGGAGAGGCAGCCTTCCTCGTCGGTCTGCTCGCCTTCGCGGGAGAGGATCTCGGGGTTGACGAGGACGAGGGGCATGGGGATGGCGGCGTTTGCCTCGACGTATTCCTCCTTTTCGGCGTCTTGGGGGACGTCGATGACGCAGAGGCGTTCGCCGCGGCCGACCTGGGGCGCGGCGAGGCCGACGCCGTTGGCGTTGTACATCGTCTCGAGCATGTCCACGGCCAGGCGGCGGAGGGCGTCGTCGATGGCGGTGACGGGGACGCAGGGGCGGCGGAGGGCGGGGTCGCCCCACAGGCGCATCTCAAGGGGGCCGGTGCGTTTGGGCATGGCTTATCTCGCGGGCGTGAGGCGCTCGGCGCCGAAGTAGGGGCGGATGGCCTCGGGCAGGAGGACGGAGCCGTCGGCCTGCTGGCACTGTTCGAGGATGGCGATCATCAGGCGGGGAAGGGCGACGCCGGAGCCGTTGAGGGTGTGGACGAAATCGAGCTTGCCGTCGGGGCGGCGGTAGCGGATGTTGGCGCGGCGGGCCTGGAAGCTCTCGAAGTTGGAGCAGCTGGAGACCTCGAGCCAGGCCTGCTGGCCGGGGGCCCAGAGCTCGAGGTCGTAGCACTTGGCGGCGGAGAAGGAGATGTCGCCGGAGCAGAGCTCGAGGACGCGGAAGTGCAGGCCCAGGCCGGTGAGGACGTCCTCGGCGTCCTTGACCAGTTTCTCAAGCTCGTCGTAGGAGGTCTCGGGGGCGACGAACTTCACCATCTCGACCTTGTCGAACTGGTGGACGCGGAGGATGCCGCGGGTGTCCTTGCCCGCGCTGCCGGCCTCGCGGCGGAAGCAGGGGGTGTAGGCGGTGAGCTTGATGGGGAGCTGGGCGGCGTCGAGGACGTCGTCGCGGTAATAGTTGGTGACGGGGACCTCGGCGGTGGGGATCAGCCAGAAGTCGTCGACCTCGCAATGGTACATGTCGTCCTTCATCTTCGGCAGCTGGCCGGTGCCGACCATGGAGGCGGTGTTCACCACGAAGGGCGGGAGCATCTCGGTGTAGCCCTGACGCTGGGTGTGCAGGTCGAGCATGTACTGGATGAGCGCGCGCTGGAGCCTCGCTCCCTGGCCCAGGAGGATGGGGAAGCCCGTGCCCGTGAGCTTGACGCCGCGCGGGAAGTCGAAGATGCCGAGCCTTTCGCCCAGGGCGATGTGGTCCAGCGGCTTGAAGTCGAAGGCCGGCATCTCGCCCACGTGGCGCACGTCGCGGTTGGCGGAGCTGTCGGGGCCGGTGGCGATGTCCTTGTTGGGGACGTTTGGGATGCGCAACATGGCCTCGCGGAAGGCCTGCTCGGTCTCGCGGATCTCCACGTCCTTGGCGGCGATGGCGTCGCCCACCGCGCGCATCTCGGCCTTCACGGCCTCGACGTCCTCGCCGGCCTTGACGCGCGCGCCGATGGATTTGGAGACCTCGTTGCGCCTGGCCTTCAGCGCGTCGGTCTCGGTGACCAGCGCCCGGCGCCGGGCGTCGAGCCCCAGCACGTCGTCCACGGGCGCGGTGTCCATCCACCGGCGCCTCAAACCCTCGCGCACCTCGTCGGGCCGCTCACGAATCCGCTTGATATCGAGCATGGTAGCCTCTCTGCTAAAACGCCCCTATTAAACCATATTTCCCCCCGCCCTGCAAAAGGGCGCCTCATCGGGGGCTGGGCGGGGCAAGGCCGCCGGGCGGTGCCCCGCCGGGGCCACGCCCGTTGCCGCCTGAGCCCTGGAAGCCGCCGCCGGGCGTGGAGAGGGAGGCGCCCTCGGTGGAGGTCTTGTTGGCGGAGGCGCCGAGGGTGGGGTTTTGGGAGAGCTCGGCGAGGGGGATTTCGACGATGCGCTTGGTCTCTGTGGGCTCCTCGCCCTCCTCGGCGGGGCGCATGAGGAGGGTGAGCTCAAGGGCGGCGGGGAGCGTGTTGGTCTTGGCCCACTCGTCGGTCCAGTTGAGCGCGTCGTTGACGTCGTGCTCCTGATCCGGGTCGAGGACGCGGCAGTTGAGGCCGACGACGCGGGGGGAGAGGACGAGCTCGACGGTGTCGAGCTCGGGGTCGAACTCGTCGAGCTGGAGGGCCTGGCGCCAGGCGCGGACGGTGAAGCCGCCGGGGAAGTCGCCGTCCGGCTGGGTGACGAAGACGCGGACGCGGTGGGGGACGGGGGCGAACTCGGCGTCTTCGCCGACGAGGGTGGGGCCGACCTTGCACCATTCGATGGCGTCATTGTCGCCGCCGTCGTCGGTGAGGATGAAGCCGTAGTCCTCGCCCTGGCCGGGGCAGTAGGCGGAGCGGAGGGCGGCGGCGAGCTGATCCATGAGGTAATCCGCGTGCCCGGCGTTGTCGATGGCGGCGCGGCCGGCCTCCCAGGAGCGGACGACGGCGTGGAAGGAGCCGAAGAGCATGACGGAGAGGAGGCCCAGGAGGGTGAGGGAGACGAGGAGCTCCACCAGGGTGAAGCCGCGGCGGCGGGAGGCTGGGCGGGGGGCGGTCATTGGGCGGCGCGGACGTAGCGGACGATTTCCTGGCGCTGGCGTCCGTCGTCCCAGGTGACGACGGTGCGCAGGACGTAGAGGCCGTCGTCCTCGACGCCCTCGGGCGGGTCTTCCTTGTCGTCGAGGGTGCGCTCGTAGACGTAGCCCTCGAGGAGGGAGGGGTCGGGGTCGACGGGGCCGTCCTCCTCGATGTCCTCGACATCGCGCAGGGGATAGGCGAGCTCGCCGAGGGAGAAGACGTAGGCGACGGCCTCGCGCTCGCGGGAGACAAGCACCATGCGGGCGCTGACGAGGATGGAGCGGTAGAGGACGGCGAGGGAGCCGCCCAGGATGACGATGGCCAGGACGAGCTCGACGAGGGTGAGGCCGGCGCGGGGGTTGCTCATGGCGCGGCGTGGGCCCGGGCGCGCTTGAGGACGGCGGAGAGGGGCTCGGAGAAGCGCTCGTCGAGGACCGCGGCGAGGCCGCGGTCGATCTGCACGAGGATGGGGTGGAGGGGGGCGAGGGGGGCGGTGCGCGCGAGGAGATCCTCGCCGGGGGCGTCGTCGAGGCAGGCGTTGATGACGTCGGCGACGGTGAGGACGGTGGCGCAGCGCGCCAGGACGTAGCCTGCGGGGAGGGTGGAGGAGGCGTCGGCGACGGGCAGGAGGATGCGGTTGCGCTCGAGGATGGCGGCCACGCGCGTGACGTCGCGCTCGGGGAGGGCGAGGGCGCGGGCGAAGGCGCGCAGGGCGAGGGGGGCGCGGCCGGATTCGATGGCGTGCGCGGCGCCGAGGGCGAGGGCGAGGGCGAGGGTGAGGGTGTCGCGCCGGGAGGGGTGGGAGAAGGCGGATTGGAGCGTGAGCTCGGCGCGATGCTGGTGGACGTAGCAGATCTCCGCGCCGATGAGGACGATCTGCCAGCTGGAATAGATCCAGAAGAGGAGGACGGGGAGGGCGACGAGGGAGCCGTAGAGGGCGCTGTAGTTGGCGATGCCGACCTGGAGGACGAAGCAGACCTTGAAGAAGAGGGTGAGGGCCAGGACGGTGAGGAAGCCGCCGAGGAAGCAGCTGGGGACGGCGACCCTGGTGTTGGGGAGGAAGCCGAAGAGGAAGGCGAAGAGGAGCGTGCCCAGCAGCAGGGGGACGAGGGAGCCGAGGATGCCGATGGCCTCGAGGAAGGTGCGCAGGCCGAAGAGGTCCGGGATCAGGTGGGTGAGGCCGTCGAGGATGGGCAGGGTGGTGGCCGCGAGGACGAGGAGGGGGGCGATGATGATGACGCTGAGGTAGTCGGTGAACTTGCGCCAGAGGGGGCGGGCCTTCCGGACGCCCCAGATGGCGTTGAAGCTGTTCTCGATCTTGCCCAGCACGCCAATGACCATGAAGATGAGGGCGACGGCGCCGACGGCGCCGATCTGGGCGAAGTTGATGGAGTTGATCTGGTCGAAGACGGCGACGCAGACGTCGTTGAGGGCGTTGACGGCCTGGTCGGCGGGGGCGGCCCCGGCGCCGGGCGGGGCCGCCCCGGCCTCGAGCCCGCCGACGAAGCTCTCGATGGAGCCCAGGAGCTTGCGCTCGGCCACGTCACCGGCGCCGAAGGCCTTGAGGGAGGTGAGGCCAAGGGTGAAGACCGGGACGATGGCGAGCATCGTGATGTAGGTGAGGGCCGAGGCATGGAGCGTCGCGCCGTCCCGCACGCAACAGCGGGCGGTGAGCAGGGCGAAGCGCAGGGGCTTGAGGGCCCAGGCCTGCCAGCGCGAGGGCAGGGGGCCCAGGCGCCAGAGGGTTTCGTCGCAGAATCGGCAGAGGCGTTGGAACATGGCTTCAGGCGTTGAGGACGTCGGGGGCGTAGCGGCTGATGACGGCGCGGGAGCGCTCGGCCACCTCGGCGGCGGAGGAGGGATCCTCGCGCCGGAGGGTGTCCACCAGCCGCTGCATGTCGAAGTAGGCGACGCGGCAGATGAGCTCCTTGACGCGGGGGATGAGGTTGGCGGACATGCTCAGGCGCCGGATGCCCATGCCCACGAGGATGAGCGCCGCAAGCGGGTCGGAGGCCATCTCGCCGCAGACGCAGACGGGGATGTCGTGGCGGCGCGCGGCCTGCACGACGCCGTCGATGAGCCGCAGGATCACGGGGTGGAGCGGCTGGTAGAGGTGCGCGACGGATTCGTTGCCGCGGTCGACGGCGAAGGTGTACTGCACCAGGTCGTTGGTGCCCAGCGAGAAGAAGTCGCACGCCGCGGCGAGCTTGTCGGCCAGGAGCGCGGCGGAGGGGATCTCGATCATCACGCCCTCGGGGACGTTGCGGCGGAAGGGGACGCCCTCTTCCTCGAGCTCGCGCTTGCATTCGGCCACGAAGGCGCGGCAGGCGCGTAGCTCCTCGAGCGTCGTGACCATGGGGTACATAAGCGCGCAGTCGCCCATGACGGCGGCGCGGAGGATGGCGCGGATCTGCGCGCGGAAGGTGGCGCGGTTGTTGAGAAGGTAGCGGATGGAGCGGTTGCCGAGGAAAGGGTTGGCCTCGTGGGCGTGGCTACGGCCGACCATCTTGTCGCCGCCGATGTCCAGCACGCGCAGGGTGACGGGCTTGTCCGCGCAGGAGCAGAGCACCTCGGCGTACGCGCGGAACTGCTCCTCCTCGGTGGGCTCGCGCCCCAGGCCGATCCAGAGGTACTCGGTGCGGTAGAGCCCGATGCCCTGCGCGCCGTGCTCGCTGATGCCCTCGAAGCCGACGCTGTGGTCGGCGTTCGCCAGGAGGGTGACCTCCACGCCGTCGCAGGTGCGCGCGGGGCGGTCGGCCAGGGAGCGGCGGTGCTCCTGGGTGGCGCGCTGCTGGGCGGTGGAGGCCAGCAGCTCGGCCTTGACGGCGTCCGTGGGCAGGTGCCAGAGCAGGCCGTGGAAGCCGTCGAGGGCCACCTCGTCGCCGGCCTTGATGGCGTCGAGGCTGCGCCCGATGCCGACGACGGCCGGGACGCCGAGGGCGCGCGCGAGGATGGTGACGTGGGCGGTGAGGGAGCCCTGCTCGGTGGCCATGCCGCGGATGTAGCGGCGGGGGAGGGAGACGGCGTCAGAGGGCGAGATGTTGTCGGCAACGATGATCGAGGGCCGGTCGATGGCCGGGACGGCGCGCTGCCCGCCGTCGCCGAGCAGGTTGCCGATGATGCGGTTGCGCACGTCCAGCAGGTCGGCCTCGCGCTCGCGCAGGTAGTCGTCGCCCATGTTGCGCATCATGCCGATGAGCGCCTCGAAGGCCTGATGGATGGCCCATTCGGCGTTGACGCGCTCGTTGCGGATGTCTTTGACGACGCGGTCGATGAGGAACGTGTCGGAGAGAAGCATGAGGTGGCCGTCGAAGATGCCGGCCTCCGCGCTGGAGGCATGGCTCTCGGTGGCCTTGGCCAGCTCGACGAGCTCGCGCCGCGCCTTGTCGAGCGCGGTGTAGAAGCGGGCGATCTCGGCGTTGGCCTCCTCGGGGGGCACCTCGTAGCGGGGCGCCTCGCGCACCTTCTTGGCCTCGAAGCGGACGACGGCGGCGAAGACCAGGCCGCCGGAGGCCGCGAGGCCGCGGTAGAGCGTTGGGGCGCGTTCCTCCATGCGGCGCCTCCCGGGGCTCACTCGTCGGGGAGGTCGAACTTCCGCTCCACCAGCGCCTCGAGCTCGGCGACGGCCTTTTGGGCCTCCTCGCCGGTGGCGCGGATGGTGAGGGTGGTGCCGTTGACGGCCTCGAGGGTCATCAGGGCCATGATGCTCTTGCCGGGGACGACGACGCCGTCCTTTTCCACGGTGACGTCGGCGCGGTAGCGCGCGGCGGTCTTGGCGAAGAGCCCGGCCGGGCGCACGTGCATGCCATACTTGTTCTTGAGGACGACTGTCACGGATGCTTCATTGCTCATGGGGAGCCTCCAGGGTTTGGTAGTGTGAGACGAGCTGTTCGTCGAGGACGGCCGCGGCGTCCATCCCCGAGCATCTCATCTTGTAGGTGGCGGCGGCGGTCTCCACCACGTTCACGAAGTCGCGCCCCGCTGCCACGGGGATGACCAGGCGCTGCACGTGCTTGCCCAGCACCTCGCAGGTCTGCACGTCCGAGCCCACGCGGTCGATGTCGTCCTCCGGGCCGCAGCGGCGCAGCGAGACGATGAGCTCGAGCCGGTTCTCCGGGCGCACGGCGGAGATGCCGAAGAGGGTGGGCACGTGCAGCAACCCCAGCCCGCGGATTTCCATGAAGCCGCGCAGGTGCTCGGGTGCCGCGCCCCACAGCGCGCCGTGGGCGTCCACCCAGAGGCGGGTCACGTCGTCGGCCACCAGCGCGCAGCCGTGGCGCACCAGGCCCAGGGCCGTCTCGCTCTTGCCGATGCCGGGCGGGCCCACCAGGAGCACGCCCACGCCGCGCACGTCCACCAGCGTCCCGTGCACGGTGGCGCGGGGGCTGGTGAGCTCGTGCAACAGCAGCGAGCCGACGCGGAAGACGGCGAAGGATTTCTGGCGCGTGGCCAGCACGGGCACACCCATGCGGTCGGCCAGCGCCAGCAGGTCGCCGTCGAGCGGTTCCTTGTCCGCCGCGCAGAGGATGACGCAGGGCACGTCGCGCCGGAGGAGCTCCTCCCAGCGCGCGCGGCGGCACGCCATCTCCAGGGTGCGCAGGTAGGTGAGCTCCGAGCGGCCGAAGAGCTGCATCTGGCGCCAGGCGAAGAACTCATAGAAGCCCGTGAGCGCCAGCCCGGGGCGGTGCAGCACGGGCTCGAGGATGATGCGCCCCAGCCCCTCCTTGCCGGCCAACACCTCGAGCCCGAGCGGCTCGAAGGCCGCGTGCAGGAAGCGCCCCACCGTGAGGGAGGCGGCGGGGACGGTGTTGATGGTGAGCGGGCGGGGCGCCTCGGCCATGGGGCCTTCCTTACTTGGCGGCCTCGGCGGCCTGGGCGGCCTTGCGGGCCGGCTCGACGTAGGCCTTGGCGCGTTTCTTGCGGATCTGTGTCTCGACCTTGGCGGCGGCCATGTCCACGGCCGCGCGCATGGAGGTGTCGGTGTTGGCGGTGCCCACGAACATCTCGTCCTTGCGCTGGGCGATGATCTCGGCCGCGCAGAGCTTGTTCTGGAAATCCATCACCACGCGCACCGACTCGACCATGGGGAAGGCCTCCCCGATCTTTTCGCCGCGCTGCCGGGCATAGTCCCGGAAGGCCTCGGAAATGTTTTTGTGACGGGCGTTGACTTCTACTGTCATGCTGCACCTGCCTTTCTGCTTGGTGTGGGGTTGCCCGGCGCCTTCACATCCGGAAGTTCTCGCCGAGGTAAGAGTGTCTGGCTTCGGGGTTCTCGATCAGCTCGCGGCTGGTGCCCTCGCAGAGGATGCGGCCCTCGAAGACGATGTAGGCGCGGTCGACGATGTCGAGCGTCTCGCGCACGTTGTGGTCGGTGATGATCACGCCCAGGCCCTGGGCCTTGAGGCCGCGGACGATGTTCTGGATGTCGTCCACCGCCAGCGGGTCGACGCCCGCGAAGGGCTCGTCGAGCATCAGGATGGCGGGCCTGCGCACCAGGGCGCGGGCGATTTCCAGCTTGCGCCGCTCGCCGCCCGAGAGGGTGTAGGCCGGCTGCTTGGCCACCTTGGTCAGGCCCAGGCTTTCGAGGAGCTCCTCCAGGCGGGCCTTCTTCTCGGCGCGCGTGGGGCGCATCGTCTCGAGGATGGCCAGCACGTTCTCCTCCACGCTCAGGCGGCGGAAGACGCTCGGCTCCTGCGCCAGGTAGCCCAGGCCGATGCGGGCGCGCTTGTAGACGGGCATCCGGGTGATGTCCTGCCCGCGGAAGCGCACCGTCCCGCCGTCGGGGCGCACCAGGCCCACGACCATGTAGAAGGTCGTCGTCTTGCCGGCGCCGTTGGGGCCCAGCAGGCCCACGCACTCGCCGCAGCGCGCGTTGATGGAGATGCCGTTGACCACCGTGCGCGCGCCGTAGACCTTCCTGAGGCCCTCGGCCACCACGTCGGGCGTCTGCTCGGGGGCGTCCGTCATTTCCGCAGGCCCTCCAGATCCTTCGCCGCGCCGGCGGGGAAGGTGAGCTCGGGGTTCGGGTAGACCTCCATGCGCTCCTCGTTCGTCCAGATGGTGATCTTGTCGCCCTTCACGTTGCGCGTCGAGCCGTCGGGCTCGAGGCTGGAGAGCTTGGCGTCGCCCACCATCACCAGGCGCCCGTCGGCGTGGGTGTAGACGGCCTTGTCGCAGTAGGCGCGGCGGTTCTCGTTGGAGACGGCCACGTTGCCGACCACCACCAGCTGGCTGAGGCTGTTGGTGCCGTCGAGGAAGACGAAGAGCCGGTCGGAGGTGAGGCGGAAGCGCGCGTCGTCCACCACCACGTCGTCGGTGAGGATGGCCACCGCCTCCTTGTAGTTGTACTCCATGCGCTTGGCCGTGATTGTCGTGTCGGGCAGGGCCAGCCGCGGCGGGGGCTCGGCGGGCGCCAGGAGCGCCTCGCGCGCGGCGGCCATCCCGTCGTCGTCCGCGCCTTCCGCGGCAAACGCCGCCGCGCACCAGGCCGCCATCGTCAAGAGCAGAATCCGTTTCATCGTCGTCCTCGTCAAAAGATGCCGCGTTCGGTCAGGTCCACGCCCCGCAGGCGCGCGGTGTCGATGCGCGCCCGGCGGAGCACTTTCACGTATTGCGCGTCCAGGTCGGCGAGCGCGCCCACGCCGGTGAGCGTGTCGCCCCCGCGCTCCAGGCGCACAGCGCCTTTGGCCACGGCCAGCATCGCCGTGCGGTCCACCACCGCCTCCTCGGCCCAGAGCGTCTCGGCGGGCGAACCGTCGGCGTTGAAGGCCTCCACGCGCACGTTCCTCCCCCGCAGGAGCATCATGTCCGGGCTCGCCCAGGCCGTTTCCGCGTGGAGCATCACCTCGGCGCGCCCGTCCGGGAAGCTCCGCACGGGGAGGCGCAGCCCCCGCGCCGGCGGCCCCAGCTCCTCGGGCGGCGCCTGCAGGCGCCGGGCCAGGGGGACGTACCGCGCGGGGTCGCCGGGCGCGGCGTAGCGCGCCACGGCCTCGGGGGAGACCCTGGCCCACGCCTCGGCCTCCCCGGCCGTGGCGCAGGCGCATGCCAGCGCCGCCGCCGCCAATGCCGGAAGCCTCATTTTGAACGCACCGCCTCGTGGATTTTCAGGAGCTTGCCCAGCAGGTCGCCCAACGCGCTGAAGGCGATGGCGTTGGCGGCGTCGGAGAGGGCCTCCGGCGGGTTGAAGTGGGTTTCCATGAAGACGCCGTCCACCCCCGTGGCCACCGCGGCGCGGGCCAGGGCCGGCGCCCAGCGGCCGTCGCCGCCGCTGCCCGAGCCCAGCCCGCCGGGGCGCTGGACGCTGTGGGTGGCGTCGAAGACCACGGGGTAGCCCAGCTCGCGCATCACCAGCAGCGAGCGCATGTCCGCCACCAGGTTGTGGTAGCCGAAGCTCGCCCCGCGCTCGGTGAGCACGATGCGGTCGTTGCCCTCGCTCTCCACCTTGCGCACCACGTTGATCATGTCTTCGGGCGCCAGGAACTGGCCCTTCTTGATGTTCACCACGCGCCCGGTCTTCGCCGCGGCGACGACCAGATCCGTCTGGCGGCACAGGAAGGCGGGGATCTGCAGCACGTCGCACACCTCTGCCACCGGGGCGCATTGCCACGGCTCATGCACGTCCGTCACGAGCGGCACGCCGAACCTGGCCTTCACCTCGGCCAGGATCTCGAGGCCTTTTTCCAGCCCCGGCCCGCGGTACGCCGAGAGGCTCGTGCGGTTGGCCTTGTCGAAGGAGGCCTTGAAGATGTAGGGGATATGCAGCTCGGCGGTGAGCTTGGCAAGCGCCTCGGCCAGCTTCAGGCACGCCTCGCGCCCCTCGATGACGCAGGGCCCGGCCATCACCGTCAGCCCGCCGTCCCCGAACGACACGCGCCCGTCCACCTTCACCACTTTGCAATCGGCCATCCACGCCTCCTTTTGCTCATTTCGCCCATACTCTACCACATCTCAACCCAAAAATCCAGCGCTTCCGCACCTCTGCATCTTTTTGCTATCATGGGCGCACGCGGCGGAAGAGCCGTCGCATCGTTGCGCTTTGCGCGAACAGGTTGTCCCAATCGAAACCTAGGAAATTTCATCCGTGGGCAGCCGGTTTGGTGGGGCGCGCCGTTTTGGCGCGCTCCCCTTGCCGTATCCGCGGATGGGCCGTCCTAGGGCCTCGATTGGGGTATGGAAAGAGGAGCGTGTTTTATGCAAGCATCCGTGTCGGCGGACGTGAGCGCCAGGCTCGCGAACATGGGCATCGTCTGCGCGTGCCTGATCGCCGTGTCCCACTCGGGGTTCTATGGGCAGATGGACGGGGCCTCGCGGTGGCTCCAGCAGATCATGACGTGGGGGTTCGGCAACCTGCCGGTGCCGTTCTTTTTCCTGGCCTCGGGGTATTTCCTCGCGGGGCACGTGGGGGAGGCGGGGTGGTGGGGGCGCGAGGCGCGCAAGCGGGTGCGTTCCCTGCTCGTGCCGTATTTCCTTTGGATGGTCTTGTGGTCGGCCTTCGCCGGGTGCCTGGCGGCGGCGCGGCACGCGCTGGCGGGCGAGGCGCTCTTCGCGGGTTTCCCGGCGACGCCCAACGCCTGGGCGCGGGTCTTCGGCGTGGGCTCGTTCGGGCCGCCCGGGCTGTGGGGGCTGTGGTTCGTGCGGACGTTGTTCCTGTTTGTCTTGGCCAGCCCGTTGTTGCTGTGGCCGATCCGCCGGGGGCGGTGGTGGGGCTTGGCCTTGCTGGCGGCGCTGTGGGGGCTGTATTTGTTCCATCCGTACCCGGCCGCGTGGCGGGAAGTGTTGGGCGGGACGGCGCTCTTGTCTCTGCGGGGGTTGTTTTGCTTCGCGTTGGGGCTGTGGCTGAGGCTGTGGCCCGTGTCCCTGCGCATTGGGCCGCGGCTGGGGGCGTGCCTGCTGGCGGCGGGGGTGGTGGGGTTCGCCCTACCGGGGCTGGACGTGCGGTTCATCCGGGCATGGGTGGTGTCTCAGCCGCTGGCGTTGCTGGGGCTGTGGGGGCTGATTCCGGCGCGGGCGTGGCCGCGGGGGTTCACGGGGCTGGCTTTTCCGTTGTTCCTGACGCACCTGTTCGGGATTTTCCTGGTGCAGGGGGCATTTTCGGCCGTGCCGGCCTTGGGGCCGCTTCGGGGGACGGCGGCGCAGTGGGCGCTGCACGTGTGCGGGGGGTTGGGCGGGGGACTGGGGGCGTCGTGGTTGCTGCGGCGGTTCGCGCCGGGGTTCGCGGCGGTGGCGTTCGGGGGGCGGTGAGAGCGGAAAGCCCCGGCGGGGCCGGGGCTTTCGCGGGGTGGGGCGGGGTTCAGGCGCCGTAGCCGTTGGGGTTCATGGATTGCCACTTCCAGGAGGAGGCGCACATGTCGTCGAGGGTGTGGGTGGCCTGCCAGCCGAGGAGTTCCTTGGCGTAGGTGGGGTCGGCGTAGCATTCGGGGGCGTCGCCGGGGCGGCGGGCGACGATCTCGTAGGGGATGTCCTTGCCGCAGGCGCGGGAGAAGGCGTGGATCATGTCGAGGACGGAGTAGCCGGTGCCGGTGCCGAGGTTGACGGTGTAGAGCGCGCCGGGTTCCTGCTCGAGTTTCCTGAGGGCGGCGAGGTGCCCGCGGGCGAGGTCGACGACGTGGATGTAGTCGCGCACGCCGGTGCCGTCCTTGGTGGGGTAGTCGTCGCCGAAGACGCGGACCTTGGGGAGGCGGCCGACGGCGACCTGGGCGATGTAGGGCATGAGGTTGTTGGGGATGCCGTTGGGGTTCTCGCCGATGCGGCCGGAGGGGTGCGCGCCGACGGGGTTGAAGTAGCGCAGGAGCATGACGCCGAGGTCGGGCTCGGCGGCGTGGACGTCGCTGAGGACGCGCTCGAGGAAGAGCTTGGTGGCGCCGTAGGGGTTGAGGGCGCCGGTGGCGCAGTGCTCGTCGAGGGGGACCCTCTCGGGCATGCCGTAGACGGTGGCGGAGGAGGAGAAGACGATGTTGCGGCAGCCGTACTGCTTCATGAGCTTGAGCAGGTTGAAGGTGCCGGTCATGTTGTTGTGGTAGTAGAAGAGGGGCTTGGAGACGGATTCGCCGACGGCCTTGAGGCCGGCGAAGTGGATGACCGCGTCGTAGTGCGCGGCCTTGAAGACGCCCTCGAGCGCGTCGTAGTCCAGCAGGTCGACCTTGTGGAAGGCGGGGGCGCGGCCGGCGAGCTCGGCGCCGCGGCGGACGGCCTCCTCCTGGGAGTTGTAGAGGTTGTCGACGATGGTGACGTCGTAGCCGGCCTGGAGGAGCTCGATGACGGTGTGGGTGCCGATGTAGCCGGCGCCGCCGGTGACGAGGATGTGCATGGTGCGTTCCTTTCGTGTTACCATTCCGCGTTGAAGCCGACGGAGCTCTCGCCCGGCTGCAGGGGGGTGGCCAAGAGTTCCTCGCCGGCGTAGAGGCGGGCGATGTCGGCCTCCAACGTTTCCCAATTAGGATAGCGCAACGCGCGGTCTTTCGCAAGCATCCTGTTGAGCATGAGGGCGAGGGCGCGGGGGACGGCGGGGGCCAGGACGCGCGGGTCGCGCGCGAAGTTGGGGCCGATGTGCGCGTCCACCACCTGCTGGTCGGTCTTGCCGGGGAAGAGGGTGGAGCCGGTGAGCAGGTGGTAGGCCGTGGCGCCGAGGGCGTAGATGTCGGCGCGGCAGTCGAGGTCGGGCAGGTCGTAAATCTGGTCTGGGCTGATGTAGGCCGGGGTGCCCATGATTTCGCCGGCGGCGTCCGCGCCGGCGCCGCGCGCGGCGGTGAGGAGCGAGCGCGCGATGCCCAGATCCATGAGCTTGACGGTGCCGTCGGCGTCGACCATGAGGTTGTCGGGCTTGAGGTCGCAGTGGACGACGCGGAACTTCTGCCAGGCGTAGCGGAGCGCGGCGCAGACGGCCTCGACGATGATGAGCACGTCCCCCACCGCCACCTGGCCCTTGCGCCGCAGGTAGCTGGCGAAGGTGTAGCCCTCCACCAGCTCCATGACGAAGTAGTAGGCGCCGCCCTCCTGGCCCACGTCGTAGACGCGCACGATGTTGCGGTGGCGGAAGCGGGCGCAGGCCTTGGCCTCGCGCAGGAAGCGCTCCACGTCCTCGGGCGTGCGCACGAAGTCCGCGTCCAGCACCTTCACGGCCACCT
Source organism: uncultured Kiritimatiellota bacterium (assembly GCA_944391085.1). Classification (GTDB taxonomy): domain Bacteria; phylum Verrucomicrobiota; class Kiritimatiellia; order RFP12; family DVOR01; genus Spyradenecus. Next base: position 80,161 of record CALXSE010000001.1, on the reverse strand, counting down.
CGCGCCCCGTGGAGAGCTGGCGCGCGCGGTAGACGGTGGCCGTGCCGCCGCGGCCGAGCTCGGCCCCCAGCTCCAGGTTCGGTAAGAGGGGCAGGGGGGGCTCACGCATCGCCGAGCACCACCGTCAGCGCCAGGAGCGCGTAGCTGGTGGAGAGCGCGGGGTCGCCCTCCCAGTAACGGTTGCTTTCGTTCACCCACGCGCCGTCGGGCCGCTGGCGCCTGAGGATGGCCCGCGCCATCTCCTCGCGCCAATCCACCTCGCCACCGCCCTCCAGCGCCAGCCGCTCCACCCGGGCGGCGGAGAGGGCGCGCGCGAGCACGTCGTAGTAAAAGTAGAGGCCCTGGTTGCCCTGGCCGGCGTTCTCGTCCACCGACCAGTGCCTGCCCAGCCACTGGAGGGCCGAGCGCACGCGCGGGTCGTCGCGCCGCAGGTCGCAATGGAGCATCGCCAGCAGCCCGGCGTAGGTCATCGAGCCATACGCGCGCAGCGCCTCGCCCTCGCGCGGCGTCTCGCGGTTGTAGACGAAGCCGCCGGCGTCCGCCCCCGCCGTCTCCTGCATGGAGAGGACGTAGGCGCGGGCCTTGTCCCAATCGATGTCCACGCGCTTCTGGCCGGGGCGGAGCTCCTCCACGTCTGCCGTCAGGCGCATGGCCTCCACGGCGTAGAAGGTGTTGTTCAGGTCGGTGTAGGCCCGGGGCGAGCTTTTGTCGTAGCCGAAGCCGCCCTCGTGGAGGCCCGCGGCCTCGATCTGCGTGCTGGCGATGTAGGCGCGCGCCCCAAGGAGGAGCTGCGCGCGCCGCTCCTTGGCCCCGGCCGCGTGCAGGGCCGTCAGGCACAGGCAGGTGTTGTAGTTGCCCAGGCCGCTCCCCCGGCGCCCCGGGATGGGCACGTAGATCCCCCCGTCGGGCTGCGCGCAGGAGGCGATGAAGGCCTCCGCCTTCGCCATCGCCCCGGCGTTCGCCCCGTCCTTCGCGTTGGCCATCGCCCACAGCGCCAGGGCGCTCATCCCCGGGAACCGGCGGTCAGACCACGAGCCGTCCGCCTGCTGCGCCGCGCGCAACCACGCGAAGCCGCGCCCCAACGCCTCCTGCGCGGCGGCGCGCGTCTCCGCCGTCAACGCCAGCAGCGGCCCCGCCGCGGCCAACAACGCACAAAAGAGAAGCTTTTTCATACTATGCAGTATACCAAGAAATCCAGGCCGGCACAAAGGGGCGGCGGGCGACGGCGCGGGGCGCGAAAAAAAGACTTGATGGGGGGGGGTAGTATGTTATCGTAATGGGCAGTCGGGAGTCGCCTCCCGACGCCGCGGGAGGCCTTCGGCCCGAAGCCCCGCGCGGCGTAGGCGGCCTTACGGCTATTCAAGGCTGTGGGAGGCTTTTTAGGAGACAGGAACGGACGGAGGCATCGCCTTGACGGCTTCTCCGTCGCATGGTCAGGATGGAGACGTGGCTATGGCCATGGCCAGGGAGATTGTGTGTTGGGGGGCGCGCCTTGTTGCCGGCGTGCCCGCCTGTTGCTTTGTGCCCCCCGTGGGCGGCGCGTCGCCCTGGCGGTCGCGGGAAGCCCGCCGGGCCTGCAGGGGAGGCCGCCGATGACGCGGGGGACGCTTGGGTGTCTGTTGTGCGGCCTGCTGGGGGTTTGCTTGGGGGGCGTGGCGGGTTCCGTGGCGACGGCGCTGTGGGCGCCGGGGGAGCCCCGGGCGCTTTCGGCGGAAGCCTTGCCGCAACGGGCGGAGCGCGCCGCCGCCCCCGTTGAGGCAAGGCGGGCCTCCCCCGCCCGGAGGCGGGCGGCCTCGCGGCGCGGCGCGCCGGGCGCGGCTTTCGCTACGCAGCCGGGGGAGCCGGAGGCCGTGCCGGAAACGCGTGTCGAGGCCCAACCCTTGTCCCCCGAGGCCGAGGCGCGCTTCGCCGCGGCCTGGCGGCAGGCCGCCGAAAGGTGGGCCGCCAGGCGCGCGGAGGGCCTGGACTTCCTCGCCGCCGTCGACCCCGGGCTGCTCTCCAACGAGGAAGCCTCCGCGCATGCGTCTTACTTGCAGACCCTGGGGCGCCTTCAGGAACTGCGCGCGGAAATCGCCGTCATGGCGTGGGAGGAGAGGCCGATCCCCTTTGAGTGGAAGGTCGCGTTGAGCGAGGCCGAGCAGTCCCTGCGTGCCGCCGCGCGTGCGGAACGGGCGCTTCTCCTGAGGGCGCTCGCGCGTTCGCTGGAGCTGAACGAGGACGAGGTCGGGCAGTTCAGCGCGATCACGGAGGCCATCCTGAACGCCACGGAAGGGATGTGACGCATCCGGCATCCGGGGGATACGATGAGACTGTTGGGAACAGGCAGGGATGGGAAGCGGGCGGGGCCCCCTCCGGGCGCGGGGGCGGCCTCGACGGCACGGTATTCCCGGTGGCCCAAACGTTGGCGGCGCGCCGCGGATGGCGCGATGCTCTTGGGGGCGCTGGGGATTGTGCTGGCGATGTCCTTTGGCGTGCTGTGGATCCCGCTGGAGGAGCGGCGGGGCGGCGGCCGCGCCGTGCCGTTGCGCGAGGATCTCTTCACGGGGATGCGCCTCTCTTCCGAGACGATGCCCGGGACCCCGTGGGCCACCGTCGGGAAGGCGTGGGCGGAGCGCCGGAAGCTCGGCTTCCTGACGATGGGGTTTAGCCCCGTGCTCGTGCTCGAGCGCCTGACCCTTACGCTCCCCACCGACGCGGCCCATGACGCCGCCTCCGCGGTGACCGCCCCCGCCCCGCTTTCCCTGGGGCAGCTGACCGGCGCGCAGAGCGTCGAGGCGCGCCGGCGCTATGGCGGCGTCCGCATTCGCGGCCTCGTGATGCGATGGCGGCAGGGCCAGGACAACGTCCCCTTCCTGCGGGCTTCCGGCGCGACCCTCCAGATGGGGGAGGAGCCGGGGCTCGCCCTCTCACGCGCACACTTCGCCGAACGCCCCAACGATTGGGAGCCCTTGAAACAGGCCCGCATCGTGAAGGGCGCCGACGACACGCTTTGCCTGACGGCATTGCGCGGGGACGGGCGCGCCTTGCGTGTGCCGCTCCCCTTGACCTTTTGATTTGTTCAACCCTGCAAAGGAGAAACAAGCATGAGATGCAGTCTAACCTGCCTGGCGGCCATTGGGTTGTCCGCCGGGCTCTTTGCCGAAAGCCAGGTGGCCAACGGCTATAACTGGCAATACGAGCACATCCCCGACGGTGTGCGCATCACCTCCGGGAGCCCGGTCGACGGCACGTTCCCGAAAAGGCTCACGGTACCCGGGACGCTTGACGGCAACCCGGTCCTCGAAGTGCAGTGCGGCAGCGTCGAGGGCGACCTTGCCATTGAGGAAATCGTCCTTCCGCAAAGCCTGAGGCGGTTCGATTCCTCGACGAAGACAAGTATCCTGAGCAATGACTTCTTCGAGTATTATAATTGGGACACGGACGAGTACAAGGAGCGCACTACGCCCCTGACGGTGAGGTTCACCGGCCCGGCCGTCTCCGAGTTCCGGTATGATGGGTGGTGGTACAACGACCGCGCGATGGCGCTGTTCGCCTACCCTGAAAGCGGGGCGTATCAGCAGTCTTGGGAAGAGATGCTCAAGTGGCAGTCGTTCTATGTCTTGAAGCCCTCCGGCGGCGCCGTTTGGGAGTATGATGGCCAGGTGTTTCCGCAGTACAAGCCCAACCTGGACGCCCGCGCCGCGGAGCTCGAAGCGACCCTGTTGGCGAAGTACGGCGACGACGCCAACGCCACGGCGGCGGTGGACGCGCTCATGACGCTCTTCGAGCTGAATGCCGACGCCGGCGTCCGCAAGGCCCTGAAGGAGTTTGGCATCACCGCCGACGACGGCGTGTGGACGTTTGACGAGAGCAACTACGACGAGACCAACCTCTATCAGCCCAATGACGGCGTCAAGGTGATGACCTCCGACAAAGTTCAGGCGAAGATCACCTCCGCCATCGCCTCGCTCGCGAAGATCCCGGCGACGTGGGGCGGCATGCGGCTGACGGATGAGGACTTCCCCTTCATCGACGGGGCGATCTGCTTCGACGGGGCGGACGCGCTGCTGCTGAAGGCCACCCTGGAGGGCGCCAACGCCGCCTTTTGGCTGGCCAAGACCTACGACCTCCCCGTGAACTACAAGAATCCGTGGGTCTATATCGAAGAGGCCACGAAACTCAAGGGGACGGACGACGCCTCTTGGGCGGCGGCGCCAAAATGCCCGGGCGAAGGCGGAAAGTTCCTGGAATCCTCCTCGTTCCAGGTCGGCTACATCGGCGACGATCTGCTCCTGCGCCTGACCTTCAAGCCCGAGTCCGGGGTCAAGGCGTCGGATCTGTTGGGCGCGACCCATTTCCTGACCCTGGACTTTGGGGACACAGGGCCTTTCAGCGTGTCCCTTTATCCGACCGGAACGGCGACCGCGTGGTTCTGGGAGACGCTTGCCGAGGGCACGTATGCCATCGACGCGGGCAAAGGCACGCTGACCATCACCCTGCCCGGGCTGGCCGGTGAGATGAAGACGGAGCCGCTCAATCAGTGGGATGTTTACTACGACTACGACGGCATCTCTGGCTGGCACCTGTTCGGCGGCGAGAAGGAAATCGCCGTGTGGCTCGTGGAATCGCCCAAGTTCCTCGTCAAGCGCAAAGGCGGGAGCGTGAGCACCGACCTGCAGAAGGCGAAGTCCTTCGCCGAGCAGATGCTCACCACCGCGCCGGCGGCGCTGGACGCGCTCTGGGAGCGCGAGGTCAACGACGACCTCCACCTCTTCAACGCCCCCGGCGGGATGACGGAGGCGGACATCGCGGCGCGCAAGGAGCTGGCCGCCCAGGTGAAAGCCTCGCTCAACACCCCCACCCAGGTCACGGCCCTCGGCGAACGGCTCTACCTCGCGCCGCTCTTCTCCGAGAACCGCCCCGACCGCGACTACCTGCCGGAGCTCAACGAGAAAGGCGCCTTCGTGCCGGGCACGGCGCCCGATCCCTCCTTCTGCGACATCCTGCCCGACCGCGGCGACGGCGAGATCGCCCCCGACCCGGATCCGAGCGTGCCCGAGGATGACCCCACCCTCCCGACGATCAGCGTGGCCACCGAGGGCGCGGGCACCGTGCGGGGCGCCGGCTCCTACAAAGCGGGCAGGAAGGTGACGCTGCGCGCCAAGGCCGAGAAGGGCAACGTCTTCGCCGGCTGGTACGGCGCCGATGGACAGCCCGTCGCCAGCGAAGGCAAGGACTATCGCGACACGACGCTTCGGTACGTGATGACGGAGGAGGACGTCTCCTTCACCGCGCGCTTCGTCTCCGTGGACGACGACGCGGCGATCGCGATCGCGTGCGCGCTCCCCGAAGACGGGTATGCCGCGGGAACGCAGCTGAGCCTGCCGGTGGTGGTGACGTCGCAGTCCCTGCCCAGGGTGAGCGCCAGGAAGCTCCCCTCCGGCCTGCGCTACAACAGCAAGACCCAATGCATCGAAGGCGCGCCGAAGAAGCCCGGCGTCTTCACGTTCACGGTCTCCGTGACGAACGCCTCCAGGGCGAAGCACGAGGAAACCTTCACGCTGAAGGTGAAGAACTTCGTCTCCGACCAGATCCCCGTGGCCGACAGCTACGCCTTCCAGGCCGGCGTCACCACCCCGCTCGACCTCTCGGCGATCGGCGATGTCCGCGTGAGCGGCCTTCCCGCAGGTATGCGCTGGGACGCCAAGACCGGCACCATCGTCGGCACCCCGAAGCGCCCCGGCACCTACACCGTCACCTTCGTCAAAGGCAAGGAGAAGGCCTCTTCCACCTTTGAGGTCGCCGACTGGGCGGATCCCACGCTCGAGGTGGAGGTGGAGCCCGAGACGATGGCCGGCGCCGAGGTGCTCTGGCCCGTGCTGACGGACAGCGGCAACCAAGTCTCCGCGCGCGGCCTCCCGTCCGGCGTCCGCATCAGGAGGATCGTGGACAAGGAGACGAGGCTGGTGACCTTCCAGCTGGAGGGGATCCCCACCAAGCCGGGGCAGTACACCCTCGAGGTGACGGCGAAGAACGGCGGCCGGAAGTCGATCACCCGCACGTACGCCGTCACCGTCCTCCCCAACGCCTACGCGGACACCTACCAAGGGCTGCTGAGCGACGGCCAGGGCGGCCCCGTCACGCTGGCCTTCGAGGTCGAGGTCAAGGAGAAAGGGAACGTCACCGCCACGATCTGGGAGAACGGGAAGCGGACGCGCGTCACCTCCAAGGGCTTCGTCTACGACGCCGAGACGATGCGCGCCACGGCCCTCCTCACCCTGAAGCGCGACGAGCGCCTGCTCAAGGTGGCGCTCGAGGTCGACGCGACGCTCACGGAGCCCACGACCCGCGCGACGGTGACCTTCGGCGACGTGCTGCAAGGCACCGCGCTCGGCCAGGCCCCCACGCCCCTGGAAGCCGAGCCGCCGCCGGCGACGGTCTCGTGGACGGGCGGGACGCTCGAGGTGAAGGTGTCGCAGCGCAGCGGCAAGGTCACCGTCAAGGGGACGCTCCCGGACGGCACGCGCTGCAACTGGAATGCTAAGCTCCGCGTCGACGGCTCCGTGCCGTTCTACGCCGTCGCCCGCGACGGGGCCGTCTATTCCGGGACGCTCCGCTGGGACTCGCTCGGCGGCCTGCCGGCGGCCGAGCTCTTCCAAGGGAACACGCCGCTTCCCTGCGCGGTCAACCCCGTGCAGGCGAACTGAGCCCGCACCCTTCAAAACCCGCGGCCCCATCGGCGATGATGGGGCCGCCCTCGTTTTGGGCGGGCGCCTGGGGGCAAGCCGGGCCGCGGCCTGCCCGGGGGCGGCGGGGCTTTCCCCGCCCGCCTCCTTCGCCCCATCCCGGCGTGCGCCTTTCCCGGTGATGGCGGGGGAGAAAAGGCTTGACTGGGGGGGCGGATTGCGGTATGCTTCAGGACGTTGAAATCATCTGCGCGGTTGGCGCGGGTGGCAGACCGAAAGGATCGCTATGAGCTTTGACCAAGTGGGCCGGATGGGGTTTGCGTGGCCGTTGGGCGCGGCGTTGGCGCTGTTGCCGGCGCTGGCCCCCGCCGAGGGCGCCCAGGACGCGGCGCTCCAGATGGAGGTGCGTTACATCGACGCGCTCTCGAAGGGCGGCTACGCGGACTTCACCGAGCAGGTGATCGCCGACGCGCAGAAGCGTTGGCCCGACGCCGGCGGCGTGCTGAAGGCCGCGCAGATCCGCGCCCAGCTGAGCGGCGGCAAGCAGGCCGAGGTGGAGAAGGAAATCGCCGCGCGCCCCGACCAGAACTCGCTGGACACGTGGCTGCTGAAGCTGGAGCTGGCGCAGAGCTACTACGCCTACTCGAAGTTCTCCGAGGCCGACAAGCTGTACGCGGACTTCTTCAAGCGCTTCACGAAGGTGCCCGACGCGGCCAAGGAATCGTACGTCAACGCCGCGCTCCTCTATATCCAGATGCTCGGGAAGATCGGCCGCGCCAAGGACGCCCTGCCGCTCTACAAGCAGGCGATGGAGCAGGCCCCCACCGACGAGGTGCGCTACTTCGTCCGCGCCGACTACCTCAAGGCCCTCCTCGCCCAGGCCGAGGCCCTCCAGGGCGCCGAGCGCGAGAAGCTGCTCAAGGACGCCGACGCCCTCGCCAACCAGATGGTCTGGCGCCAGGACGGCTACTTCGGCGACGCCATCAACGGCCTGGCGCACGTCAAGATGCTCCGCGGCGACACCAAGGGCGCCCAGGAGATGATCAACGACTACCTCGACACCCTCATGACCATTCATGAGGAATACAAGCGCATGGACCCCGACGGCGCCAAGGGCGTCCTCCGCCAGAGCCCCCTGCCGCAGTGCCGCTACCTCATCGGCTCCATGCTGCTGAGGGAGGCGCAGGCCGAGATCGTCAAGCCCACCCCCAACGAGGAAACCATCAAGAACCTCCTCCTGGGCGAGCGCGACCCCGAGACCAAGAAGCGCAACGGCCAGGGCGCCCTCAACCACCTCGTCAACGTCTACGTCAACTACCCCGAGAGCCAATCCGCCGCCAGCGCCGGCGAGATGGCCAGCGAAATCACCCGCATCATCCAGGCGCGCTACAACACCGCCGTCAAGTTCAACACCACCCCCGAGCAGGACGCCAAGGTCCGCCAGGCCCAGTTCGTCGAGGCCGACGTGAAGTTCGACTCCGGCGACTGGCAGGGCGCCGTCGACGCCTTCTGCAAGACCATCTCGCGCTACGGCCTCAACGCCGAGGCCCTCCCCCGCCTCCAAAAGCTCGTCGAGGCCTACGTCCGCGCCGGCGTCAAGGGCAGCGCCCTCGACCCCATGGCCGCGCTCGACGCCGAGACCGTCATGCTCACCGTCGCCGAAGGCTTCTCCGGCGTCGCGGACGAGAACCTGCGCACCGAGGCCGGCAACACCCTGGGCAAAATCGCCGACTTCTTCGGCGAAAGTGGCCTGCGCACCCTCCAGGACAAGACCAACGCCGCCTTCTTCCGCTACTACCCCAAGCACCCCGGCGCCGTCGCCCGCCAGGTGCGCATCGCCGAGGAAAAGGCCAAGGCCGGCGACGCCGACGGCGCCATCGCCCTCTACGGGCAGATCGCCGCGGCCGCCACCGCGCCCTCCCAGCGCGACACCCGCACCAAGGCCCTCAGCGAGCTCGTCAAGATCTACGCCCCCAACGGCGCCAAGCCGGACCCCGAGGCCGAGCTCCGCGCCGCCCAGGCCTTCGCCGACCACTTCGCCGACATCGAGCGCCCCGGCATCAACGGCGCCCTCGCCCAGTTCGCCCTCGCCGGCGCCTACCAGCACCGCGCCGATTCCATGCGCCGCCTGAAGGACGAGGACTCCCTGCGCTCCGTGCGCGGCGACTACGCCCAGGCCGCCAAGCTCTACACCGCCCTCGGCGCGGCCCTGGCCAAGGAGGACAACATCTACGCCGCCACCCGCGCCGAGCGCGACCAGCTCGAGAAGGCCGGCATCGCCCAGGCCGCCCTCTTCCAGCGCGGCCTCTGCCTCCAGCGCATCCCCTCCACCGGCAACGAGAAGGCCGACGCCGCCCTCAAGAAGAGCGCCCAGGCCTCCTACGAGGCCTACCTCAAACGCTTCCCCAAGGGCACCTTCGCCCCCACCGCGCTCCTCCAGGTCGCCACCATCCAGGTCGCCGCCGGCGACGTCGAGGGCTCCCAGGCCACCCTCACCCGCCTGGCCAAGGACTTCCCCGACTCCGACCAGGCCCGGAACGCCATCCCGATGCAGGCCGCCTCCCTCCTCAGCATGGGGATGCGCGGCGCCGCCGTGCAGGCCTACAAGGACATGTTCAAGGCCGGCGGCACCTACACGCCCGCGCAATACATGGACGCGGCCAAGACCCTGCTCGACGAAGGCGAGGCCGACCTGGCCATCGAAGGCTGCGACAGCGTCCTCAAGGGTTCCGTCAAGGGCTACTATCCCCAGGCCATGCTCCTGCGCGCCCGCGCCCTCCTCGCGGCCGGCCGCCCCGAGGACGCCTACAAGCAGGTCGAGGAACTGAAGGAGCAATACGGCCGCACCACCGTCGCCATCGACACCCAGCTGCTCCTTGTCGACGTCGCCGGCGAGATGATTCTCGTGGCCAAGGATCAGGAGGCCCGCAACGCCCTCGTCAGCGAGGTCAAGGACGCCGTCGGCTTCGTCACCGCCCAGCGCAAGGACCCCGCCACCGCCGCACGCCTGAACCTGGCCGTCGCCGAGGTCGCCCGCAAGGGCTACGAGGCCGCGCAGAAGGGCGGCGCCGACAACGCCACCCTCGCCCAGGCCGCCGGCTCCGCCCTCAACGCCTACCGCGTCGCCATGTCCGCCGGCGCCGTCGCCCCCAACGACCCGGCCGTCGCCCGCTACATCGAGGACGCCTACCTGGGCTACATCAGCCTGGCGCAGATCCGCGCCGAGCTCGCCGAGACGCCCGAGGAGGCCGCCGGCTTCTACGGCGACATCGTCGAGTTCGGCGAGGAATACCTCAGCGACGCCTATTTCCCGCAGGGCAACTACCGCACCGAGATCCTCACCGCCGTCAACCAGGCCCGCAACCGCGCCCGCAAGTGACCCTTCCCATCCGCCACACGATTTGATACACTAAGGAATAGATGCCATGAAAACGCTTCGCGAAACCTTTGGCGCCGTGTGCGCCCTGATGCTGGCGGCCACCGTCGGCGCCGCCGCGGCCAAGCCCACCGGCACGGTCTACACCACCGCAGGCGGGTCGGCCACCGGCGAGATCCAATGGCGCAACTCCGCCAAGGAATACGTCGTCACCACCGAGCGCGGCAGCATCACCTATCCGGCCGACGACGTGGAGCGCGTGGACATCGCCCCGCCCGCCCAGTTCGCCTCCGCCGTCAAGGCCGTCCAGACCGGCGCCAACCTCGCCTCCGCCGCCAAGACGCTCGAGGACATCGCCAAGGACTACCGCCGCCTCACCTACGACGTCGAGGCCACCCGCTGGCTCGCCCAGGCCTATCTCAAGCAGGGCAACCCCGCCAAGGCCGTCAGCGCCTGCGAGGCCGTCATCCGCGACGACCCCACCGCCGCCTACACCGGCCAGATGGCCGTCCAATACTGGCAGGCCCTCATCAAGGCCAACAAGACCTCCGGCCTCGAGCGCCTCCTCGAAAAGGCCATCGCCTCCGGCGACCAGGCCGCCGCCGCCGAGGCCCTCGTCGCCCGTGGCGACAGCATCATGGCCCGCGGCAACTCCCGCGCCAACTGCGAGGAGGCCCTGCGCGACGGCTACCTGCGCGTCATCCTCCTGTACGCCGACCCCGCCTCCGGCGCCTATCCCGCCGCCCTCTACAAAGGCGCGCAGGCCTTCGACGGCATGGGCCAGCCCAGCCGCGCCGGCCAGCTCCGCGACAAGCTGAAAGCCGAGTGCCCCGGCTCCGAGTGGGCCCGCAAGTAACCGCTCTCACCCCCCCTTTCCCAACCCAACCGAGGAAACAAAGATGAAGAAGATGATGATGGCTCTGGCGGTTTCCGCCCTCCTGTTCGGCGCGGCCTTCACCGCGGGCCCCGCCTATGCCCAAGACGCGGCGCAACCCGCCGAAGCCCAGGTCGTCGACAGCGCCGCCGCCGAGGACGAGGGCCCGGGCGAGACGACGTTCTGGATGGTCGTTTTCGGTTCCGGCTGGGTCGGCGTCCTCCTCTGGGCCGCCCTCTTCGCCTCCGGCGGCTTCGCGATTTACTTCATCATCGACGGCTTCATCCTGGTGCGCCCCGCCAAGATCATGCCCCAGGGCCTGATCGACCAGGTCAAGGAGGCGATGGATCAGGGCGACGTGATGAAGGCTATCGAGATCTGCGACCAGGATCCCTCCTCCATGGCCAAGATCCTCAAGGCCGGCTTCGCCCACGTCGAGGAAGGCTTCGACGTGATCGACGAGGCCATCGGCGGCGCGGCGGACATCGAGATCGAGCAGATGATGCAGCGCCTCAACTGGATCTCCGTCTGCTCCGCCCTCGCCCCGATGCTCGGGCTGCTGGGCACGGTGCAAGGCATGATCCTGACCTTCGCCACCATCGCCATCCAGGGCGTCGAGATCTCCTCGCTCTCCATGACGATTTCCCAGGCGCTGTACACGACGGCCGGCGGCCTCGTCGTCGCCATCCCGGCCATCACCTTCTTCTACGCGCTGCGCAACACCGCCAACCGCCTCGTCCTGCGCATGCAGGTCGTCACCAGCGACCTGATCAAGAACCTGCGCAACGTCGAAGTCGTCGAGGAGTGAGCGGCGGGGCCTTGGGGCGGCGCGCCGAACACGCCCGCCCCGCTCCCCCCTAAGCGTCCATAAACGGAGGCACTCCCATGGCGAAAAAGAAGAAAAACTCACGCGAGAACGACGGCGCTTCGCTTGACATGACGCCGATGATCGACGTCGTCTTCCAGCTCATCATCTTCTTCGTCGTGACGTTGAAGACGGCCGACACCATCAACCCCGACATCAAGCTGGAATACGGCAAGAACGGCCCCGACCTCCAAGACATGCTCAAGGAGAACCAGGCCACGCCGCCCATCACCATCGAGGTCCGCACCTACACCACGGTCACCGACTTCCTGAAGACGGCCTTCGCCAGCCGCGGCGAGCCCGTGCGCACCGGTTGCGTCATCTCCGTCAACGGCAGCATCCTCAACCGGCCCCAGCTGCTGGGGATGCTCCGCAACATCCGCCGCCAGCGCGGGCAGAACTGCCCCGTCCTCGTCCGCGCGGACAAGGACACCCTCCACGAGCACGTCCGCCAGGTCATGAACATCGCCGGCGAGGCCGGCCTTTGGAAGCTCTCCTTCATCGCCATGGTCAAGGAAGGCGATTCCGCCACCAACTAACGGGAGCGCGCAATGGCAAAAAGCAAACGGAGCAACTCCGGCGACGGCGCCGCGCTCGACATGACGCCGATGATCGACGTCGTCTTCCAGCTCATCATCTTCTTCGTGGTGACCATGCGCCAGGAGGACATCCTCTCGCACCTCGACGCGATGGCCCCCGCCGGGCAGACCAACGCCAACCCGCAGGAGCAGCTCGAGCTCATCACGATCGACATCTACAACCCCAAAAAGCAGGCCGGCGAAGGGTTCCTCTTCAACAAGCGCGCCGTCCGCTACGAGCAGCTTGACCGCGAGATCGAGCGCGCCGCGCGCAACAGCAAGACCTCCACGGTCATGTTCCGCTGCACCAAGGATTCCCCGCACTCCCTGCTCATCAAGGCACTTGACCTCTGCGCCAAGCACGGCATGACCAACTTGGCCATCTTCACCATTTGACGCGGCCGCGGCCCTGCGCCGCACTGGAGGATTTCCGATGGCAGACATCGACGAGACGACCCCGCACATTGACCCCTCGAGCCTCTCCAGGGACGAGCTCATCAAGATGATCGACGAGGAGGAGCGCTCCTATCCCCGCCGCCTCATCGACATGTGCAAGGGCCTCGGCCAGCCCAAGGACTCGCTCGACTACAAGAAGGCGATCATCGAGCTCCAGCGCCTTGGTGCCCCCCTCGGCGCCATCCTCATCCTCGCCCTCTCCCTCATCGCGATGAGCCTCATGAAGATCACCGCAGAGGAGAAGCCCCCCGTCGTCGTCACTGAGCTCGTCCAGGCCGAGGAGACCGAGCAGCTCGAGGAGCCCCCGGAAGAACCCCCGGAGCCGCCGGAGGAAATCCCCGAGATGGAAGAGTTCGTCGAGACCGACGTCGTCGTCGACATCGACGCCCCGCCCACCACCTCCGCCGTCCAGTCCCCCTCCCCCGCCCCCGTCGACGCCGTCTCCATCACGCCCTCCCCCAAGGTCATGGTCGGCGTCTACGCCAGCCGCTCGTCCGGCACCCGCGGCGCCGCCATCGGCCGCTACGGCGTCAAGACCGAGCAATACGTCTACGGCTTCCTGCGCTACCTCAAGAAGACCCAGGGCCCCAACGGCATGTGGGACGCCAACCGCAAGGAGGTCTCCACCGGCGCCACCGCCCTCGCCCTCCTCTGCTTCCTCGCCCACGGCGAGCTCCCCGGCCAAAGCGCCGAGTTCGGCGACACCGTCGAGAAGGCCATCCGCGGCCTCATCGACGACCAGATCAAGTCCGAGGCCGAGATCGACCACCGCGACGCCCCCCGCAAGGGCGGCACCCACGCCTGGCGTCGCGGCGAGATCGGCTACTTCAAGGGCCGCGACACCTGCAACTACGCCCACCTCATCGCCGTCTACGCCCTCTCCGAGGCCTACGCCATGACCCGCATCCCGGACGTCAAGGCCGCCGTCGAGCGCGCCCTCCCGCACATCATCAACGGCCAGAACGCCCAGGGCGGCTGGTATTACAACATGGACGCCTCCTGCCCCGTCATCGACACCTCCTACGCCAGCTGGGCCGTCCAGGCCCTCAAGGCCGCCAAGCTCGCCCACGTCGGCGACTCCAAGGCCATCGTCACCGCGCTCAAGAAGGCCTCCCGCGGCATCAAGGCCCTTTCCCACCCCGACGGCTCCTTCGGTTACACCAACAAAAACAAGAACGAGGAGCGCCTCTACCCCGGCCTCACCGCCCCCTGCGCCCTCATCCTCCAGATGCTCGACGAAAGCGACACCGAACTCTGCCGCAAGTCCATCCAGTACATGAGCTCCTGGGAGCCCACCTTCAAGCGCAACTTCACCGCCTCGCGCAGCGGCGCGGTCCCCATGAAGGGCGCCTCCCCCCAATACTACTGCTACTACCTCTCCCAGGTCCGCTTCAACCTCGGCGACAACCATCCCTCCTGGAAGGCCTGGAACGCCCAGCAGCAGGCCATCTACTCCGCCGCCGCCATCAACATCCCCGCCGAGAAATCCGGCTACAAGGATCAGGACGGCAAGCCCCAGTACATCACCTTCTGGCCCCGCAAGGGCGGCAAGCACCGCTTCGGCGGCGAAGCCTCCGCCATCCCCGACGAGCAGCGCCTCGCCCAGCAGTCCGGCACCCGCAACGGGATGCGCGGCAGGTGGCCCGTCGCCGACCTCGTCAATGGCGACGCCGCCACCAGCGAATGGCAGGGCGCGGCCTCCGACATCATCTCCAGCTGCTTCACCGCCCTCCAGCTCATGGTCTACTACCGCAACAGCCCCCTCTCCAAGGGCGCCCTCACCGCCATCGAGGAAGAGACCGAGGTCAAGGTCGACGAGGGCGGCGGCAACGAGGTCGAGCTCGACTTTGGCGACCTCTGATCCCCCTTTCTCCTTCCCTCCCATGGCCCGGCACCCCCGGGCCTTTTTCATTTCAATCTCACCCCCAGCACGCCCCCAAGCCCGGCGCGTTACCTTTGATGGGCGCCTCCTGTCTTCTTCGTTTGTGTCCTTGTCGCGCGGGCCTCCTGTGGGCCTTGGCAAGGCGGGGCGGCCCTGCCCACGGCGCTCTCCTGAGGAGGCGCCCTTGCCGCGCCGCGCGGGCGGCCAGCGTGGGGGAGGGGGCGCGTTTGGCGACTTTGCCGCTTCTTGCCCTCCCTTCTCGCGTGGGGGAGGGGCGCTTTGACGGTGGCAAAGGTAAGGAAGGCGGCTGATTGCTTCCGAGCCGGGGAGGGGGCTTGTCGTCGGCGACGCGTTGCGTGGCGCGCGGTCGATTCCTTTCGGGCGGGGGCCTTGTCCCTTTTCCGCCGCCCCCTTTTCCCCTCTCCCATCCCCGCCGCACTTGGCGACTTTTTATCGGTTGCCCCAAAAAAGAATTGCGGCGGGGAGGGGAAAGGGTGTACCCTAAACGCACGCCATGGGAAAGCCATGTCAACTTGCGCTTTGCGCGACAGTGCCATTTACTGAAACCTGAGAAATTTCAATCCCGGGTGGCCGTCAAGCAAGGTGCGCTTCCTTTGGCGCACTTTCTTGTCATGTGTCCATGGTGGGCTTTCTCAGGGCCTCAGTAAGCACGTGAAAAGGCGGTGCGCCTTTTTGCGTGGCCTGGGCGGTGGGCGCGGCGTAAGCGGCCCCACGGCCAAAAAAAGGCCCCCGGCACACCGGGGGCCCTTTTTTGTCCCTGCCGCGGGCGCCCTTGGCGATGGCGAGGCGCCGAGGAAGGAGGGGCCGGGGGGGCGGCGCGCAGGGGGCGGCGAGGTTTGGACGGCCCGCGCGCGACGCTTCGCCGGGAAAGAAAATCCTTGACAAGATGGGGGGGGGTGGTACTTTATGCGTCATAAGCAGGCCATGGGGGCCGGCTTTAGAAAGGATGGTAGACGAATGAAGAAGTCTTTCATGGCGGCCGCGTTGGCGGCTTGTTTGGTCGGGACGGCGCAGGCGGTCTCGGTGGGGTGGAACACGTTGACGGGGACGGATGGCGCGGTGAATCTCTCCGGCACGTCTTACACGTGCGGCGTCAATGAGACGAAGACCTATGCCGTCATCATCTCGAACGTCAGCAATTTGTCGCAGACCGCCGACAAGACGCTTTTCGCCATCAGCGCGGGTTTCCCCTCGGGTGGCAATGTCCCCAATCAGGATCCCAAGGTCTTCATCAAACAACGGGGCGATGGGGACGGTACCTCTACCTTTAAGTACCAGAGTGGCGATTATGTTTATGATTTCGAAGACGTGACGCCGGGCTCGAAGCCCGGGATGACGAACGACGAGACCGCGGCGCTGGCGATGACCATCGCCCGTGGCGCGGATGGCGCGGGCACGGTTACTTTCTACCTGGACGGCTCGAAAATCGGCACGGCTTCTTTCAGCGCCAACGAGAATGCGCTTTCCTACATCGTCTACGGGAAGAATTTCGACGGCGGGAGCGCCTATGACGGCGATTGGGAGCTGTACGTGACGGATGACACGGTCACCGCCGCTGCCATCACGGCGGACAACATCCGCGGTGGCGTGGTGCCCGAGCCGACGGCGCTGGCGCTGCTGGCGCTTGGCGTGGCGGGCGTGGCGCTCCGCCGCCGCGCGGCGTAAGCCGGTCTCCTTCGAGGCTTCCCCAAAAGGCCCCCGCCGGACGGCGGGGGCCTTTTGGGGAAGGGAGGGCGGCGCCCGGCAGGCAGGGTTTCCCCAAGCCCTGGGCGCCGTTTGGCAATGGGTGGGGAGGTGCGGCCCGCAGGGGGGCGTGCGGGGTGGGGCGGCGAGGGGGCCGACCGTTGCCCGCGTTTCCCCCTGTCTTCGCGGCGGCGGGAACATTTTGCTTGCGGCGGGGGGGCGGGGCGTTGTATCATATTCGGGTTTTGCCCCACGGTGGCGCGCGGCACGTCCGCGCAAGGCAGGAAAAGGCGCGCCCAGGGCAAGGGAGTGAGCAGCATGTATCAGATGGACACGACATTGCCGCCGGACGCGGTGGATTTCATCGACGACGCGCGGTTGGAGGCGCTGGTCGCGGGGTTGAAGGAAGACCCCGCGGCGGTGCGCGCCGTGATCGCGAAGAGCCTGCGCAAGGAGGCGCTGAGCGTCGAGGAGACGGCGGTGTTGCTGGGGGCGGAGAGCCCGGAGCTGGTGGAGGAGATCTTTGAGGCGGCGCGGACGCTGAAGCGGGAGGTGTACGGGAACCGTATCGTCTTCTTCGCGCCGCTGTACGTGGGGAACCATTGCTGCAACGACTGCAAGTATTGCGGGTTCCGGCGGTCGCTGAAGACGGCGGTGCGCCGGACGCTCACGGACGGGGAGCTGGTGCGCGAGGTGGAGGCGCTGGAGGATCAGGGGCACAAGCGCCTGATCCTGGTCTACGGCGAGAGCCCGGAGTATGACCCCGCGTTCATCGCGCACACCGTGCGCACGGTGTACGCCACGAAGAAGGGGCGCGGGGAGATCCGCCGGGTGAACATCAACGCCGCGCCGCTCGACGAGGCGGGGTTCCGGACGGTGAAGGCCGCGGGCATCGGCACGTATCAGATCTTCCAGGAGACGTACCACAAGCGGACCTACGCGCAGTGGCACCCGGCCGGGACGCGCAAGGCCGACTACCTGTGGCGCCTGAACGCCTTTGACCGGGCCTTCCGCGCGGGCATCGACGACATGGGGCTGGGGGTGCTCTTCGGCCTGTACGACTGGCGCTTCGAGGTGCTGGCGATGGTGACGCACGCGCTTTACCTGCAGCGGAAGTTCGGGGTGGGGCCGCACACGCTCAGCTTCCCGCGGATCAAGCCGGCGGAGGGGCTGGACCTGAACCTGGAATACCAGGTGACGGACGCGCAGTACAAGCGCCTGGTGGCCATCCTGCGCCTGGCGGTGCCCTACACGGGGCTGATCATGACGGCGCGCGAGCCGGCGGCCCTGCGGCGCGAGGTGCTGGCCTTCGGCGTCTCGCAGATCGACGCGGGCACGAAGCTGGAGATCGGCGGGTACAACCAGGCGCGCAAGGCGGGCGAGCAGACGCTCAACCGCGAGCAGTTCCAGGTGGGCGACACGCGCAGCCTGGACGAGGTGATCGGCGAGATCCTCGAGGGCGGCTACATCCCCAGCTTCTGCACCAGCTGCTACCGCCTGGGGCGCACGGGCGAGCACTTCATGGAATACGCCATCCCCGGCTTCATCGGCAAGTTCTGCACGCCCAACGCAATCATGACGCTGGCCGAGTATCTGACCGACTACGCCGGCGCCGAGACCGCCCGGAAGGGGTGGGCCGTCGTCGCCGCCGAGACGGCGAAGCTCGCCGACCCCAAGCTCCGCGCCGAGGTGGAGGCCCGCCTGGGCCGCATCAAGGCCGGCGAACGAGACCTTTACTTTTAACCAAAGGAACACACCATGGACATCCAAGCCCTCCTTGCCCTCCAAGAGGAAGACGGCCGCCTCCGCGACCTGCAACGCGAGCTCAAGACCCTCCTGCCCAGCCGCCGCGCGGCCGCCCAGGCGCGCCTGGCCGAGGCCCGCGAGCGGGTCAAGGCCGCCGAGGCCGAGAACCTGCAGGCCGCGAAGGAGTATGACCGCTTCCTGCGCCAGTTCCAGCGCGACCGCGACCGCATGGCCCGCGCCGAACGCAACGCCATGGGCCAGACCGCCGCGCGCGCCCTGGCCGCCGCCGACCAGGAGCACCGCGACGCCGCCGCCGGCGCCGCCGCGGCCGAGGCCGGCCTGGCCGAGGCCGACAAAAACCGCACGCCCACCGAGCGCAAGCTCGACGAGGCCCGCCAGGCCGAGGCCGAGGAAGAGCTCGCCGTCCAGGAAATCTTCGACGCCATCGAGGCCCGCAAGGCCCTCGTCGAGGCCGAGTCCGAGAAGGTCAAGGCGCGCCGCGACGCGCTCGTGGCCGACGTCCCGCCCGCGCAGCTGCGCTACTATGACCGCCTGAAGCTCACGCGCTGGCCCTGCGCGGTGCCGTACAACCGCGCCGAGGGCGTCTGCACCGGCTGCAACCTGGTCCAGCCGCCTTCCGTGACGCAGGCGGTGCTCCACGCGGACAAGACGCCGGACGCGCCGCTCGTCACCTGCCCGGCGTGCGGCCGCATCCTGATTTGACGCTTTGTGCCGGGGCGGCCAATCGCCCGCGCAGGCGGGAGGAAAGTCCGGACTCCACAGAGCGGGAAGGCCGGCTGCAATGGCCGGCGGGCGCGGGGCAAACCCGCGCGACGGAAAGTGCCACAGAGACAAACCGCCGCCCCCGGGCGGCAAGGGTGAAAAGGCGGTGTAAGAGACCACCGGCGGCGGGCGCAAGCCCCCGTGCACGGCAAACCCCTTCCGGAGCAAGCCCAAATAGGCGGAGAGGCGCTGCTCGCGCCGCCAGCGGCCCCCCGGGGCCGAATCCGCGGGTTGGGTGCTTAGTGTAATGATTGGCGCCCGCAAGGGTACAGAAATCGGCTTACAGCCCCGGCACGCCCCGGCGGGATCCCCCGCCGGGGATTTTTTTCGCGGGGCGTGCGCCGGGGTGGGAGGGGAATGGGGAGAGGGGGTGGGGAAGGAGGGCGATTGCCCATCCTTTTGGGGAAGCGGGGGGCATCCCGGCCTGCTTTGTCCGGGGTGGCCATGCGAGGCGGGGAGGCAAAAAAAGGGGGTTGACTTCCTGAATCCGTTTGCTATAATAGTTGGCGTATTTTGCGGCGCTGAGCCGTTTGCCGCGGCGTCCCTTTGGGGTGCCCGCCGGCGTCTTGGGGGCGTGGGCCCATGGGCCGCTCCCGCCTTTGCCTTTTCGGGGCGGGCCCCACCTTTCCGGCACACGGGGGCCGCGGGGTTGCGGGGTCTTCCGGGGAGGCTCCCTTCGATGGGGGAACTGTGGTATAATGGCGCCTTGTTGGCTGAAGCCAAAGAAGAAAAAGGAGTGTTATGGGTAAGACCGCTTTCATCACGGGCATCACGGGGCAGGATGGGTCGTATCTGGCCGAGCTGTTGTTGGACAAGGGTTATGAGGTGCATGGGTTGATCCGGCGTTCGTCGAGCTTCAACACGCAGCGCATCGACCATCTGTATCAGGACCCGCACGCGCGCGGGGTGCGCCTGCACCTGCATTATGGCGACGTGACGGACGGCGGCAGCCTGGCGCGCCTGGTCTATGAGACGCAGCCCGACGAGGTCTACCACCTGGCGGCGCAGAGCCACGTGCGCGTCTCCTTCGACGCGCCGGATTACACGGGCGACGTGGTGGCGCTGGGGACGATGCGCCTGCTGGAGGCCATCCGCCTGACGGGGATGGGCAAGAAGACGCGCTTTTACCAGGCCTCGACCTCGGAGCTGTTCGGGAAGGTGCAGGAGGTGCCGCAGCGCGAGACGACGCCGTTTTACCCGCGCTCGCCTTACGCGGTGGCGAAGCTGTACGGCTTCTGGGCGGTGAAGAACTACCGCGAGGCGTACGACCTGTTCGCGGCGAACGGGATCCTGTTCAACCACGAGAGCCCGCGGCGCGGGCCGACCTTCGTCACGCGCAAGATCACGATGGCCGCCGCGCGCATCAAGCTGGGCCTGCAGGACAAGCTCTATCTGGGCAACGTGAACGCGCTGCGGGACTGGGGCTTCGCGGGCGACTACGTGGAGGGGATGTGGCGCATCCTGCAGCAGGAGCGCCCGGACGACTTCGTGCTCGCCACCGGCGAGATGCACTCCGTCAAGGAGTTCTGCGAGGAGGCCTTCGGGCTGCTGGGCCTGGACTGGGAGCGGTACGTGGAGCATGACACGCGCTATGACCGGCCCTCCGAGGTGGAGCAGCTGCTGGGCGACCCCTCGAAGGCGAAGCGCGTGCTGGGGTGGGAGCCCAAGGTCACCTTCAAGGGCCTCGTCAAGATGATGGTGGAGGCCGACCTGGCCGTGGCGCGCCAGGACGCGGCGGCGGCCAAGGAAGGGCGCGTCATCGAGCGCGCGGAGTAAGGCATGGACACCAAGCTGAGCTATTACGTGGCCGGCCACCGCGGGATGGTGGGGTCGGCCGTCGTGCGGGCGCTCCAACGGCGCGGGTGCGACCGGATCCTCACGGCCACGCACCGCGAGCTGGATTTGACCGACCAGGCGGCGACGCGCGCCTGGTTCGCGGCGAACAAGCCCGACGTGGCGGTCATCGCCGCGGCGCGCGTGGGCGGCATCGGCGCGAACAGCGCGGCCAACGCCACCTTCCTCTACGAGAACGTCATGATCGCCGCCAACGTCGTCGAGGCGGCCTTCCGCGCCGACGTGGGGCGGCTGCTCTTTTTGGGCTCCTCGTGCATCTATCCGCGCCTGGCGCCCCAGCCCATCCCCGAGGACGCGCTCCTCACCGGCCCGCTGGAGAAGACCAACGAGGGCTATGCACTGGCGAAGATCTCCGGCCTCAAGCTCTGCGAGTTCTATCGGCGCGACTTCGGCGTGTGCTACCACGCGCTCATGCCCACGAACCTGTACGGGACGGGGGACAACTATGACGTGGTGGGCGGGCACGTCCTGCCCACGATGATCCGCAAGTTCGAGGTCGCCCGCACCACGGGCGCGCCGGAGGTGGCGCTGTGGGGCACCGGGACGCCGTTGCGCGAGTTCCTGCACGTGGACGACCTGGCCGAGGCGTGCCTGTACGCGCTGGGGCTGGACAACCCGCCGGATCTGATGAACGTGGGCTCGGGCCGCGAGGTGACCATCCGCCAGCTCGCCGAGATGATCCGCACGGCCACCGGTTGCCAGGCCGAGATCCGCTGGGACGCCTCAAAGCCCGACGGCACGCCGCGCAAGCTGTGCGACTCCTCGCTGCTGCGTTCGTTCGGCTGGGCGCCGAAGATCGACCTGGAGGAGGGCATCTCGCGGACGGTGGCCGAATACCGCGCGGCGCTCGCCTCGGGCGACATCCGCCTGGGGCATTGAGGGGGGGCCGGCGGTGGACATCGCGGTGGTTTGGCTGATTGTGGGGCTCGCGCTGATGCTGGCGGAGCTCTTCGTCCCGGGGTTCGTCATCCTCTTCTTTGGGCTGGGCGGGCTGGCCACGGGCGTGGCCGTCTGGCTCTTCCCGGGGATGGGCGCGGCGGCGCAGGGGCTGTGCTTCGCGGTGAGCTCGGTGCTGACGCTGGCGCTGGGGCGGCGCTATTGCCGCGGGCTGCTGGGCGGGCGCGAGGAGCGCACGGGCGGGGCCGCGTATGACGACGGGTTCGTCGGCGCGACGGTGGTGGTGGCGGAGGCCATCCGCCCGCCGCTCCCGGGGCGCGTCTTGCTGAACGGGTCGGAGTGGCCGGCGACGGCCGCGCGGCCCATCGGGAAAGGGGAGACGGCCAGGGTCGTCTCCCGGGATAACATCACGCTGAGCGTCGAGTGAAGGGAGCGGAGACATGTCGTTGTCGTTGTTTTTGATCGTCGTCCTGATCGTGCTGGTGGCCGTCGCCATCCTGAAGACCGCCGTCGTGGTGCCGCAGCGCTCGGCCTACATCGTCGAGCGCCTGGGCAAGTACAACGCCACGCTCGACGCGGGCTTCCACGTCCTGTTCCCCTTCCTTGACCGCGTGGCGTACAAGCGCACGCTCAAGGAGACGCCGCTGGACGTGCCGCCGCAGCAGTGCATCACCAAGGACAACATCACCGTCGAGGTCGACGGCATCATTTACCTGCAGGTGATGGATCCGGTGAAGGCCTCTTACGGCATTGACAATTACCTGGTCGCCACCACCCAGCTGGCGCAGACCACGATGCGCTCGGAAATCGGCAAGCTGGAGCTCGACACCATCTTCAACGTGCGCGAGACGATGAACGCCGCCATCTGCAACGCCGTCGACGCCGCCGCCAACCCATGGGGCGTCAAGGTCATGCGCTACGAGATCAAGTCCATCACCCCGCCCCGCGCCATCCACGACGCGATGGAAAAGCAAATGCGCGCCGAGCGCGAGAAGCGCGCCATGATCGCCGAATCCGAGGGCGAGCGCCAGGCCAAGATCAACCGCGCCGAGGGCGACAAGCAGGAGGCCATCGCCCGCTCCGAGGGCGAGATGCAGCGCCGCATCAACGAGGCCCAGGGCCGCGCCGAGGAAATCCGCCTCGTCGCCCAGGCCACCGCCGCAGGCCTCGCCGAGATCGCCCAGTCCATCAGCGCCAATGCCGGCGGCGCAGACGCCGTGAACCTCCGCCTCGCCGAACAGTACCTCAGCGAGTTCGGCAAGCTGGCCAAGGAGGGCACCACCATGATCCTGCCCTCGAACCTCGTCGACATCGCCTCCGTCCTCAAAGTCGCCACCTCCGTCGTCAAGAAGGGCTGACCCCGTGCCGGCGTGCCCGCCCTACGCCTTCCGTGACCCCGCGCTCCTGCGCCGCGCGCTCACCGTCCCCGCCCCGACGCGCCCGGGCCAGGACAACCAGCGCCTGGAGTTCCTCGGCGACGCGGTGCTCGGCCTGCTTGTCGCCGAGCGCCTCTTCCTGGCGCACCCGGGGCTGGACGAGGGCGGCCTGACCGTCTGGCACGACGCGCTGGTCTCCACCGTCGGCATCCGCGATCGCCTTCCGCGCCTCGGCGCCTGGTTCGAGGAGGCCCTTGGCGACCTCGGGAAGAGCTGCAACCGTGCGGACAAGGCCAAGGTCGACGCCTGCGAGGCGCTCCTCGGCGCGGCCTGGCTCGACGGCGGTCGAGCCGCGGCCGAGCGCTTCCTCAATCTGCTGTATGTCGAGGCGGACTTTACCGCCCCGCCCGCCCAGCGCCGCGTCGTCGTCGACAACCCCAAGGGCCGCCTGCTCCAATACGCCCAGCGCCACGCCGCCGACCTGCCCGCGTACACCCAGCTCGCCGTCGAAGGCCCGCGCCATGCCCCGTGTTTCCGCGTCGCCGCCCGGTGCGCCGGCCTCGAGGCCGAGGGCGAGGGCCCCTCGCGCAAGCAGGCCGAGGCCGCCGCCGCCGCCGCGCTCCTCGCCAAACTCCCCTTGGAGACGCCATGAACGGTTACGAATTGCTCGACAGCGGGAACGGGGCCAAACTTGAGCGCTTCGGCGACGTGGTCCTTGCCCGACCCTGCGCCCAGGCCGTGTGGCAACCCCAGCGCCCGGCACTCTGGAAGACCGCCGACGCCACCTTCGACCGCGAGGACGGCAACCGCTGGCACGGCCGGAGCCGCCTCCCCAAGGAATGGGCCATCGCCGTCGACGGCACCCGCTTTCGTCTCTCCGGCACCGACTTCGGCCATCTCGGCATCTTCCCGGAACAGCGCGCCCAATGGGTTTGGATCCGCGAGGCCATCGCCGCCGCCCGCCGCCCCCTCCGCGTGCTCAACCTCTTTGCCTACTCCGGGGGCTCCACCCTCGCCGCCGCCCGCGCCGGGGCCGAGGTCTGCCATCTCGACGCCTCCCGCGGCATGGTCCAATGGGCCCGTTCCAATGCCGCCCTCAACGGCCTCGAGAGCCACCCCATCCGCTGGATCGTCGACGACGCGCACAAGTTCCTCAACCGCGAGGTGCGCCGCGGACGCCGCTATGACGGCATCATCCTTGACCCGCCCACCTACGGGCGCGGCGGCAACGGCGAAACCTACAAGATCGAGCGCGACCTCACCGAGACCCTCCGTCTTTGCCGCGCGCTCCTGAGCGACGCCCCCTGTTTTCTCCTGCTTTCCGCCCACACCCCCGGGCACACCCCCGTCGTCCTCTCCAACGTGCTCACCCAGGCCCTCCGCGGGCTGGGCGGCGCGGTCGCCTCCGGCGAGATGCTGCTTTCCGGCGCAGAGGACGTCTTCCCCCTCCCTTCCGGCGCCTACGCCCGCTGGCAGGCCTAAGCCCGGCGCCCGCGCAACGCGCGGAGCGTCTGCCCCGCCGCCCGCCGGGCCGTCTGAGCCCGGGCGCCAATCATCGGCCGCCCGTTCAGGGGGCCGTGCGTGGGCGGAGGGTGAGGAAGGCCGCGCCGGGGGTGTCGATGGGGAGGCGGATGCGGGCGTGCCAGGGGAGGCGGTCGGTCTGGGGGGGGAGGCCGTCGGCCTGGGTGGTGGCATCCATCTCGGCGAAGGGGCGGGGCGGGGGGAGGGCGTCGAGGAGGTCTTCGGCGCGGAAGGTGAGGACGGCGGGTTTCCCGTTGGGCAGGAGGAGGGCGGCCATCGTGTAAGTCCCATCGTCCTCGCGGAGGCCGAACTGGAGGAACCAGCCGGGCTCGCCGCGGACGCACCAGCGCGCCTCCGGGGGGCGGCGGAGCATCCGCAGCAGGGCCTCGAAGACCTTTCCCCAGAGGGGCGTGAAGGCGTTGCCGTCGGCCAGGCGCCAGTCTTCCCCGGGTCGCAGGGGCAGGGCGCGGAAGGCATGGAAGAGCGCTTCGCGCGGGGTCTCGAGCGGTCGGGTGGGGACGGCGTCGGCCTCAGGGTCTGGTGGCAGGCACAGGAACCCGGCGGGGCAGCGCGCGCACCGCTCGCGAACCGTCCCGCCGGCCCAGTAACGAAGGCGCGCCTGGCCGCGGGAATCGAAGAAGAGATTGACGGGACGCGTCAAAGGTTGAGGCCCGCGAAGGGGTTGTTGCCCAGGCCTGCGTTCTTGGCGCGGTTGGCGCGGATCCAGGCGGAGGGGTCGGCGTCGGGGTCGTTGGCAGGGGCGTCGCCCTTGGAGGGCTCCTCGGCAGTGACGGGTTTGAGGGCGACTTTGTGGGCGTCGAGGTCGATGCTCTCGATCTTGACTTCCAGGGTCTGGCCTTCCTCGACGACCTCGTGGGCGGAGGCGATGCGGCGGCCCTTGGCGAGGGCGGCGAGGCGGCCGTTGGAAAGCAGGCCGTCGACGCCGGGGGCGAGTTGGGCGAAGGCGCCGAAGGTGGCGATGCGGACGATCTTGGCGTTGAGCACGTCGCCCACGCGGTACTGCGCGGCGAAGGCGTCCCAGGGGTTCTGGCGCAGGGCGCGGAGGGAGAGGGTGATGCGCTCGGCGGCGGGGTCGAAACGCTGCACGAGCACTTCCACCGTGTCGCCGGGCTTGGCGAGGTCTTCGGGCTTCGCGGCGCGATCCCAGGAGAGTTCGCGGGTGGGGACGAGGCCCTCGGCGCCGCCGAGGTCGACGAAGACGCCGAAGTCCATCACGCGGGTGACGGTGCCTTCGCGCACTTGGCCCTCGGCAAGGTCGGCCAGGAGGGCGCCCTTTTGCTCGGCGCGCTCGCGCTCGAGGAGGGCGCGGCGCGAGACGATGAGGTTGGCGCCGCGGTCGTCCTCGCCGTATTCGGAGATGAGGAAGGTCTGCTTGGTGCCGATGTAGTCGGCGGGCTCCTTGGCGCGGTGGAGATCCATCTGCGAGTAAGGGCAGAAGGCGCGCTGCCCGGCGACGTCCACCTCGTAGCCGCCTTTGACCTCGGCCTTGACGAGGCCGTCAATGGGGGTGCCGGCCTCGAAGGCCTGGCGGAGGGCGGCGTCGCCGCGGCCGGTGGCCTTGTTGCGGGCGGTGAAGACGAGGTTGCCCTGGCGCATCCCAACGAACCAGACCTTGACTTTCTCACCCTCCTGGGCGCGCAGGGTGCCGTCGTCGAGGATGAACTCCTCTTTGGGCACGACCCCTTCATCCTTCGCGCCGACGTCCAGCACCACGTAGTGGCCCTTGGTGGAGAGGACGGTGGCGCGCACCTCCTCGCCGGGGTTGAAGCCGCGGCGGTAATCCATCCCGCTGGCGGCAAGCAGGGCTGCGAAATCGGCTTTGGAATCCTTCATGGCGATCCTTCCTTGAAAACGCGCCGTATTCTAGCAAAATCGCCGCCCGCGCACAAAACCGAAGGCGGTGGGAAGTGGATTGCGTCTGGCGAGGCGGCAACGGTGGGCGGCGGCCATGCCGCACCGCGCGACCTGTGCCCTCGGAGAGGACACCGCACGCCACTCCCCGTCGGCGAGGCTGTCGGAACCCTTGCCGCCCCATGGCGACCGCTTGGAATGCATAGGCAAAACGCGGCATGGGCCGCAACGACTATCCGCCATGCATCCCGAACGAAGGACGGCAGGCCTTCATGAGCCGCACCGGCTTCTTTCCCGTCGTCACGTCCTTCTGGCAGGGCTGCGTAAGGGGCTTCCATTCAAGGGCAACGCCATCAGCGCCCACATCCCATCATGCCATGGGCGTCTCGGGGGGGGGGGGACGCATCCCACGACGGAAACCGTTGCCTCGGCCCACAAATGAGGGGAGGGCCCTTGTGGGGACCCTCCGATGCGAAGGATACAATGTCTGATAATCACGCGTACATGGAGAGCCACATTTGTGCAAGCAGCAAAGTACGCGAGCACGGCCCCGTGGGAGGCCGCGCCAGGGAAATCACTCCGCGGGCTCCTCCTCGTCGGGCCGGGCCACGGGGAAGAGGGGAACGCCGTCGGCGCGGGTGGGGGGCTGACGGTCAAGGTTCCAGCTCAGCCAGTCGCCGGCGAGGGGCAGGGCGCCCCAGAAGGCGAGCTCTTGGAGCAGGCGGGGGGTGGAGGTGGCCTTGAGCAGGGCGTCGCCGGGCTCGCGTTTGTCGACGTAGACGAGGACGAGGTCGTCGCCGGGGGTGAGCTGCGGCTCGGAGAGGGCCTTGACGCCGAGCTGCGCGGCGGCGGCGAGGATGGTGTCGCGGTGGGGGATGTCGATGTCTGCGGCGCGGTTGCCGAGGGTGAAGGTCATGGCGGTGGTGGCGGTGAGGCCGTCGACCTTGCAGGCGGCGACGGCCTGGTCGAAGGCCGTGCCCTTCTCCAGCTCCTTGGCCAGGAGGCCGCGGATGGTCTCGCCGTTGGCGCGGAGGCGCTGCTCGCGCTTGTCGCGGCGGGCGTCCGCGAGGACGGCGTCGCGCACTTCGTCGAGGGCGGCGATGTGGGCGGGCTCGATTTTGGTCAGTTGGATGAGGTAGACGCGGTCGTCGCCGGCGACGGCGTTGAACTGGGCTTCCTCGGTGTCCATCTCAAAGACGGAGGCGGCGACGTCCCGGCCGTTCTGGAACCCGGGGGCCTGGCCGTTTTGGAGGGTGGCGGTCTTGGTCTCGCCGTAGGGCTTGGCGGCGGCGGCAAGGCCGGCCGTGGCGGCTTGGGGCACGAGGGCCTCGTTGGCGTGGACGAAGGCTTCCTCCATGGCGCGGCGGGCGCGCTCCTTGGCGATGGCCTTGTCCTTGACTTCCTCGAAGGGGAGGGTGACGGTGGCGTTGGTGCCGGTGCCGTAGAACTCGGACTGATGGTCTTCGTAATACTGCATGGCGTCGAGCTCGGGGATGTCGAGCTTGTCGCCGAAGGGCGCGGAGGGGATCTCGACGTAGGCGATGGCGCGCCGCTCGGGCACCTGATAATCGTCCTTGTGGGCGTCGTACCACGCTTGGAGCTCGGCGTCGGAGACGTCGATGGCCTCGTCCTTGAGGGTGTTGGGGAGGGTGGCGGCGTAGGCGGTGGTCTTGTCGAAGCGGGTCGAGAGGGTGAAGTCGCGCTCCATGGGTGAGACCCAGCCGACGGCGTTGAAGACGGCGAGGGTGGCGGCTTGGGCGGGCAGCCAGGTGTCGGCGAGGAGTTCCTCGAAGGCGCGGGGGCTGTCGGCAAAGTTGGCGCGGGCGAGGAAGGCGCGGTAGAACTCGGGCGCGAAGGCGCCGGAGGGGCCGACGAACCAGCTTTCGATGGCGTCGACGGCGGCGGGGGTGCCGGCGGCAAGGCCGTGGCGGTCGCCGACGGTGCGGGCAGCGAGGAGTTTCCAAACGGCGCGGCGGGTGGCGAGGCCTTCCTCTTCTTCATCCTGATTTTCGTTTGCGCGCAGGAACATGGCGAAGACCTGGGCGTGCTCGGGCAGGGCGCCCATGAGCTCGCCGTTCATGACGCCGATGGCGCGTTCGGCCTGGGACATGGTGCGCGGGGCGACGGGGTCGTCGCCGATCCTGGCGCCGCCGGCCTGGCCGGCCAGGCCGGAGCAGGAATCGGCCACCACGAAGGCGAAGACCATCAGGAGGGCGAGGAAGCCCCAGAGCAGTTTGCTTTTGATCAGACGGGAGAAACGATAGATGAACATGGTCGCTGCGTGTAGTGTTGTTTGGGTTCGGTCGGCGCGCCGCGCATCAAAGGAGGGCGCCGTCGTCGAAGTCGGTCATCTCGTCGGGCAGGTCGCCCAGCGAGTCGTCGCCAAAGACGTCGTCCCCGCCGAGATCCCCGTCGAGGTCGCCGCCCTCGTCGTCAAGCAGTTCGCCTTCCTCGGGCTCCGGGGGGAGCACCTCGGCAAGGAGTTCGCCCGTGGCATAGCCTTCGCCGCGCCCTTCGACGTAGCAGAAGTAGTTTTGGGCTTGGCCGTTGGCGTAGAGGGTGAGGACGGAGACGACCCAGTTGTCGGAGCCTTTGGGCTTGGCGCGGGCGATCTTGACCTGCGCGCCGGGGGTGAGGGAGAAGGGGGTGGGCGCGTTGTTGCCGCCCGTGGGCAGTTCCATCTTGACTTCGCCGAGGCGCCCGGTGAGCTCGGAGGTGACGAAACCCTGGGTGTCGGCGGAGGCGAAGGCGTTGGCCTGGGTCATCCCGCTCATGGTGTAGTGGAGGCCTTTGAAGACGGCGTTGCCCGAAAGGGTGCGGAAGGAGAAGTCATCCGTGCCCACCGTCTCGTTGGCGGCCAAGTCCTTGCCCAGGTGGAGGCGGGCCATGCCGGCCAGGTTGGTGAAGGTGCCCAGGGGCGTGGTGATCTCGAATTGTCCGGGGAGCGAGCGGTCGTCCACGCGCAGGTTGTAGTCGCCCAGCTGCGCGTCGAGGGTCACCTTGCGCCATTCGTCCGCGGCCTTGGGGGTGAAGCGTGCGGGTCCGCGCACGACGGCGTAGGTGAGGTTGGAGAAGCCGACGCGGAAGCGCACGCCCTCGTCCGCCTCGAAGGTGGAGCCGTAGGGATAGGCCTTGTAGGCGACGGCCTCGCGGGTTTTGCCGTCGGCGCCGCGCACGCGGAGCGCCGCGCCGGGCTTGGCGTCGGCGTCGCGCTCCAGGTTGAGCACGCGTACCATGGGCTCGAAGCGCAACGGCTGTGCCTCGGCCTCGGATTCCTGGGCGAAAAGGGCCGTCGCGCCAAGCGCGCAGACGCCGAACGCCACCGTGAACATCGCATTGCGGATCATTCTGTGCTCCTTCCTGAAGGGCGGGATACAATCATCTGCACACAATGATAGCACGCCAACGCCCGATGCGCAAGCACCTTTCGGGCCGGACGACAAAAATCCGTTGCCATGGGGAAAGTGGCGGAGAGGGAGGGATTCGAACCCTCGGTGCCCCTTGCGGAACACGACGATTTAGCAAACCGTTGCCTTCGGCCACTCGGCCACCTCTCCAAAAGACAACGACGCCAAGGCGTCAAAACGGGGGGCATAATAGCACACCTTTCCCCCGCCCGTCAAGCGCGCGTTGCCCGTCCCGCCTGCCTCATGCCGCGTGGGCCGTATTTTGAGGAGGGATGGCCCGGATGGGGGCGCCGGGGAGGCCGTGTCCGTGGCCGGGGGCGTGTCATGGCGGTGCCGGCGGGGCGGAGACAGCGTGGGGCGGGGTTTGGTAGAATAGGGGGCGTTTATGTGCAAGGTTTGGGTCAGCATCGCGGAGGCGGTGGCGTTCATGGCGGTTTTGGCCGTGGGCGTGTGGTTGCGTGCGCCGCACCTGAACGCGCCGATGCCGTTGCCGCAGGAGGCGCCTTCGCTGTTGGGCGCGGCGGCGTGCGGGGAGGGGCTGGGGCGTGCGCATTGGCCGGCGGGGGTGGCGGAGGCGCCGTCGCCGTTTTTGGCGGCGGCCGGGGCGTGCGCGCGGTTTTTCCACGGCGGGGGGGAGGAGCGGCCGCAGGCGCGGTGTTACCGGGTCTTTGGGGTGGCGCTTTCGGCGATTTTTTTGGCGGGGATCCCGGCGTTGGGGCTGCGTCGGCGCGGGGGGGTGTTCGAGACGGCGGATGGGCCGCTGTGGGCGATGGCGTTTGCGGCGTTGTCGCCGGCGTTGGTGTGGTCGGGGCGGCTGTTTGACCCGTTCTCGGGGCAGGCGCTGGCCTTTTTGGCGCTGCTGGTGGCGGCGCGGGCGTACGCGCAGTGGCCGGGGGCGGTCTCGGCGGCGGCGGTCGGGGCGATCGTGGCGGTGGGGCTTGGGGGCGACGCGGACGTGGCGTGGGTGTTGGCGATGTTGCTTCCGGCGGTGGCGGTGGGGGTGGGGTGGACGCGGCTGTGCCTGTATTGGCGGACGGCCCATGTGGCGGTGGCGGTGGCGGCGGGGCTTGCGGTCTGGGCCGTGTTGCTGAACCTGGGGTTGTGGGGGGGCTGGCCGAGCCTGCCGTCGTTGCCTTCCGGGACGGAGGCGTGGGTGCGGGCGCCGGCGTGGCGCCTGGTGTGGCTGTGCGCGGGGGGGCTGGCGTTTTTGGCGTGGCTGGGGCTGACGGTGTGGGGGGGCTGGCGGCCGAACCGGCGGTGGGCGCGGCTGATGGCGGCGGCGTTCCCGCTTTGCCTGGCGGGCTCGCTGTTTTTCAGGGGGGGCGGGGCGTTCGCGGTGCCGCTGGCGTGCCTGACGCCGCTGATGGGGGGGATGGCGCTTTCGGCGATCCCGCAGGGGTGGGTGCGGGGGCTGATGGGCGTGGGGGCGTGTGTGTTCTTGGCGTGTTGGCTGGGGTGGACGATGGGGCGCGCGTGGGAGGGCGTGCCGTCGCGCGGGGAGCAGAAGGCGGCGGCGGCGACCTTGGGCGCGGCGCGGGACGCCCCGGCGCGGATGGGGACGCGGGTGCGGGTCGTGACGGGCGAGGTCGGGGAGTGCGCGGCGCTGCTGTGGCCGTTGCGCGCGGGGGCGCCGCATGTGGCGATGGGCGGCGGGGGCTTCCATGACGACGCGGATATTTTGATTGTGCCGGAGGGGAGGCTTGGCGGCCTGCCCCCGGATGTGGGGCGGCGTGTGCGCCCCGGAGTGGCGTGCGTGCGGCGGGGGCGGGCGTTCCGCGTCTTCGCCCCGCGGCCGGAAAACCCAGAGGAGGCGTTGTGAGAAAGGTGTTGAGACATTTGCCGTTCGCGGTGTTCATGGCGTGTGCGCTGTCGTGGCTGATCCCGGCGTGGCGGGAGACGATGGGGACGATGCATGACGCCTCGCAGCACATGGAGTATGTGTGGCTGGTGCCGGTGTTGGCGGCGGCGGTGCTGTGGGCGCGGCGGCGGGAGCTGCTGGCGGCGTTGGGGGCGCCGGCGCCGCTGCGGGCGTTGCCGCTGATCCTGTTGGCGGCGGCCTTCCTGTTTTTGGGGACGCGCGGGGGGCAGATGCGCTTTTTGCAGGCCTCTGCGGTGCTCCTGCTGCTGGCGGCGCCGTTGGCGTGCTATGGGTGGCGGGCGTTCAAGGTGGCATGGTTCCCGATCGTGCTCCTGGCGTTCGTGATGCCGGTGGGCTTTCTGGACAATTTCACGGTGCCGCTGCGGCGGGCCTCGGTGACGGTGACGGCGGTGATCCTCAACGGGCTGGGCATCGAGGTGCAGCAGCGCGGCACGGCCATCCTGGCGTTGGGCGAGCCGTACTTCCAGCTGGACGTGGCGGACCCGTGCAGCGGCATCCGGTCGCTCGTCGCGCTGTTCGTGGGGACGGCGGCGTACGGCGCGTTCGTGCTGCGGGGGGTGTGGCGGCGGTGGGCGCTCTTTTTGGCGAGCGTGCCGATCGCCTTCGTGGGGAACATCCTGCGGTTGCTGCTGACGGCGCTGACGTGCCAGCTCTATGGCCAAAGCGCGGGGATGATGCTGCATGACAACGCCCTGTTTATCGTGGCGCCCATCTACGCGCTGTGCGTCTTCGGGTTGGCGGATTGGCTCCGCCGCGGCGACGGGCCCGCGCCCGAGGCGCCCGCCGCGCCCGCCGCGCCGGCCGGGCGTTGGGCCGTGGCGCTCGTTTTGGCGCTGGCGCTCTGCCTGCCGGCGTTCCAGGCCTGGACGGCGCACAGGCCCGAGACGGTCTATGAAAGCGACGCCTTCCTGGCGCCGGACTTCCGCCCGGTGGCGGGTTACTCGATCCGTTACCCGTGGTTCTGCCAGACGCGCGACTGCCCGTGGTCGGCGGCGTTCGAGGCGGACGGCGAGCGGCCGGGCCCCTGCCCGCTCTGCGGCGGGGAGGTCGACCGCATGAGCCGCGCCGAGCGTGACATCCTGCCCAACGACACGCAGACCCGCAAGGCCATCTACGCCGCCCCCAACGGCGACGCCTTCACCATCGCGGTCGTCGTGGCCGGGCGCAACCGGATGTCCATCCACCGCCCCGAGCTGTGCCTGCCCGCGCAGGGCTTTGTGCTCAGCGTGCGCGAGGCGACGCAGGTGCTGCCGGGGGTGCCGATGGCCTGCTTCTCCATCCACCAGAAGGGGGTGACGCGGAACAGCGGCTTTGCGTATGTCTTCCTCAACTCCCGGGGCGCGACCGTCTCGAACCTGCGGCGCGTGGTCGGCGACAGCCTGGAGCGTTCGCTCCACAACCGGATCCAGCGTTGGGTCATGGTCACCATCCGGTGCGACACGCAGGATTTCCGCACGCCCGAAGGCGCGGCCGCCCTGCGCCGTTTCATGGAGGCGTGGTGGCCCACCCTTTGGGCCGAGGGGAGCCAGCCCGATGCGCGCTGAGCCTGAGGCGGAGGTGGCCCGCACGGCCTGGGCGCGGATGCGCGGCTTGCTGGGGCGGCGCGGGTTGCCCGCGGGGCGCGGATTGCTCATCCCGCGGTGCGGGGCCATCCACACCTTTGGGATGCGCTTCGCCATCGACGCGCGTTTTTACGACGCCCGGGGCCGCCTGACCCGCGTGGCGCTTGGGCTCCGCCCCGGCAGGCCCTGGGTTTGGGGCGGCTGGCGGGCGCGGAGTGTGCTGGAGTGCGCCGCGGGGGATCCGGCCTTTTCCGCGTGCGACGACCTTTCCAACGTGAGGCTTTTGGCATGAAACTTTCGCTCATCACCGTTTGCTACAACTCCGCCGATACGCTTGAGACCGCGCTCGCGAGCGCCCTGGCCCAGCGCGGGGCGGACTTTGAGTATCTCATCGTGGATGGCGGCAGCACCGATGGCACCCTGGATTTGCTACGGGCCTGGGAGCCGCGCTTCGGCGGCCGCCTCAAGTGGCGCAGCGAGCCGGATCGCGGCCTTTACGACGCCATCAACAAGGGCATCGCGCGCGCCGAGGGCGACCTCATCGCCCTCCTTCACGCCGACGACATCCTCGACGCCGACGACGTCCTCGCCCGCTGGTGCGCGCCCTTTGAGGAAGACCCCGCCCTGCAGGCCGTCTATGCCGACATCCGCTTCATCGCCCAGGACGCGGCGGGCCGCGACGTCCCGACCCGGCGGTATTACTCCGGCGGTTTCTGGCGGCCGTGGATGTTCCGGTGGGGGCTCATGCCGCCGCACCCCAGCTTCGCCATCCGGCGCGCGTGCTTCGCGTGTCTGGGCGGGTATCGCACGGACATGCGCATCGCGGCCGACCACGAGTTGCTTGTGCGTTTTCTGCTGCGCGGCGGGCTTCGGGCGCGCTACGTGCCGTTCTGCTCCACGGCCATGCGCCTGGGCGGGCTTTCCACCGACGGCGTGCGCGCCCGCGTCCGCCTCAACCGCGAGATTGTCCGCGCCAACCGCCTCAACGGCCTGTGGTGCTGCCTGCCGATGATGGCGCCGAAATACGCCTACAAAGTCTTCGAGCTGCTCCGCCCGAGGCTTGGGAGGGGCAGATGAGCGACAGCCTCCGCGTCCACTCCTACGAAAGTTTCGGCGCCGTCGACGGCCCGGGCATCCGCCTTGTCGTCTTCCTTCAGGGCTGCCCCCTGCGCTGCCTCTTCTGTCACAACCCGGACACCTGGGCGACCGAGGGCGGCACGGAGACGCCCGTCCCTGAGATCGTCCGCAAGGCCACGCGGATGCGCCCTTATCTTGGGCAGGACGGCGGCGTCACCTTTTCCGGCGGCGAACCGTTGCTCCAGGCCAGGCCCCTGCTCGCGGCCATCGAGGCGCTCCACGCCGAGGGCTTCCACGTGGCCCTCGACACCTCCGGCGCCGTGGACACCCCCGAGGCCCTCGCCGCGCTCGACGCCGCGGACCTGATCCTGCTCGACGTGAAGAGCCCCTTCCCCGAGCGTTTCCGCGCCGTCACCGGCGCAGACCCGGCCCCGTACTGGCGCGTCCTGGCGCACCTGCGCCGCACGCGCAAGCCCCTGTGGGTCCGCCAGGTGGTGGCCCATGGCCTCAACGACACCCCCGCCGAGAAGGCCGCCACCAAAGACCTGCTGGACGGGCTCAACGTCCGGCGCCTTGACCGCCTGCCCTACCACGAGCTCGGCGTCCACAAATACGAGGTGCTCGGCATCCCTTACCGCGGCGCGGCCCTCCGCCCGCCGACCCCCGAGGAGCTGGCCCCGTGAACGGCGACACCCTCTCCCTGCGCGATTACCGCGAACGTCTGCGCGATGCCGCGCCGCCCCCGGCGCCCCGCCGCGCCGGGCCGCCCCGGCGCAGGCCCTTCAACCCCCACCGCACGCTTGCGGTCACCTTCCTGGCGCTCATCGCGCTGGGGACGTTCCTGTTGTGCACGCCGTGGGCGCAGGGCGACCATTGCTGGGCGTGGCTTGCGCCCGGGCGCGCCTTCTCCTGGGCGAAGGTGGGCGAGGCGCTCCTGGACAACCTCTTCATGGCCACGTCCGCCTCATGCGTCACGGGGCTGACGGTGGTCGACGTCCCCTCCACCTACACCTTTTTCGGGCAGGCCGTGCTGTTGGGGTGCGTCCAGCTCGGCGGCATCAGCCTGGTGACGCTCGGCACGATGATCGTCTCCATCCTGCTGGGGCGCGTGCCCTTCGGCGGCGAGCGCCAGCTGGTCGTCAGCCTTGGGTCGGCGGGCCGCCGCGCGGACAGCCTGCTGGGGCAGACGTTCCGGTATGTCTTCGGTTTCGAGCTTGTCGGCGCGCTTCTCCTTTTCGCGCGGTACTACTGGCACCACGGCTATGCCCTGGCCGAGGCCGCCTGGTTCGCCGTCTTCCACGCCGTCAGCGCCTTCTGCAACGCCGGGATCTCGCTCCACTCCCAGAACCTTGTCGCGATGCGCGGCGACGCGCCGTATCTCATCGTCGTCTCCCTGCTCGTGGCGGCCGGCGGCATCGGCTTCCTTGTCCTCTCCAACGTCTTTGAGTATCGCTTCTGGCGGCGCGACCTCCGCCACCGCGGGCATATCGTCCTCCAGGCCCGGCTTGTGCTCTGGACGAGCTTCATCCTCACCTTCGGCGGCGGGCTCCTGTTCGCCGCGCTCGAGTGGAACGGCTCGCTTGCCATCGACCCTTCCTCGCCCCGCCTGTTCCCCAGTCTCCTGGGCGCGGACTGGCCCGCCGTGCGCCATGCCCTGGCCGCGGATTTCGAGGAGCTCTGCGCGAGCATCGCGCAGGTGGTCTTCTTCCGGACCGCCGGCTTCAACGCCCTGCCCATGGGAGAGGTCAGCCATCCCGCCAACGTCCTTTCCGTCCTCCTCATGCTCGTGGGCGGCGCGCCCGGCTCCATGGCCGGCGGCATCAAAACCACCACCCTGGTCGTCGTCCTCCTCACCATCCGCGCCTACATCCGCGGCGTGGCCCAGGTGCAGGTCCATCACCGGACGATCCCGGATTCCATCTGCCGCGAGGCCATGGTCATCCTCTTTTTCTATCTGGCCACCGTCTTCGCCTTTTACTTCGTCCTGCTCTTCACCGAGTCGCGGCTTATCGCGCGCAACGGCGAGTTCGCCCTTTTCTACGAGGTCTCCTCCGCCATCGGCACCGTGGGCGTGACGCTGGATTCCACCCCGCTGCTTTCCCCCCTTGGGCGCCTGCTCATCTCCCTGGCCATGTTCCTGGGGCGCATCGGGCCCATCTCGCTGGCCCTCATGATGGCCTCCCGCGCCCAGGCCCCCCACGTCCGCTACCCAGAGGAGACCATCTCCGTCGGCTGAGCGGCCCCTCCGCCAACGCGGCCTTTCCCGGCGGCCTCGGTGGCGGTGCGCCGTGCCGCGGGCGGGGTGGGGATGTGGTACAATGGGGGCCATGAACCCGATCACTTATTGCATGAACGTGCACCCGGGAGAGGGGTTGGCCGACGTGCTCAAGGCGTTGGAGGACGTGACGCGGCCGTTGCGCGACGCGCTGGGCGGGGAGGGGATTTTCCCCGTGGGGCTGCGGTTTGGGAACCTTGCGGCGAAGGAGCTGCGCGTGCCGGAGAACCTGCGTGGGCTCTCGGCCTTCATGCGCAGGAGCCACCTGGCGGCCATCGGCATCAACGGTTTCCCCTTCGGGCCGTTCCACGGCGGGCCGGTGAAGACGGCGGCCTACGAGCCCGATTGGTCTGACGCCCGCCGCGTGGCGTACACGCGCGACCTGTTCTACGCGCTCACGCAGCTGCCGGGGGCGGATTTGGGCAACGACCACCGGCTGAGCGTGACGACGGTGCCGCTGGCCTACGACCGCGGGCAGGGCGTGACGGAGGCGATGGTCGAGAACCTCTGCGCGATGGCCCTCTTCCTGCGTAAGCTCGAGGGATTCACGGGGCTGCGGATGTGCCTGGCGCTGGAGCCGGAGCCCGATTGCCTGCTGCAGGACACCCGCACGACCATCGACTTCTTCGAGCGGCTGTGGCAGAGCCCGTCGTGGAACCCGGCGTACCGCGACCTCATTGGGCTGTGCTTCGACACCTGCCATTTCGCCATGGCCTACGAGGATCCGCTCAACGCGCTGCGCTCCATCGTCTCGGCCAACATCCCGGTGGCGCGCATCCAGGCCTCCGCCGCGCTCGAGTTCTCCCAATACGCCACGGAGGCGGACTTCGCGCCCTTCTTCGACGCCGTCTACCTCCACCAGACGAACCGGCGCGAGGTGGATGCCTCGCTCACCTGCTTCCCCGACCTCACCCCCGCGATCCTCCCCGAGCTCATCGGCCGCCGCGGCCGCATCCACTTCCACGTGCCGCTGAGCTGGGAGGGCACCGGCGCATTCGGCACCACGCGCCACGCGCTCACCCCCGCCTTCTGGCGCTACGTCCGCGCCGGCGGCTGGCCCGTCGAGGTCGAGTCCTACGCCTACTTCGTCTACCCCGACTACCTCCGCACCCGGACCCTTTCCGAATCCCTCCTGGCGGATCTCGGCTGGGTGCGCGACCAGCTGCGGAGCGTCTGACAAGGCGCGCGCCCGCTTGATTCCCCTCACCGCCCCGCCGTGAGCCGTCCGCCGTCCGTGGCCGTCGGCGTGAAGGCCGTCGGGACGCCCCGTCGCGCCGGCGGCGGCACCGCGCACGCCACGCCCTCCGCGCACAATCCCCGCCACGCACCCTCCGCCAGGCGCTCCGGCACGACGGTAAGCGCCCGTCCCACGAACCGCGCCAGGCTCGCCGCCCGAACCTCCTCCGCCGCCTGCCGAAGCGCCGCCGCCCGCGCCGCGATCGTTGCGGGGGGAAGCTGACCGGGGAAAGCCGCCGCGGGCGTCCCGGGGCGCCTCGAGTAGGGGAAGACGTGCGCCCCCGTGAAGGGATAGGCCCGCAACAGCGCCTCGGACGCCGCCGCGTCGGCCTCCGTCTCCCCCGGCAACCCCGCGATCCAGTCCGCCCCCAGCCCGCAACAGGGGAGCGCCTCGCAGATCCGGTCGAGCAGCGCGCGGATTTGGCGCACGCCGTACGGGCGGCCCATGCGGCGGAGCACCGCGTCCGAACCGCTCTGCAGGGGCAGGTGGAGAAAGGCGCAGAGGCGGCCGCGGCGCTCGGCGAGCAGGCGGATCAGCGCCGCGTCGTCCGTCACGCAGGGCTCGAGCGAACCGAGGCGGAAGCGTCCCGGGCGCGGCAAATCGGCCAGGCGGGCGAGGAGCTCGGGCAGGCGCGCGCCGGTCGCGGGGTCGCGGTAAAGCGCCAGGTTGCAGCCCGTCAGGACGATCTCGGGATAGCCCTCGGCCAGGAGCGCGTCGGCGCGGGCAAGCAGGTCGGCCATCGGCACGGAGACGGATGCGCCGCGCTGGTGCGGCACGATGCAATAGGCGCAACAGGCGTCGCAACCGTCCTGGGCGATGAGGGAGGCACGGGTGCGCCGGCGCGGCGCGGGCCCGGCGGGCGCCTCACCCTCCAACCCCAATTTGGCGCAGACGGCCTCCACCCAATCGCCCTTGCGGGCGTGGGGGAGCGTGAGGTCGGCCAGGCCCGGCGGCATCAGCGTGGCCGCGCAGCCGCTGACCACGACCGTGGCGCGGGGGTGTTTGGCACGGAAGGCCCGCAGGGCGCGGAGGGCCTCGCGCGCGGCGGGGGCGGTGACGGCGCAGGAATGGAGGCAGAGCGCGTCCACGTCCGCCGCGGCGTGCGGCACAAGGCGGGCCCCGCGCGCGGCGAGGGCCTCGCGCCAGCCTTCGGCCTCGGCTTGGTTGAGGCGGCATCCGTAGACCAGGAAGGCGACGTTCATCACTTGCGGTGGTGGTCGATGGCGATGGGCACGAAAAGCTCCGGGTTCCGCGCGCGCCGCAGGACGCGGTCGGCGTAGGCCGAGCGGTAGGCCCGCCCGTCGCGGAGCGTGTCGGTGCGGCCGTTGTAGCGCATGAGGGCCTCGCGCCATGAGTCGAAATAGGCGTCGGGCCGGTGGGCGACGGCGCGCCCGGAGACGCCGAAGCCCTTTCGCGCCAGGAACTTGATTCCCGCGCGGAGGTTTTGCTCCAGCGTCCCTTCGTTGCGGCTCCTTGGCTCCTTCAGCCCCAGCTCGGCCTTCTCGGGCGCCCAATCCCCGGGCACGTTCACCTGCAGGGGGTCGACGTCCCACGCGGCCAGCGAGCGCGCGCCGCCGCCGCCCGTCTCCTCGATCATGAGCGCCTTGATGAGCGCGGGGTCGAGGGGCGGGATGTTCGGGTCGTCACCCTCCTCCGCGCCGACCCATTCGCCGGGGTTGGCGTTGAACTCCGCCACCAGGCGCAGGATCAGCGCGTCGTGCGCCTGATAGCGGTCATCCTCGAAGCCGGCGAAGAGGGGCAACGCCTCGGCGGTCGCCTCGGGCCGCCGCTGCGGCTCCAGCTTCTGCTCCCGGAAGAGGGCGGAGGCCGTGACCTGCGCGCGGTAGAAGGCCTCGAAGCGCGAGAGCAGCTCGCCGTCCTCGGGGCGGATGAAGCGCCGGTCGATGGCCAGGCGCCCCCAGCGGTCGAAGGGATAACGCCGCCCCTGCCACACCAGCTCGAAGCGCAGCGCGGCGTCGGAGGGCGCGCTCTCCTCTTCCTCCGCCAGCCCCAGCCAGAAGGCGTGCGCCCGCGCCCGGATGTCGGCCCGCACGCGCAGCGCGTCCACCCGCAGGAAAAGGTCGCACACGCCCCTGAGCGCCTCGGGCTTGAGCGGCAGGGCCACGTGCCCGGGCAGGTCCCGTCCCTTGGCCCAGCCGTTCGCGCGGTAAGGCTCCACGCTCAGCGTCTGCGCCGCCAGGGGCACGGCCGCGAGGGCGAGGCAGGCAAGCCAGAACCGTCTCATCGGCGGGCCCCCACGAACCAAAAGGGCTCATACGTCAGCGCCAGGCCGCCTCCCTCATGGGGAAAGCGTCCCCGCCAGGCCGCGTCAAGCGCGTCCAGCCGCGCCTTCGTCCACCGTTCCCCGGGGTCCGCCGTCGCGGTGACGCCGGTCTCGCGCAGATGGCGCAGCGCCGCCCGCGCGTCCGTGAAGGCCAGCGTCCGCACGGCCCGCTCCGTCGCCAACGGCGCGAAGCGTTCGCCCAGCGCGGCGGTGAAGGCCTCGAAGTCGGGATAGGCCAGCCCGCGCCCCGTCAGCGCCGCCACCTCGCGCAGCGTCGCCGGCCCGAACGCCGAGAGCGCCAGCACCCCTCCCCGCGGCAGGGCCTCTGCGCAGCGCGCCGCGAAGGCCCCCAGCTCCCCGAACCATTGCGCCGCCGAGGCCGTGGCGATGGCGTCGAACACGCCCGGCCACGTCAGGCTCCGCGCGTCCCCCGCCAAAAACCGCACCCGCGGCGCGTTGGCGAAGCAGACCCCCATCCCCGGGCAAAGGTCGTTCGCAATCAGCTCCGTCGGCGCGAACCGCGCCAACAGCTGGCGCGTCAGCAGCCCCGTCCCGCACCCCAGCTCCAGGATCCTCGGCCCCAGCACATGAAAATGCTCCCCCATCAGCGCCGCCAACCGTTCCGCCGCCTCGCGCTGCACCGTCGCCTGCCCCTCGTAGGTGGCGATGGCCCGCGCGAAGCGGCTGACCACGAGCGCCTCCCGCCCCGTCACGGCGCCCGCCCCCCCAACAGCGCCGCGAAGACCTCCGGCGCCCAATGCGCGCCCTCCCGCACCGCCGCGCCCGGGAAGGCCGCCAGCTGCGCCGCGAGGGGAAAGATGCGATCCCCCCGGCACGCCACCGCGCCGTCCCACGCGAAATCCGCCGCCGGGCGCGACCGGATCGCCGCCCCCAGCGCGGCCAGCTCTTCCCGGAGCGGCTCCACCCCGCGCCTGGGCGCGTGCGCCAGGAAGCCTTCCAGCGCCGCCGCGCCGCCGCACATCCGCCGGCGGAAACGCGCCAGCCCGGCCTCCGAAAGCCCGGCGAGCGTCGCGTCGAAGATCTTCGGGGCGATGCCCCGCGCCGCGTCGATGGGCCAGGGCGTGCCGTTCACCGCCGTGGCCGAGGCCAGGCGCCCGCGCGGCACCGTCTGCCCCGCCGCCCACACCCCCAGGCTCCAGGCGAGGAGATGCACGGGCCCCTCAGGCAAGGCCGGCGGGTTCGACAGATCCGTGTAATCCCACACGAACAGCGTGTCCCGCGCCCGCGCCATCCCCTCGAAGGGCGTGGGGTCCATCCCCCAGCCCAAAAAGAAGACCGTGGTCTCGTCATGCCTCAGGCCCGGATACAACGCCGTTTCCATGCCTCCAGTTTACCACAATCCCGCCATTGCCGCTGTGCCGCGGCGCCCGCGGGGCGGCGCTTGGGCGTCTCCGTCGGAAGCGGCCCTGGGGCGCACTGGGGAAAAAAGGCTTGCATGGGGGTGGGGGTGTTGTGCTATCTTACTGGCACGCCATGGGAGAGCCATGGCAATTGCGCTTTGCGCGGACCTCGTTTATTGAAACCTGAGAACTTTCATGTCAGAGCGGGATGTCAAGCAAAGTGCGCTCTTTTGGCGCACTTGTTTTTCACGTGTTCTGACAGGCTTTCTCAGGGCCCCAATAAGCACATGAAGGCAGTGCGCCTTTTTATGCGGTTCGGCGGAAAGCGGGCGCACACGGGCGCGTGCCTGTGGCGCACAAGCCGAAGGGGCCTCTTTTCCCGCCCCGGTCCCTCCGGCCCTCTGTTGGGGCGGGAGGAGAAACAGTTGAACATGAAGAAAACACTCCTTACCGTGGCCTTCGCCGCCCTCGCCCTCTCCGCCGCCCAGGCGGTGACCGTGAAGTGGACGGAGACTTCCTCGTGGACTGGCGGAAAGGCCGCCATTGCGAACGTTCCCAATGGCACGACCTGCGCCTCCGGCGCCGTGGCCTTCGCCATCACCATCAACGACGGCTTCACTGCGCCCACCCAGCAGCAAACCCTGCTCAAGCTGGCGCAGTGGCAGGCGAACAACTCTTGGTTTGTGATGAACAACGAAGGGAAACTGGGCGTCAAGAACAAAAACAATTCGCCGGTCTTTTCGGAATCCGCCGTTTCCGTGGGGAGCACGTATGTCCTCGTGGCGAACTACACGAAGACCGACGATGGCAACATGTCGGTGGCGTGGAGCCTCAATGGCGAGGAGCTCCTGACTGCCACGTACGACAGCCCCAAGATGAACGGGTTGGACGTGGAACTCGCGAGTGGTTACATCCTTGACAACACCACCATCGAGGTCTCTGCCTATGAGGGTGCGCCGTTGTCGGCGGAACAGATTGACTGGCTGACGGCGAACGGCACGGCCGTCCTGCCGGAGCCGACGGCGCTGGCGTTGCTGGCCCTCGGCGTGGCCGGCGTGGCGCTCCGCCGCCGCGCGGCGTGAGTGCCCTTGCGGCATCAAAAGGGGCCCCCGATTCGGGGGCCTTTTTTTTTCAGGGACGCGCAATCGGCGGAGACCGCCACCCCCTCGGTTGGGCGGGTCAGTAGGCGCCGCGCTTGGGGTGCTCGCGGAGGCGGGCGTGGGCCTCGGCGCGGAACTCCAGGAAGCAGTCGTTGGCGATGGCCTGGCGCATCAGGCGCATGAAGCGGAGGTAACAGTGGATGTTGTGAAGGGTGAGGAGACGGTAACCGAGCATTTCGGAGGTGTTGAGGAGGTGGCGGACGTAGCCGCGGGTGTGGCGGGTGCAGGCGGGGCAGTCGCAGCCGGGCTCGATGGGGAGCGCGCTGGCCTTCCAGGCGCCGGCCTTGACGGGGTAGGGGCCGTCGAGGGTGAAGGCGGAGCCGTTGCGGGCGTTGCGGGTGGGGATGACGCAGTCGAACATGTCGCACCCCATGCCGACGGCCTCGGTCATCTGCCAGAGGTCACCCAGTCCCATGACGTAGCGGGGGCGGTGGCGGGGCATGTTGGGGAGGCTGTCGGCGATGCCCTTGAGGATGAAGGGCTCGGGCTCGCCGACGCTCACGCCGCCCACGGCAAAGCCGTCGAGGCCGTCCGGCTCCATGGCGGCGAGCTCGCGGGCGCAGTGGGCGCGGAGGTCGGCGTATTCGGAGCCTTGGACGATGCCGAAGTAGAGCTGGCCCTCGGCGCGTTCCTGCCCCAGGCAGACGCGGGCCCAGCGGAGGGTCTGCTCGACGCTCCTGGCGGCGTAGTCGTGGGTGGCGGGATAGGGGATGCACTCGTCGAAGAGCATGGCGATGTCGCTGCCCAGGACGCGCTGGACGGCCATGCTCTCCTTGGGGCCCATGAAGAGGCGGCGGCCGTCGATGTGCGACTGGAAGGAGACGCCCTCCTCGGTGATTTTGCGCAGGGAGGAGAGCGAGAAGACCTGGAAGCCGCCGCTGTCGGTGAGGATGGGCCCGCGCCAGCCCTGGAAGGCGTGGAGCCCGCCGAGGCTCTCCATGACGTCCATCCCCGGGCGGAGCATGAGGTGGTAGGTGTTGCCCAGGATGATGGAGGCGCCGAGGCGCTCGAGGTCTTCCGCGCCGAGGGTCTTGACGGTGGCCTGCGTGCCGACGGGCATGAAGACGGGGGTCTCGACGGGCCCGTGGCGCGTCCAGAGGCGCCCGAGGCGGGCGCCGCTCTTGGCGTCCTCGTGGAGGATCTCGTAGGTTCCGGTCTTGGGAGGCATGGCGGTGGGGGAAAAGCGGAGATTGGCACTGGCCCTTCCGGGGCGAGGGGCGGGCGCGGGGTTAGCGGCGGATGGCCGCGAGCATGTCGCGGACGGCCTGCTCCATGCCGACGAAGAGGGCGTGGGCGACGATGGAGTGGCCGATGTTGAGGGTGTCGAGGTTGGGGATGTCGAGGAGGGGCTTGACGTTGTCCATGGTCAGGCCGTGGCCGGCGTTGACCTTGAGGCCGAGGGTGGCGCCGTAGGCGGCGGCCTCGTGGAGGGCGTCGAGCTCGCGCTTGAGGGCGTCGCCCGTCGCGTTGGCGTAGGCGCCGGTGTGGAGC
This sequence comes from uncultured Kiritimatiellota bacterium, assembly GCA_944391085.1. Classification (GTDB taxonomy): domain Bacteria; phylum Verrucomicrobiota; class Kiritimatiellia; order RFP12; family DVOR01; genus Spyradenecus. Next base: position 35,979 of record CALXSE010000001.1, on the reverse strand, counting down.
TCCACGTAGGGGGCGCCGAGGGCGGCGGCGGCGTCGAGCTGGCGGCGGTCGGGGGCGATGAAGAGGGAGACCTGGGTGCCCTGGGCGGCGAGGGCGGCGACGGTGGGGCGGAGGGCCTCGAGCTGGCCGGCGGCGTCGAGCCCGCCTTCGGTGGTGAGCTCCTGGCGGCGCTCGGGGACGAGGCAGACCTCGTCGGGGACGACGTCGAGGGCGACGCGGACGACGTCCGGGTTGTTGGCCATCTCCAGGTTCATGCGCGTGGCGAGGGTCTTGCGCAGGCGGTAGACGTCGGCATCCTGGATGTGGCGGCGGTCTTCGCGCAGGTGGATGGTGATGCCGTGGGCGCCGGCCTTCTCGGCGAGGGCGGCGATTTGGGCGAGGTCGGGATAGTCGACGCCGCGGGCTTGGCGGAGGGTGGCGGCGTGGTCGATGTTGACGCCCAGCTTGATGGGTTCCATGGTGCGCTCCTTTACCAGGTCTTCCTCAGGCGGAAGTACCAGGTGGTGTCGGTGTTGCAATACTGCGGGTCGAGGTCGGTCTTGTATTCGTTGCGCATGCCGGCCTCGAGCGCGATGTCTGAAAGGCGTTTGGAGAAGCGGCGCAGCTCGCGGAGGGTGTAGGTGAGGCGGGTCTCGTGGGTGAGGGTGCCGCTGTCGATGTCGTCGATGAGGGGGATGTAGGTGATTTCGGTGTTCCAGCCCAGGCCGCATTCGAAGTCGTGGTGGAAGAGGAAGCCCAGGTCAAGGCCCAGGTCGCTTTCCTTCAGGCGGTTGGGCGAGCCTGCGAAGGACTTCGAGTAGTGGCGCGTGTAGGAGTGGGAGAGGCCGAGGCGGAGACGGAGGATGGTGGCGCGGCCCCTCACGGTGCGGTTGATGAGGTAGTGGCCGTAGCCGGCGGCGAAGACGTTGCGCAGGTGGTAATCCGAGAAACGGTTGTGCTGGGCCTCGTCGCGCAGGTACCAGGAGGCGATGTCGGAGGGGCGGTGCTCAAAATCGAGGCCGCCGATGTACTGCTCTGCGGTGAGGGTGTTGAAGGAGCGGGTCTTGTCGTAGGTGCCGTAGAGCTTGAGGGTGGTGCGCTCGGTGGAGCGGATGGCCTCGAGGCGGGTGGAGACGGAGAAATCCTTGGTGTTCCCGGAGTTACCGTTCAGGCCGAAGCTGAGGCTGAAGGACCAGGGCTTGATCGGCGGGAAGTCCGGGTCTTCGGCGTCGGCGGGCCAGAGCGTCTGCACGTCGCCGACGGCGAGCGCCTTGGCCTTGTCCGCCACGGGGATGAGGATGGGGTTGCCCCCGGCGTCGCGGCCCAGGCGGACTTCTTCTTTGGCCTTGTTTTCCCTGTCGGTGCGGGCGTAGAAGGTTTTCTCGCGGCTGGCGTCGTCGAAGTCCATCGACTTCACCTGGTCGAGGGGGATGCGCAGCGTGCCGGCGAAGGCGGTCTCGATGGCGACTTTCTCGTTACGCAGGCGCAGGATGGTGCCGTGGACGACGTCGTCGGTCTTTGTCACGATGGTGTCCGCGTGGGCCCACGCGGCGCCGAGGCAAAGGGAAATGGCGGCGATTGCCTTACGCATTGTCGTCCGGGTCCTTGTGGTCTTCGCTGTCTTCGGAATGGTCGAACTTGGGGTTGGCGCCCGCGATGACGAAGGTCACCTCGCCCTTGGGCGGCTTGCCGGCAAAAGCCTCCGCCAGCCGCGCGAGGGTGCCGCGGCAGACCCGCTCGTGCGCCTTGGTCATCTCCAGGCACACCGCGGCCTCGCGGTTGCCCAACGCCTCCAGCGCCGCCCGCAGGCTCGCCCCGATCCGGAAAGGCGATTCCAGGCACACCAGCGTGTGCGCCGCCGCCCGCTCCTCCTCGAAGAAACGCCGCAACGCGCCCGCCTTGCGCGGCGGGAACCCCTTGAACGTGTAGCTCGAGGTCGGCAACCCGGAGAGCAACAGGGCCAGCTCCACGCAACATGGCCCCGGCAGCACCGTGAACGGCAACCCCTCCTCCGCGAACGCCCGGATCACCCGATACCCAGGGTCGCTGATCCCCGGATACCCGCCGTCCGAGCACAACGCCACCGGCGTTCCCGCCCGCACCAACCCCACGATGCGCCGGGAGACCCCCTCCTCATTCCCCTGGCGGTAAGAGAACAGCTCCGGCCTCGGGATGCCCAGCGCCGACAGCAGCTGCCACGTCCGCCGCGTGTCCTCGCACGCGATCACGGGCGCCGCCGCCAACGTCTCCCTCACCCGCGGGGAGGCGTCTCCCAGGTTCCCGAGCGGCGTCGCCACCACATACAGCTGCGCTTCCAAATCCATTCGCGCGATTGTACCACAAACCCACCCCCGCTGCAGGGCTCACAGGCGCAGGGTTTGGAGGAGGTCGGTGGCGACGAGGGATTCCTCGCCATGGGCGAAGGCCGCCGCGTCGCCGGCGAGGGCGTGGTGGTAGACGCCGAGGACGGCGGCGTCCTCGGTGCCCAGTCCGCGGGCGAGGAGGCCGGCGATGAGCCCGGTGAGCAGGTCCCCCGTGCCGGCGGTGGCCATGCCGGGGTTGCCGCCCATGCAGACGCGGAGGCGGCCGCCGGGCTCGGCGACCAGCGTGTTGTGGCCCTTGAGCACGGTGATGGCGTGGTAGTTGGCGGCGATGGCGCGCGCGGCGGCGGGGCGATCCCCCTGCACTTCCTTCGGCGTCACGCCCAGCAGGCGGGCGGCCTCGCCAGGGTGCGGGGTGAGGATGAGCCGGAGCGCCGTCGCGTCCGGCTCCCACCCTTCGTCCAGACGCAGATGGGCCAGGGCGGTGAGCGCGTCGGCGTCGACGACGGTGCGGGGGGCCTGCGCGTCGCTGACGAGGGCGCGCAGCAGGGACAGGCGCGCGTCGTCGAGCGGCCCCAGCCCGGGCCCGATGGCGATGGCCTGGCAATCGGCCAGGCCCGCCACGTCCGTCGCCCGGGCGAAGATGGCCTCGGGCGCCCAGAAGGCTGCCGCGGGGCGCGAGGCCTCCGGCACGTCGAGCGAGACAAGCCCGCACCCGGCGCGGTAGGCCGCCTGCGCCGCGAGGATGGGCGCGTGCGGGTAACGCGGGCACCCGCCGACGATGAGGGCGTGGCCGTAGGAACGCTTGTGCGAGTCCAACGCCCGCTCGGGCCGCAGGATGGCGCGGATCTCGGGCGCGGCGATGAGCTCGGCGCCGTCCGGCGGGAGGGCGGACTGGGCCTCGAGCAGGTCGTTGGGGATGCCGATGTCCGCCACCACCAGGTGGCCGATGTACTGGCGCGCGGCGGGCGCGGCGAAGCCGAGCTTGGGGCGCGAGAAGGTGATGGTGGCGTCCGCCCGGACGGCGGCGCCCGGCGCCGCGCCGGTGTCCGCGTCCAGGCCGCTGGGCACATCCACCGAAAGCACGGGGCAGGCGGGCGAGGTGCCGTTGATCCAATGGATGGCCGCGGCCACCGCGCCGGCCGGGGCGCCCTTGGCGCCGATGCCCAGGAGCGCGTCCACGACGATGGCGCGGCGCGGCGCCACCGCGGGGTCGGCCCACGGGCTTTCGAGCCAGGCGTCGGAGGAGGGGAGCACGCGGGCCCGGAGGCCGAGGGCCACCATGTCCTTCCAGGCGCGCGCCGCGTCGCCGCGCAGGTGGGCGGGCACGCAGGTCATCAGCACGCGCACGTCGAAGCCGTCCTCGCGCAGGCACTGCGCGGCGACGAAGCCGTCGCCGCCGTTGTTCCCCGGCCCGCAGAGGACGATGGCCTGGCGGATGCCGGCGCGGGTGGCGACGATCTCGGCCTGCTTGGCCACCGCGGCGCCGGCGCGGCACATGGCGGTGTAGCTGGGCAGGTTGCGCTGGGCGAAGGCCACCGTCTCCGCCTCGCGTATCCCCGCGACGTCGATCCACTTCATGGGTCATTCCTTTCTTGCGCGGCCTTGCGGGCCTTGAGCCAGGCGAGGCGCTTGGCGATGGTCTCCTCGTAGCCGGCGGGTTTGGGCCGGTAGTAGGTCTTGGGCACGGTGAGGTAGGCTTGGGCGACGGCGGTGTCGGCGAAGTCGTGCGGGTATCGGTAGGCGGGGGCCGCGGCTTTGCCCTCGGCCTTGACGTGGACGTTCTTGAGGTGCTCGGGGACGGGCTGGACGCGGCCGGAGCGGACGTCCGCGGCGGCTTCGTCCAGCGCCAGGTAGGCGGCGTTGGATTTGGGGGCTGCGGCCAGGTAGGTGGCGGCCTGTGCCAGGGTGATCCGCGCCTCGGGCATCCCGACGAACTCGACGGCCTGCATGGCCGCGACGGCCACGGTGAGCCCGCGCGGGTCGGCGTTGCCGATGTCCTCCGAGGCGGAGATGACGAGCCTCCGGGCGATGAAGCGCGGGTCCTCGCCGCCCTCGAGCATCTTGGCCAGCCAGTAGACCGCCGCGTCGGGGTCGGAGCCGCGGATGGACTTGATGAAGGCGGAGATGGTGTCGTAGTGCTGGTCCTCGTCCTTGTCGTAGGCGATGACGCGGCGCTGGACGCATTCGGCCATGATCTCGGGGGTGACGGTGACGCGGCCGTCGGGGCCGGGCGGCGTTGAGCGCACGGCGATCTCGAGGGCGGTGAGGGCACGCCGCGCGTCGCCGTCGCACACCTGCGCCAGGAAGTCCGCCGCCGCCGGCTCGAGCGTCGCGCAGGCGTCGCCCAGGCCGCGCTCCCTGTCGGCCAGGGCGCGGGCGAGCACCGCCTTGACGGCCGCGGCGTCGAGGGCGTGGAGCTCGAAGACGAGCGAGCGCGAGACGAGCGGGGTGTTGATGAAGATGCCTGGGTTGTGCGTCGTCGCGCCGATGAGGGTGACGGTACCGTCCTCGATGTAGGGCAGGAGGACGTCCTGCTGGGCTTTGTTGAAACGGTGGATCTCGTCCACGAAGAGCACGGTGCCGATATGCCCGCGCACCTCGCGGGCGCGCTCGCAGACGGCCCTCAGCTGGGCCACGTTGCTCGTCACGCCGCTGGTGCGCTCGAAGCGGCGGTGGGTGGTGCGGGCGATGACCTCCGCGAGGGTCGTCTTGCCGGTCCCGGGCGGGCCATAGAAGATGAGGTTGGTGAAGCGGTCGCTCTCGATCACGCGCCGCAGCAGGCGCCCCGGGGCGAGCAGGTGATCCTGGCCCACGATTTCCCCGAGCGTCCGCGGGCGCATCCGCGCCGGCAAGGGGCCCAGCTTGGCCGGGTCCGCCCGTTCGGCCTCCTGCTGCCCGTCCTCGCGCTCGAACAAATCGTCCATGCGGCCATTATACCACAGGGCGCAGGCGCAGGAGGGTGTCCGCCCCCAGGGCCCGGCGCTCCAACGGCTCCAGTCGCAGCGCCCCGGCCAGGCCGCGCGGCGCGATCGCCAGCCCCCGCACCGCCGCCGCGTCGCCCAATGCCTTCGGCGCGTAGACCAGGAGCAGCTCGTCCACCAGCCCCGCATCCAGGAGCGCCCCCGCCAGCTTGCCGCCGCCCTCGCAGAGCACGTCGTTCACGCCGCGCGCGCAGAGGGCGCGGAGCATCGCCCGCAGGTCGTGCCCGTCGTAACCCAGATCCCGCGTCGCCACCAGGGTCCGCGCGTCCACGTCCTCCGCCGCGACGGGCGTGCCGCGGTCCACCAACACCCGCCACTTTTGCGGCGCCCCCGGCAGGTGCGGCTGGAGCGAGGGGTGGTCGTCGCGCACCGTCCCGGCGCCGACCATCACCGCATCCACCCGCGCGCGCACCTCCTGCGCCCAGGCCCGCGCCTCCGGCCCCGTCACCCACCGCGAGGCCCGCGCGCCGTCCGCGATGAAGCCGTCCAACGTCATCGCCAGCTTCAGCCGCACGTAAGGCAACCCCGTCGTGATCGCCTTCGCGAAGGGCGCGATGAGCGCCCGGCAGCGCGCCGCGATCTCCCCCTCCGCCAGCGAGACGGCGATGCCCGCCGCCCGCAGGAGGCCCACCGCCCGCCCCGCGTGGCGCGGGTTCGGGTCCAGGCAGCCGATCACCACGCGCCCCACGCGCCTGGCCTTGATCAGGTCGCAGCACGGCGGCGTCCGCCCCGTCGTCGAGCACGGCTCCAGCGTCACGTAGAGCGTCGCCCCCGCCGGGTTCTCCGCGCACGCATTGAGGCAGTTCACCTCCGCGTGCGGCCCGCCCGCCCGCAGGTGCGCCCCTTCGCCGAGCACGCGCCCCGCACGCACGCACACCGCCCCCACCGCCGGGTTCGGCGCCGTTCGCCCCACCTGCGCCTCCGCCAGGCCCGCCGCGCGGGCCAGCCAATCGGCGTCAGTCATACTGATCGACCAGCGAGGAAGGCAGCGACCCCGTCGCCTCCGCCCGCGAGGGTTGGTTCCATGGGATGTCCGACCGCCTCGCGGCGATGTCCTGGTTCACGCACCCGCAAACCGCCAACGCCCCAAGGCCCAACAATGACAGCAACGTTTTCATACCTCCAATTGTACCACAACCCGGCGGCAGGGCGCGCCGGCCCTCACCGCTTATCCGGGGAGGGCGGCCCGGCGTCCGTGGGGTGGGCCCAGGCCGGGAGGGGGATGGGGGCGCGGAGGGGAAGGTCGCGGACGTTGTCGCCGATGGCGGCGGCGAAGATGCCGGCCTCGTGCCGCCAGCCGGGGAGGCTCTCGTCCCAATAGGCGAAGGCGCGGTGGGGCAGGCGGAAGACGAGGCGCTCGCGCTCGCCGGGCCCGAGGCGGATCTTCCGGAAGGCCGCGAGGATGCGCGGGGCGCGCGGGATGGGGGTGCCGAGGGGCGGCTCAAGGTAGACCTGGGCGACGGCGGTGCCGGGGCGGTCGGCGGTGTTTTGGATGGTGACGCGAAGGGTGACGCCGTCTTCGCCGACCGAGACGTGGGGGTCGTCGTAGGCGAAGGCGGCGTAGGAGAGGCCGTAGCCGAAGGGAAAGGCGGGGATGAGACGCTTGGCGTCGAACCAGCGGTAGCCGATGAGGATGTCCTCGCGGTGGTGGGCGACGTCCGGGGCATAGTCCCCAAGGGCGTGGGCGGGGCTGTCCAGGAGGCGCCTGGGCCAGGTGTGGATGAGGCGGCCGGTGGGCTCGGCCCGGCCGAAAAGGACGTCCGCGAGGGCGTCGCCGCCCGTTTGCCCGAGGAAGGCGTGGTGGAGGAGGGTGTGGGCGCGGTCGAGCCAGGGGAGGCGGAGGGGCGCGCCGCTTTGGAGGAGGACGAGTGTGCGCGGGTTGGCGGCCAGGAGGTCTGGGATGGCGGCGTCGTCCTGGGGCGGGAGGTCAAGGTCGGGTCGGTCGGCGCCCTCGCCCTCACGGGCGGGGCCGTGGCCCTTGAGGTCGCCTGTGGCGAGGATGACGAGATCCGCGGCGCGGGCCTGCTCAAGGAGCTGGGCGAGGCCGACGCCCTGCTCGGAGGGCCTGAGCCAGCCAAAGCGGAGGGTGGCGTCGCCGCCGGCCTGGCGGTATTCGAGGGTCAGGGTGTAGACATGGCCCCGGCGGAGCGCGCGGACGGCGGCGAGGGGGCGCGCGGGGCCGTCCTGCCAGGCGTCGATGAGGGGCTCGCCGTCGAGGAAAAGCCGGAGCCCGTCGTCGACGGCGGCGATGAAGCGGTAGGCGCCGGTCTCGGGGGCGCGGAGGCGGGTGCGCCAGCGGATGGAGAAGGGCGCGTCTGCGCCGGTCTCCGGGAGGGTGGGGGCGCGGGCGAAGCCCTGGGCGGCGGGCGTGCCGCGGAGGGCGTCGTTGTCGAAGCGCTGCCAGAGCCAGCCGCGCTGGAGGGCGCCGGCGTCGGCGGCGGGGTCCGGGTCTTCGGTGAGGAGGCAGGTGTCCGGGATGGGCGCGGCGGAGGTGGGCAGGGCGGGGAAGGGGGCGTGGCGGACGTCGGCGTGGGGGAGGGCGCGGCGGAGGCCCTGGAGGAGGGTGGTCTCGTAGGGGGGCTTGCCCTCGGCGCTCCATCCCTCGCGGCAGTGCGGGGTGTCCGCGACGGCGCCGACGACGAGGACGCTGCGGAGCCCTTCCGGGCGGAGGGGGAGGAGCCCGGCGTCGTTCTTGAGGAGGGTGACGGAGGCCGCGGCGATCTCGCGGGCGAGGGCCTGGTGCCCGGGGGTGTTGATGGCGCCGGGGGCGCGGGGGGCGCCGTCGAGCTTGTGGAGCTTGGCCTGGAGGTAGAGGACGCGGCGGGCCATGTCGTCGAGGCGCGCGCGGGGGACGCGGCCTTCGCGGACGGCGCGCAGGAGGGGGGCCTTGAAGAAGCGGATGGCGCGCCCGGCGTTCATCTCCAGGTCGGTGCCGCCCAGCGCGCCGGCGAGGGTGTCCTGGAGGGAGCCCCAGTCGCTGACGACGGGGCCGGGGAAGCCCCACTCGCCCTTGAGGAGGGTGTCGTTGAGCCAGGCGTTGTGGCTGCAGGGGACGCCGTTGAGGCGGTTGTAGGCGCTCATGACGCAGAGGGCGCCGCCCTGCTTGACGGCGGCCTCGAAGGCGGGCAGGTAAAGCTCGCGCAGGGCGCGGGGGGAGGGGCGGGCGTCGACGGCGTTGCGGTTGAGTTCTTGGCTGTTGACGGCGAAGTGCTTGACGCAGGCGGCGACGTCGCGGGACTGGATGCCCTGGACGATGGGGACGGCGAGGGCGGCGGCGAGGGCGGGATCCTCGCCGAGGTATTCATAGTTGCGCCCGCAGAGGGGGGTGCGCGCCAGGTTGAGCCCGGGGCCGAGGACGACGTCCTTGCCGCGGGCGCGGGCCTGCTCGCCCATGGCCTGGCCGAAGCGGCGGGCGAGGGCTGGGTCCCAGGTGGCGGCGAGGGCCGAGAGCGCGGGGAAGACGGTGGCGGCGTCGGAAAGGTCGTCCTCGGCGCGGGCATAGGCGAAGGAGTCGCGGCGCATCTCGGCGCGGATGGTGAAGGGGCCGTCGGTGAAGGCAAGCTCCTCGGGGATGCCTTTCCGGGGGTTGGCGGCGACGTACATGGTGGCGCACCCGTGCGTGAGGGCCACTTTGTCCGCGTCGGAGAGGCGGGCAAGGACGGCCTCGGCCTGCCCGCACGCGTCCAAATCCACCGGCGCGAGATCCGGCCGCGCGGCGCACCCGGCGAGCGCGAGCGCCGCCGCCAAGAACCCGATGCCATGCCGCCGTGCCTTCATGCCCACCAGTCTATCCCATCCCGGGTGGCCATGCAAGGGGCTACGGGGCAAAAAAAGGAGGCCGCGCGGGGCGCGGCCTCCTTTCCTGGCGTCTCGGGCGCGGCTCAGCCGACGACCTTGACGCTGTTGAGGGTGCCCATGTCGTTCTGGACCCAGTCGGTGCACTCGGGGTCGGCGCACCAGGTGCCGTTGATGACGAACTTGTACTCGTAGCGGCCCTTGGGGAGGGTGAGGGTGCAGGCGAACTCGCCGGTGCCGTCCTTGTCGACCATGGGCTTGGCGGCGGGATCCCAATCGTTGAAGGAGCCGGCAAGGGAGACCTTGCTGCCGACTTCGGCGCGGACGCGGAAGGTGACGCGGGTGGCCTTGGGGGCGGCGGGCTTCCTGGCGGGGGCCTTGGCGGCGGCCTCGAAGAGGTCGTCGGTCTCAGGCTTCTTGGCGGCGGTCTTCCTGGGGGCCTTGGGGGCGGCCGGCTTCCTGGCGGGGGCCTTGGGGGCGGCCTTGGCGGCGGGGGTCTTGGCGGTCTTCTTGGTGGCCATGGTGTTCTCCTTTCCAATCTTCCTTTTTCTTGCGAAAAAGACGGGGCGTATTATGGCGCAATGACAAAGGCTTGTCAAGCCACGCAAAAAAAAGGCTTGCGCGCGGCGGGGCGGTTTGGTATTTTATGCGGCAATACGCGTTGGGGCGGGTGCCCGAACGGCGTAGGAAGCGACGGCGCGCCGTCCGCGTGTGCGGCGGCCGGAGCGGATTGAGACAACACGTTTCCAGAGAGGCAGGACCGCATGGCCCATCTCATCGAGCTCAAAGACCTCATCGAGGCCGGCCTTCACTTCGGCCACCAGACCAAGCGTTGGAACCCGAAGATGAAGAGCTACATCTTCGACAAGCGCAACGGCATCCACATCATCGACCTGACGCAGACCGTCGAGCTGATCGACGAGGCGGCCGAGTTCCTCCGCGGCGTCGTCGCCAAGGGCCAGAAGGTGCTCTTCGTGGCCACCAAGAAGCAGGCCCAGGAAGTCGTCAAGGAAGCCGCCCTCGCCTGCAACCAATTTTACATGACCGAGCGCTGGCTCGGCGGCACCCTCACCAACAACCAGACCATCCGCCGCAGCGTCAAGCGCATGCAGCAGATCCAGAACGTCGCGCGCATGAACAACGGCGTCCTCTCCGAGCACAAGCAGGAGGCCTCCGCCCTGGCCCGCGAGCTCGCCAAGCTCGAGACCAACCTCACCGGCATCGCCGAGATGGACAAGATGCCCGGCGCCCTCTTCGTCGTCGACGTCTGCCGCGAGGCCAACGCCGTCAAGGAGGCCAAGCGCCTGGGCATCCCCGTCGTCGCCATCGTCGACTCCAACGCCGACCCTGACCCCGTCGATTACGTCATCCCCGGCAACGACGACTCCGTGCGCGGCATCGAGCTCATCGTCGGCAAGCTCGCCGAGATCCTCAAGGACGCCGACGTCGAGGCCGCCAAGGCCGCCGCCGAGGCCCACGCCCAGGCCGAGGCCGAGCGCGCCCAGAAGGCCGCCGCCGACCGCGCCGCCCGCAAGGAGACCGCCGCCCGCAAGCCCGCCACCGGCCTCTCCGGCGCCCGCAGGCCCGCCGCCAACACCCGCCGCGCCGCCGCCGCCGCCGCCCAGGAGGCCGTCGCCGCCGCCAAGGCCGAGGCCGAGGCCGAAGCCGCCGCCGCGGAAATCCCCGCCGCCGAATAAGCGCCGCCGCGAAAGGACACCCCTTATGGCAAACGTCACCATCCAAATGATCAACGACCTTCGTGCCGCCACCAACGTCGGCATGATGGACTGCAAGCGCGCCCTCCAGGAGACCGACGGCAACATGGAGGAGGCCATCAAGATCCTCCGCGAGAAAGGCCTCGCCCTCCAGGTCAAGCGCGCCGACCGCGAATCCAAGCAGGGCATCATCATGGCCGCCGCCGGCGACAACGGCGCCTACGGCATGATCGAGCTCAACTGCGAGACCGACTTCGTGGCCAAGACCGAGAAGTTCCTCGACTTCGCCAAGGTCATCGCCGCCGCCGCCGCCAAGGGCGACACCGACCTGGCCGCCACCCACGCCCAAGGCCTCACCGAGGTCGTCGCCGCCACCGGCGAGAACGTCAAGATCCGCCGCGCCGCCTACCTGCCGCTCACCGGCACCGGCCTCGTCGAGGCCTACATCCACATGGGCGGCAAGGTCGGCGTCCTCGTCGAGGTCGGCTGCGGCAAGCCCGAGACCGTCCAGCACGAGGCCTTCAAGGCCCTCGTCCACGACCTCTGCCTCCAGGCCGCCGCCGCCGCCCCCCGCTACCTCAACGAGACCGAGGTCCCCGCCGAGGAGATCGAGAGCGAGAAGGAAGTCTACCGCGCCCAGGTCGAAGGCAAGCCCGCCAACATCATCGAGGGCATCCTCCGCGGCAAGCTCAAAAAGCACTTCGCCGAGGTCTGCCTCATCGACCAGCCCTTCGTCAAAGAGCCCAAGATGTCCGTCACCGACGTCGTCAAGGCCGCCGAAAAGGCCACCGGCGACGCCATCACCGTCAAGCGCTTCGTGCGCTATCAGCTCGGCATGGCCTAAGGCCGCAAGCAGAAAGGAACCTCACCATGGGTCAGCAACTCCGCAAACGTGCCAAGCGCGCCCGCCGCGCCGCCTACGAAAAGCGCCTCAAAGCCCGCGCCAACGCCGCCAAGGCCGCCAAGAAGTAAGCGGCCCCCCGCTTACCGCCAAAGGGAGGCTTCGGCCTCCCTTTTCCGTATCTGCCGATGCGCCTGCGGCGTCCCCGCGTGGGGTGGCCGCGGCGGGACGGCGCAGGGGTTGGGGCGCAATGCGCGGGGATCGCCGCGCGACGCATGGCGGCGAGAGGCGGTTTTTGGTATGATAGGGGGGCTAGAGGAGTTTTTGAGAGATGTTCGACCGGGATACCATCGTGGCGCGCATCGCCAAGCTGAAGGAAGGCTTGGGGGAAATGCGCGGTTATCTGAAGATCGAGGAACGGCAGGGGCGTTTGGCGGCGGCCGAGGCGCGCCAGGCGGAGCCGGGGTTTTGGGACAACCCGGAGGCGGCGCGGGGGGTGATTGCCGAGGCGAACGCGGAGAAGGCGGTGCTGAACCCGTTCAACGACCTGTCCGCGTCCATCGAGGAGGCGGAGATGGCTCTGGAGATGGCCGACGCCGAAGAGCCGGGCGAGGAGCAGGATCTGATGGCCGCGGAGGCTGCCGCGAGCCTGGACAAGGCCGAGAAGGTGGAGGGGAAGCTGCGCCTGCAGTCGCTACTGTGCGGGAAGCTGGACGCCTGCAACGCGATCTTGACGCTGCATTCCGGCGCGGGCGGGACGGAGGCGTGCGACTGGGCGCAGATGCTCTTCCGCATGTACCAGATGTACGCGGAGGACGCGGGGTTCGAGGTGGAGGTGCTGGATCTGCAGCCGGGTGAGGAGGCGGGGGTCAAGAGCGTGATGTTCGTGGTGAAGGGGCCGTATGCGTATGGCTACCTGAAGGCGGAGCGGGGGGTGCACCGGCTGGTGCGGATCTCGCCTTTCGACGCGGCGAAGCGGCGGCACACGTCGTTCGTGTCGTTGGACGTGGTGGCGGAGATTTCCGACGACATCGACGTGGAGATCAAGGAAGAGGACCTGCGGGTGGACACGTACCGCTCCGGCGGCGCGGGCGGCCAGAAGGTGAACAAGACCGACTCCGCCGTGCGCCTGACGCACCTCCCCACGGGCATCGTGGTGGCGTGCCAGGTGGAGCGCTCGCAGCACCAGAACAAGGCGCGCGCGATGCAGGTGCTCAAGGCCAAGCTCTACGAGCTGGAGATGGACAAGAAGCGCAAGGAGATGGAGCGCTTCTACGGCGACAAAGGCGAGATCGCCTGGGGCAGCCAGATCCGCTCCTACGTCTTCCAGCCGTACACGATGGTGAAGGACCACCGCACGGGCCATGAGACGGCGAACGTCCAAGGCATGATGGACGGCCGTTACGTGCAGGGTTTCATCGAGGCCTATCTCAAGCAACGCGCCCAGCAGGCGCAGGCATGATTTTCAGTCTAAACAGGAGGCAAACCATGACGTACGAGGAAGCCAAAACCCTTTTGGAAACCAATGGGCAGGGCCACGTGCTCCGCTTTTGGGACGCGCTTGACGCGGCCGCCCGCGCCGCCCTGCTCGCGCAGATCGAGACGCTCGACTTCGCGTCCATCGCCCGGATGCAGGGCCTGCTGAAGGACGCCGGCAAGCCCGCGGCCGCCGCCGGCGCCTTCGAGCCCGCGCCCGTCGCCGTCCCCGAGGGCGAGACGCAGGCGGCCTACCGCGCCAAGGGCGAGGAGCTCCTGCGCGCCGGCAAGGTGGCCGCCCTCCTCGTCGCCGGCGGCCAGGGCTCGCGCCTGGGGTACGACGGGCCCAAGGGCGCGTATCCCATCGGGCCGATCAGCGACCGCCCGCTCTTCTGGTTCCATGCGCGCAAGCTGCTGGGCCTCAAGCGGACCTACGGCGCGCCCGTGCCCTTCTACGTGATGACCTCCGAGACCAACGACGCGGCCACCCGCGCCGTCTTCGAGGCCAACGATTACTTCGGGCTGGACCGCGCGGACGTCTTCTTCTTCGTGCAGGGCATGTGGCCGGCGCTGACCCCCGAGGGCAAGATCATCCTCGACAAGCCCGGGCACATCTTCATGAGCCCCGACGGCCACGGCGGCGTGCTGGCCGCGCTCGAGCGCTCCGGCGCGCTGGCGGACATGGCGCGCCGCGGCGTCGAGCAGGTCTTCTTCTTCCAGGTCGACAACCCGCTGGTGGACATCGCCGACGCGGCCTTCGTCGGCTTCAACGCCGCCCACGGCGCGGACATGAGCCTGAAGGTCTGCAAGAAGCGCGACGCCCACGAGGGCATGGGCGTGGTCGTCGTCCGCGACGGCCGGTACGCCATGGTCGAGTATTCCGAGCTCTCCGACGAGCAGATGGAGCGCACCAACCCCGACGGCTCGCTCTGGCTGGCCTACGGCTCGCCCGCCATCCACGTCTTCTCCCTGGCCTTCCTCCGCGCTGAGGCCGACCGCCCCATGCCGCTGCATCTGGCCCACAAGAAGATCGCCATGGTCGACGACGCCGGCCAGACGGTCAAGCCCGACAAGCCGAACGGCTACAAGTTCGAGAAGTTCATCTTCGACGTCATCCCCAACGCCAAGACCCTCCTCACCCTGGCCTTCGACCGCACGCAGGAGTTCAGCCCCGTCAAGAACGCCGAGGGCAACGACTCCCCCGCCACCGCCAAGCGCGACCTCCAGGCCAAGTGGCGCGGCTGGTTCGCCCAGGCCGGCGTCTCCCTGCCCGAGGGGATGCCCCTGGAGGTGGACCCCGCCTTCGCGCTCGACGCCGCGCAATTGAAGGCCAAGGGCCTGCTCATCGGCTGACGCCCGGGCGGCCCACCAAGGAAGGAGACGCGGCATGGAACGTTTCGTGGTGTGCGCCCTGGTCAGCCTTCTGCTGACCCTCTATGCCTGGCTTGGCGGCGGCATCGTCGCCTCCTGGCTCACGCCCTGGACGCCCTGGCTGACCCTTCTCTTGGCCGAGGCCGCCCTCCTCATCCCCGAGCAAAGGCGCGGGGAAAGCCTCTTTGACGCCCGCCGCCGCGTCTGGCGCGGGCTGTTGCGCGACCCGCTCGCCTGGTGCGCGCTCCTGCTCATCGGCTTCCTCGCCGCCCAATGGCTCAACGCCTGCGCCTTCCTGGAGTGGGACCCCGCGGCGCGCGCCTGGCAGCTCACCAGCCCCGCCTTCCCCGGCCTCCTCTCCCCGGAGGCGCTGGAGGGCCTCCGCGCCCTCCTCCCCCCCGCCGCCCTCGCCAAGGTGGACGCCCTCCCGCCCGCCGAGGCCCTGGGCGCGCTTGTCAAGGCCATCCCCCCGCCCGCGGACCCCGCGCTCGCCGCCGGGCTGCCCTTCCTCGGCACCCAGCCGTGGGGATGGCTCCCCTGGAGCCTCAACGCCAACGAGGCCTGGGGCGTGCTCAACTGGTTCCCGCCCGTCCTCGTGGCCCTGCTGGCCGCGCGCCATGCCCTGCTCAAACGCACCAAGCGCCTGCTGATGGCCTATGTCTGCTTCATGACCGCCGCGCTCGCCCTCGCGGGCATCGTCCAATTCGCCGTCGGGGGCGACTTCCTGTACTGGGGCCGCGAGACGCGCGCCTTCTTCTTCGCCACCTTCGGCTACCCCAACCACGCCGCCTGCTGGTTCCCCGCCGTCCTGCTGCTGAGCGTGGGCATGGCCCTCTGGGCCCATGAGCACCGCGACATCGCCTTCCTCCACCCTGCCGTCTACGGCGCCTGCGCCGTGCTCTGCGCCGTTTCGGGCGTGCTCACCGGCTCCCGCGCGGGGATGCTGTTCACGCTGGCCATCGTCGTGCTTGTGGCCTTCTACGTGCCGCTGCGCTACTTCGGCTCCTGGGCGCTGCGCGTGCGCCTGGCCGTCGTCGGCACCCTCACGGCCGTGGCCGTGGTGGCGCTGGGCACCGCCGCCTTCCGCATGTACGCCGTCACCGCCAACCACGCCCGCGACGAGGCCATCCGCGAGGCCCGCGCCGCCAAGGACCCCGTGGCCCTCGAGGCCGCCAACGCCCTCCCGGCCTATCCCAAGATGCCCGCCGTCGACCCCGTCCTCGGCGAGATCGCCGACACCGACTGGGCCGCCTTTTTCGAGAACCCCATGCTCATGCGGTCGGGCTACCAGGGCATCCTCGCCCTTCGCCAATACGCCGACCACCCCTGGTGCGGCACCGGCGCCTGGAGCTTCCGCTGGCTCAACCTCTCCTACATCGACCCCGGCAACCCCGACGAGGCCAGGTGGTTCGACGCCCGCCGCGGCGTCGGCCAGGCCAACGTCCACAACGACACCCTCCAATTCCTCGCCGAGCACGGCACGCTCGGCTTTGCCCTCATGGTCGGGTGCCTCCTCTCCCTCCTGATCCCCTTCCTCGGCACGCTCCTCTCCAGCCCCGCCCACGTCCTCACCGACGAGCAGGCCGACCGCTGCTGGCCGAACCGCCTCAACGTCTGGTGCGTCTTTGCCTTCTTCGCCACCGCGCTCATCGCCCTGCACAGCTTCATCGACCTGGTCTTCCGCAGCCCCGCGTGCATGATGCTCTACGGGCTGCTCTTCGTCTGCGCGCCAGGCTTCGTCGTCTCCCGCCTCAATCCGCCCGCGGAGGTTCCCCATGCGTAAAGGCATCATTCTCGCCGGCGGCGCCGGCACCCGGCTTTATCCCGCCACCACCGTCGTCTGCAAGCAGCTCCTGCCGGTCTACGACAAGCCGATGATTTACTACCCCCTCTCCACCCTCATGCTCGCGGGCATCCGCGAGATCCTCATCATCTCCACCCCTGAGGCCACCCCCCTCTTCCGCACCCTGCTGGGCGACGGCGCGCACCTCGGCCTGCGCCTCTCCTACAAAGTCCAGGAAGTCCCCAACGGCCTTGCCCAGGCCTTCGTCCTCGGGCGCGACTTCATCGGCGACGACCCCGTCTGCCTCATCCTCGGCGACAACCTGTTCCACGGCCAATCCTTCGGCAAGATGCTCCGCGCCGCCGACCGCGTCCCCGGCGCCACCGTCTTCGGCTACTACGTCCGCGACCCCGGGCGCTTCGGCGTCGTCTCCTTCGGCCCGTCCGGCAAGGCCGAGTCCATCGAGGAAAAGCCCGCGCGGCCCAAGAGCAACTACGCCGTCACCGGCCTCTACTTCTACGACAACGACGTCGTGCGCATCGCCGCCGACCTCAAGCCCTCCCCCCGCGGCGAGTACGAGATCACCGACGTCAACCGCGTCTACCTCGAGCAGGGCCGCCTCAACGTCAAGCTCCTCGGCCGCGGTTTCGCCTGGCTCGACACCGGCACGCACGATTCCCTCCTCGAGGCCGCCAACTACGTCCGCACCGTCCAGGCCTGCCAGGGCCTCCGCGTCGCCTGCGTCGAGGAAATCGCCTGGCGCATGGGCTTCATCGACGCCCCCCGGCTCCGCGCCGCCGCAGACGCCCTCGGCAAATCCTCCTACGGCGAATACCTCCACGAGCTCCTTGACCGCGAGGTCCGCTGACATGGACATCCAGAAGACCGACATCCCCGGCGTCCTCATCCTCAGGCCCGACCTCTTCGCCGACCCCCGCGGCTGGTTCTGCGAAACCTACAACGCCGCGCGCTACAAGGCCGCCGGCGTCCCCGCGGACTTCGTCCAGGACAACGAATCCTTCTCCGCCCGCGGCGTCGTCCGCGGCCTCCACTGGCAGGCCGGCCCCCACGCCCAGGCCAAGCTCGTCCGCGTCCTCAGCGGCGCCGTCTGGGACGTCGCCGTCGACATCCGCAAAGGCTCCCCCACCTTCGGCAGGCACGTCGCCGTCACCCTCACCGCCGAGAACCGCCTCCAGTTCTACATCCCCCGCGGCTTCGCCCATGGCTTCGCCGTCCTCGAGGACAACACCCGCTTCGCCTACAAGTGCGACAACCTCTACTGCAAGGCCTCCGAGCGCGGCCTCCGCTTCGACGACCCCGCCCTCGCCATCCGATGGCCCGACCTGGGCGTCCCCCCGCTCCTTTCCCCCAAAGACCTCGCCCATCCCGGCCTCGGCCAAATCGAGCCCTGGGAGCCTTGATGCGCCGCCTTCTTCCCCTCCTCGCCCTCCTGTCCGCCCCCTTCGTCCCCGCGCGGGCCCTTGCCCCCGCCGATTGGATCGTCCCCCTCGTTCGGGCCGCCGCCCCCTTCTCTGGCAAGGATCAGGACGAGGCCGCCCGTTTCTTCTTCCGCTTCGCCGACCTTGCCCATGAGTGCGGCGACGACGCCCTCGCCGCGGCCTGCGTCAAAACCGCCGCAGCCTGCTACGGCGCCGACCGGGACGCCCGCCCCGGCCGTTATCTCGACGCCCTCCGCGCCTATCCGGACAGCGTTGTCCTCCGCAACCAGGCCGCCTGGGCCCTCCTCGTCTCCGCCAGGGGCCAGGCCCCCGCCGCCCTTGCCCTCCTGGCCCCCGTCCCCCTGGGCGAACACACGCCCGAGACGCTCGACACCCTCGCGCTTGCCCAGCTGCGCGCCGGGCGGAAGGTCGCGGCCCTCCAAACCTGCCTTCGCCTCATCGACCGCGCCGACCCCCGCGACTTCACCTTTCTCGTCTACCTCGACCGCTTTGGCGATGTCCTTTACGCCAACGGCCGCCCCCGCGCGGCCCTCCGCGCCTGGCTCGCCGCCGACGCCTGCCTCCGGGAGTTGCTCCGCCGCGGCGTCGAGCCCGCCCACCTCTTCCTTCTCCTTCCGGAACCCGCCCGCCCGCGCCTCAAGGCCCGCGCCCTCCGAACCCGCCTGGCGCCCGGGAGCCGCGGCTAAGGCGTGGGGGACGCCCCGGGCACAGCTGCCCGCCCACGGACTGGAAACCAAATAAGTCTTTATACTTGACGGGGGGGGGGGGAAAGGTGATACCTTAATGTGCGTCGGTGGCGATGGTCGCCGCCGCACACAATCAAGGAACACCAAGCATGAAACGTTGTTTTCTCCTGCTCTGCGCAGTGTGTCTGACCGCGGTTGCCTCCGCGCTCAACGTCACCTGGCTCAACAACGGCGCCACTCCCGGCACCGCCACCGTCTTCGGCGAGGGCGCCGAGAAGGGCGACTTCTCCATCGCCGTCAAGCTGACCCTGAACGCCGGCTTCGCCTCCGGCTCCTTTGAAAATACCTCCATCGCCACCTTCGTGGGCGGTACGCCTGCCGATGGGGTGGCCCAGGGGATTTTGGCCTATTCCGGCGCCAACGGCGTCGGCGTCCACACGGGGACGACCTCCAACGGTTATGCGTGGTCTCCCAATGAAGGCGTCGGGAACAGCGGGACCGTCCTCATCGTGCTCACCGGCACGTGGGATGCGGCCAACAACCGTTGGAATGCCGCCGCCTATTCCAATGGTTCTGCGCTGACGCTTAACGCTAGTGGCGGCACGCCCGCGCTCACCGGCCTGGCCAACGGCGCGCTCGAGATGGCGTTCGCGACCAACGATGCGTGGACGTTCGGGGGCGTGGCGGTCTATGACGAGGTGCTGACCCAGGATGAGATTACCTCGCTGGGCTCCGGCACGAACGGCGTCGTCGTCGACGGCGCGACCATCCTCCCTGAGCCGACGGCGCTGGCGCTGCTCGCGCTGGGCGTGGCCGGCGTGGCCCTTCGTCGCCGCGTGGCGTAAGCGCGTTTTTGGCGCGACAAGGCCCCGGCGGATGCCGGGGCCTTTTTTTGGGTTGTCGGGGTCAGAGCCAGTCGGTGGGGCGGGAGTCGTCGCGGACCTCATAGGCGCGGTTGGGGCGGAGGCGGTGGTCGCGGAGGCGCTTGAGGAGGGCGAAGAAGGCCGGGTCGGCGTCTTTGGCCTGGGCAAGCAGGCGGAAGGCCTGGCGGTCGCTGATGCGGTGGCGTTTGGCGAGGGCGGCGACGGGGATGGGGTGGTTGGGGCGGTTGGGATCCGGGAGGTGGGCCCAGTCCTGGACAAGGCGCCGGCCGCGCTCGGGGAGCGCGTCGAGGCGTTGGTCGAAGGCGGCGGTGAGGGTGTCCTGGCGGGTGGCGAGGGCGTCTAGGCGGCGCCGTGCGTCGTGGGCCGCGGCGTTGGGGTGGGCGCGGCAGGCGGGCGCCTGTCCGCAGGGGCAGGGGGCGTTCGGGGCGAGGGCGCGGACGGGGCGGCCCCAGGCGGCCTCGGCCCGGCGGGCCCAGGCGCGGAGGTCGCGGGACTCCGGGGCGAGCCAGGGGCCCGGCGCGCCGGGGGCGAGGAGGAGGCAGCGCGCGGGGGCGTCGGGGCCGAGCGCGGCGACGGCGCGGAGGACGTCCGCGAGCCCCCGGGGGCGGAGGGCGGCGGGGTCTTCGCCCTCGGGGGCGTAAGGGCAGGGGTGGGGGACGAGGCGCGGGGGCGGGCCGGGGTCGTCGGGGCGGTCGAGGAGGTAGGGTTCGTCTTCCATGGGCGTGGCTCAGCTGGCGTGGCCGATGAGCGCGGCGAGCGCGGGGAGGGTGTGGGGGCTGAGCGCGGCGAGGAGTTCGCCGCCGCGGTGGAGCTCTGCGACGAAGGCGGCGCCGGGTTTGGCGCCCGGGGGGCGGATGAGGAAGGTGAGGCGTTGGAGGCGCTCGGGCCAGGGCTCGGCGGCGTCGAAGCCGTCCCCGTCCCAGCGGAGTTCGCCGCGGGCCCCGCCGAGGCCGGGCTCCTGCCAGACGAGGGCCTTGAGGCGGAGTTCGGCCCAGGGCGCGCCGGGCGGGCCGGGGCGTCGATCCTGGGGGGAGAGGAGGCGGAGGCGGTCGGGGTCGAGCGGGAGGGTTTGGAAGGGGGCCGCGGGGCGGCGGCCTGGGAAGAGGGTGCCGTTGAGCGCGGCAAGGAAGCCGGGGAGGGCGTCGCGGCGGGGCGTGGCGGCGTAGAGGAGGCCGTGGCGCCAGTCGGCGAGGAGGAGCGCGGCGGCGCGGGGGGTGAAGCGGACGGTCCCGGGGCGGCCGTGCTCGTAGGTGGCGGCGCGTTTGGGGCGCGTGGCGGCGTGGAGGAAGGCGCAGAGCCAGGCGCCGGGCGCGGCGGGGCGGATGATGGGGTGGAGGTCCGGGGTGAGGGCGTCGCGGATGGCGGCGGTGAGGCGGGCCTGGTCGGCGGGTTCTTCCGGGGGGACGAAGGCGTCCGGGAGGGCGAGGCAGCGGTAACGGCGGCGGGGGCGCATGAGGATGCGGGGAAGGGTGGGGTCTTCGGGCATGGCGGTGTCTCCTGGGTAAGCTTCCGTGCGGGTGGTTCGGGGGCATTGTAGCACATCCTGGGGCAGGGCGCTTTTGCGGCGTATGTTGTGCCAATGGCGCATGGGGGGCACAATATTTTGTGTCCCGTGGTGGGGCGGGCTTGACAGGCGCAAATTGTATTTGGTACAGTTTTGGCACTTTCCCGGCAGATTGCGGCGGGGTTCCGCCCGGGCCGGGAGCAGATTGGAAACACGGCAAAGGAGGGCATCATGGCCCAGTATCCTGAGTTCAAGCCAGGCAAGTGGCAGGACGCGATAGACGTCCGCGATTTCATCCAGGCGAACTACACGCCCTATGAGGGGGATGCGTCGTTCCTCGTGGGGCCGACGGCGCGCACCGAGAAGGTGAACGCGGCGTATGAGCGGCTCCACAAGGAGGAGTTCGAGAAGGGCGGCGTGCTGGACGTGGACGTGGAGAACGCCTCGAGCCTGCTGAACCACAAGCCCGGCTACCTGGACCGTGAGAACGAGATCATCGTGGGCCTGCAGACGGACGCGCCGCTGAAGCGCTCGGTCAACCCCTTCGGCGGGATGCGCATGGCCGTCCAGGCCGCGGAGGCGTACGGCTACCACATCAGCGAGAAGCTGAAGACCGAGTTCACCTACCGCACGACGCACAACGACGGCGTCTTCCGCGCCTACACCAAGGACATGCGCGCCCTCCGCTCCGCCCACGTCCTCACCGGCCTGCCCGACGCCTACGGCCGCGGCCGCATCATCGGCGACTACCGCCGCGTGGCGCTTTATGGCGTGGACCGCCTGATCGAGGAGAAGCAGAAGGATCTCGACGCCATCGGCACGGCCCCCGACGCGGTGATGGACGACGAGACCATCCGCCTGCGTGAGGACGTGTGGCGCCAGATCGACTACCTTGGCCGCCTGAAGCAGATGGCCGCGATGTACGGCCACGACATCTCCAAGCCCGCGCAGAGCGCCCGCGAGGCCGTCCAGGCCACCTACTTCGGCTACCTGGCCGCCATCAAGGAGCAGAACGGCGCGGCCATGAGCCTGGGCCGCACCGCCACCTTCCTGGACATCTACATCGAGCGCGACCTGAAGGCCGGCGTCCTCACCGAGGAGTCCGCCCAGGAGCTGATCGACGACTACGTGCTGCACCTGCGCATGAACCGCCAGCTCCGCACGCCCGAGTACAACGAGCTCTTCGCCGGCGACCCCACCTGGACCACCGAGAGCCTCGGCGGCATGGGCCTGGACGGCCGCACCCTCGTCACCAAGACCTCCTTCCGCGTGCTGCACACGCTCGAGAACCTCGGCCCCGCGCCCGAGCCCAACATGACCGTCCTCTGGGCCCAGGCCCTGCCGCAGGGGTGGAAGGACTACTGCGCGCACGTCTCCATCGTCACCGACTCCGTGCAGTACGAGAACGACGACCTCATGCGCGAGCGCTTCGGCGACGACTACGCCATCGCCTGCTGCGTCTCGGCCATGACCATCGGCAAGGACATGCAGTTCTTCGGCGCCCGCGCCAACCTGCCCAAGGCCCTGCTCATGGCCCTCAACGGCGGCCGCGAGGAAATCAAGGGCAAGCAGGTCGGCCCCAAGACCGACCTCCCGCCCGAGGGCCCGCTGGATTACGAGGACACCCTCGCCCGCTTCAAGCAGGTCCTCTCCTGGCTCGCGCACCAGTACGTGAACACCATGAACGTGATTCACTACATGCACGACAAGTACGCCTACGAGAAGATCCAGATGGCCCTGCACGACACCCACCTCGCGCACCGCTGGATGGCCTTCGGCGCGGCCGGCCTCTCCGTCGCCGCCGACTCCCTCTCCGCCATCAAGTACGCCAAGGTCACCCCCGTCCGCAACGAAGACGGCCTGACGGTGGACTTCAAGGTCGAGGGCGACTTCCCCAAGTTCGGCAACGACGACGACCGCGTCGACGCCATCGCCAAGGAGCTCGCCGAGTTCTTCTACGCCGAGCTGCGCAAGACGCCGTGCTACCGCGGCGCCGAGCACACCCTCAGCCTCCTGACCATCACCTCCAACGTGATGTACGGCAAGAACACCGGCGCCACGCCGGACGGCCGCAAGGCCGGCGAGCCCTTCGCCCCCGGCGCCAACCCCATGCACGGGCGCGACGCCTCCGGCGCGACCTTCTCGCTCAACTCCGTGGCCAAGCTCAACTACGACGCCTGCCGCGACGGCATCTCCAACACCTTCACCATCAACCCCTCGGCCCTCGGCAAGGACGAGCCCGAGCAGGTCGCGCACCTCACCCGCCTCATGGACGGCTACTTCGTCCAGGGCGCCCACCACCTCAACGTCAACGTCTTCAACACCGACCTCCTGCGCGACGCCCAGGCCCACCCCGACAAGTACCCCAACCTCACCATCCGCGTCTCCGGCTACGCCGTCCGCTTCGTCACCCTCTCCAAGAAGCACCAGGACGAGGTCATCGCCCGCACCTGCCACAGCTGCCTGTGAGCCCTGCGGCGGCGACACGGCCCCCGGCCCCGCCGGGGGCTTTTTTGTCCCCCCGGGCCTGCGGAGGGTGTGTTATAATGGGGCAAATGCGACAAGTTGGCTTTTACCTGCAATATTTGCTCCTGGCCGGGCTTTGGTGGTTTTACCGATTGATGCCTGTGCGGTGGGCTTATCCCTTCGGCTGGGGGGTCGGCGCGGGCGTCTTCTCCCTTCTGCGGCGCACCAGGCGCGCCCGCACCGCCGTCGACAACGTCCTCATCGCCGGCCTCGCCCGGACCCGCGCCGAGGCCTACCGCATCGCCCGCTGCTCGCTGGGCCACTTCGTGGGGCATATCTGCGAGGCCCTGCGCGTCTCCGAGAGCGTCACGCGCGAAAATTGGCGCGACCACGTCGCCCTCGAGATGGACGCCGAGTGCGAGCGCCTGCTCTTCCACCCCACCTGCCCCATCATCCTGGCCACCGGCCACCTGGGCTCGTGGGAGGCCGGCATCGCCGCCATCACCAGCGCCCGCCCCTTCTTCGCCGTCGCCCGCCTGATGGACAACCCCTTCCTCCAGCGCTTCCTCAACCGGCACAACTTCCGCGGCGGCGCCACCATCATCCCCAAGCAGCACGGCTTCCGCGGCGCGGCCATGCACCGCTGGCGCGGCCAGAACGCCGCCCTCGCCGTCCTCTTCGACCAATACGCCTCGCGTGGCGTCAGGGTGCCCTTCTTCGGCCACAGCGTCCCCGTCTACACCACCCCCGCGCGCCTGCACCTCTCCACCGGCGCGCCCATCATCGTGGGCGGTTTCCTGCGCACCGGACCCCTGCGCTACAAGATGGTCGCCGTCGGCACGCCCATCGTCGCCGGCCCCGACCTCCCGCACGACGAGGCCGTCCGCGCCCTCACCGCCGAGCTTGTCTCCCGCCTCGAGCGCGTCATCCGCATGGCCCCCGAGCAATACCTGTGGCTTCACCGCCGTTTCCGCGGCATCCCCGCGCCGGAGGTCTCCTGACCATGGACTGGTACCAACCCGTCGACGAGGCCCACATCCGCCGCGAGCGCGAACGCGCCCGCGCCCTCCGTGCCAGCGCCTGGTGGAAGGCCCAGCTCGCCAAAGGCGAATGCCACTACTGCCACGGCCGCTTCCCCCCGGGGAAGCTCACCATGGATCACCTCATCCCCGTCGCCCGCGGCGGCAAATCCGTCAAAGGCAACGTCGTCCCCGCCTGCTTCGCCTGCAACCAGTCCAAGGCCGCCGCCACGCCCGCCGAGCGCATCCTCGAGCGGCTCTTCCCCGACGACCCATGAAAAGGCTTGCGGTCTGCGGGTGAACTGTGGTATCATGCAAGGACTTTTTCTTTCTGCGGGGTTCAGACCCGCGACGCAACGTTCAAGGAGGTTCGCGAAATGAGCCAGCACAGAAGTCTCAAAGGGTCGGGCAAAATCACCGCCAAGCGCAACGTGCTCAAGCGTTTTGAGCGCATCAACCTGCTGATCAAGCGCGGTCAGTGGAAGGAAGGCGACCGCGGTCAGGGCCTGCGTAAGACCATGCCCGAGGCCTAAGCCCCACGCCCCATGGCAAAAGCGCCGTGCGCAAGCACGGCGCTTTTTGCTATCCTAAAGGGACATGAAAGCGCTCCTCCTCGCCCTTCTCACGGCCTGCGCCGCCCCCGCCTGGGCGGACGGCGGGCGCATGGCCTTCGCCGACGGGCTGGCCCGCCGGGGCCTGGCCGCCCAGGCCGCCGCCGAGTACGAGGCCATCCTTCGGGCGGAACCGGCCAACGACGACGCCCGCTACGCGCTCGCCGGCTGCCTTGAGGCGCTTGGCCGCGACGCCGAGGCCCTGACGCTCTACCGTGGTCTCGCCGGGCGCCTGGAGGGCGAACGCCAGGCCGCCGCCCGCCTCCGCCTGGCCCTTGCCCTGCGCCGCGTCGACCCGCGCTCCGACGAGGCCCGCCGCCTGCTCGAGGCCGTCGCCACCGGCCCGGCCACGGACGCCGTGCGTCAGGCCTCGCTCCTGAACCTCGGTCTCTGCTATGCCGACCTCGGCCGCGCGAAGGACGCCGACTCCGTCCTCCGTCGCGTGGCCGCCGCCCCCGGCCCCTGCGCCTCCCAGGCCAAGGCCGCCCTCGCCGCCCTCGCCCTTGCCCACGGCGACGCCGCCCAAGCCTGGGCCCTCCACCGCGAGGCCGTCGCCCAAGCCCCCGAGGCCGAGCGCCCCGCCGCCGCGGCCGCCGCCTTCGCCGCCGCCTTCGCCGCGCAGGCCTGGCCCGAGGCCGCCGCCTTCGCCCAAACCGCTGGGCAAGCCGGCCTGGCGGACGCCGCCGGGCGCGCCGCCGCGGCCTACGCCGCCCTCCGCGCCCAACGGCCCGAGGAGGCCCGCGCGTGGCTCGAGGCCGCCAAGCAGGCCGCCCCCGCGCCGACGGCCGGGCGCCTCGCCCTCGAGGGCGCCGTCGCCGAGGCGTTGGGGGACGCCCCGGGCGCGCTCACCGCCTATGAGCGCCTCCTTTCCGAGTTTCCCCAGGCGCAGGAGGCCCCCGCCGCCGCACACGCCATGCTTGCCCTCCGCGCCAAGGCCGGCGACCCAGCCGACTTCCTCCGGGCCTGGGGCCGCGTCTCCGACCGCCTGTCGCCGGAGTCCCGCGCGGCGCTCGAGCCCTTTCGCCTTGACGCGGCCATCCGTGCCAAGGACGCGCCGCAGGCCCGCGCCGCAGCCGCCTGGCTGATGGAGGGCGCCCCCGCGGAGCAGGCCGCCGACGCAGGGTACCGCCTGGGCTGGTTCGAGCAGCAGTCCGGCGACGCCGCCCGGGCGGGCGAGACGTGGCTGCGCACCGCCGAGCGTTGGCCGGACGCCCCCGCCGCGGGCCGTGCGGCCTACGCCGCGGCCTATGCCTTCACCCAGGCCAAGGACGCCGACCGCGCGGCGCGCGCCTTGGATTTGGCGCTTGCCTCCGGCGACGCGGGGGTGGCGGCGGACGCGCTGTCGCTCCGTGCCCGCAACGCCTTGGCGGAAAACGACGCGTCGGGCGCGGCGGCCGCGCTCGACGAGTATCTCTCGCGCTTCCCGCAGGGGCAGGGCGCGGCGGAGGCGGCCTATCTGCGCGGGCTCATCTTCTTTAACGCGCGTGATTTCCAGGCCGCGGAGGGGCGTTTCGCCCAGGCGCTGTCCGCGGACGGTGCGGGCGGCGTGACGCCGCTCGACCACGCGCGCAGGACCGACGCGGCGATGCGGCGCGCCCAGAGCCTCCATGCCTTGGGGCGTGGCGACGAGGCGGCCGCGCTGCTCCAGCCCATCGTGGCGCTCAAGGACGCCCAGGGGTTGGCCCCCGAGTACCTGGCCTGGCTGGCCGAGTTCCGCGCCGGGCGCGGAGAATGGGCCGAGAGCGAGGCGGCGGCGCGGGCGCTGGCCGGGCGCGGCGGCGAGGCCCGGGCGTGGGGCAACGTGCTGTTGGGGCGGGCGGCGGAGGCGCAGGGGCGGCGGGCCACGGCGCTCGCGGCCTATGAGGCGGCCCTGGGGGCCGGCGGCGCGCCGTCGGCGCATGACGCGGCGGCCGCGCTGGGGGTGGGGCGGCTCCGCGCCGCGGCGGGCGAGCAGGGGGCCGCGCGCGAGGCCTTCGCGTTGGCGGCCGAGCGCGCGGACACGGCGACGGCGGAGGGGCAGGCCTTGCGCGCCCAGGCCTATGCGGGTCTGGCGGCGGCGTGCGCGGCGCTTGGGGACGCGGACGGGGCGCTCCGCGCGAACATGGCGCTGATCATCTTTTTCGACGACGAGGCGTTGGTGCCGGCGGCCTTCCGCGCGGCCATCGCCGCGCTTGAGGCCCAGGGGCTTGAGGGCGAGGCGAAGGCCCTCCGCGCGGAGTTCTCCCAGCGTTACCCGAAGGCCGCCAAAGAGTAAAGGAGCCGCCGACATGGCCGAGAGGAAGAAAGCCGAGCCCAAGACCTTTGAGGAGGCCTCCGCGCGTTTGGACGAGCTGGTGGCGCAGATGGAGGCGGGGCAGCTGCCGTTGGACGACATGATCGCGGCGTTCGAGGAGGGGCGGCGGCTGGTGGCGTTTTGCAACGCGAAGCTTTCCGAGGTGCAGAGGCGGGTGGAGGTGATCAAGGCCCAGGAGGCCGATGGTTCCATCGCCCGCGAGCCGTTCCAGTGAGGGGCGGGCCGGGGGGCGGTTTCGCAAGGGGCTTTCGCGGGTTCCTGTGGGGAAGGGGCGGCCCCGCGGAGGTTCCCTTTGGGGGATGGAATTGCGAAATGGGGCGGGGGATGGTAAAATAAAAGTTTGTTTTTTGACCGCATTGGTTTGGCAACGGAAGCGGAGAGCACGCAGCATGGTGACACGGAACAAGAAGGACGCCCCCGAGACGCGCACGGACACCCTTTTGACGGAGGAGCGGTTGGCGCGGTACGAGGGGTTGGCGCGTGCGTGCGCGCAAATCGACCCGCAGCTTTACCGGCGGTACAACGTGAAGCGCGGCCTGCGCAACGAGGATGGCTCGGGCGTGCTGGTGGGGCTGACGCGGGTGGGCTCGATCCATGGCTATGTGATGGACGAGAACGAGCTGGTCCCGGTGCCGGGCAAGCAGTATTACCGCGGGATGGACGTGCAGGATCTGGTGCACGGGTTCCAGAGCGAGGGGCGGCCCGGGTTCGAGGAGACGGCGTATCTGCTGCTGTTCGGGCAGATGCCGACGCAGGCGGACTTGGAGGAGTGGGACGCGGTACTGGCCTCGAAGCGCGCGTTGCCGTATCAGCTGTTGGAGAAGATCATCCGCGAGCCGAGCCGGGACATCATGAACTCGCTGGCGCGGTCGGTGCTGGCGGCGTACAGCGACGATGAGACGCCCGACGCGGTGAGCATCCCGGCGGTGTTGCGCCAGAGCATCGACCTGGTGGCGCGGTTCCCGGCGATGGCGGCGTATGCGTATCAGGCGAAGATGCATTATTACCACGGGGAGTCGCTCTTCGTGCGCAACCCGGTGCCGGGGCGCTCGACGGCGGAGAACTTCCTGATGATGTTGCGCGAGGACGCGGCGTACACGCCTTTGGAGGCGGAGTTGCTGGATTTGTGCCTGGTGTTGCACGCGGAGCACGGCGGCGGCAACAACTCGGCCTTCACGACGCACGTGGTGACGTCGGCGGCGACGGACACGTATTCGGCCATCGCCGCGGCGATCCTCTCGCTCAAGGGCCCGCGCCATGGCGGCGCGAACCTGCGCGTGATGCACCAGATGGACGAGATCAAGGACGCGCTGCCGGATTGGGGCGACGAGGGCGCCATCGCCGATTACCTGCGCAAGATCCTGCGCAGGGAGGCGGGGGACGGCTCGGGGCTCATCTACGGGCTGGGGCACGCGGTCTACACGCTCTCCGACCCGCGCGCGACGCTGCTCAAGGAGAAGGCCCGCGAGCTGGCCGAGACGAAGGACCGGATGGAGGAGTTCCGGCTGTACGAGGCCATCGAGCGCCTGGGGCCGCAAATCTTCAACGAGGGGCGCGAGAAGACCAAGGAGCTGTGCGCGAACGTGGACTTCTACTCGGGCTTCGTCTATGACATGCTCAACATCCCGGTGGATCTGTACACGCCGCTCTTCGCCATCTCGCGCGTGGTGGGGTGGTGCGCGCACCGCCTGGAGGAGTTGGTGAACGGCGGGCCCATCGTGCGCCCGGCGTTCAAGGCGATCACCGGCAAGGGGCCGCGGACTTACGTGCCGTTGGCCGAGCGCGCCTGAGATGGCCGCCCCCAGCCAGGCCGTATTCCCCGCGCCCGTGCTTGTCACGGGCGGGAGCGGCTTTTTGGGCATCAACCTCATCCGCTGGCTGCTCGCCCATGGGGTGGGGGAGGTGCGCTCGCTGGATTTGGCGGGCTTCGATTATCCGGAGAGGGAGGACCCGCGCGTGCGGGCGGTGGTGGGGGACGTGCGCGACCGCGCGGCGGTGCGCGCGCTGACGGCCGGGTGCGGCGCGGTCGTCCATTGCGCGGCGGCGCTGCCGCTTTGCGACGAGGCGGAGATCCGCTCGACGGACGTGGAGGGGGCGCGGGTGGTGCTGGAGGAGGCCAGGGCCGCCGACGTGCGGCGGTTCGTCTACATCTCCTCGACGGCGGTCTATGGGATCCCCGACCACCATCCCGTCGTTGAGGGCGACCGGCTCTGCGGCGTGGGGCCCTATGGGGAGAGCAAGATCGAGGCCGAGGGCATCGCGCGGGGGCTGGATGCGCCGGGCTTCGCGGTTTCCATCCTGCGGCCCAAGAGCTTTGTGGGGCCGGAGCGGCTGGGCGTGTTCGCGTTGCTGTACGATTGGGCGTACACGGGCCACGGCTTCCCCCTGATCGGGTCGGGGCGCAACCGTTACCAGCTGCTGGACGTGGAGGATCTGTGCGACGCGATCGGCCTCTGCCTTTCCCATCCTGACGTGGCCGCGGTGCGCGACACCTACAACGTCGGCGCGGATCGCTTCGCCACGATGCGCGAGGATTGGCAGGCCGTGCTCGACGCCGCGGGCCACGGCAAGCGCGTGCGCGGCACGCCGGCCTGGCTTGTCATCCCCACGCTGCGCGTGCTTGAGGCGCTGCGCCTCTCGCCGCTCTATCGGTGGGTGTACGAGACCGCGCCGCGGGACAGCTTCGTCGACGTGGGCAAGATCCGCGCACGGCTGGGGTGGGCGCCGCGCTTCTCCAACCAGGAGGCGCTCCTGCGCAACTATGCGTGGTACGTGGCGAACCTGCCGCGTTTCCGGGGGCGGAGCGGGAAGACCCACCGCGTGCCGTGGAAGCAGGGGATCCTGTCCCTCATCAAGAGGTGTTTCTGATGGACGCGCTTGTCTTGGACCGTTCCACCGCCCGCACGCTCATCGCCTTTGGCGGCGAGACGCTTGAGCTGGAGGGGCGCGACCCCACGTGGTGCGGGCGCCTGCGGGGCCTGCTCGCCGGGCGCAGGCCGGGCCTGCTGGCCGTCGGGCTGGGGCCCGGGTCGTTCGCCGGCGTGCGCTCGTCCATCGCGTGCCTGCAGGGGATGGGGCTGGCGTGGGGGATGCGGCCCAAAGGCTTCCCCTCGGCCGCGCTCTGCGCCTTGGCCTCCGGGCTGCCGGAGGTGACGGTGGTGGGCGACGCGCGGCGCGGCACGCTCTGGGCCGTGCGCTTCGCCGTCGGGCCGGACGCCATCGTCCAGCGTGGGGGCTTCCGTCTCTTGGCGCGTGGGCGTTTCGTGCCGACCGGGGACATGGTGAGCCCGGACGCGGCGCGGCTGGCCGAGTTTGCCCTCCGCCCCGTCGCGCTTGCCGCGGCGTTGCTGCCCGAGGCGATCCGGCGCCTGGGCGGCGCGCTCACCGAGGATCCCGCGCCTTACTATCTCCATCCCGCCGTTGGGGCCGCCCCCGCCGAGTGACCGCCATGGCCACCGACATGACCAACGGTTCGCCGTTTCGGCTGCTGGTGGCCTTTTCCTGGCCCCTGCTGGTGGGCAACGTCATCCAGATGGCGTACGCGCTGGCGGACATGGTCATCGTGGGGCGCCTGCTTGGCGAGGAGGCGTTGGCCGCGGTGGGGAGCGTGGGCTCGACCATCTTCGTGGTGCTGGGGTTCGTCTTCGGCATCACGGCGGGCGTGGCGGTGGTGACGGCGCAGCGCTTCGGGGCGGGCGACCTGCGCGGCGTGCGCCTGTCCGTCGGCACGGGGGCGTGGGTGAGCGCGGCCATCGCGGGGGCGGTGACGGCGGCGTGTTGGCTGGGCACGGACGCCATTCTGCGCCTGCTGAACACGCCCCCGGCCATTTTCGGGCAGACGCGCGCCTACCTTTCCGTCAGTTTCCTGGGCACGCCGCTCATGGTCTTCTTCAACTTCCAGAGCGCCACGCTCCGTGCGCTTGGCGACAGCCGCACGCCGCTCTTCTTCCTGGCCGGCGCGTCGCTGCTGAACGTCGTGCTGGACGTCCTCTTCATCACGGCCTTCGACATGGGCGTGGCCGGCGCGGCGTGGGCCACCAACACGGCCATCTTCACGTCCGCGCTCACCTGCCTGGTCTGTGTCACGGGGCGGTTGCCGGAGCTGCGCCTGAGGCTGTCGGATTGGCGGCCGAGGCTGCGGATGGCGCTGCGGCAGCTGTGGATCGCCGTGCCGATGGGGCTTCAGTTTTCGGTGACCGGGCTGGGCGCGATGGTGCTGCAGGCGGCCATCAACACCTTTGGCGTGGCGCTCGTGGCGGGGATGACGGCGGCGCGGAACGTGGAGAACGTGGCGTGCCAGCTGCCGGTGGCGCTCGGCCAGGCCATGGCCACCTATGCGGCGCAGAACTACGGCGCGGGCAAATTGGCGCGGATCCGCGCGGGGGTGCGGGCCGCGGTGCTGGTCTCGGTCGTTTCCGGGCTGGCGATGACGGCGTTGGCGTTGTGCTTTGGCGACTGGTTCGTCGCGGCGTTCATCAGGGAACGGGGCGGGGAGGCGCTGGCCGTCGGGCGGCGGATGCTCTGGGTCTGCTCGCCTTTCTTTGTGCCGCTGGGGCTCATCTTCATCTTCCGCAACACCCTCCAGGGCATCGGCCGTTCCTTCCTGCCCATGCTGGCGGGCTTCGTCGAGATGGCGATGCGCGCGGGCGTGGCGCTGGGGCTGCTGCGGGTGCTTGGCGTGAACGCCGTCTACTGGGGCGACCCTGCGGCGTGGGTCGGCGCGGCGGCGTTGCTGCTCGCGGCCTACTGGGCCTATACGCGCCGCTGGCCGCATGAGCGGGGGGCCGAGCCTTGCCCCTGAGCCTTGCCGCCGCGCTTCGCTTCCTGCGGGCCAACGCCGTCACGGCCGTCTCGCTGCTGGCCGCGGCGTTCTCCTTCCTGCCGGTGGACGGGGCGGGCGCCTGGTGGCGGGACATCGACCTGCGCACGCTCAACCTGCTCTTTTGCCTGATGGCGGTGGTGGCGGGCCTGCGCGGGTGCGCGCTCTTCCGCGTCCTGGCGCAGTCGTTGCTTGCCGGGCGCACGCGCTTCCGTTCGCTGGCGCACACGCTGGTGCAGCTGCCGTTCTGGATTTCGATGGTGGCGACGAACGACGTCGCGCTCATCGCCCTTGTCCCCTTTGCCGTCTACGCGCTTGACCGCCTGGGCCTGCGCCGCCGCCTGCCCGGCCTTATCGCCCTGCAGACCGTCGCGGCGAACCTCGGCTCCATCGCCACGCCCGTCGGCAACCCGCAGAATCTGTTCCTTTACACCGCGCACGCCATCCCCGCGGCGGACTTCTTCGCGGCCACGCTGCCCGTGGCGTTCGGCGGCGCGCTCCTGCTTTTCGCCCTGACGCACGCCCTGCGCGACGAGCCCATCGATTTCCGTTTCGAGCACCGCCGCACCCTGGCCCATCCGCGCAAGGCCATGCTCTGCGGCGTGCTCTTCGTGCTCTGCCTGCTGACGGTCTTCCGCATCCTGCCGCACGGCTGGCTGTTCGGGGCCGTCCTGGGCTCCATGCTTCTCTTTTACCGCGCCGCCCTGCGCGGCATCGACTATGGCCTGCTGCTCACCTTCGTGGGCTTCTTCGTCTTTTCCGGCAACCTTGGGCGCATCCCCGCCGTCGACGCGCTTCTTGGCCGGCTTCTTGAGGATCACGCGCAGGCCACCGCCGCGGTCGCCTCGCAGTTCCTCTCCAACGTCCCCGCCGTCATCCTCCTCTCCCCCTTCACCGACGATTGGGCCGGCCTGCTCTGGGGCGCCGACATCGGCGCCTTCGGCACACCCGTCGCCTCCCTGGCCAGCCTCATCTCCCTGGGGCTTTACCTCCGCGAGCCGGACGCCCGCCCATGGCGGTACCTCCTGCTCTTCACGCTTCTCAACCTTGCCTTCCTCTGCGTGCTCTCCGCCCTCACCCTTATCCTGTGACCTGGCGGAGGCCGAGGCGGCCGAGGTCGGCGCGGAGTGCGTCGATGGCGTCGGCCTGGGGGGCGACGACGCAGATTTTGCCCGGGTAGATCTGGTAATCCGCGCGGTAGGCCGCCGGCGTCAGGTTGGGCATGAAGACGTTGGCGCCGCTGGAGAGCCCGCGCAGGCGGCCGCTTTCCGGGTCGAGCGTCGAGAGCGCGGTGGTCGAGGGGATGTTCGCGTGGGGCAGCAACAGCCGCGCCAGCGCGTAGCAACGGCACGTGAAGTCCACGCTCACCGGCACTTCGCTTGGCGTCTTGTCCCGCCCCAGGGGCGTGTCGGGGTGGGCCAGGTAAGGCCCCAGCCCCACCATGTCCGCGGACAGCTCCCGGAGCGCCAGCAGGTCGTCCGCCACCGAGCCGAGCGTCTGCCCCGGCAGCCCCAGCATCATCCCGCCGCCGATTTCGTAGCCCTGCGCCTTCATGCGGCGCAGCTGGGCCAGGCGCGGGTGCCCGCCGCCCGTCGGCGCGCCGGGGTGGATGCGGGCGAAGAGGGCGCGGTCGGTGGTCTCGAAGCGGAGCAGATACCGTTCCGCCCCCGCCTCGCGCCAGGCCGCCGTGTCGGCCTCCGAACGCTCGCCCAGCGAGAGGGTGACGCGCTGGCCCGTCTCGCCCCGCACGCGCCGGACCAGCTCGGCCACGCGCCGGCGCGTCCAGAGCGCCGGGCACTCGCCGGCCTGCAGCACCACGGTGCCGAAGCCCAGCCCCCGGGCCAGGCGCGCGCAGGCCACGACCTCGTCGTCGCGCATGGCGTAACGGTGCGCCGCGGCGTTGGAACGGCGCATCCCACAATAGAGGCAGTCGCGGTCGCAGACGCTGGAAAGCTCGATCAGACCGCGGAAAAAGACCCCGTTTCCCTTCGTCTTGGCGCGGATCGCCCGGGCCTGCGCGAAGAGCCCTTCCGCCTCCGGCGCGCGGAGCGCCGCCAAGATTTCCGCCTTGTCCATGGCCGGCACTCTCACGCCCGCTCCAGGAGGCGGCCGCGGCGCGGGGCTGAGGGGTTGAGCTGCCCGCCCATGAGGACGGGCGAGCCGTTCACGAGAACCGTGTCCACGCCCCTGGCGAAGCGGTGCGGGTGGGCGTAGTCCGCCGCGTCGCGCCAGGCCGCGGGGTCGATGAGCGCCAAATCCGCGAACCAGCCCTCCTTCACCAGCCCGCGTCTGGGGATGCCGAAGGCGTGCGCCGGCAGGCCCGTCATGCGGCGGAAGGCCTCCTCCGGCGGCAACCCGAGGCGCTCGGTGAGCGTGCGGAAGAAGCGCGGGTGCGTGCCGTAGGCGCGCGGGTGCGGCCAATCGCGCCCCAGCGGCCCCCACGGTGCGCGCAACGAGGCGTCCGACCCGGGCATCACCCATGGCCGCGCCAGGATTTTGAGCAGGTTGTCCTCGCACATCCCGAAGAAGAAGGCCCCCGTGCGGCTGCGGTCGGCCCGCAGGATGCGCACCACCGCCTCGCCCAGGCCGCACCCCCACGCCTCCATGATTTCGGCGAGCGTCCGCCCCGAGAGCGGGCGCGTCTCGGGCGACCACGTGCCGCCGATCATCACGTCCTGCGGGTCACGCCCCGAGGCGTCGAGCTCGGCGGCGATGCGCCGCGCGTCGCCCGGGGCGTCCAGATGGGCGAGGATGGCGGCGTTGCCGCCCGCCGCGGCCCATTCGGGCAAGACGATGTCCAAGTCCGTCCCCGCCGACAGGTAAGGATAGCGGTCGGAATGGAGCCACAGGCCCTCCGCGCGCGCGGCCTCGATCTTGCCGATGGCCGCCTCCGCCTTGCGCCAGTTCGCGCGGCCCGACGTCTTGAGGTGCGAGATCTGGGCGCGGATGCCGGTGGCGCGGACGAGCGCGAGCACCTCGTCGATGGCCTCCAGGAGCCGCTCCCCCTCGCTGCGCATATGCGTGGCGTACATCCCCCCGCGCCCGGCGCAGGCCCTGGCCAACGCCAGCACCTCCTCCGGCGCGCTGTGGACGCCCGGGTGGTAGACCAATCCCGTCGTCAGCCCCCAGGCCCCCTCGTCGAGCGCCTGCTCCAACACGCGGGCCATTCGGGCGGTTTCCTCCGCCGTCGCCGTCCGCGGCGCGTCGCCCATCACGCCCTTGCGGATAGTGTTGTGCCCCGCGAAGAGGATCAGGTTCGTCGCCGGCCGGGCGGCCTCCAGGCACGCGCGGTAATCGGCCACCGTGCCCCAATTCGGCCCCGGCCCCACGTGCCCCGGTCGCGGCGGATAGGTCTGCGCCTCCCAGTCCGAGGGCAGGCGCGCGCCGTTCAGCCGCGGCGCGGCGCTGCCGCCGCATTGTCCGCCGATTTCCGTGGTCACGCCCTGGGTCAGCTTGCTTGGGCACATCGGCTCCAAGAGCAGGAAGGCGTCCGAATGGGTGTGCGCATCGATGAACCCCGGCGTCAACCACAGGCCCCGCGCGTCGCGGCGCTCCCGCGCCTCCGCCTGCGCCAGGTCGCCGACGGCCGCGATTGTCTCCCCCCGCACGCCCACGTCCGCCGTGAAGGGTTTGGCGCCCGTGCCGTCGAAGACCGTCGCGCCGCAAAACAGAAAGTCGAAATCCATGCCCTTATTGTACCACTTCCGGTCGTTTCGCCCCGGCGCGAAAAAGGCCCCCGGCGTTCTCCGCCGGGGGCCTTTTTTGTGGGCCGCCGAGGGCTTAGGCCACGCGGCGGCGGAGGGCCACGCCGGCCACGCCGAGGGCGAGCAGCGCCAGGGCGGTGGGCTCGGGCACCACGGCCACGCCGGTCTCCACGCTCGTGGCGCCCGACCAGTGTATTCTCTCACTGGGGGTGAGAAAACAATCAAGAGAGATGAGAATGGGCGGGGTACGGAGGCTTTGCGGGGAGGT